>CALSMK010000022.1 GCA_943787435.1 uncultured Flavobacteriales bacterium | reverse complement strand
AAGTTGGGCATGACCACAGCCTTCACCATCCTGACTTTGGGCCTGGTGCTGTCTTTTACTCGCGCCGCATGGGTTTCTGTCGCGGCGGCGGCTGGAATTGGAGCCCTGATGATGCTCGGGGTCCGTTTGCGAACGCTCGTGGCAGCAGGTGGGATGGGTGTTTTGGTGCTGTTTTTTGCTTGGGATCAATTGGTGGTGACGTTGGAACGAAACGATCAAGATTCTTCAGATGACCTCACCGAACATGTAGAGTCCATCTCCAACGTATCGAGTGACGCTTCCAATTTGGAGCGCATCAACCGGTGGAGCTGTGCCCTGGCACTTTGGCAGGAACGGCCATGGGTCGGCTGGGGGCCCGGCACCTATCAGTTCGCCTACGCTCCGTTTCAAAGGGCAGAGCACCGCACCATCATATCCACAAACAATGCCGACCGTGGCAATGCCCACAGCGAATACCTGGGTCCATTGGCAGAGCAAGGCTTGCCAGGGTCAATGATTGTGCTCGCCTTGCTTTGGCTCTCATCCACCCTGGGCTTTCGAACCTTCAGGACCATGAGGTCGGTGGGAAGGTGGGAAGGCCTGTGGTCGCTGTCCATTTACTTGGGACTGCTCACCTATTTCATCCACGGGGTGCTCAACAACTACCTCGACACTGACAAGGCAAGCGCACCCTTCTGGGGATTCTTGGCCATCATGGTGATCAACGACATTGGGTTCAACCGAACCGGGTGGTCAAAAGAGCAGTATCATCAGCAGGATCAGCAACACCTCGGTGCTGCTCCCAATCGATGATGATCGACGCGTTCAGCGCCTCTGCCCCTGATTCCCTCTCAGATTCCACCAGCTTCTGTAAACGGTGCTCACCATAAGCTTCTGATTGGCTGTTCTCCTGTTCCACAAGACCGTCGGTAAAACAAACCAAGGTGGCTCCCTTTTGAACGTGCAATGACCCCACGCCCACCAAGGGCAAAAAGTCCAGCATGCCCAGTCCAGGGCAACCTTCGCCCAAAAACAACCCCGGGCCTTTGGCCGGGATAAACAAAGGAGGGTTGTGGCCACAATTGACATACTCCAGGGTTCCCGAGCTGGGGTTGTGGAGGGCAAAAAAGAAGGTGATGAACCGCTCGCCTCACCGGCACTGCTGAAAACGCGGTCATTCAACTGCCTCACCATCGTCTCCAGGTCCACATCATCTCGGTCGAGCATGGCGTGGAGGTGGGCTTGGAAATTGGACATCAAAAATGCAGCAGGCATTCCTTTTCCGCTCACATCGGCGATGGCGATGGCCATCCGGCCATCCGGCATTTTGACGGCATCATAGTAGTCTCCGCCCACATGGTAATGGGGCCTGTACCGGGCCGCAAAACTTCGGTGGTCATCGTCTGGAAGCACACGCGGCAGGAGCATGGTCTGCATCTCGCCAGCCAAGGCCAACTCGCGTTCCAATCCCGCAGTGCGAATGCGCTCAGCGGCCATGGCCCTGTTCCTCAAAGCCACCACCAAGACGTTGGTCAGCGTGGTGATGAACCGGACGTACCGCACAGAAGGACTCATGCCTCGGCCCTCTTCACGGTCCCCCATGATCACATAAGCGATGACCTCCGCGTCGTGCTCAACGGGGATGGCCAAATCAAATTCAACCTCCGTGTCATCGGCCACAATGGCGTGGCTCTTTCCGCTCAAAGCCGATTCGGCATCGGACAACCTGGGCAGCGCTTTGGGGTAGCCCCAAGACACCATGCAGTCCCAGCCCGCATTCACGTTCTCGCCCAAGCAAAACAGAGCCAACTTGCCCACCCCCATGGACTCCAACACCTCGCGATAGCTGCCGAACAATTCGGCGTCCTCGACGTTCCGGTTGATGGCCTGAGTCAGGGCAAGCAAAGCATCCGCTTGCTGGCGCAAGCGTTCCAGCCGCTTCCGATTTCGGAGTTCGGCCGACATCTGATTTTTACTTCTTGACCCGCTCGGAGTATTCTCCGGTCCGGGTGTCGACCTTGACGCGGTCGCCAATGTTGATGAAGAGCGGAACACGAACCTCCGCCCCAGTGTCGATGGTGGCAGGCTTCAAAGTGTTGGTCGCGGTATCGCCTTTCACACCGGGCTCGGTGTAGGTGATTTCCGCCTCGATGTGGCTCGGCAAGCTGGCACTCAAAGGGCGCTCCTCCTCTGCGTGGAAGACAATCAAACAGCGCATTTCATCCTGCAAAAAGTGCGGGTTTTCAATGAGGTGCTTTTCCAACGGGATCTGCTCAAAGGTCTCCGAATTCATGAAGTTGTAGCCCAAGTCATCCTCGTAGAGGTAGGTGTATTCGCGGGTCTCAACCCGAACCACGTCGATCTTGGACCCCGTGTTGAAGGAGTGCTCGATGATCTTCCCGTTCTCCAGGTTCTTCAGCTTGGTCCAGACATTTCCCGCACCCCGCGCGGTCTTCTTGTGCAGGAACTCCTGGATTTGGTAGAGAGCGCTTTGGTGACGGATACAGAGGCCGTTCTTGATGTCGGAAGTGGTTGCCATGGTGGGTGTTCATTGGGCGCAAAAGCCATTCCCCTGACGCGTGAAATGACTGCAGTGGCAATATAGCGCCGCTACAGCCCCCGTCTGGGCACTTGGCTCAAGCGGAATTCAACGTCGAACCCTTGAAGGGCGAAGGACCTTCGCCGAAGGGGGCTTTTGAGCGGGAGGACATCCCAAAGCGACAACGCCACCTCCACAGGCCATTTCGGAGACTGAACCCGGAGGAACGCCAAGCCACTCCGCTGCCTGAAAGGTTGGGCTGGCCGACCATCCCACGAGGGGACATAACGCACAGGCGCATCAGGGTGGCCCCAAGACTGACCCGCGCCTGCTGAACACACCCACCCATTGGGCTGCTCCCAGCGCACTTGAAAGCCCACAACGGCACCCGACACATCTCCGGCTCCGGCGGCACCCATGTGGATGCGCCAACGGGCGCCTTCCCACGCTTCGGACGGCCACTCTTTTCTGTACCGCAGCGACCAAATGGCCAGAAGTCCCGTCCTCTGCATGGTCCTCCATGTCCAACAGCGCTGTGAGCCGGTGCCCTTTGAGGGCCCATCGAATCGAAAATCGCTGTTGCGGTGTCTCGAGTGGAGACATCCCTTTTCTCAAACGCCACCGCATCCACCCCGTCGATTTGTCGTCCCATGCCAATCCCGCCTCAATGCGCCAGCCGATTGCAGACCCCTCGTCTGGCTCGGTGGCCCTCCTTTCCCCTGTGGCCCAAGCCGGGTGTTGAGGGTGCTGGCGAACGGCCATCACATGCCCTTCTAATTGTTCTGTCCAAGACTTGAGCACACTCAATCGTCCCACCCCGCCAGACTTGAAAAAGGCCAATGCCCACCTCCAACTCCAGCCTTTGTGCTGGCCTTTTCCATGGACACCCCCCAAGCCTCTCCATCGCTGACCGGCCACCTCCGTGAGGCGCAGTGACCAATGCACAAGCCCACCGCCGCCGCAAGACAAGCTCCACCCATGTCCCATCCAAACCCGGCCCAAAACCAGCCAATTCAAAGACCAAGGATGCGCCGAAAGGTGCCCGCTTCTTCTTTGCCAGCCTATCCCATCGATGAGACCCCGTGTGCGAGCGGTGGCATAAACAACACCCAAGGGAACCCTGTGGCTCCCTTCCATACCGCCCAAGTCATCAAATGCACTTTGGCTCCAATGAACCAACCCCTGTCCAAGCTTTGGAGCCAATGCGCCGAAAGTCCAAGTCCCCCGCCGAGACGGTTGAAAACCGCTCGCACAGTGCTCAAGACTTCCTTCCGGGGTGCGATCGAGCCTCAACCTCAACCCGGCAGCCCCTTTCCCCCAGTGTCGCATCGAAATGCGCCAATGTGCCGCTGGTGAATCACCTGGAGGCAACAACATTCCCGTCCGACCGGACAGCTGGGTTTTGTCTCGCGGAGGCGCTGACTTCAACCCCATGGCCAACCTGGCCCGAAAACTGGAAAGGCGCGACAAACATGGCCATGCCGCTTGAACCCTCGACTTGCCCAACAATCCAGCCAAGGCTTGCTGCGTGATGGCTCCACTGACCGTTAAATCCTGAAGCAGCGCCGCCTCGTCCAGTGTCAAACATTCCCACTCACGGGCATCTGACAGCCAAAGGGGCCACTCTGGCTCGGTGGACGACCATTGGGCTGTTGCCGTACCGCAACACCAACAAAGTGCCACAAACCAACACGCTTGCCTCATGGGACGATTGAAATTTGAGAGGGACGGAAGACTGCGCTCATCTGAGAAAACATGGCGGATTGTCCCCAAGCGATTCCCACCCATGGAATTCCACTGCGCATCCACCCTGCCGTCCACGTCCAAAGACGACCCGTGGGTGACCGCTGCCATGCCGCCCCCAACCAAAGCCCATCAGAGCCTGCGCCGCAGCGCCAACCATCGCGTCCGGCCGACAACCGCATAGCGGGCCGCGTTCCAGGGGTCCAATCCAAATCAATCCGCCCCACCGCGCGGCGTCCGAGGAAAGTGGTTCGGGTGCACTTCCACTTTGTGCGAAGCGGCGAAGACGGCGGTTGGAATAAGGGCAAAGACATGCCGACGGCCAAAAAATCAGACCAAGCCACTCCGCATTGCAACTCCCCCACTCCCCCGCGGGTCCATTCCAACCCCATTTGGATCCGACGATCGTCCCCAACACGCTTGAGCCAGGCCACACTCCCCTGGCCATGTCCCCCTGAAGAAGCACTCGCGGAAACCATCCACTGGCTTTTGGACGCGACCTGCTCTCCCAAAACTGCAATGGACTCGATGTGCCACAACCCCTGGAACCGCGGCGCGCATTTCACCGCACCACATCACAATTTCGGTTGGGGACTGGGCCTCCAAACCCCAGAGTGATCCTGAAAATAGCCAGAGCCAAATTGCCCAAGACACGGAAGCCGACCTCACCCTGCATCGGTTGCTGGGGAGGCCGGCCTCTTTGCCCGAGAAGGGCTGATTTGTGCATGCGGTAAGCAGGGAAGGCACGGCGCGAAACTGAACCAAGTGCGTCTCCGTTTGACCGTTCATTTGCGCATGATGCCTTGCGCTTCGTCGCCGTCAAGCTGAGGTGTATCTTCGCGCTCCCCGGCGGGCGTGGTGAAATTGGTAGACACGCCAGATTTAGGATCTGGTGCCGCAAGGTGTGTGGGTTCGAGTCCCTCCGCCCGCACAAAGTTTTGAGTACGACACAACGACATGGAAATCACCCAGGAAACCACGGACGCCCTAAACGGCGTTTTGACCGTCACGGTCAGCCCAGAGGACTACAAGGACAAGGTGGACGGCATCCTTGAGGACTACAGAAAGCAGGTGAAAATGCCAGGGTTTCGCCCTGGAAAAGTGCCCATCCAACTCGTTCGCAAGCAGTACGGAAAAGCCGTGCTGGCCGATGAACTCAACAAGCTTCTTGGCGCAAAAATGGACGGATACATCCGAGAGCAAAAGCTTCGGTTGTTGGGACAACCCATTCCCGCAGAGGAGGGCGATTCCGAAGGGAATTGGGAGAAGCCCGATGTTTTCACCTTTCGCTACGACATCGGATTGAGCCCCAAAGTGGACATCAAATTCGGATGGTTCACCAAGTTCGTCCACCACAAAGTGCGCATCGACGGCGACCTCATCAACGACCAAATTGAAGACTTGCGTCGCCGATACGGCAAGATGTCTGACCGCACCGAAGTCGAGGAAAACTGCCTCATGGTGGGAGAGTTTGTAGAGCTCGAACCCGACGGAAAAGAGGTGAAACCTGGAGGTGTCATGAATGAGGGCACCATCAGTTTGGAGTCCGTCAAGGACAAGAAGACCAACAAGGCCCTGATGGGGTTAAGTCAAGGCGCCGAAGTGGTCGTCAAGCCCGGAAGCGTCAGCCGCGACGCCGATGATTTGGCGCGCATGCTGGGCATCGAAGCCAAGGCGGCAGAAGACTTCAAAAGTCCGTTGCGTTTCACCATCAAGGAGGTCCGACACATCGAGCCAGCTGAGCTGGGTGAAGAGCTTTATGACAAGCTTTTCGGTGAAGATGTGGTGACCGATGAAGAGGGCTTTCGCGCCAAAGTGAAAGAAGACCTTCAGCGCATTTTTGAACGAGATGGCGACCGTGTTTTCCGCCGGAAATTTGTGGAAGAAGTCGTAGACAAGCTTGACCCACCCCTGCCAGAAGACTTTCTGAAGCGTTGGATTCGCGTGGCGAACGAAAAGCCGATCACCGCAGAGGAAATCGAAGCTGAGTTCTCGGAATACGCCAAGGGCATCAAGTGGCAAATCATCCAGAACCACATCATCGACGAGCACAGCATTGAAGTGGAGGGTGAGGAAATCAAGGAAGAGGCCGGCAATGCCATCAAAGCCCAGTATTCGCAATACGGGATTCCATTGAATGCGGAGCAGCTCGACCCCATGGTCACCCAAATGCTGACCGACCAAAAAGAAGTGCGCCGAGTCGCAGAGACCATTTATGAGCGCAAAGCCATTGACAAGCTTCGCGAATTGGCCAAAATCAAGGAAAAAGAGATTTCCCACGAAGGGTGGATGGAAATCGTTCGTTCCCTCTAAAAATTCTTCGCCGCTCTGTGAATGAGCGGGCCTAACTTTCAACCCTTATGATGACCACTCGCAAGGAATTCCTGAAGTACGCCGTCAAGGACCGCGGCTTCACCAGCCACCACGTAGAGGACTACATTTCCTCAGTTCACGGGCCGGACAACATGACACGCACCGTCATCGAGGAGCGGCAGATGCCTTTCCGCGAAGTCGATGTCTTTTCCAGGCTGATGGCCGACCGCATCATCTTCCTCGGAACAGGGGTGGATGACTACATCGCCAACATCATCCAAGCACAAATGCTGTTTCTCGAGTCCACGGACCCGACGAAAGACATTCAGATCTACATCAACTCTCCAGGAGGAAGTGTCTATGCTGGCCTCGGCATCTATGACACCATGCAGTACATCCGCCCGGATGTCGCCACCATTTGTACAGGAATGGCCGCTTCTATGGGGGCTGTCTTGCTGTGCGCAGGCGCTGCAGGAAAACGCACCGGTCTCAAGCACAGCCGCACCATGATCCACCAACCCCTTGGTGGAGCGCGCGGTCAAGCCAGCGACATTGAAATCACCGCACGTGAGATCATGAAGCTCAAGGAGGAGCTCTACAAAATCATCGCACACCACAGCGGTCAGGACTACAAGAAGGTCTACGATGACAGCGACCGGGACTATTGGATGATTGCCGAAGAAGCCAAGGCTTACGGCATGATTGACGAAGTGCTCGAACGCAAGCAGGACTGATTCCAGCATGGCGGATCGCGAAATCAATTGCTCGTTCTGCGGGCGCAAGAAATCGGAAGTGGACATCCTCATTGCGGGGGTGACAGGCCACATTTGTGACCATTGCATTGAACAGGCTGAAGCGATTGTCAAAGAGGAACGCAACACCAGTGACGACAATGGTTTCGACCTTGGAGTTCAGCTGGAACGCCCCGCTGACATCAAGCGCTTTCTTGACGAGTATGTGATCGGTCAGGAACTCGCCAAACGCACCTTGAGTGTGGCCGTTTACAACCACTATAAGCGCCTCGCCAACCCCGCTGGAGAAGGTGATGTTGAGATTGAAAAATCCAACATCGTTTTGGTGGGTGAAACGGGCACGGGAAAAACGCTGTTGGCGCGGAGCATCGCCCGCCTTTTGAAGGTGCCGTTCTGCATCGCGGACGCCACCATTTTGACCGAAGCGGGATACGTGGGTGAAGACGTGGAAAGCGTTCTTTCTCGCCTTCTGCAATCGGCCGATTACGACGTTTCTAAGGCGCAGCGCGGTATTGTCTTCATTGATGAGATCGACAAAATTGCCCGCAAAAGCGACAACCCTTCGATCACCCGGGATGTGAGTGGCGAAGGGGTGCAACAAGCCTTGCTGAAGCTTTTGGAGGGGGCCGAAGTCAATGTTCCACCCCAAGGAGGCCGTAAGCACCCTGAGCAAAAGATGATTTCTCTGGACACACGGAACATCCTCTTTGTGTGTGGTGGCGCTTTTAACGGAATTGAACAGCACATTGAGCGACGGATTGCAACATCGAGCATCGGATTCAATACCGGTGCGGAAGACCGCCCTGAAATGCTCCTTTCCGCCATTGCCCCTTCGGACTTGCGCAGCTTTGGATTGATCCCCGAACTCATTGGGCGCTTCCCTGTGTTGACCCACCTCGATCCCTTGGATCCGTCGGCCCTTCGTCGAATCTTGACCGAACCCAAAAACGCACTCATCAAGCAGTATGAGCGCCTTTTCGAACTCGATGGCATTGCCTTGAAATTCGACGCTGACGCGTTGGACTTCATTGTCGAAAAGGCCGTTGAATGCAAATTGGGCGCCCGTGGATTGCGCAGCATTTGTGAAGCCGTCCTCGGAGAAGCCATGTTTGACTTGCCTGGCAAGGAAGGTGTTGAAGAGTTTCGAGTCACCGCCGAATATGCCCGAGATCGTTTTGAAGCCAGCGATCAGGGCAGACTGAAAGTCGCCTCCTGAGCCCATGGCTGGGGCCAAAGGGAAAGCAAAAACTGAAAAAGGGGCCAAGGAAACGCCCCTCATGGCGCAATACAACCGCGTCAAATCCCAACACCCGGACGCCCTGTTGCTGTTCCGTGTCGGTGATTTTTATGAGACCTTCGGTTCCGATGCCATCACGGCTTCCAAGGTCCTCAACATCGTTCTGACCGCCAGGAAAAATGGCGCTGCAGCAGAGGTGGAATTGGCAGGGTTTCCTCACCATTCTCTCGAAAATTATTTACCCAAACTGGTTCGTGCGGGCCACCGAGTGGCGGTTTGCGACCAGCTTGAAGATCCGAAAACCACCAAGACCATCGTCAAGCGTGGGGTCACCGAAATGGTCACCCCAGGTGTCGCCCTGAACGATCAGGTCTTGGAATCCCGGGAAAACAATTGGCTCGCGGCGGTTCACGTGGTGGAAGAAGGTCGAGGTCAAGCGAAACGACTTCGCGCAGGCGTGGCTTTTCTGGATGTATCCACAGGAGAATTTTTGGCCGCCGAAGGCGCTCCCCAAGACATTGCTCCCCTACTGAGAACCTTCCGGCCCAAAGAAACCCTTCACCTGCGGCATGCAGAACCCACCGCATTGGACCTCACGGGATATCGATTCCCGCTGGACGACTGGGTTTGGCAATCCGATTTTGCCCACGAAACGCTGGAACGGCACTTCGGGACCAAGGGCTTGAAGGGCTTTGGACTGGAGGGACAACCATTGGCCATAGTGGCTGCCGGCGCTGCCCTGCATTATGTAGGCAGCACCAAGCATGACCGTTTGGCTCACATCGCCTCATTGGGAAGGGTTGAATGGGGCAAAAGCGTTTCCATGGATGGGTTCACCATCCGCAACCTTGAGTTGCTGGTGCCGACCCATCCTGAAGGCACCGCATTGGTCGACATCCTGGACCGGTCCGCCACCCCCATGGGCGCTCGAATGTTGCGACGCTGGATTGCACAGCCCCTGTGTGATGCCGAGGGTGTAACCCGACGTCACGAGGCCGTGGCATCGTTTTTGGCCCAGCCCAGCATGCGGGCCGACCTCATCGCTGAACTGAGCAGAATTGGCGATCTCGAAAGGCTTCTGGCCAAGGCTGCAGCTGTTCGAATTTCGCCTGCAGAACTCGATCGTTTGAGAAGGGCACTCACCGCCGTAGAGGCCCTGCGCCTCATGGTGGACAGTTCAGATGACCCTGTCATTGGCCGCTGGGCCGGCCGGCTGGACCCTGCAGATGAAGCCCTGGCCAAACTGCGCAGCGACCTCACCGAGGACCCTCCTGGGGTGCTTGGAAAAGGGGCGAGCATCGCTGCGGGTGTGGTTGAAGAACTGGATGCGCTCCGCGACCTGAGGGACAATGGGAAGGCCAAGCTCGAAGGCATCCGCCAAAGAGAAGCGGAAGCCACCGGCATCACCACCCTCAAAATTGCGTTCAACAACGTATTTGGTTACTACCTCGAGGTGCGCCATGCCCACAAAGACAAAGTCCCTGAGGAATGGATTCGCAAGCAAACCCTCACCCAAGCAGAGCGTTACATCACCCCCGAGCTCAAAGAGCTTGAAAGCCGGATTCTGGATGCGGAAGAACGGCTCGACATCGTAGAGCGAGAAGCTTACGCCATCCTGGTCACCGGGCTTCACCCTCACCTGCCTCTGCTCCAATCCACAGCCCGCGCTGTGGCTGGCTTGGATTTGCTGCTTGGCTTTGCAGAATTGGCCGAAGACCACGGCTACACCCGCCCCGTCCTTGTGGAGGGCCATGAACTGGAAATTGTCGGGGGCCGACATCCGGTCATTGAACGCTGCCTGCCCGACGGAGAGGCTTACGTGGCCAATGACGTGGCGTTGGACAGAGACCGACAACAGATTCTCATGATCACCGGACCCAACATGTCCGGTAAGAGTGCCCTTCTGCGCCAAACTGCCTTGATCGCTCTGATGGCGCAAATGGGCAGCTATGTGCCCGCCAGATCGGTCAGGATGGGCCTTGTCGACAAGGTGTTTACTCGGGTTGGCGCCTCGGACAACCTCAGTGCAGGTGAGTCCACATTCATGGTCGAAATGAATGAAACAGCCTCCATCATGCACAACCTGTCGGACCGTTCATTGGTCCTTCTAGATGAAATCGGCCGGGGAACCAGCACGTATGATGGCATCTCCATCGCTTGGGCGATCGCTGAGTTCTTGCATGAGCATCCCAAGTTCAAGGCCAAGACCCTGTTTGCCACCCACTACCACGAGCTCAACCGGATGGCCGATCGGTTTGCGCGCATTCACAATGCCAACGTGAGCGTTCGTCAACAAGACGGCAAAGTTGTGTTTCTGCGCAAGCTGGTGCCGGGCGGAAGTGAACACAGTTTTGGCATCCACGTGGCCAAGTTGGCTGGCATGCCTGCAGGCTTGGTTCGCCGGGCTGAAGAAGTTCTAGAAGGCCTAGAGTCAGAAGGCGGTGGACGGACCACCCAACATGAGGCCAGCGTGGTTCAAGAGGATGGCATGCAAATGAGCTTCTTCCAATTGGATGACCCGGTCCTTCAAGACATCAAAGAAGACTTACTGAGCCTCGACATTGATCGACTCACGCCCGTGGAAGCCCTGCTCAAGCTTCACGAAATCCGCAAAAGGGTTGGTGGCTAAGGCTCACTCGTAAGCGGCGAGGAGCAGGTTCAAATCTTTGGCGGGCCAACCAAATGCATCGGCCAAGTCGCGATTGACCACATTGCCTCGGAACAGGTACACTCCGCTTCGGATCATGGGGCTGCTGCCCACCCCGACTTCAATGCCTCCCGCTTCGCCCACTTGCTTCAGCAGAGGCCCCAGCAAATTCGCCAGCGCCAAACTCGCTGTTCTGGGGACCCGACTGGGGATGTTGGCCACACCGTAGTGGGTCACGCCTTGGTCCACAAACACGGGGTCCTGATGGTTGGTCAGTCGACTTGTCTCAAAACAACCTCCCGAATCAATGCTGACATCCACAATCACCGAACCGTCGCGCATTCCATGGACCATGTCTTCGGTCACAATCATCGGGGTTCGACCTTGATGGGGGCGCACTGCACCAATGGCGACATTGGCTGCAGCCAGAGACTCTTTGAGAACCTTGGGGTGCAAAGTACTGGTCCACAAGCGCCCTCCGATTTCCCCGCGCAGACGCCTCAACCGGTATGGGCTGGCATCAAAAACACGAACCGAAGCGCCGAGACCAATCGCGGCTCGGGCCGCAAACTCACCAACGGTACCTGCACCAATGATCACCACTTCTGAAGGTGCGACACCGGTCATGCCCCCCATCATCGTGCCATCGCCAAAATCAGGGTGGGCCAAGAATTCAGCGGCCACAAGCACACTGGTTGTTCCGGCGATTTCTCCCATCGCGCGGACCAGCGGGAAAATGCCCGTTCGGTCCTGCATGAAGTCCCAAGCCACAGCCGTGATCTTCCGGTCCATCATTTTTTCGATGGTGCGCTCCGGGTGGGTGGCCAATTGCAAACCACTGAAAATGGTTTGGCGGTCCCGCATGTACTCCAGTTCAGACTCCTGCGGCGGGGCCACTTTCAAAATGATGTCGTTGTCATAAACCGCAGCTGCGTCAGGCGCAATGCGCGCTCCGGCTTCGCTGTAGTCGGCATCGGTGAATTGCGCATGGACCCCTGCCCCTGTCTCCACCACCACGTTGTGGCCATGGGCCACAAGCAGACCCACGGCATCAGGGTCCAAAGCGACCCGCCTTTCCTGCAACACCATCTCTTTCGGGATGCCAATCCGCAGGCTTTGTTCATTGGTTGGGACAGCCAATTGCTGCTCTTGAGGCGACAGGGCCGCTTGTAAAGCCAGCCTTCGAATGCGTTCCTTGGTTTCCACGGCGAATGCGATTGAGGTCTACAGGGGGAATTTAGGCGGATTCCCGTTGCCAAAGTGTGGCCATTCGTTTTCCGTCCGGCAAACGCTCAATGCGCAACAGGACCGCGGACTCTGGGAATTCATCTGCGGCCTTTTCAGGCCATTCAACAAAGGTTAAGGCATCGCCATCTTCCATCAATTCATCCCAACCGAGGTCCAAGAGCTCGTCGACGTGTCGAATTCTGTACAAATCCAGATGACGAATGACCTTGTCCGGTGCAACGGGATAAGATTGGCAAAGAGCAAAAGTGGGACTCGAAGCCACATCTTGGGCCTTGTGGTGTTTGGCCACGGCAGAGACCACAGTGGTTTTGCCTGTCCCCATGGGGGCTTGCAAAGCGACGACATCTCCCCATTTGAGGTGCTCCAGCAAACCCTCAATGCGGGCTGAAAGGTCGTTCAACCCAAAGGGCTCCGAGCGCCAAAGGCAGTTCAATGAATCGGGTTTCATCTGGGGACCAAGTGCACCAACGGAACCAACATTTCCTCCATGGAAATTCCACCGTGCTGGAAGGTGCCGTCCAAGTATCGGACGAAACGATTGTAGTTGTTCGGGTACACCATGAAGTCGCGCTCTTTGGCAAAAATGTAGCGGCTCGAAAGGTTGGCTTTGGGCAACCCCAAGGCCAACGGATTGTCCACGACAAACACCGAATCGTCGTGCCGCAGGTTGCGGCCCGTTTTGTACCTCGGGTTGTCCGTCACCTCTTTTTCGGCCTGCACTTTGATGGGGTCCGAAACCTGCACCGTTCCATGGTCTGTGGTCAGTATAAGTTCAAACCCTTCTTCAGAAGCCCGCTCCAGAAGTTCACGCAGGGGGCTGTGCTCAAACCAACTCATGGCCAGCGAGCGATAGGCCGCTTCATCTTCGGCCAACTCCTTGATGATTTCGCTTTCGGTCCTGGCGTGACTGAGCATGTCCACAAAATTGAACACCACTGCCGTGAAGTCTCGGTCTCGGATTTGGTGAAAGCCTTCGAGCAATTTTCGGCCCGCTCCCACATCCGTGATTTTGTGGTAGCCCCACGTTCCATTGAACCCCCAAGATTTCAATTGTACGCCCAGCAACTCCGATTCATAGGCATTCTTGGACCCTTGAGCCTGTTCGTCCTTCCACCATTGGGGATGTGACTCAGCGATCCGAGCTGGGGTCATGCCCGCGAACATGGCATTTCGGGCATACTGGGTGGCCGTGGGCAAAAAGCTCCAGTGCATCCGTTCCGATTGGACTTGCCAATTCGAAGAAAGAAGCGGGCCCAAAGCGCGCCATTGATCATATCGAAAGTTGTCGATGACCACCAACAGGGTCTTTTTTCCTTGATCCAACAGGGGCTTGACAGACTCTGACAAGACTTTCGGCGCCAGCAAAGGATCTTCAGAGCCGTCACAACGGTCCAAATCGGCCAGCCATTCGGGATAATTGTCGGTGACATACCGCGCAAACTGCCGACCCGCATCCTGCTTTTGCATGCGCAAGACTTCGGCCATTCCGGTGTCACCGGATGCGGCGAGCTCAAGGTCCCAATGGACCAAGCGCTTGTGAATGTCTTCCCAGTCTTCACGACCCAAACGGTCCATCAGCCTCATGCCCAGCTCACGGAACTCCCTCTGGTAGTCGCTCATGGCCTTCTCTCCCACCAATCGCTTTTCGTCCAAAATCTTTTTCAGCGACAGCAAAATTTGATTGGGATTCAGCGGCTTGATCAGGTAATCGGCCATTTTGGAACCGATGGCCTCTTCCATGATGTGCTCTTCCTCACTCTTGGTGATCATCACACACGGCAGGTGAGGACGCTTGGCTTTGATGCGCTGCAGGGTCTCAAGGCCCGTCAATCCGGGCATGTTTTCGTCCAGAAACACCACATCTACGATGCGGTCCTCCTCCAATGCATCCAGCAATGACGCACCATCGGTGTAGCCTGTGACCTCGTAGCCTTTCCTTTCGAGAAACAGAATGTGAGGCTTGAGCAAGTCGATCTCATCGTCGGCCCAAAGGATGTGTGGAGTGCGCGTCATGTTTCCTTCAATGGCGATTCGTCGCAATTATTTTGCAGAGCGGCCGCACGTGCAAAGAAACACGCCAAATTTCGACCATGGATGCCCGACCCAAGCTGTTAAATGACCCTGTGTATGGGTTCATCCAACTCCGACACGCCGACTTCACGGAAATCATGGACCATCCGTGGGTTCAGCGGCTCCGCAGAATCAGTCAACTTGGCATGAGTCACTTGGTTTATCCCGGTGCCGTGCACAACCGCTTCCACCATGCATTGGGCGCTTTGCACCTGATGCAAGAGGCTTTGGACTCCCTTCGTGAGAAAGGCATCGTGATCACCGAAGACGAGTACAGGGGCGCGTGCATGGCCATTCTGCTTCACGATGTGGGCCACGGCCCCTTCAGCCATGCCTTGGAGCACACCTTGGTCCGCGGTGTCCACCACGAGGAAATCAGCACCCTGATCATGACCCGGCTGAACGAAGAGTTCAACGGCATGCTCGATACGGCGATCGACATCTTCAATGACCACCACCCAAAGGGCTTCTTGCACGACTTGGTATCGAGCCAGCTCGACATGGACCGCATGGACTACTTGCGGAGAGACAGCTTCTTCACAGGTGTCAGTGAAGGTCAAATCAGTTCCGAGCGCATCATTCGCATGCTCAACGTCCATGAAGGGCGCCTCGTGGTCGAGGAAAAGGGCATTTACTCCATCGAGAAATTCATCATCTCGCGGCGCCTCATGTATTGGCAAGTCTATCTGCACAAGACCGTACTGGCCGCTGAATGGATGATGATGGGCATTTTAGAGCGGGCCCGCGATCTGGTGCTGCAAGGTGAAGACGTGTGGACCACCCCAGCCCTGCGGCCTTTTTTGTCGCAAGATTTGGACCGGGCTCAATTCATGGCCGACCCTGAAGTGCTCGCCACCTTTTGTGCCTTGGACGACAGCGATGTGATGTGTTGCATCAAATCGTGGCAGAATCACCCCGACCAGGTTCTCTCTGACCTCAGCAGGCGCTTGACACACCGAAAGCTGTTCAAAATTGAGCTGCGCGATGCCCCGTTCAATCAAGACGACATCGCCGAGCGCATCACAGCTGTAGAAAAGCTGATGGGCCTGTCTACTGCCGATGCAGCTTGTTTCGTGCTGCACGACCGCATTGACAACCGGGCGTACTCCACGGCATCACATGGAATTGGCATGCTGTTCAAAGACGGGACTGTTCGCGATGCTGCATCGGCGTCCGACCACTTGAATTTGAGCACGCTAAGCGTGCCGGTGGAGCGGCATTTCCTGGCTTACCCCAAGGAATTGCCGCCCCGACCGACCGCTGTCAAAGGGTAAGTTCTTCCCCTTGAGCGTCGTAGACATGGTGTTCCAACAACTCCATAGAGTCGTTGCTGTCTACGGTAATTTTAAGGGCCAACTCCTTTTTCCACTGCTTCAACTGGTTGTTCCAGAATCCGCGTGTGATGTAGGACTCGACCATCGGGTGAATCAGCAGTGTGACCGACCCCAGACCTCGGTCCGCAGCAGCCTTCAAAGCATCTTCAATTCGATCCGTCACCAAAATGCTGGCTTCGACTTTGCCTGTCCCATTGCATGAGGGGCAATGCTCGGCCGTCTTGATGTCGGTCACCTCCCGAACCCTCTGACGGGTGATTTCCACCACCCCAAAGCGACTTGGCGCCAACACATTGTGCTTGGCTTTATCTGGCTTCATGGACTTTCGAAGGGACTCGGTCAACTTGCGTCGATTGGTCACTTCACCCATGTCAATGAAGTCCACACAAATGATCCCTCCCATGTCGCGCAGGCGCAACAAGCGGGCGATTTCATCTGCGCACTCCATGTTGGTGGCAATGGCGTTTTCCTCTTGCGAGGTTGCACCGGCCTTTCTTCCTCCAGAGTTGACATCGATGACGTGCATCGCTTCGGTGTGCTCCACGATCAAGTAGGCACCACTCCTCAGGTTGACTTGACGGCCGAAGCTCGCCTTGATCATTCTGTGGACCCCACGGTCATCAAACACATCTTTGGCCTTGGACTCCTTGACAATGTCCACCTTGTCCGGCGCGTTCGCCGCCAAGTATTCCCTGACTTCTGCTGCAACCTCTGGATCGTTGACCAGAATTTGAGAGAAGTTGGGGTTCAGCAAGTCACGGAGCAAAGAGCTCGTCTTGTTGATCTCCCCAAGGATTCGCTGTCTGGGCTTGGCGTTCCGAAGGTTGGTGTGCAATTCCTTCCAACGGTTGGTCAAATCCTCCAAATCGGAGTGCAGATCAGCTGCCCCTTTTTCCTGGGCCACGGTGCGCACAATGATGCCACAGTTTTCCGGACGGATGCTCTGAAGCAAAACGCGCAAACGCTTCCGCTCACTCTCTTTGTTGATCCTTTGGCTGATGCTGATCTTGTTGGAGAACGGCACAAGCACGAGGTATCGACCTGCGAGGGTGATTTCGGCCGTCAAGCGCGGCCCTTTGGTGGAGATCGCCTCCTTGGCAACCTGAACAAGGACGGTCTGGCTTGCAGACACAACCTCTTTCATGTTGCCCTTCTTTTCGATGTCCGACTCCAACTTGAAGTTGGTGAGATCGGAGCTCGCCTGGGTTCCTTTGATGGAACGCTGGGCGTAGTTTTTAGAACTGCGGTACTGCGGGCCCAAGTCGAGGTAGTGAAGAAAGGCATCCTTTGGATGACCGATGTCCACAAATCCTGCGTTGAGACTGGGCAGTACCTTTTTGACCCGGCCGAGGTAAATGTCCCCGACCGCATATTCCTGGTTGCCTTTGTCTTCGTGAAGCTCGACCAATAGGCCGTCTTCTAACATGGCAATACGCAACCCGGATTTGGTCTTGTTGATGACCAACTCGATGTTCACGCGTCAAGAAATCATGGCTTGCAGTCAGGACACGTTCGCCCAAGACCTCGCAAGCCGATGGATGTCACTTCTTCTTCTTGTGACGATTCTTGCGTAAACGCTTCTTCTTCTTGTGCACGGCCATCTTATGGCGCTTGCGCTTCTTTCCACTTGGCATGGTCGGAGATTTTATGAGTTCTGAATCAGGAGGTCAATCCGTTGACGGACCGCCTGTTCGATGATGGTATCCGGGGAAAGGGGGAGAAAACGTTGGTAGCCAGCGAGTGCCAAGCCCGGATTTCCGAGGCGCTCGTGGCATTGTGCTTGGAAAAACCAAGCATTGTGGGCTGTGCTGTCTACCAGCACGGCCCGTTCAAAATGAATCAAGGCTTCAGCCGGTTGGCCTCCGTCCAATTCCAGCATGCCCAGTTGAACCAACGGTTCTGCGCGATCTGGAGCCAAATCAATGGCCTGGACAAAACGCTCCTTGGCTTTGTCAATTTGACCTGACTGAATGCTGAATCGGCCCAATTCGATGACTGCATCGACGTTGGGCACTTCAGCCTCGGCCAGGGCCTTGAGTTCGAGAATACCTTCCATGGGGTTGGCCCCATTGACCTTCTCCACGGCCAGCTGAACAGGGTCCAAAGAGACCGCTTCGTCCAACGTGGTGGGAATGTCTTCTTCTGCGAGTCCAGCAGGCTGCCTCGGAATGATTTGCCAAACCAGCACGGCCAAAACGACGCACAATCCTCCAATGATGAAGGGCAGAATCGATTTGGATGAGGCTGGATTCGACATGTTCACTCGATCACTTCGCGGCCACCTTCGACTTCACATTCTCCATAAAGCTCTTCGCGGGCTTGAATGAAGGGATGTTGTGGGCTGGAATTTCAATGGTCTTGTTCTTCAAGATGTCTCGGCCCGTTTTCTTGGCCCGACGCTTGATTACAAAGCTGCCAAAACCGCGCAGGTACACATTGTTTCCTTGCTCCAAGGAGTCGCGAACGGACTCCATGAAAGCCTCAACTGTGGCCTGTACGTCTTGACGCTCGATTCCCGTCTTGTCTGAAATGCGGCTCACGAGGTCCGCCTTCGTCATCTTCTTGTCCGTCACTGTGCAATAGCTTTAGAACCCAACTGGCTGAATTCCTGTGGTAATGGGCCGGCAAAAATAACACAATCCACCCACTCTTCCTTCACTTGGGCAAGCATTCGCAAATTCGAACCATGGAAGGCGCACATCCCTCTACACGAAAGTTGCTTCAATGGTATAAATCACACGCCCGTGAATTGCCTTGGAGGGCCCATCCGGAACCATATGCCACGTGGCTTTCCGAGGTCATTTTGCAACAAACGAGGATCGACACAGGAACCGCATACTGGCACCGTTTCATGGAAGCTTTTCCTACGGTTCAGGATCTGGCTTCCGCTTCGAGCGAAGAAGTGATGGCCTTGTGGAAGGGGCTGGGGTATTACAGCAGGGCCAGAAACCTTCATGCCGCGGCACAGTTCATCGTGCACAACTCAAGCGGAAAACTGCCACAGGATGTGGAAGGGTGGAAGGCCCTTCCCGGGGTTGGACCGTACACGGCGGCCGCCATCTCGAGCATTTGTTTTGGAGAGGCCGTCCCGGTCATTGACGGCAACGTTCAGCGGGTCTTGGCCCGTCTTTTCGACATCCCTGACCCCGTGGACAGAAAACTGGGGAAAGCGGCCATTGAATGCGCAGCCGAAGATTTGGTGGACCCTGGACAGCCGGGAATTTCCAACCAAGCTTGGATGGAGTTGGGGGCATTGGTTTGCAAGCCCAGGAACCCCAACTGTGACCACTGCCCGCTGACTGGTGATTGTTTGGCTCGATCCAGAGGCACTGTGCTGGAACGACCCGTAAAGCAGCCCAAAAAACGCCCCAAAGAGGTCACTGTCATTTTTGATGTTCACGTCCAAAAAAACGATGGAAGCCCGTGGTCATGGTGGATAGAACGCCGCCCTGAAAAAGGAATCTGGGGAGGTTTGGAGGCCTTTCCGCTCACCATGACCGATGGGCATTCCAACCCCAAAGAGGAGGCTGACTTATGGGGTCCCGTTGAGCACATCTTGACCCATCGCCGCATGAATGCTTGGTTTCGGTTCATTCACGGGCCCTCGGATCCTGGGCATGACGCTCCGGAAAACCAAGGACAATGGGCCCCTGTGATGGACGGAAGCCGCACTTGGCCGAGGCTCATCGACAAGGTCTTGAATGACCTGCAGAGGCGCGCTGTGGAGAATTGAGGACTTTTCACCCTTTGGTGCCCCAAGAGGTTCGGTACTTTGCACCTCATGTCTGGCCTGAACAAAGTCATGCTCATTGGTCGCCTCGGGCGAGACCCGGAGACCCGATGGTTCGAAGGTGGAAGGGCCATGTCCAAACTTTCGTTGGCCACCTCAGAGAGGTACCAAGACAACGAAGGAACCTGGCACGAACGGACCGAGTGGCATGCTGTGGTGCTCTGGCGCGAGCTCGCTGAAATCGCAGATGAGCACCTGCGTAAAGGGGACCGTGTCTTCATTGAAGGCCGACTCAAAACCCGCAGCTGGCAGGACGCGGAAGGCATACAGCGCCGCACAACCGAGGTTGTAGGAGAGCGTTTGGACATGCTGGGTGCGGCGGAATCCACCTCTGAACAGGCCCCCTCCAACAGGGATGCTGTGCCCCCTGGGCCTCACCCCATCGACGCCTCAAAGATTCCCCTTTGATCATGGCGGACATCTCCGACAATCTGGCCTTGTTGGTGGCCGCATTTTCTTTGGTTCTGCTGGCCATCAGCGCCTTTGTTTCGGGAAGTGAGATTGCCTTTTTTTCGTTGGATCCCGCTGAGCAGAGCGCGCTGTCCGAAGCCGATGACGAACGCTCCGCTGCTGTCCTTGCCTTGCTCAACACCCCGGACTCTTCCCTGGGACCCCGGCGTTTGCTGGCCACCATTTTGGTGCTCAACAACGCCGTCAACATCCTCATCATCTTGCTCTCCACCGTGCTGATGCAGCATTGGTTGCCCGCGTTGCCCGCCACATTGGCTGCGCTTTTACAAGTGTTTGGCGTCACCTTTTTGATTGTTCTTTTTGGAGAGGTGTTGCCCAAGGTTTACGCCAATCGACACCCCCTCTCTTTGGCGCGCGGAATGGCCCGCCCCTTGAGGTTGGCTCAGCAAGTGCTCCGGCCCATTTGGCAACCCTTGAATGCCCTCGCCCATGCCCTCACAAAGCGTTCCGAGGCGACCCCACACGAACTCTCGGTTCAAGACCTAGAGCACGCATTGAACATCACCGATTCTGAAGAACGTTCAGAAGAAGAAAACCGCATCCTCAGTGGCATTGTCAATTTTGGCTCCAAGGATGTCAAGCAAATCATGACGCCCAGAACGGACGTCACTGCATTGCCCCACGACCTGAATTGGACAGACCTGAAAGCTGGCTTGTCGGAATCTGGATTCAGTCGAATCCCCATCCATGCCGAAGGCTTAGACCAAATCAAGGGCGTGCTGTATGTGAAAGACGTTTTGCCCCACCGACAAAAAGCCGACTTGGATTGGAACAGCCTTCTACGACAGCCATTTTTTGTGCCAGAAAACCGCATGATTGATGACTTGCTGCGTGATTTTCAGAGCATGAAAGTCCACTTGGCCATTGTGGTGGATGAGTACGGAGGGACCAGTGGCATTGTCACCCTCGAGGACGTCATTGAAGAGATTGTGGGCGACATCTCAGACGAATTTGACGACGAAGACACTTTGTATTCGAGAATCAATGAGCGGACCGTGGTCTTCCAAGGCAAAACCGCATTGGTGGATGCCTATCGAATTTTGGGCATCGATGGAGGTGACTTCGAAACCGAAAAAGGAGAGAGCGATACCCTTGGCGGCTTCTTGGTGGAGCAGTTGGCGAGATTGCCAAAGCCCGGCGAGAAAATCACCTTTCACGGCCTTGAACTCGTGGCCGAGGCCGTGGACCGCAGGCGCGTATTGCAAGTCAAGGTCACCTTGCCCGATTTGGGGACTTCTGGGTACAATCCATCAGGTGGAACCGGGTCACTCGGAAGCATTGGAGTTTGGGCTTTGTTCTGGATCACGGCTTTGGGTTTGGCTGGATGTAGCAGCGCGGACTTTGTGCCGCGGCCCAAGGGGTACTTCCGAATTGCCTTGCATGACACCCTCTATCAGGAGGTCGAACTGGACTGCCCATTGGCATTGTCCATGTCCAAAACAGCGCTCCTTCAGCCCGTCAAGGCTTTTGCACCAGACAGTTGCTGGTTCAACTTGGTTTACCCTGAATACAAGGCACGAATCCACTGCACGTATGCTGGAGGCGTGGAATTGGAGCCCGTTCTGGAAGACGCCTTCAGCCTGGCTTATGAGCACGAAGTGAAGGCCGATGCCATTGAAGTCCGAAGGCGGGACTTCGACCATGGCGGGATGAACTTAACGTGGCGCATTGCAGGCAATGCCGCCAGTCCATTTCAATTTCTGTGCACAGACGGGATCGATCGCTTCTTGAGGGGAGCCCTCTATTTTGAAATTCGCCCCAATTCGGATTCATTGGCCCCTGTGGTTGCCCGTTTGACCGATGACATGGACCACCTCATTTCCCAGTTGGATTGGAAATGATTCTGCTTCTGGACCCTGGCGGAACCCGATTGAAGTGGGCATGGATGGACGGCCAAGACCTCCTGGAGTTTGGCGGCGCTTCCTGGCCTGAAGCGGCAAACCAATTGTCGGGCAGCCTGGCACAGGCGAAGCTCCGCTACCCAAGCCGTTCGGTGTCCGTGCACATGCTGAAGCGGGCAACACCCGAACAAGCCCTGCAGACTGGGTTTCCCCATTGGCTAAATGAACTTGTTGAGGGCCGATGGAGCGAATTGGACCCCATGGCCTTGGCTTCGTTTGAAGTGACCTACCACGACGGAAATCCAGGCTCGGATCGGATTTCAGCTGCGGCTGCTTGCTTCCATCGCAACCCATCACAGAGCCATGTCATCATCGACGCTGGCACCTGCATTACGGTGGACTTGATGTCCAAAGGGGTTTGGAAAGGCGGGGCCATCCTCCCGGGCTTGGACTTGCAAGCCCAATCCATGGCCCGCGCAGGGCTCCCTGTGATTGGTCGCAATGCAGAAGGCCAATGGCCCATGCAGCCTGGGCCAAACGGAGCCTTGGGACAAAGCACGAAAGCGGCCATTGAAGCCGGCATCTCTTGGGCCACACGCAAATCTGTCGAAGCCACGGTCTCGGCATTCTTGGAACTTGACCCCGGCGCAAAGGTCATTTTAACAGGTGGAGACGCCCAGCATTTTGATGGCTTGGGAGGATGGTTGACTTTCGCACACCCGAACTTGGTACTCGAAGGGGCTGCAGCCCTGTTGAATCCCACTCGAACATGACGACCCACAGCACTCCTTTCTCCATCGGCATGGCCCTTTTGATGGCCATGGTCACGACTTGGGCGGGGGGCCAAACCACCTATTCACCCCATTCTCGATTTGGGTTTGGTGAGTTGCAAACAGGCGCAGGAACTGCGCAATTGGGCATGGGTCAAATGGGGGCCGCCTGGATGGATCGCCACCATTTGAACACCCGCAACCCCGCAGCCGCAGCTTTTCTCACCCGGACCACCTTTGCGGGTGGTTTTCAAGTCCGTTCAGAAAAAATCTCTGAAGGAGAGAGGTCCACTCAGGGCGAAATCGGGGGATTGACCCAAGTGGCTTTTGCGCTTAAAAAAGCGGGCGGAAAAGGAGGATTCACCTTTGGCCTGCAGCCTTGGTCGAATGTGGGGTACGATGTGTCGCAGCTTCGCACCGATGACACCGCCGATGAGTACCTGATTTCCTATGAAGGAAAAGGAGGCTTGACCCAAGCCTATGCGGGCTATGCCCGGAAATGGGAAGGCACAAAATGGCAAACCTTTGAAGGTCTGTCCGGCGCCGTGGAAGACAGCGTTCGGATCATCGCTCACGGCACTTCATTCGGCGCAAGGATGGAGCAGCGTTTTGGTCAACTCGGTCGATCGCGCAACGTCGACATCGCCGACCCCACCTTTCTCGATACGCGCGTTGAAACAAACGAAGTTCACCGGTCACTGGGTTTCACTCTTGGTTTTGGACACGAACGGCTTTTGGGCACACGGTTCAACAGCGACCGAAAACTCGTTTCAAGCACCCTGTTGAGGGTGGGTGGAATGGCTGCCCTTGGCCGCAAGCACACGTTGACCCGAAATAACCGCTGGGCCTCTTGGCAGACGTTGTCGACTGGCCCTCTCGAAATTGACTCTGTCCACTCCAGTTCTGAGACCTACAACCTCGACCTCCCCTTGGTTTGGACCTTGGGGCTCGAGGTGGAACGGAACACTAAAGATGGACTCCGCTTCCGATTTGGTGCTGAATGGGAAGAAGCCGCTTGGTCTTCCATTTCCTCTGATTGGCTCGATCCCGGCGTGGCCTTCACCAACTCCAAATCGGTCTCATTTGGCGGCTCAATCACACCCCGAGGTTTGGATGATGCAAAAAACCTGTGGCAACGCTCCACTTACCAAGTCGGCTGGCGCCAAAGCAAGGGCTATGTCTTGCTGAGCGACGGGCCGCTGCAAACTGGAACCTGGAGTGCTGGATGGACCCTTCCCATGTTGGGGTCCCGATCTGGCTCTAGCCTGAATTTGGGTTTCAGTTGGAGAACGTTGCAGGCGGGAAGCGCACCAGAAGGCCTCCGAGAAAATGGCTTTGGCGCCATGGTAGGTTTCACACTGCATCCTTTTTTCAAGAACCAATGGCTGGTTCCAAGGAAGTACGATTGACCCCGTGCGGTTCGACCTAATAGAATCCTCTATTTTTGGCGCCCTGAAGTGAGGTCAGAACCTTTTGGCCCGGTCCTTGCTTGAAACGAGTAGACGTCCCATGATCATGACCCGACTTATCTCTTCTGCCCTGCTCCTCTCTGCAGTTTTGACAGCCATTCCAGGCCTGTCTCAAGACGACAGCAAATACGGCGAGACCCCTGAACAACAGGCCGCCTGCAAGGAGAACCTCAGCTTGTATGAGACTTACTACAAGCAAAAGAATTACGACGATGCTTACCCATTCTGGCAGGAAGCATGCAGCGTATGTCCCCCCAAGGTGTCACAAAACATGTACATCAAAGGGGTAAACCTGTTGAAGCGCCAAATGAAAGCGGCGATCAAGGTCAAAGACAACGCACGGGCCATTGGCTTGCGCGACAGTGTATTTGTCTTCTATGACCTCAGAATTGAACATTTCCCTTCCACGAGCAAAAAACCGAACAACGGCTGTGAGGTGCTGGCAAGAAAAGCGATGGACTGGACCAGCTTGAACAAGAAAAAGTCCGTGGAAGCACGCCCCATGTTTGAAGAGGCCATTGCCTGCTTGGAGGACCGGACTTCAGCTGCCGCTCTGAACGGGTATTACGGCATCCTGGCCAAGGTTTTGAACGACGCAGAAGATGCCGAAGCCAAGACGGTGGCCATCGGCGACTTGCTCACAGAGTACTTGCGACTGAGCGACTTCATTGAAGCAGGTCGCCAGAGGCAACTGGCCGCCAATGACAGCTCAAAAGCCGCCAAATACGCCACCACCCAGAAAAACCTCGATGAGGTGTTCTTGCAGGTGGCCAATTGCGAAGAAATGGTGCCCGTGCTCCAGGGAAAGCTCGCTGCTGCGCCGGACGACATCGATGTGATGAAAAAGTCCTTGCGCTTGCTCAACCAAAAAAACTGCACGGACAATGACATGTACTTGCCATTGGCCAAGGCCGTCTACGAAGTAGAGCCAGGATTTGAGTCTGCCTTTTCCATCGGCATGAAACTGTCCAAGAAAGGAGATTACGCAGCGGCCCTTCCCTATTTCGAGGAAGCTGTGGAGTTGTGTGAGGACTGCCCCAAGGCTGCAAGGAATCTGATGAAGGCAGCGCAAGTGGCCAAGAATGCTGGACAAGTGAACAAGTGCATCCGTTACGCCAGAAAAGCCGCGAAGGCCGATCCTGGCAATGGGGAGCCTTACTTGTTGATTGGCGATGCCACGGCCTCCATGGTCAGCGCATGCTCCGGCAGTCCCCTTGGAGGACGCGAGGTGTATTGGTTGGCCACCGATTACTACCAACGCGCCAAGTCCATCGACAGCAGCGTGGCGAGCAAGGCCAACACCAAAATCAATCAGGTGAAGCGGTCTTATCCCACCATCGATGACTTGTTCACCTATGGAATCACTGCAGGCAAGGAAATCAAGGTTGAGTGCTTGAACGAGACCACCACGGCTCGCCAGCCTTGATTGGACATTCTCCTTGGACTTGGGCCTGGTGCTTGGTCATGACGGCAATGGCCTCTGCAGGCTGCCGAAATGACCTGGATGAGGTAGCTGATTTTGAAACTTTAGACGGTTCTGCAGCGCAGTCCATCCAATCTGCTGAACTGGAATACAGCGTGGACGGGGTGCCGTCGCACCGCTTGAAGGCCTCTTCTATGGAGCGGTTTTCAGAAGAGAACGCCACGTGGAAAGTGACCGATGGCTTCCAGCTTGAAGTCCTCTCCAACAGTGGTGGCAGTGGCGCATTGCTTTCTGCCAATCAAGGCACATTTGCAGAAGAATCCCGGTTTTTGAGGGCCGAAGGTGGGGTTGTCCTGATCGGTGAAGGCCAAGACACATTGCACACTGAATTGCTATTTTGGAGTGCAGACAGTGACCGCGTTCACACCCCGGAAAGGGTCGAGATTCGAACACCTGAAGGCATCTTGCGGGGGACTGGACTCGAGTCAGATGCCCGGTTCAATCGCTACCGCATTTTGCAACCCACTGGCCGTTTTTTGATGGACACCACACAACAACAAACCCCATGACTGAGCGCGTTCACCTGATTGCTGAGCGCCTGTGGGCGGTCATTGCTGTTGTCGCCTTGGGGGTGGCGATCTACGATTTGGCCACCCGGGGCTGGGCCGGAGGAAAAATCAGCCTGATTTTTCCTGCCATTGCTGGGACCTGGTACCTGACGCGTCGTGCACTCCGTAAAAAAATCGAAGCCTCTGCCCGTTCTTCAGAATCGCAAGACACCTGACCCGTGGAGTCCGTCATTCCCTTAAATTCGGTTGTCGCTTCGGCCACCTTCTATGGATCCTGACCCAGCCAGTCTCATTCTTCTAATCTCTTCTCTGGTGGCTTCGGCCTTCTTCTCAGGGATGGAGATTGCTTTCGTTTCTGCCAACAGGTTGCAGGCAGAATTGGATCGAAACCAAGGGGGAATTCCAGGTCGGCTGGTCGAACACCTTCTTCGTCGCCCCGAGCGGTTCATCGCCTCGATGTTGGTTGGAAACAACTTGGCACTGGTCGTTTTTGGACTGGAGTCAGGCCGGCTGATTGGCCAGTGGTTTTTTGGGGTCACCCAATGGGAATTGGCCGCCTCTCCCATCTTGGCTCTTTGCATCCAAACCGCATTGGCCACCATTGTGGTCCTGGTCACGGCCGAGTTTCTCCCCAAGAGTTTCTTTCACGGTGCCCCCAATCGCTGGCTCCGCATCATGGCCATTCCACTGGTGCTGCTGCACTACTTGCTTCTTCCCCCTGCATTGGTGGTTCTGGCATTGAGCCGGATTTTCTTGGGGAAACGTCAAGATGAAGTCGAGGAGGACCAACTGGGGACTGTGGACCTCGATCACTTTGTCCGCAACCTCAATGAGAGGAGGGAGCCAGATGAAGAGTCTTCATTGGACAATGAGCTGCAAATTCTTCAGAACGCCTTGGACTTCTCGAACCTAAAGGCCAGAGACTGCTTGGTTCCCAGAAACGAAATCGTGGCACTGGATGCCTCCACAGCACTGCCTGATTTGGAGCGCTGCTTCATCGAAACCGGCCTGAGCAAGGTGGTGGTCTTCAGGGGCAACATTGATCACATTGTTGGCTACGTCCATTCCAAAGATGTGCTGCGCAAAACGTTGGAGCCTGAGTCCATCTTGTCTACCGAAGACATCACAAGGTTTCTTCACCCCACCATCATTGTCCCCGAACCCATGGGTGCTCAAGACATATTGGCCGAGTTCATCCGCAGGAAGCGCCACCTCGCTGTGGTTGTCGATGAATATGGCGGGACTTCGGGGATCTTGACCATGGAGGACATTGTGGAGGAGCTGATCGGGGACATCGAAGACGAGCACGACAGCGAGGCCTTGGTGGAAATGGAGCTGGGCGAGGGCCATTTTCGATTCAGTGCCCGCCATGAAGTAGACGACATCAATGCCCGTTTTGGACTGAACCTCCCCACCGATGAAGCCTATGAAACATTGGGGGGATTGGTGCTCCATCACACCGAAGAAATCCCTGCCGAAGGCCACCGCATGGAGCTCGAAGGGGTCACCATCCAAGTCACCCACGTAGACGGGGCAAGAATTGTCCTCGTCGAGGTCTTGCTAAATCCGTCTGAATCCGCTTGACGCAGTACACTGCAGTCTCCGTATCTTCGCGAACCACTCAGAAAAGCCTGCCACCATGGGCATGATCGAAAGCATCCGCAACCGCCAAACGCTCCTCCTTACCATTATTGGTCTGGGCATGTTGAGCTTCCTCGTCCCTTACGACGCTGTCATCGCCTTGTTCGGCAACCAGACCGGCTCCCAAGCCGCGGGTTCCATCAATGGAGAAGACATCTCGTTTTTGGAATACCGAACCAAAGTCAATCAGCGAAATGCGCTGTTCAACTACAACGACAACAAAGCCGCTCAAAACGAAGTTTGGGGTGACTTGATCGTTGAACGCCTCTACAGCGACGAGTTCAGCGACCTTGGTTTGGAGCTGACCAAAGATGAGTTTGACGACATCCGCTATGGAGATTACGTTTCTCCATGGGTATCCAGAACGTTTTATGGTGGCCAAGTCACCGAAGAGCAGAAGGAGAATTGGCGTCAAACGTTCAGCACCATGTACAGTGACCCCAATGGTCGGGCGAACTATGCTGGCTACGCCAACGTGATCAGCTTGAAGCGCATGCGTGAAAAGTTTGATGGGCTCGTGAAGGCCGGTTTGGCAGCCAACTCTTTGGAAGGCAAGCGAGAATTCTTGCGCAGTGAAGCCAAAGTGGACATCCGCTATGTCCTCAAAACCTATGCTTCCATTGGCGAAGACGAGGTGGAGGTCAGCGACAGGGACGTCAACAGCTATTACAACGCCCACAAGGATGAGGCCCAGTACGCCCAAAGCGCAGGCCGAAACCTCGAATACATCCGCATCCCCATTTCGCCCAGCTCATCCGACCGGAAGTTGGCAGAAGGCCAGTTCAATACTTGGGCTGCCACTTGGGGAGCAGCGGCAGATGATGCCGCTTTCTTGGCGGAGAATGGATTAACCAGCGATGCCCGGGAAATTCAGCTCATTGGCCCTGCCCTGGATGCTGAATCCAAGGCTGCTGATCTCGAGGCTGCTGAAGTTGGAACCGTTGTCGGTCCTTATTTCGAGGGAGAGTCCATTCGCCTCGACAAAGTGACCTCATTGGAAGCCGTGCCGGACAGCACGGTCAAGTGCCGTCACATTCTGTTGAAGACTGCAGACATCAACGATGCGGCCCAGCTGGCTGTGCTCGAAGCACGAGCCGACTCCATCAAGCGCCGCCTTCGCGCTGGAGATGAGTTTGCTGACCTCGTCAACAAGCACAGTGAAGACCCCGGTTCAAAAGCCACAGGTGGAGAATACGAGTTCAAGCGCGGAAGGATGGTGAAGCCATTCGAAAACTTCTGTTTCGACAACCGTGTGGGCTCCATTGGCACAGCCCAAACCAACTATGGCCTTCACTTGATCGAGGTTCTCGACCAGCAGTGGACATCTGATGCTGTGACCATCCAAAGGGTGGAGCGACCCGTCAACATTTCCTCGCAGACTTCGTCTGAAACAGAGCAGGCCGCCCTGGACTTCTCCATTTCGAACGGCTCAACAGAGGACTTCCGCAACGCGGCCGACACCGAAGGATATGCCATTGTCGAAGGCAAAGGCGTGACCGCGGCCGTGACCACCCTGGCTGGCCTGCCCAATGCTGGTGAAGTGGTGGGCTGGGCTTTCGGAGCCGAGCCGGGAGACGTCTCCAACCCTTTCAGAATTGACAACAATTACGTGATCGCCACCTTGGTTCAAGTGAACAAGGCTGGAGTTCCGCCGTTGGAAAACGTGGAGGCTCAGATGCGCGCAGGAGCGCTCAAGGAAAAGAAAGCCGAGCGGTATGCCGAGCTCATGAACGGAGGCTCTCTCGAAGAGATTGCCGAAGCCATTGGTTCGACTGTCAAAACTGCTTCCTCCTTGAATTTGAAGTCCCCCAGCATTGCTGGCGCGGGAGGTTCAGCTGAACCTGATGTGGTGGGTGCTGCCTTCAGTGGAGAGTTGAACAGCATCAGTGCCCCCATTCAAGGTGCCAATGGCGTGTGGGTGATTGTTCCCACCGTCCGCAACGAGGTGGACGCATCGGGCACTTTCGAGTCTGAGACGAACACCCTGAATGACAGAACGTACTTCAGGAACCTTCCAGAAAGCAGTGGAGCGCCAGTCAGGCTCTCGAAGGCGATGGAAGCGAAAGCCGACATTGAAGACCTCCGTCAAGGAAGCTGAGAACGCAGACTTCGACTTGGGACGCCTGCCCGCGGGAACGGTTATTCTGACCTTTCCAGCAGGCAGGCGTCTCCGTAACTGAGGAAGCGATAACCCGAGTCTACGGCATGCGCATATGCCGATCGCCACTCTGGCCCCACCATCGCCTCCACAATGCACAGCAAGGTGCTGTTGGGCATGTGGAAATTGGTCAAGAGCCGTTGAGCGGAGCGCACTCTGTACCCTGGCACGACCATCAAGTGGGTCATGAATTCTATTCCCTCTTCCTGGCCGCACTGCTCGGCCAGCCAGGCCATGGCATCTCTGAATTGTTCAAACACGGGATTGACGTCCCGGTGAATCCATTGCGACACCGGCCGACTGGGGCCTTCCCCCCCTGACTTCCATCGGCACGCCAGCCAATACGCACTTTCCAAAGTGCGAAGGGAAGTAGTCCCGACCACTGTCAGGTCCTCGATATGGGACAACGCCTTTAGGGACGACTTGGACAGCAGGCAGCGCTCTCCGTGCATGTCATGTTGATCCAATGCTCCGCTCAGCGGCTTAAATGTGCCCACCCCCACATGCAAAGTCACTTGTCCGATTTGCACCCCTCTGGCCTCCAGCTTGGACATCAAACCACGGGTCAGGTGCAAACCGGCTGTTGGTGCAGCCACGCTACCCGGCAAACGGGCAAAAACGGTTTGGTACCGATCAGAATCTGACGCATCGGCCTCGCGCCTCATGTATGGAGGAAGGGGGATGCGGCCCAATCGATCGAGAATTTCCCCAAAAGGCGCACCGCCTTCCCAGGAAAAACGCAGGGCATTGTCCTCCCTCTCCACAGTCAATCCCACGCCACTGTTGGGCACGGAAAGCGGTCCGGACTTCCATTTTTTGGCGCCCCCCACCATCGCATTCCAAAGCACAGGAGAACCCGATGTCAAGGACTTCTCAACAGGTTCGTCACGCGGTTCAAGCAACAACAGTTCCAAGGCACCACCCGTCGGTTTTTGTGCCATCAATCTCGCGTGAAGCACCTTTGTTTCATTCACCCACAAACCGCCTGCAGATGGAAGCAAGTCAGGCAAATCCAATATGCGCTTATCCACGATTCCGCCCGAGGAAAGAACATGCATCAGACGTGCCCCTCCTCGGTGCTCCGTCGGACGCTTGGCGATCCTGTCCTCAGGCAGGGGGTAATGAAAAGGTTGGGATTCGTCCTGATTCATGCTTCGATGCAAGCTACATCCTGCGCATATTTGTGACATGTCGAGGGACGTACACTTCATCATTGGTGCCTCAGGTCAGTTGGGGACAGAATTCGCGCTCGCCCTTCACCAAGCTGGAGAAGCGGTGGTGCTGTCCGACATCAAGCCCCCTGAGCTCGATGCCCTGAAGGACCTGCCCTTTGAATGCATGGACGTTCGCGACCGCGATGTGGTCCATCAGCAATTGATCGAGTCCGGGGCCACCCATGTTCATCATCTGGCTGCTGCCCTGAGCGCCCGCGGCGAAAAAGAGCCCCAATGGGCTTGGGACTTGAACATGCGTGGCTTGCTCAATGTACTGGAGTCTGCGACGACCAGCCCGTTGGTCAAGCAAGTGTTCTGGCCCAGCTCCATTGCCGTTTTTGGGCCTGACAATGGCCCCGTGGCCGCTCAAAATGGACATCGGCTGCCCGAGACTGTTTATGGCATGAGCAAGCAAGCTGGGGAACAGTGGTGCGCTTGGTTTCGCAAGCACCACGGTTTGGATGTGCGCAGCGTCAGGTACCCAGGTCTGATCGGTGAGCTCTCCGCTCCCGGGGGAGGAACCACCGATTATGCCGTCGAAGTGTTTGACCACCTAGAGGGACCTGAACCCTATTCCTGTTTTCTGTCCGAAGCCACCACGCTTCCCATGATGCACATGGACGATGCGGTTGGGGCCATGATGCAAATCATGTCCGCTTCTGCAGACCAGATCAAAAACCGAGAGTCTTACAACATTCAGGGCATGTCCTTTGACCCCAAAACCCTGTTCGAAGAGATTGCGAAGCACGACCCGGGGTTCAAGGCCGCATTTGCTCCTGACTTCAGGCAGTCCATCGCGGACGGCTGGCCCGATCGAGTGGATGACTCAGCCGCTCGAGCAGATTGGGGGTGGTCACCCAGGTCAACTTGACCGAACTGGTGCAACGGATGATGGCCGCGCGCAAGAGGGCAGCCCGCAACTTTCGGCGACGGCGACCGGATAACCCTGTTTAGGGCGATTGAATTTGCCGTCGCCGAAACCTTCTGGGAGCCGGCGGCGTATCATGGAGCGACCATACATGGACGCACCGATGAAATTACGATTCACTCGTCCTCATGTTGTACGGCCATCGTGGGCATGGCTCCGGCCTTCCCGGAACCATGGCCCGACGGTGCCGCAGCATTCAGACCCCACAGAACCCACCGTGCTCACCAAGCGGGAGCACGTGGTGATTCTTGGGCAAAAGACTGCCGGCAAGGTGGAGGGTTTCCCTGCGGAGGCCATCTATGAGGAAGGCCACACAGGTGGACGGCCTGCGCAGCGGCACGTGGAAGCAGTTGTACCACGCCAACGGCAGGCCTGCGTTCCGAAATCCACTTCGCCATGCGGACGACGCCCCCTTTGGAGACTATCGAGCTCGTTACACCGACGACGGGGTCCTGTACGAGGAAGGGCGATGGGAGCATGGCGTGAACGTGGGCACACCTGCGCCGCTACTGGCCCAATGGCACGCCCGCAGCAGATGCTCACCTTTGACAAGTCAACGGGGTGGGCCAGGGACGAGCAGCGCCACTTACCACGACAACGGCCAGCTCGAGATGGTGGTGGAACTGTCCGACGGCGAAGAACAGGGGGACCTGGTCCGCCTCGACCGCGAAGGACGGGTCGATCAACCGCACGACCTATCAGCGACGGGCGCGTGGTCCAGCGCAGCGAGTGATTTCAACGACATCCTGCTTGATGCCTAATAGGGCCAGCGCTCGTCCGGCCCCAGCTTGACCCAGAAGGCCGGTCCGCCGAAATGTCGTCGCGGGCCGGTCTTTGCTGTGCGATATTCGCGCCCGGAAGCTTGTCCCGGACCATCCGGACAACCATGGATTCCATCTGGACGCCCCCCATGCACCGAACGCACCCTGTCCGCTTATCGCAGGGGGGCTGCACATTGGCAATTCCCTTTCACGCCAGGAAAAAAGAGCGAGTTGACGCCACTGAACGCGCCCTACGTTGGGCATGTATGTGTGTGGGCCTACCGTGTACAGCAATGTTCACCTGGGCAATGTGCGCACCTTCCTCACATTTGATGTGGTCTACCGCTATCTGCTCCACCTCGGCTACAAGGTGCGCTATGTGCGGAACATCACCGATGTGGGCCACCTCACGGGCGACACCGATGACGGGGAAGACAAAATCGGTAAGAAAGCCCGGCTCGAAAACATCGAGCCCATGGAAGTCGTGCAGCGGTACACCAACGACTTTCACGATGTGATGCGGGTGTTCCACATCCTGCCTCCTTCCATCGAGCCCACAGCCACGGGACACATCGTAGAGCAGATCGGCATGATCGCACGCATCATCGAAAACGGCTTTGGCTACGAGGCCAATGGCAGCGTGTACTTCGACGTGCGCAAATACGCGGAATCCCACAATTATGGGGAGCTCAGCGGCCGCCGCATCGACGAACTCCAAAACCAGACGCGGGCGCTCGATGGACAAGACGAAAAGCGCGACCCGTTGGATTTTGCCTTGTGGAAAAAGGCCGATTCGAGCCACCTCATGCACTGGCCATCTCCTTGGAGCGAAGGCTTCCCCGGTTGGCACCTCGAATGCTCCGTCATGAGCACCAAATACCTGGGCAAGTCATTCGACATCCACGGCGGTGGCATGGACCTGAAGTTCCCCCACCACGAGTGCGAGATCGCCCAAAACATGGGAGCACATGGACCTGAACAGCCTGTGCGGTACTGGATTCACGGCAACATGCTCACCGTCAATGGACGCAAGATGTCCAAGTCCGAAGGCAACGGCTTTACACCGGAAGAGCTGATCACCGGCAACCACAAACTTTTGGAAAAGGGCTACTCGCCCATGACCGTGCGCTTTTTCATGCTGCAAGG
>CALSMK010000021.1 GCA_943787435.1 uncultured Flavobacteriales bacterium | reverse complement strand
TGGATGGCTTTGAAGGAGCATTCACCATAGACGAAGGGTTCTTCGCCTACTTGCCGTTTACCATTGGCGATGTGGCGTGTACGTTCGAATTGGGGGGGTGCACCAATCCAGAAGCGATCAATTACGTGGAAGGTGCCACCTATGACGATGGGACTTGCACGGAAATCGAAACCTTCAACTATCAGGTGGGCAATACCGAATACCCCCGAACCTACCTCTACTATTCGCCGGCCAACATGCAACCCGGGGCCCCCTTGATCTTTGTGTTGCACGGCTACACCGGTGATGCACTGGGGATGTTGTCGTTTAGCGGGTTCAAAGAATTGGCAGACGAGGAGGGCTTTGGCGTGGTCTTTCCCCAAGGATCACCTGATGGTGGCGGAACCAACCACTGGAACGCCAACTTCAACTTCTCCAATGTCAACGACCATGCGTTCTTGACCCAACTCGCGTCGTACATCCAGCAGACCCACGGACACGACCCCGCGTGCACATACAGCTGTGGTTATTCCAATGGCGGGTACATGAGCTATTCGCTGGCTTGCAGCAATGCCCAGACTTTTCGGGGCATTGGCTCTGTAGGGGGGCAAATCGGAGGCAATGACTGGTCCACATGCAACCCCAGCCAGCCCGTTCCTGTGGTGCACCTGCATGGCACGGCCGACAACACCGTGTCCTACTATGGCAATCCCAACGACGCCGGAAACTGGGGTGGCAACCCCGGTGTCGAGACCGTGGTGGCCACATGGGCCGAGTGGAACAATTGCACCGAGGTGACCGAAGAAGCCTTGCCCAACATCAACATGAACGACAACAGTACGGTCGACCTCATCACGCACTCCGGAGGTGACGATGGCTACGAGGCGCGCGTGTACCGCGTCAACGGCGGTGGCCACGATTGGTTTGGCACCTGGGGCAACATGGACATCACCAGTGCTGTCGAAATGTGGAACTTCTGGAGCCAATTCTGTGGCACCACGGCCTCGGTGTCCGCACCAGACCTACAAAAGGAGCTCGTGCAATGGAATGGTGACCGGTTTACGGCCCTGGAGCAATGCCGGATTCGGCTCTTTGAAACTTCTGGAAAGGTCGTATTGGACCGCCCCATGCAGGCCGGCCAATCCATCGATTTCCAGGGGTGCAACCAGGTCTACCTGATGAACGCACACCAGCGCGGCGGCGCATTCCAACAACTCAAAGTCTGGGCCGAATAACCAGGGCCACTTTCAGGCGCTGCTCCTACCCTTGCAGGCGCATTTCGCGGGAGACGATCACATTGCCGAAGCGCTTGCCCTCCAGGCGCATTTGGTACGTTCCAGGGGGATAACCTTCCAGCCCTACGGTCAGGGTATAGATGCGGAAACCAGACCCGACATCCAGGTCGTCGATCAGCGTGAACGTTTCGCCATCGGGCTGCTCCAAGACCACCCTGCAATCCATGGCGCGCGGGGCGTCCACAGGAAAGGAGCACCGTGCCTCCATGGCCTCCCCTGAGAAACGGGTGCCCTCGTCCGGATCGGGCTCCCTGTAGCGCACCGCATAGCCAGGGTCTTCAAAGCCTTCCACCTCTTCCTCGAAGATGTTGAGCAGGGTGCGCTCCTCGGCAGCCGGTACAAATACAGAGGAGAAATCATGGTCATCGGTATACACCCAGATGACCTCCTGCGCCGTGTTGTCCATTGGGCTCAATTCAGCGTTGATGCGGTCGAGCACCTGGCCCAACTCGTCGGACAACTTGCTGACCCCGGCATCATACACCATCCCTTCACTGGCGCCCATGGCATCTGCCGATCCACACGCACTTGGCAGCAGCAGTTCTTCAGTAGAACCCGCCGGGACGAACACCAACATATCCTCTGTGATGACGGCCGGTTGGATGTCGTCCGGACCAAGGAATGTGGTGCCGGCGTCGATCAGCAGGTGCACATCAGCGCCTGCACTGGTGACGCTGAGTGCAAGCGGTCCGCCCATATCCAGCCGGCCCTCCGTGGCCGTGTAGGTCCATCCGCGTTTCACCGCATCGATGAAATCCAAGGTGTCGGGGGGCGTTGTGGGGCTGCACGCGAGGGAACAGGTAGAGAGGATCAATACAAACATCAAAGCAGGGGGTTTGTATTTCCAACCCCGCCCTTGTGGCGATTATTGTACCGCCTAGGCGCCCTTGCGCCGCTTTAACATTAATACTTGCGCTTGCCGGGCTTGCTGAAGCCACCGCCGCCAGGTCCGCCTTTCTTGAAGCCGCCTTTTTTGAAGCCACCCTTGCCTACCCCTCCTTTTTTGAAGCCGCCCTTCTGGGGCCGGAAGCCATCGGCACGGGTTTCACCATCGGGGAATCCCCCGTCGTTAAAGCCCGTGCCGATGGCTACGAGGCGCGCGTGTACCGCGTCAACGGCGGTGGCCACGATTGGTTTGGCACCTGGGGCAACATGGACATCACCAGTGCTGTCGAAATGTGGAACTTCTGGAGCCAATTCTGTGGCACCACGGCCTCGGTGTCCGCTCCAGACCTGCAAAAGGAGCTTGTGCAGTGGAATGGTGACCGATTCACAGCCCTCGAGAATTGTAGGATTCGGCTCTTCGAAACTTCTGGCAAGGTTGTTTTGGACCGCCCCATGCAGGCCGGGCAATCCATCGATTTCAACGGGTGCAACCAAGTCTACCTCATGAACGCACACCAGGGCGGCGGAGCCTTCCAACAACTCAAGTTCTGGGCTGAATAATCGAGGGTCACTTCATCCTGCGCAGCCCCTGACGAATCACCCCTTCGAAAGCCGGCTGGGGATTCAGAAGGCCTCGCCGATGAAAAAGTAGATGCCGCGCCCCTCGCGGGTGTAGGCGACATCGAGGCGCGTGTAGATGTCCTTCTCGGGGAAGATGAGGAAGCGGAGGCCCGCCCCGCCGGTGGGCAGAAATTCCTTCCATGAGAACGCGTGGTCGTCGCCGCAGACCTGGCCCGCCGCGAGGAAGGCACTGGCGCCGACGCGCTTCGAGAAGGAGAACGGAAGGATGCGGTACTCGACCTGGGCAGCGAGCAGGTTTTGGTCGCGGTAGCGGCCGAGGTAGTAGCCGCGCATGAGGCTCTCACCCCCCATTTGGCTCAGCATGTTGAACGGCGCTTCGCCCGCAGTGAACTGGCCGTAAAGCTGGGCAGCGAGAACCGTGTTTTCCCGAAGTGGCCTGTAAATCCGGTTGTCGACGATGTAGGAGGTGAAGTTGAATTCACTGCCTGTCCCATAGCGCAGGAAGGCCCACTCGCTGTAAAGGCCCTTGCGCGGGTTCATGGCGTTGTGGATGTTGTCGTACAGCACGCCCAATCCAATGCCGAGGTTGCGCGACCCATTGGTGCCCACGGTTGGTTGGACGAAGTCCACTGCGGAGTCCACATAATCGATGCGGTTCAGCGCCTGGTAGTCCAGCTCCAACCCCACATACAGCGACGGCCAGGTTTGGCGCAGGAACCGCTCCCGAAGCAGGATGTACTCGCCATCGATGACGCTCTGCACTTCCTCGGGAGCGTCGCGGCCGATGCCGTAGTAGTACAGAGGGAAGCTCTGATAACGTGCGCGCCCGTATATGAACCACTCGTTCTGATCCGTGTAGACCGTGTGGTCGAGCCACAGGCCGTATTGGTTTTCCAACGTGTAGAAGGTGAAGGCCTTGAGCTCGCTCAACCGGTTGTTCAGATCGCGGTTGGCTGAGTACACAAGGAGGCTCGAGACCCCAAGCTCCCAGCTCGTTTCGGGGGAGTAGGCGACCACCGGATAGTGGATCCACTTCGGTGCCGCAGGGTCTTGCCCCTCGCCCATCATGCGGTTGAGATACCGCCGAATGAACCCCGTAGAATCGCTCTCTTGCTGCGCCATCGCTGGCCAGCATACCCCCGAAAGAAAAAAGCAGCGCCAGGGCGGTTTGGGGCAGGATGTTCATTGGACGAAAAATAGGCGTGCCGTTTGGTTTTACACCACCAGAAACGGTGCGCTTTGTCATTCTTTTTAGATGCCCAATTGGATGCGCGGGAAATGAAAAAGCCCGCGCAAAAAAACGCCGGCTTTTCTCAGAGGTGTTCAAAACGAAAATCAGCGGACCACCTACACTTGAATGGCAGCGGTCCCGGTCTCCGTCTTTACCCGAACGAGGTCCTGCTCTCAGTGGCTGCGCCTTCCGGGCTGGCTCAACGAATGGCTGGAGGGGCAAACCCATTGAGCATCAATTCTGCTGTACTTCCTCTGTCCTGGAAATCCTCAGCAGGTCTTGATGGAAGACATCGCCTTCAAAGCGTTGGTCCATCGCATTCCAAAGCAGCGTCACATTGCCTTGTTCCAAAAACAAACGAACGGAGCGATCGACTTCATTGTAGTTGTAAGACAACATTTCAGTGGCCACCAAACTCACCTCGGATGGCTCCATGGCATTGGCATCGTTGAAGGTGAGCATGAGTGTGCCTCGATCAATCCAAACGGCGGAACCAGTCCATGCTTCAGGATGGTCGTTGGAATTCAAGGTCATGGCGTACGGAACTCGCCATTCAAAGCCCAGCTCTTCAACCGTGGCCGAGGCCACCTCAATGGGTTCTGTTGTGCAGGAGGAAAACACGACCACCACTGTGGTCAGAAATGAAGTGGACTGCGCGCATGGCTGTCCGTCTTTTTGAGGTTACCCTCGGTCATCAATGCCACCTGTTTCCGAGGTGGATGCGGAGGCTTTGGCCGCACTTGACGCCCCCTTGAACTTCCATATGGAGCACCCTGAGGGACACCCCCTGTACGGCGATCCGGTTCGTTAGGTTACACATTATGGGCTTTGTTCTGGTCCAAAACCAAGCCCAAGGGGCCCGCATTCAATCAGTACTTGCCCTTCCCGGGCTTGCCGTAACTGCCGCCACCGGACTTTCCCCCGCCTTTCTTGTAGCCGCCCTTTTTGTAGCCGCCTTCACCGCTGCCGCCTTTCTTGTAGCCGCCCTCAGACCCGGACTTCTTGAATCCGCCTTTGCTGGGCCTGAAGTCATCGGCCCGGGTTCCACCATGGCCAAAACCACCGTCATTGAATCCGGTGTCAAACCCGTCCTTCTTGGGACCGCTTTTGTTGAAGTTCTTCTTGTAACCCCCTTTCTGATGGCCACCCTTTTTAAAGTCCTTCTTGTAGCCGCCTTTCTTGTAGCCGCCTTTTTTGAAGTCCTTTTTGGGACGATACTCAGAATCGTCCCTGCCGCCGCCTTTCTCATTCAAATCTTGGCGATTGCTGAGGTTCAACCGTTTCAACTCACGGGCCAACAAGCGAGCAATGATGTCCTCCTTGGAAAGCGGAGAAAGCAGCAAGTCCACCTCTTCGAGAAGGCCTTCTGGAGCTTTGTTCCCGTCTTTTTGCTCCACCAAACCTCTGGCCCAGCTTCTCAAGCGCTCCTCCACAATTTGATCTGCGCGGGGCACGTCGACTGCGGCAAAATCTACGCCCAGGCCACGTGACAACTGATTCACCTTGCCTTTCTCTTTCCGGCTGATGAACGCCATGGAGACGCCCTTTTTGCCGGCCCTCGCCGTACGACCCGAACGGTGGGTGTAGTAGGCTTGGTCATTGGGCAAGGAAAAATGGAACACGTGCGTGAGGTCGTTCACATCAATGCCCCTGGCCGCCACGTCTGTTGCAATGAGCACCTGCAGCTCACGGCGCTTGAAGCGCATCATGACCCGATCGCGCTGATGCTGAGACAAATCACCGTGGATGGCATCTGCCCGGTAGCCCTGTTTGATCAACCCTTCAGCCAAATTTTGGGTGTCCCTCTTGGTTCTGCAAAACACCACACCGTAAAGCTCTGGATCCAGGTCCATGAAACGGGTCAAGGCCTCGGCCTTGTCGGTGTGCCGGACCATGCAATACTGGTGCTCAATATTGGTGTTGACCGTGGTCTTTGGATCGATGCGGACCTCGAAAGGGTCCTCCATGTAATCCTTGACCATCCGACGAATCTCCTTCGGCATGGTGGCGGAAAACAACCAAGTCTTCTTTTCGTCTGGCGTAAAACTCAGGATGGTGTCCAACTCCTCTTTGAAGCCCATGTTGAGCATCTCATCGGCCTCGTCGAGCACCAAAAACTTTACCCGATCCAGTTTGACCGCTTTGCGCTTGGCCAAGTCTATCAAACGACCAGGGGTGGCAATCACAACCTGACAGGGACGCTTGAGCTGGTTGATTTGCGTCACAATGTTGGCACCTCCGTAAACGGCGACGGTGCGGATTCCTTTCATGCGGCCTGCAAAGAGCGAAATCTGCTCTGCAATCTGCTGTCCCAACTCTCGGGTTGGGGCCAGAATCAAAGCCTGGACATGGTCTTGACTGGCATCCAAGTGCTCCAACAAGGGAAGACCAAACGCCGCCGTCTTGCCCGTTCCGGTTTGAGCGAGACCGATGAAATCACGGTCTCCCTCAAGCAGGCGTGGAATGGCCTGCTCTTGAATTTCCGTGGGGGTTTCGAAGCCGAGTTTACCAATCGCTTCGAGAATGGGGGCTGAAAGCCCGAGGGTAGAAAAGGTCTGCACCAATCGTGGAATTGAGCGCGAAGGTCCGCTTTTTGTTCCGGCTTGCACCATGGAAGGGCAAGAGATATGCGGGAAACCCTCATGACAAGGAGATTCTCCTTCCCAATTCCACAGCTAAAAAGGATGTCGAAGCGGGGCGATTCAAGCCGAACGCCCCTGAGAAGCGACCGAACTGACACAGCGCCCTTGCCTTTAACTTGTGGGCATGAAGCTCCTGATTCTTTCTGTTTTTTGCCTGTGGAACGCGGCTGCATTGGCCCAAGACACCTTCAGCATCGTCGCTGTAGACATGGCAACGGGACAAGTAGGCAGCGCTGGAGCCACCTGTTTGGACGACAACCAAATCGAAGGTGGTGCTGTGATCATCAGCGATGTGATTCCGGATGTGGGGGCCATTCACACCCAGAGCTATTGGATCCCCGCCAATCAAAATGCAGCCAACTTCCAGGTGACCAATTTTGCCTTGTCCCCTGAGGATTTGATGGACTGGCTTCAGGAGAACGATGCCGAAAACAACCCCGCCGTAAGGCAATATGGCATGGCGGACTTGGTGAGCGGACAAGCAAGGGCTGCGGCCTTCACGGGGGACAACTGCATGGATTGGAGGGGCCACATTGTGGGCGAGAATTATGCCATCCAAGGCAACATCCTTTTGGGTGAAGACATCCTGACCCAAATGGAAGATGGCTTTCTTTCCACCGAAGGCACATTGGCCGAAAAGCTCATGGCGGCCATGCAGGGGGCCAATGTCGCTGGAGCCGACACCCGTTGTCTGGACGAAGGCGTGAGCAGCCGAAGTGCCTTTTTGAGGGTGGCCAACCCGGGCGACAACCCCAACAACCTGTCACTGGACTTGGTGATCTCCCTTACGCCTTTCGGTGTGGAGCCCATCGATGTCTTGCAAGAAGCGTTCGACAACTGGAATGCAAGCAGCCAAGTTCTGAATCCCAAAGAAGAGGCGCCACTTCTGATCACCCGACAGGTCGACAACACGGCCCTGCTTAAATGGAGTGGTCCCACCCCGGCAGAACTCATCGCCTTTAATGAACGCGGTGCACAGGTGGATGTGGTCACCTTGTCCGGTCCATGGACCACGTGGACATTGCCCACCTCTGGATTGCTGTTTCTGCGTTTGGTCGACGCCAATGGCGACCTCCTCTTCACCATGCCTTACGGCACACAGAGCACCTCTCCCAACACCCAAAAGGGAGAGCGAGAGTAAACGCGCTCATTCCCCGACAGCACCTCGCCCACTCGATTACCCCCGATCACTCCTCGATGAGCCAAGTTCCTTTGGCCATCCGACCCTGGCCATCCATGCCAATCAGGTGATACTGGCCAGGGGCCAGTCCTTCGCCTTGGATGGAGAATCCTTTCTCCGAAGCGCGGGCATCTACCCGAACCTTTCTTCCCTGAGCGTCCACCACGCGGAGATCCAACAACTGTCCGGATTCATTGGGCCATTCTACAGAGATCAGGGCGCCAGGATTGGGGTAAATCACCAACGTGCTTTGAACCACCGGTCCGGGGCTGTCCAATGGCAATCCTGAACAATCAAAGGCCGCTCCCATTCGCAGTGACAGCGCATCGAAATAGCTGTCATTGTCGGTTCCTGCAACCAGGGTACCCTGCAATTCCATGCGAACCCATCGGGTCATGGCAGGCAACAGTGACTCCAACTCCACCAATGTCCAAGTGACTGTTGGCATCTCGATCCAATCGGTTTCCCCCATTGGACTCTGCGCTTCATCCAAAAAGACGAGGCGCATGGCGGGGATGTCCGCCCCGCTCCAATCGCTCAGCCTTCCAGCAGCCGAAACACTTTGAACGCCTGCGTCGATGGAGTCTGCCCAAGCGGTCACATCTACATCTTGGTGCATTCTGCCCAAGGCGCTCTCGGTGCACAGTCCCCCCACTGCAAAATACCGTTCACCCTCATAGGGGTTCACCCCCTGACACTCTCCTGCGGTCAGGGATTCGGCCACCCCTTGGGTCACCACCCAGCCATTCATGTTGTCTTCTGCCCCTGGATTCTCGAGCAGATTCTCGCCCAGCAAGGAGGCCGAAGTGTAAAACGGAACCGGTGCCGTCCATGGGCTCCAGTTCAAATTGCGGTCCCTGAAGCGCACCCTCCACCACAACTCACTGTTTTGCGGCAAACTGGGCATGGCTTCGGTGTTCAGCACCTCACCCGCTTGCGTGTCTTCGTTGAAGTAAATGTTGCGGTGCCGTTCCCAAACATGGGCAACGGGGTCGTCAAAGCCGTTGATGTCGCTGGCCACTTGCCATTGGCTTTCGCCATGTTCGGAATCTGGCGCTCCTCCTGCGAAGGGCTCGGTGGCCAGCACCACGCATTCCGGAGCATGGGTGCTGCCGAGCGGCGACACGGCAATCGGCGGCTGCACCAGCACATCGGCCTTGGTGATCACCAAACTGTCGGTGACCACGTTGTCGAGGTCCGTGTTGCCGTCACCTCGGCTCAGCCTCTTCACAGTGAACTGCGGGTCATCTCCCGCCACCACGTCCACCGACACAAAGCCCCAATCGTCTGTGGTGATTTCGAATTCATCGTAATCGAACTGCGGCCATTCGCCCCAATAGTCAATGGCACCGCCTGCCGTCGCCACATTGATCCACAGGTGTTTGTGGTCTTGCGACTGCCCCCTTGAATACCCGTGGGTGTGTCCAAAAAAGTGAATGCTCGGCTTGCCACAATCTTCTGTGAACGACTCCAATTGGGCCACGACCTCGCCAGTAAAATCGCTTTCGCCTGGGGTCCACAATTCGGACTTGTGGGGATGGTGGACTTGGGCAAATACAAAGTCAATGTGCTCCATGTCACACGTGGCATCCAGAACGCCTTGCAACCACCCCAATTGATCATCCCCATTGTAGGGCGCGTTGGAATTCAAACCCAAGAATCGAACGTTGCCATAATCCTTGTACCACCAGTGTTCGTCGTATCCATCCGTTCCATTTTCTGGCAAATGGAAATACTGGAAGTAATACGATGAATTCACCTCGTGGTTGCCCAAGACCGGATAGACAGGCACATGGCCAAACAGATCATGGGATGGGGTAAAAAAGTCGTTGGACCATTCATTGTAACTGTTGCCGTTGTCCACGAGGTCTCCTGGAATCAAGACCAGGGCGATCTCATCGGACACTTCCCCTCCGAAATAATCGAGCACCCCTTGGTGAATGACCTCATCGAAAATGCCCGGGTTGGCGTTGCTTTTTTGCATGTCACTCATGGCGACAAATGAAAAACTGGCCTCGGCTGTGTGGAGAGTTGGTGTGCGCAACCGCAGCGCCGAAGTAGAGACATTGCCACTGGTCACCTGATAGTAATAAGGTGTTCCTGAAGTGAGCCCCTCGATCAAAACATCGTGCATGGCCCCTCCATTGGAAGGCGTGCCTTGTGAAGGCAGCACATTGCCCAGATTCTCATCGACTCCCCATTGCAAAATCGCTTCGCCCTCACTCGAGCTTTCCCACATGACTCGGACCGAGGTCGGTTCCGCATCTTGCAAATAAGGCTCCACATTGAACTGAGCTGTGGCCGCCATTGACAGCCCCAACATAAAAAACGAAATTGCCCTCCTCATTGGATGTAATGTACGTTGGACATTCAGAGACAGAGCCAGGTTGAATGTCAGCAGGTTGATTGTCCAACCTGTCCATGGCATTTCCTCAAAAATAAATCCGGCGGGATTCTCGACATGTTGGCGCCCATTTCCTGCAAGCCAAGCGTCTTCGGGGGTCAAAAAATGATGATTCCTGTCATCGAAGGGTTTTTGATGCTACTTATATTTAATTCTGTCTGTATATTACACCTGGACAGGATGTTATACGAACAGGCATATCCCAACCTGAGTTATCTTCCTGTAAACCTTCCATTGCGATGCCCGTCCGATTGCTCCTTGCGCTCATGATAGCGTTTCCTTTTGCTTTGTTTTCCCAAAGTCTGGGCCTGTCAGCTACAGACATTGGAGAGGCCATTCCTCAAAATCGCACATGTGCCACTCACGAGAAGCACATTGAAATGATGGGGCTGCAGAAATACGCTGAAGCACGTGAGCGCATCGATGCCCATCGCGATCAATGGGAGCCCATCGTGGCCCAACAGAGGGCCACTGGCCAAAGTGTGGTGATCACCATTCCCGTGGTGTTCCACGTGCTGTATGCAAACAGCACAGAAAACATTGCGGACAGCGAGATTTTGGAGCAGCTGCAAACCTTGAACGATGACTTTCGGAGACTCAACAGCGATGCCGACGACACTTGGTCTCAGGCGGCCGATACCGAAATCGAGTTCTGCCTCGCTTCTTTCGACCCCGACGGATCTCCCACCAATGGCATTTTGCGGGTGCCCACCACTGTATCGAGTTTTGGATCTAACGACGCCATGAAATTCACCTCCCAAGGCGGATCGGATGCTTGGCCGGCATCAGACTATCTGAATTTTTGGGTCTGCAATTTGGGAGGCGGACTGTTGGGTTACGCCCAATTCCCTGGAGGCTCGGCTTCGACAGATGGTGTGGTTTGCGGCTACCCTTATGTCGGCAACAATGGGCCGGGAGCTGGCATCTACAACCTTGGCCGCACCGGAACCCACGAGGTGGGACACTGGCTGGACTTGCGCCACATATGGGGCGATGGTGGATGCGGTGTGGACGACGGTGTTTCGGACACCCCGGAATCGGACGCTTCCAACTTCAATTGTGCCACTGGCCACGAAAGTTGCGGATCGGTGGACATGGTCCAGAATTACATGGACTATTCTCAAGACGCTTGCATGAACCTGTTTACTGCCGGACAAGCCGTTCGGATGCAAGCTTTGTTTCAGCCAGGGGGTGACCGCGCCAGCCTGTTGAATTCCAACGGCTGTGCGCCGGCATGTGAAGTCTCCTGTGGATGCACCGACGCCACGGCCTGCAATTATGACGCTGGTGCCGCCAATGACGATGGGACGTGCGATTTCAGCTGTTACGGCTGCACCGATGCCACCGCTTGCAACTACGATGCAAGCGCCACCATTGACGACGGCAATTGCGTGGATCCCAACCCCACCTTTGGTTGCGACTGCAGCCTTGACGGCAGCCAAACGGCCACCCTGAACAGCGGCGAGTCCAGTGTTGCCCTCGAAGTGGATGCTGTGGGCAACCCCAGCCCCTCTACCATGGACATCACGCTGGCATTTGACGGACTCGAAAGCACAGGCAGCTATGCCGCTGACTTGGCCATGACCATCACTGACCCCAGTGGAACTTGCATCGCATTCGGAGGGTGGAACAGTTCGCCCAGCGGCTGCACCAGCATTGGCGGCTACTCTGCCATTTGGCCCAGTTCATGGCAATCCGGCGCCAGCTCCACCTACACTGCATCGGTCGACTTGAGCAGTGCAGGTCTCTCTGGATCGGGCAATTGGAGCTTCACCCTTTACAATGGCTACACCAGTTCTGGCAATGTGTCTTATGACGCCAGCTGGACTCTGAATGACGTTTGTCCAGCCCCTACAGACGTGGCCGGCTGCACCGATTCCAGTGCGTGCAACTACAACCCTTCTGCCACCGCCGATGACGGCTCATGTGCAGTGGATGATGCGTGTGGCGTTTGTGGAGGTCCTGGTGCCATTTATGACTGCGGATGCTCTGACATTCCCACGGGAGACTGTGATTGCAATGGCAACCAGCTCGACGAGTGCGGCGAATGTGGTGGCCCAGGAATCCCCGCAGGTGACTGCGACTGCAATGGCAACCAATTGGATGCCGCGGGTGTGTGCGGTGGAAGCTGCACCGCTGACGCCGACAGCGATGGAATATGTGACGACGATGACGACTGCGTAGGAACGGTTGATGCCCTCGGCGTATGCAATGGCAATTGTTCTGCTGACCAAGATGAGGACGGCATTTGCGACGACGTGGACGACTGCGTAGGTGAGCTTGATGCGCTGGGTGTGTGCAATGGAGATTGCACTTCCGATGTGGATCAAGACGGCATCTGCGACACCCCAGGCTATGTCCCCACAACACCCTGTGTGGATGGTTTTGCAGGCATCTATCCCTGCGACCAAGTGGACTTCATGAGCCATTTGACCACCTCTGAAGTGGGAGGAGGAGAAATGAACGACATCTGGGGATGGACAGACCCCCTTGACGGGAAGGAATACGCCTTGCTGGGCCGAACATCAGGCACGGCATTCATCGACATCACCGACCCGAACAACCCCGTGTATTTGGGCAACCTACCCACCCATACGGTGAACTCCTCTTGGAGGGACATCAAAGTGTATGCCGACCACGCTTTCATTGTCTCCGAGGCTTCCGGTCACGGCATGCAAGTGTTTGACTTGACGCGCCTTCGCGACGTCACTGCTCCTCCTGTGACCTTTGACAATGACGCCCACTACAGCGGATTTGGAAGCGCCCACAACATCGCCATCAACGAAGAATCTGGGCGTGCCTACCCCATTGGAGCGAGCACGTTCTCTGGCGGTTTGAACATCATCGACATCAGCAATCCCCTTGCGCCCACCCTCATCGGTAGCTATGCTGAAGACGGGTATTCTCACGATGCCCAAATCGTGAATTACATCGGACCGGACACCCAATATGCCGGCAAGGAAATCGCGTTTTGCTTTAATGAAAATACCGTGACCATTGTGGACGTCACCAATGCAGGGGACGCTCAACTGATCAGTTCTCAGGGCTATTCCGGTTCTTCATACACCCACCAAGGCTGGCTCACCGAAGACCACAAGCACCTGCTGGTCAATGACGAATTGGACGAGCAAAATTCTGGGGGCAACACAAGGACTTACATCTTCGATGTTCAAGACCTCGACAACATCTCTTTGATTGGCACCCATTCGGGGCCGACTTCAGCCATTGACCACAACCTCTACAACCACCAAGGTCTTTCCTATCAATCCAACTACCGAGCTGGATTGCGAATTTTGGACTTGGAGAACGTGGACCAAGGCACGCTCGAAGAGGTGGCTTATTTCGACGTCTACCCATCGAGCAACTCCGCCAATTTCAATGGGACATGGAGCAACTACCCCTTCTTTGCTTCGGGCAACGTCATTGTGAGCCACATCGAAGAAGGCCTCTTCGTGCTTCGGCCCAACATCACGCCGCCTTGCTTTGAATCCTGTGGATGCACCGACGCCACAGCGTGCAACTACGACGCCACGGCCGACAACGAAGACGGCAGTTGTGACTTCAGCTGTTACGGATGTACCGATGCCACAGCCTGCAACTACGACCCTTCAGCCACCATCAACGACGGATCTTGTGTGGCCCCCAATCCAGAGTTTGGCTGCGAGTGTTCCATCTCGGGCAACCAGACCGCTACACTTTCAGGCGGCCAATCCAGTGTTGCTTTGGAGGTCGAAGCCCTGGCCAACCCTGCTGCGTCGAGCATTGAAGTCTCTGTGGTCTTCACTGGCACCGGCAGCAGCTGGCCTGCAGACATGGCCATGGCCATCACTGACGGAAACGGAAATTGTGCCGCGTTCGGTGGATACAACGACAGCCCCGCCGGTTGCACCAGCATTGGAAACTACCTGGCCGTGTGGCCTTCTTCATGGAACGTCTCCACCTCCGGCACATACACGGCCACCGTGGACTTGAGCGCAGCCAATTTGCAGGGCACAGGCACATGGAGCGTCCTCCTTTACAACGGTTGGAGCACAGGTGGTTCTGTGACCTATGACGTGACTTGGACCATTCAGGATGTCTGCCCCAATGGCGGTGCTCCAGATGTTCCCGGGTGCACCGACTCTGCGGCTTGCAACTACAATCCAGACGCCACCCTCGACAACGGGACCTGCTTGTATGACGATGCGCTTGGCGAGTGCGGAGGCGACTGCACGGCCGACGCCGACGAGGATGGGGTCTGTGATTCAGACGAAATCCCGGGCTGCACCAATGCTGACGCCGACAACTACAACCCCAATGCCACAGACGATGATGGCTCCTGCACATTCTCGCCAGAGTGTCCCGGAGACTTCGACGACAGCGGTGTGATTGGGGTCAACGACGTCTTGATTGCCCTTGGCGAGTTTGGTTGCTTGGGCGTGTGCACTGCAGACTTGGACGGTGACGGAGTCGTCGGAGTCAGTGACATCCTCACCATCCTGTCCGGGTTTGGAGAACCTTGTCCGTGAGCCAATGCTCACCAGCCGCCGAGCACGATCAGAATTAAAACCACCAACGCCAAATACAACGCCACTGGGGCAAACAAGGCCAGGGCCACCCAACGGGCGGCCCGTGACAACTTGAACCTGGGATACAACTCGGGATGCTCCAAGGACTTGCGAAAGGCCTTTCTAGACAGGAAATAGCCGAAGATTGTGGCCACAAGTCCCAAAGCGATTGGGACGCCAGCCAGCGGAATGCCCAGGTATTGGACAGCCCCTTCTCCGGCAATTCCGAGTGCCCATCCCAAAGACAAGATGAACCCCGGCACAGAACTGGGGTGCCGTCCGTCCACCGGATCGGGCAGGGTTTCACTAACCGCATAGACCGGTCCATGCATGGGAAATGAAGGTTCTTTCTCTCTGGATTCTTGATGAACCTTGGCGGCTTCTCCTTCGGCCACAATCTGCGCGGAAGTCACCTCGACCCGATCAGGGCTGTTGGACATGCCTGCTTTCTCGTCGGGCAACCAAACGGCTGTCAGCTGATCATGCCCAAACCCCATTGGAGACACAGTCCCCTCCTGAATTTCTGGAGCCACGGATGCTTCCGAAGCCCCTGCATTCTGTTGTGCTTTTTGTCCCCGATGATGCTGGACATGGAACCCTTTGGAGTATCTGCGCTTTTGAACTTGGCTTTCTCCCAACCGTTGCTCCGAAGAACAACCCACCAGAAGCACCGCTGCAATCAGCCCCAGACATTGAATCCTCATGGGGTCAATTTATGCCCCTCGAAACGAACCGCCGCAAACCGCTCAATCAACGAATCAACTGAACGGTTCCCGACAACACCTTCTTGGATTCGCAAATGCCTTGGGCCTCGATTCTCCATGTGAAGAGCTCATTCATGTGGGAGAGCCCTTCATTGTTTGGACTTCCATTCCACCACCAATCATCGTCGTCGGTTTCAAAAACGGGCCTCCCCCAACGGTCATAGATCACCATGTTGAAGGACTCCACTCCGGTCATCACGGGACCAAAACCATCGTTGATGCCGTCGTTGTTTGGCGAAAAAGCAGAAGGAACGAAGATGAGCATGCCATCGATCACCTCTACCTCCACCCAATCGGTGGATACACATCCGGCACCATTTTGCACAGTCAACCCCACCTCAAATGTCCCTGAGGACAGGTAAGCGTGTTGGGCTTGCATGTTGAACTGGGCATTTCCGCCTGGCTTGATCTCGGATTGACCGTCCCCAAAATCCCACCTTCTGTAGAGGATGACGTCCTCTGTCATGTCCTGAAAGTCCACCACAGCGCCGGGGAAGCAGACGACCTCTGGGCCATAAATGAAGTCCACATTGGCCGGCTGAGTGTAAGGAACTTCCACTTCAACGCTGGTCAAGCATCCATTTCCATCAAGCAGTTCTACCACGTAGTCACCTGGGTTCAGGTTGGACTGTTCTTCGGAAAAGGAAGTCAGCACCAATGGAGGGCCCATGGCATCGGGCCAAATGACAGTACTGGGCGCCACATCACTCGAAAAATTTGCGCGCAAAACTCCGCTGCCGGACTCGCATGTGTCGGGCTCTACCTGCATCTGCAAAAAGGGAGGTGAAGGGGCAGACAAGGTCACCGAATCCACCGCCATACAGCCATTGTCATCGACGGCAGTAAAAACAAAAACGCCGGGCCCCAAACCCGTGACAGTGTCGTTGCCCAAGACCCCCGTGGTCAGCGGGAAGGCATAATTGGGGATGCCGCCTGATGCATGTAAAACAACACTTCCATCTTCAGAATCGGCGCATCGAACCTGGTATCCGTTGAAATCAGACACGGGGGTGGCCAATACTTCCAATGCCGGCGGGGCCGTGAGTGAAACCACGGTTGTGTCCGCGCACCCCAAAGGATCTGTCACAACCCCGATGTATTGCCCCACAGATAGCCCTTCCGTGGCCACTGGGTTGCCAGAAGCATCCACCCAGTTCCAAGAATAGCCTCCAGCCTCATCATTTCCCCCAGACGCCAAGGGCTCAATGCCTCCATCCTCCGAATCAGGGCAAGACACTGCAAAACCGTTGTAGGCCAAGTCAGGCACGGCTTGGGCTTGGACGTCGAACACCTCTATTTCCAGCACGGCCTCGATGTTCGAATCGATGCACTCTGAAGTCAGTTTGACCTGATAAACTCCTGGCTCATGAAACACGAAAGTCAGCGAATCGTTGATCCCAGGCTCCTCGATTGGCATTGGCAAACCTGTTCCTGTGATTTGCCAGGCCTGGTAACAGCGCAACCCCACCTCCGTGACATTGTAGACCGTCACTGAATCCCCTGAGCAGATTTGATTGGAACTCGCCTCAATGGCAGGCTCGTTGTAACAGGTTTGACATTGGTACACATCCTCAGGCTCGAAGGCAGATGTGCTCACCGCGACGTTGAATGCGGTCGAAGAGAATACTTCGCTTGAAGGAATGTCTTGGGCGCTCACTGCCACGGGCAACGATGCGATGTTGACCCCCACAGATTGACAAGAAACTGAACCATCAAAATCAGCCCGAATGAACAGGGGATCCATTGAGCCATCTGTATTTCCGAAAACACTGGAAGAGGTGTACGCCGACATGGAATAGCCCAAATCCGCGTCGAACCTCACGCCCACCGCTTTGTCGCGCTCATTTCCTCCGTATGTCCGAGCCCATGTGACGCCTCCATTTGTGGTCAATTGAACCAACAAAATGTCCTGTTCGTCCAAATCCTGGGTCAAGGCATCAGGGTGGTCGAGGACGGAAGCCCCATAGCCGTCTGTGCTTCCCAACAGCGCCAACCCTCCTTGGGCGAAGATCAGGTCTCGGCCCAATTCATCGCCCGGACTCCCCACTGCCCGAGACCAAACCACCTCGCCGTCATCCAAGTTTAGCTTCATCAACAAGATGTCCTCGCCTCCGATTCCACCGGTGGTGGTGGGCGCCAAAACGTAGACCACACCTGCTTCCTCATCCACCAACCCATTGCATCCCCATGCGATGTGCTCATTGGGGCCAAATCCAGCACCAAAACTCTTCATCCAGACGGGGTTTCCTTGGGCATCAAGCCTCGCTACTTCTACATCTCTTCCACTCAAAGCTTGGTTGGAAACAAACACGAAACCTCCAGCTTCCAAAGGCTGAATCATCAATGGATTCGCGCTCATACTGGGATAGCGTTTGGCCCAAATCAAATTTCCTTGGGCATCCAGACGCAACAAAACAGGTCGCTGTCCGGCTTCTCCAATGGCCACAAACCCAGACCCCATGGGCTGGACATCGAAAACCCAAGTCACGTCTTCATAGCCCTTGTACCATTCCAAGTTGCCCGCGGCATCGATGCGCATGGCAAACCCTTCATTGTCCACAATGGGATTCCCACTCATGTCCACCCCCATGGCAATGGCACGGGAACCTCCAATCACATAGCCCCCATCTGATGTCGGTTCGATGGACTTCCCTCCTTCTGACTCAGCTGTCCCATATAAATTGAACCAATCTCGGTTCCCACAGGCATCCACCTTGTATACATAGACATCACATCCTCCAGCACTGCCATTGTTTTGGTGCTGCCCCGTGGCCACAAAGCCGCCATCAGAAGATGTGGTGATGGCCAAACCACCTTGCATGGCGTTGAGGTTGTAGCGCCTCAAAAACGTCTGATCTAGCCCACCCTGTCCAGAGGAAGAGGAAAGGAAGAATGTTCCAAACAGCAATATGATCGCCTTGTTGAGCATCAGGGTGCCGGAGGCGCAGGAATCACGGTCAACGTGTCAAAAGCAGCAAACTCGATTTGAGAGGATGCATAACCCAACTGAGTCAGCCAGTCTGTGTAGACGTCTTGGCCCTGGGCTTTGTGAAGTGACACACAAAATTCAACTTCACTCTCCTGAGGACGACAGACCACCCACTCCGCTCCTTTGTGATCCAAAATGTCCAAAAACATGGGCGTGAGAAAGGGACACATAAACCCATCTTCGGCCATTTTTATCTCCACACGCACGAAAGCGGGGTCTGGCTGGGTAGTCGGCGACACGACTACAGAGCCCAACATCTTGACAATCAAGAAGGCAAGTAACATTTGGTTTGGTTCAAGTAGACCCCGAATCTACCATGCGCAACCTTGTTTTGGTACGCATCCAAACACCAATTCGCAATCGACGGTCATTCGTCTTGTTATTATACACTTTTTGCGGTTTGACTTGAATTCAGGGCATACGCTCATCAATTCCTCAACATTTTTGCCATAAAACAGGAATAAGCAGCAAGGGACTCGCATAAGAACAGTCGTGTGAAAACAAGTTCATCTCCGATTACAAATCAAAATATCCTTCTCTTCTTGAGTCATAGGAACCTTCTTACAAATAGGACTTAATTTCCCAGAAGAACCGATTCGGAGAAATGAGAGCTTTTTTCACACTTAGTCTAATGGGCTGTGGCATTTTGTGCACAACCATTTTCGCGCAATCCGCTGCATTCACGTCCGCCGAAGCAAGCACTACCCCAAGCGACCGAACGTGTTTCGCGCATGAGAAGCACGTCCAGATGATGGGACTGCAGAAATATGCGGCCGAAGCTGAGCGCATCGAGCAGCACACTGCCCAATGGGCGCCAATCGTGGCACAGCAACGTGCGGCCAATCAGAATGCCGTGGTCACCATCCCCGTGGTCTTCCACGTGGTGTACCGCACCGCCACCGAGAACATCTCTGCCGAGCAGATCCAAAGCCAACTCGACGTGCTCAACGACGACTTCAGGCGTTTGAATTCCGACGTGGACGACATTTGGCCGCAAGCCGCGGATACGGAAATCGAATTCTGTTTGGCCAGCTTTGACCCCCAAGGGAATCCAACGGACGGCATTCTTCGGGTGTCCACCACCGTCAATGGATTTGGCACAAACGACGCGGTTAAATCCGCGTCTTCTGGCGGTTCAGATGCTTGGCCCTACAACCAATACTTGAACTTCTGGGTGTGCAACATTGGAGGTGGAATCCTCGGCTACGCTCAGTTTCCTGGTGGTTCAGCCAGCACCGATGGCGTGGTGTGCGGATACCAGTACACCGGAACGACCGGCACAGCGACCTCTCCCTTCGACCTTGGAAGAACCGCCACCCACGAGGTGGGCCACTGGCTCAACCTTCGCCACATCTGGGGCGATGGCGGATGCGGAGCTTCTGACTTTGTGGACGACACTCCTGACTCAGACGGTCCAAACTATGGATGCGCCTTGGGCAATGTTGCCTGCAACACCACCGACATGGTCCAGAACTACATGGACTATTCCGACGATGCGTGTATGAACCTGTTCACCCAAGGTCAGACCGACCGCATGTTGGCTCTGTTTCAGCCCGGTGGATTCCGCGCAGGTTTGCTGGAATCCAATGGTTGTGCTCCGGCATGCGAAGTCAGCTGCGGCTGCACCGACGATGCGGCCTGCAACTTCGATGCGAATGCCCTCAACGATGACGGGTCATGCGACTTCAGCTGCTACGGATGCACAGACGCTACCGCCTGCAATTACAATGCAGATGCGACCATTGACGACAACTCATGCATCGCTGGTGGCCCCCAGACGTTTACCATGAATCTGACGCCTGACAACTACGGCAGTGAAACCACCTGGTCCTTGGTGGATGCCTCTGGAGCCACCGTCATGTCAGGTGGTCCGTACACAAACAACAACAGCACCCCCATCACTGTCTCTGAGCAACTTTGCTATGGTTGCTACACGCTAACCGTCAACGACAGCTATGGAGATGGAATGTGTTGCACCTACGGAAACGGCAGCTACAGCTTTTCTGTGGCTGGTGAAGTGGTGGCTTCAGGAGCGACATTCACCACCTCGGATGTATCCAACTTTTGTGCTGAGCCCACCAATGTCGATGGATGCACGGATATTTCAGCTTGCAACTACAACCCTTCTGCCACAACAGATGACGGGTCTTGCCTGACTGAAGACGCCTGTGGAATCTGCGGCGGTCCTGGAGACATCTACGAGTGCGGATGCGCTGACATCCCCGCTGGAGACTGCGATTGCAATGGCAACCAGCTCGACGAGTGCGGAGAATGCGGTGGCGGCGGCATTCCTGCTGGCGATTGTGACTGCAATGGCAATCAACTCGACGCCCTGGGCGTTTGTGGTGGCAGCTGCACCGCTGATGCCGACAGCGATGGCATTTGCGACGATGTGGACACCTGCGTGGGAACCCTCGATGAATGCGGCGTCTGTAACGGACCTGGCATTCCCGAAGGAGACTGTGATTGCAATGGCAACCAACTCGACGCATTGGACGTCTGTGGTGGCACCTGCACAGCCGATGCCGACAACGACGGCATCTGTGATGACGTAGACGACTGTGTGGGCACCGTGGATGAATGCGGCGTCTGTAACGGTCCTGGCATTCCCGCGGGCGACTGTGATTGCAATGGCAACCAACTGGACGCATTGGACATCTGTGGCGGTGATTGCACCGCCGATGCGGACAGCGACGGCATCTGCGATGATGTCGACGATTGCGTAGGAACCGAAGACGCCCTGGGCGTTTGCAATGGAGATTGCACAGCCGACGCAGACCAAGATGGCATCTGCGATGATGTGGATGACTGTGTAGGTCAGCTGGACGCCCTCGGCGTATGCAATGGAGATTGCGCGGCCGACGTGGATGCGGATGGGGTTTGTGACACCGACGAGGTACCGGGTTGCGACAACGAAGCGGCCTGTAATTACGACGTCAACGCCACCGACAACGACGGCTCTTGTGTCTTTGTGGGAGATGCTTGCAACGATGGCAATGCCCAGACTCTGGGGGATGTCTACACCAACTGCGATCTTCCCAACTTCGGATGCCAAGGCGTGGGGCCAGAAGTGATCTGGAAGGAGACCTTTGGGGACGAGCCTTCTCTGAACTACGGATGGAATGGAAGCACCAACTCTGCGGCCAACGAGACCGAATGGAGCATCACCTTTGGAAACACAACGGACTACTTCTACACATTGCTCGCCAATGATGGCGACACCCTCTTCCGTGGAAGGGACACCGACGCGAACTGCACCTTCACGACGCGCAACATTGATGTGAGCACCTTCACTGAACTCAAGTTGAGTGCTGAGCTGAGCGAAATTGGTGGTCTAGAGAATGCTGACTTTGTGCGCATTGACGCCATTGTCGACGGACAAACGACGGAGCTGGTCAACCTGTTCAATGACTTCAACACCGTTCTGGTCGACCTGGTGGATGTTCCTGACGGAGACAACATTCAGATTCAAATCACAGTGAGGACCGACCGCAACGGAGAATACATCTCCTTTGACGACGTGTACTTGTACGGCACACCCAACTGCGCCGACTCTGACGGTGACGGACTCTGCGACGAAGATGACAACTGCTCAGATTTGAGTGCCTGTAACTTCTCTGACCCCTCCGCCACAGAGTGTCTCTTCAATGACATCATTGGCGATTGCGGCGGAGACTGCACAGCCGATGCGGACAGCGATGGCATTTGCGATGATGTGGACGATTGCATTGGGACCCTCGACGCCTGTGGCATCTGCAACGGACCCGGCGCGATTTACGACTGTGGATGCTCCGACATCCCCACTGGAGACTGCGACTGCGATGGCAATCAAGACGACGTCTTGGGGGTTTGCGGCGGTGATTGCACAGCCGATGCCGACAGCGATGGCATTTGTGACGACGTAGACGACTGCGTGGGAACACCCGATGCCTGTGGTGTCTGCAATGGACCTGGCGAGATCTTCGAATGTGGTTGCGCGGACATTCCTGCAGGAGACTGCGACTGTGACGGAAACCAAGTGGACGCCCTCGGAGAATGCGGTGGCAGCTGTTCAGCTGACGCCGACCAAGACGGCATCTGCGACGATGTGGACGACTGCGTCGGAAGCCTCGATGCTTGTGGCGTTTGCAATGGCCCTGGCGCCATCTTCGACTGTGGCTGCACGGAAATCCCCGCAGGGGACTGCGACTGCGACGGAAACCAAGACGACGCCATTGGCGACTGTGGCGGTGACTGCACGGCAGATGCGGACAGCGATGGCATTTGCGATGATGTGGACGATTGCATTGGGACCCTCGACGCCTGTGGCATCTGCAACGGACCCGGCGCGATTTACGACTGTGGATGCTCCGACATCCCCACTGGCGACTGCGATTGCGATGGCAATCAAGACGATGTCTTGGGGGTTTGCGGCGGCGATTGCACAGCCGATGCCGACAGCGATGGCATTTGTGACGATGTGGACGACTGCGTTGGAACACCCGATGCCTGTGGTGTCTGCAATGGACCTGGCGAGATCTTCGAATGTGGTTGCGCGGACATTCCTACAGGAGACTGCGACTGTGACGGAAACCAAGTGGACGCCCTCGGAGAATGCGGTGGCAGCTGTTCAGCTGACGCCGACCAAGACGGCATCTGCGACGATGTGGACGACTGCGTCGGAAGCCTCGATGCTTGTGGCGTCTGCAACGGCCCTGGCGCGATCTATGACTGTGGCTGCACGGAAATCCCCGCAGGGGACTGCGACTGCGACGGAAACCAACTGGACGCCATTGACGTTTGTGGCGGTGACTGTGCTGCAGACGCAGACCAAGATGGCATCTGTGACGACGTGGATGACTGCGTCGGAGACCTCGATGCCTGCGGAATCTGCAACGGCCCCGGTGCCATCTACGACTGTGGCTGTTCCGACATCCCAACTGGAGACTGCGACTGTGACGGTAACCAACTGGACGCCATTGGTGTCTGCGGAGGCACCTGTACTGCGGATGTTGATGGTGACGGCGTTTGCGACAACAACGAGGTTCCAGGATGCACCGACGAGACGGCTTGCAACTACAACCCGGCAGCCACCGACAACGATGGCACGTGCCTGACAAATGACGTCTGCGGCGTGTGTGGCGGACCTGGCGATATCTACGACTGCGGTTGCACCGAAATCCCTGCTGGTGACTGCGACTGCGATGGGAACCAACTCGACGCCTTGGGCAATTGCGGAGGCGACTGTTCAGCTGACGCCGACCAAGACGGCATCTGTGACGACGTGGACGACTGCGTGGGAACCCTCGACTGCCTGTGGCGTCTGTAACGGCCCCGGCGACATCTACGACTGTGGCTGCACGGAGATCCCCGCGGGAGACTGCGACTGTGACGGAAACCAACTGGACGCCCTGAACGAATGCGGTGGTGACTGCGCTGCAGACGCAGACCAAGATGGCATCTGTGACGACGTGGACGACTGCGTCGGAGACCTCGATGCCTGTGGCATTTGCAATGGTCCTGGCGACATCTACGACTGTGGGTGCTCCGACATCCCTGAAGGAGACTGTGACTGCGACGGAAACCAACTCGACGCCCTGGACGAGTGCGGTGGCGACTGTGCTGCGGATGCAGACCAAGATGGCATCTGTGACGACGTGGACGACTGCGTCGGTACCCTCGACGCCTGTGGGGTTTGCAATGGCCCTGGCGCCATCTACGAATGCGGTTGCTAGCGACATCCCCACAGGAGACTGTGACTGCGACGGAAACCAACAAGACGCTGCTGGCGTCTGTGGCGGGGATTGCACGTCCGACATTGATGGCGACGGCGTTTGTGACACCGACGAAGTGCCCGGTTGCGATGACCCACTGGCCGACAACTATGACCCGAATGCCACCGACAACGACGGAAGCTGCACCTATCTGCCCGCCTCCTTCGACGGACTCGTGGCCGAAGCATATGAGCTGAACAGTGTGGAGCAAGGAACCCACACCTTCAGGGTGTACGCGCAATTCAGCAACCCGAATGACCAACTGATCTCGGTATACGGAACGGCATCCAACCCCATTTCTGTGTCCACCACCACCACGTTCTATCAAGAGAAATGGGTGGACCGACTGCCGAGGCACCAACGAACTGCTCTTCGGTGGCTTCCCCAATCTGGAGTGGGACAGCTATGTCGACCATTGGGCTTCGGACAACTCAGAGCATCTCCGGTTTCAATCCAATCGGCATGGACTACTCCACCTTCGAATGCCGGTGGCGCGTTGACTTCAGACCCGACAGCTGGGTGGAAGTTGGTTTGTCTTCCCAGATCAAGAGCCCACAGCATTCCCTGACGCCAACGGCCGGGTGTTGATCGGTCAGTTCACCACTGACGGCACCGTCACATTGAACTGCAACATTCAATACCGGGCAGCGGACGGCACCAATCCACAGGCGGTTGATATTGACGCTGGTCTTCCCCAACAACTGTCCAGAGGACATCAATGGCGATGGCCTTGTCGCTGTGGACGACATCCTCACCTTGCTTTCCAGCTTTGGTTGCACCGGACCATCTTGTGTGGGTGACCTCGATGGTGACGATGTGGTTGGCGTCAACGACATCCTCTCTGTTCTCAGTGCATTCAGCACATCCTGCTTCTGATTCATGAGACTTCTTCTTCTCACTGCTGGCCTCATAGGGACACTGACCTCAGGGGCGCAAACCCCATGTGAAAACGGCTTTGCCGCTGGGTACCCTTGCGACTTGGTCGACCTGATGGGCTTTGTGCCATCGTCCAATCTCGGCGGTGGAGATGCGGAAGACCTGTGGGGATGGACCGACCCATTGGATGGCAGCGAGTATGCCATAGTGGGCATGGCGGGAACCACTGCTTTTGTGGATGTCACAGCCCCACCTCCCCTGTCGTGGTGGGCCTGCTCCCCTCGCACACCGGCAGTTCTTTGTGGCGGGATGTGAAGGTGTACAACAACCATGCATACATCGTCTCTGAAGCCACAGGCCACGGTCTGCAAGTCTTTGATTTGACACGGTTGCGCAATGTGCCCAATCCGCCCATCACCTTCACAGAGGACGGCCACTATGCCGGGTTTGGCAATGCCCACAACATCGCCATCAATGAAGAGAGCGGCCGGGCTTATGCTGTGGGCAGCAACACGTTCAGCGGAGGCCTGCACATCTTGGACTTGTCCAACCCCACGTCGCCCAGCCTGATTGGCAGCTTTGCGGAAGATGGCTACACCCACGATGCACAAATCGTGAACTACGATGGCCCAGATGCAGAACACGTGGGCAAGGAAATTTGCTTCGCTTTCAATGAAAACACAGTGGCCATCGTGGATGTCACCGACCCCACAGATGCCATTTTGTTGAGCAATTCCGGCTACGCTGCTTCCAACTACACCCACCAAGGGTGGTTAACCGAAGACTCACGCTACCTTCTGGTCAATGATGAAGGGGATGAAGGCAGTGTGAACACGCGCACCTACATCTGGGACGTTTCTGGATTTGGACAACCCCACCTTGATCGGAACGCACCTTGGCTCCACCCCGGCCATTGATCACAACCTCTACAACCACGAGGGCCATTGTTACCAAGCCAACTACCGGGCTGGAATGCGCGTCCTGGAGCTTGGACAATCCGTGGGTTCGCTGGAACAGCTGACAGAAGTGGCCCATTTCGACGTGTACCCCGCATCGGACTGCGGCCCAGTTTCAGTGGAGCTTGGACGGCATACCCCTTCTTTGCCTCTGGAAATGTCATCGTCAGCCACATCAACGAAGGCCTCTTCGTTCTCAGGCCCAACCTGACGAGTGCTCCGCCGACGCCACCTACAGACTTGACCTTACAGCCCCTGCGCGATTGGCTCAAGACCAATTGGTACGACGGACTGCACACTGACCTCGGTTACAACAGCGCCCGCGAGCAGATGTATGGCTCGGTGGATGAAGTCGGGAGCCAAATCGAATGCGTCTACACGGGATTCCAACAGGCCGCTGAATTCGTGACCTTCCCCGACCCGATCAATGCGGAGCACCTGGTGCCCCAGAGTTATTATGGTTCGATCAGTCCCATGCGCTCTGACATCTGGAGTTTGCGCCCCGCGCACGGCTCTCCCAACTCCGCCCGCTCCAATAATCCTTACGGCGAAGTGGATGACGCCACCGCCCAATGGTATGGTGTCGATGGCCAAGGAAACTACATCAGCACGGGCACCATCCCCGCCAACCCCGATGACTTCAGTGAGCGCTCTGGCGGTGTCTGGGAACCCCGAGAGTCTCAAAAAGGTGACGTGGCCCGGGCAGTGTACTATTTCTATACGATGTACCCCACCCAAGCAGGTGACCTCTCGGGCGTCTGCGACCCCCAAACACTCTACGACTGGCACCTCGCCGACCCGGTGAGTGCCTTCGAGGTGCAGCGCAACGACCGCATCGAGACGGCGCAGGGCAACCGCAATCCATACGTGGATGATCCGACGCTCGTTTTCCGCGCCTGGTACTTCGCGGCCCTCTCTCCGGGATGCACGAATGCTGCGGCGTGCAATTATGACGCCGCTGCCTCCTCAGATGATGGCTCTTGCATTTTGCTCGGAACGCCTTGCGATGACGGGGATGCCCTCACCTTCGGCGACGTATACACCGACTGCAGCGCACCCAACTTCGGTTGTCAAGGATCCGGTCCAACCACCATTTGGGAGGAGACCTTTGGTGGATTCGCCAGCCTGGGATACGGCTACAACGGCTCATCGAATTCAGCCGCGAGCGAGACCGAGTGGAGCATCACATGTAGGCGGGGCAACGGACTACTTCTACACGGTGACCACCCTCAATGGGGACACGGCCTTTGCAGGCAAGGACCTCGACTTCGATTGCACGTGGACGTCGCGGGAGATCGACGCCTCTGGGATTCACAGACCTACAAGCCTCGGTTAACCTGAGAGAAACAGGCGATTGGGAAAATGCGGACTTTGTGCGATTTGAAGCCATCCTGGATGGCGAAACCGTGGTTTTGGCGTCCATCCAAAACGACTTTGGAACGGTCGAAATCGCACCAGTGAGCTTGGCCGATGCCAATGAGGTCCAATTGCGAATCGTGACCCGCACCAACGCCAACGGCGAGGTCGTTTTCTTCGATGATGTGCGCCTCATAGGTGTCTCCAATTGCATTGATTCGGACAGCGATGGCTTGTGTGACGACCTCGACAACTGCACCGACATCGCAGCTTGCAACTACACCGACCCCTCTGCCACCGAATGCCTCGACCTCGATGCTTGTGGGGTTGTGGAGGACCTGGCGCCATTCTGGAATGCGGTTGTACCGACATTCCCTTAGGAGACTGCGACTGCAATGGCAAACTCAAGACGACGCCTCGGTGTTTGTGGCGGTGACTGCCCTGCGGACTCCGACAACGACGGCATCTGTGATACCGATGATGAATGCTTGGGGGAACTCGACGCGTGCGGCATCTGCAATGGCCCTGGCGCCATCTACGATTGCGGCTGCAGCGACATTCCTGAAGGCGACTGCGACTGCAATGGCAGTCAATGGACGCCATCAATGTCTGCGGCGGAACGTGCAGTGCAGACGCGGACTCAGATGGCATTTGTGACGATGTAGACGACTGCATTGGCACACCTGATGCTTGCGGCGTTTGCAATGGTCCTGGAGCGACTTTCGAATGCGGATGCAACGACATCCCCGCAGGAGACTGCGACTGCAATGGCAACCAACTCGATGCACTCGGAGTTTGCTGGCGGAACTGCGCTTTGGACAGCGACGGTGATGGCATCTGTGACACCGATGAAATTGCAGGTTGCAACGACCCCAATGCCTCCAACTACGACGACACGGCGACCGACAACGACGGAAGCTGCACATTACATGCAAGGGAGTTTTACGGGCTTGACAGCGGATCTTGTTTCCGAGGGTGGAGCGGGCGCCGGCCTCAACACCTGGCGGGTTTATGCCGTGTTCAGCAATCCGGGAGTGGACCTGCTGTCTCTGTATGGCACATCGGCCAGCCCCATTGACTTGAGTACATCCACCAGTTGGTACCAAGACCCGCTGGGGGCAGCGGTTGGAGACGAGATCAACCCCGCACTACTCGGGGACTTCCCTTCCCTGCAATTTGACAGCTGGATCACCATTGGCGCAGAAACAAGTGCGGACGGCAACGTCAACACAGTGGGTCTAGACTTGGCGTCATTTGAAGCTGGAGACGACTTGACCTCGGATGAAGTGGCAGGCGGAAGCTGGCTGGCGATTCCTGGAGATGTGATCGGCACCTCACCCGATGCCAATGGCCGGGTCCTAATTGCTCAGCTCACCACGGATGGAACGGTGGTGTTGGACTGCAACATTCAGTACCGGGAGCCCAATGGATCCACTCCTGTGGCCACTGAATTGAGTTTGGTTTTCCAGAACGGTTGTCCAGAAGACATCGACGGAAGCGGCATGGTCGACATCTTCGACATCCTTGCGGTCCTGACCAACTTTGGCTGTTCAGGAAGCTGTGTCGGCGACTTGAATGAAGATGGCGTGGTGAACATGGCCGATGGACTTTTGGTCATCTCCGCCTTCACCAACCTCTGCAACTGATCACATCGAGGGACCGAGGAAAACGGCGTTGTCGAAGAGGCGATGTCCGGACTTCCAAAATGCGCGAAAGAGGGGGTTGTCCACCAAATAGACAACACTTCCTCTGCCCATGTTGTGGACCCCGGCCACCAAAGAACCGGCTTGGGCAGGAATGGTCATTTCTCCAGCGTGGCCGCTGAACGGGACCCCGCCTTCCGAAGGGGGGAGCACCGCCACATTGCCCTCTTCCAAAGAGGCAAAACGACGGCTTGAGGTGCGCAACGTCATATAGACCTCTCCATAGGAGTCGGCCAAGGGATGAGTGTTGTCCACCGCTGCTTTAAAAATGGCCCCTGGCAAATCGTAACGCAGCCGGTCCCTGCCCTGTTCAGAAAAGGGAAGGACATCCAAACCTTGGGCCGCATTGTCGTGGGCGTTGCGCTCATCTGCGGCCTCTTGGACACGCTCATTCTCCCCTTCGATTTGAGCGCGCTCGCCGTCCGCATACCGCTGCAGACCCCAGCCCTCTTGGCCGGCAAAAGCGCTACATGCGCCGCCAACGGCCACCAGCTGCCCGCCGTTCCTGACCCACTCTGCCAACCCGCTTCGGTCGTCTTCATCCATGCGGTACCAGCCACTGGGCAACACCACCACGTCATAAGTCTCCAGATCCAATTCATCCAATCCCCCCACCCGGTCGATGGGATAATTCAAAATCGACTCAAAATGGTGCCAAATCTCACCAGCACTCAGTGAACTCACCCCAGGCCCCATGAGGGTGGCCACGCGTGGTGCTTGAATGGCGTCATAGTGGCTGCTGCCCAAGTCATGCCCGGTGGTCACGCGGCCAGAACCCACAGGCACCACCGCCTCTCCGGCTGCCTCTGCCGCTCGACCCATGGCTTCTGCCAGTCCTTGAACCCCTTCGTTGTTCCTCCGGGTGACCACAAAATCGCCAGCCTCAAAGGCGTAACCATCCAAGGTGAAACCTGAATCTGCGCGACGAACGGTCACGCCATCCTGAAGCAATGAAGCCAACCCACGCATGGCATCGGCTCCTCCCCCAGGCAACACCCACGCATAGGGCACCCCTTGCACTTTGGCTGGCTCTGCGGCACTGGGGTTCACCCATTCTCCGGTCACCCTCATGGCAGATGCCGTGGCGTAAGCCTCCAGACCCAAAGCATGGGGCAAGGCCCAAGACGTGATGTCGTAAGTCATGCTGTCGCTGAGTTCAGGATCGGGATCCATGAGTACTTGAAGGATGCTGCTGTGGGATTGCCTTGCATCCAGAAGCAGTGCCCCTGGTTTCACGGATCGCTTTTCCTGCTCTCCTGTGCCATAATTGTAGCACCGCACCCCTTCTGTCGCAGGCGCTGTTCCATACTCGATGCCATTGGCGTCCAGCAAGCGGCAGAGCTCTTTCATTTTCGCTGCGTCTTGTCCTGCAGGAAAAATGTAGCTGCGGTATTTGCCAAAGGGCGCCTCGACGTTACGCTGGTGGTATTGGGCAAATTCCTCCACCAATTCCCCTGCTCGGGACGCGCTTTCTTCGACGGTACTCAGTCCCGCCTCGTGGTGGTTCAAAATGCGATACGCCAAGGTGAGGGTGTCGCCCAAGTTGGTCACGATGGCGCGGCCGGCACGGCCACTCCCCCCTTGTTCGTAGGTCATGCCAATGGCTCCATTATACAGTGGCCAAGTGTCACCGTATGCGGGATAGAACAAATCGAAAACCTCCCTGGTGAAGTACAAAGCACCCCGAGAATCAAACCACTTGGCGTTGTTGGCGCCAATGTGTTCTTGGCATCTGCGCTGCCAAGGAGAGATGATCCGATGAAAAGGTTCTGCTGCTGGAGCGAAATAATACGGGGAGTTGACCCCCTGTTCATGAAAGTCCACATGAACTTGAGGCATCCAATGGCGGTAAGCCGATACCCGAGCTTGGGTTTCCACTTGGGTTTGCCATGCCCAATCCCGGTTCATGTCAAACATGAAGTGATTGCTCCGCCCCCCTGGCCAAGGCTCGTCGTGCTCCACGGTCCCCGGATCGGCATTGGCTGTCATTCCCGAGGTGCGGTCCTGGAAGGCCACATAACGATCGCGTCCGTCTGGATTCACACAAGGGTCCACTATGACCACGGCATTGTCCAACCACGCGCTGACATCTCGCCCTCCTGCGTCGGTTCCCGAGACCAAAGCGTGCATGGTCCGCATGGCCGCCTCGGTGCAAACCGCTTCGTTGCCATGGACGTTGTAGCTCAGCCAGACAAACACAATGCCGGGATCATCTGCGTCAAGCCCCCTGCCTTCAGCCCGCGCGAGGTTCGCTTCGCGCAAGGCCTCAAGGCGACCTTGGTTTTCTGGCGAGGCAATGATCAACAAGCCAAGATCCCGGTACTCAGACGTCTTTCCATACGCCACCCACGAGGCCTTGTCGGACCCTGCAGATAGGGTTTGGGCGTAATCCACAACTTTGTGGTGCCGGGTAAATCGGTCGCCGAGTTCGTAGCCCAGAAAGTCCACCGGAGTGGGCACTTGGGCAGAGACCATGAAACAACACACAGTCAGCCACGCAGAGGCGCAGGCCGAGGTCTTCGTGAATGTAATTCTTGACATCAAGGGCAAATTTGGCCAAAGTCCGCCAACATGGCCAACATGTCGGCTGTGGTGACCTGACCGTCCCCGGTGATGTCATTGTTGCATTCCGCAAGACAACCGAATTCACCAAGGAGTGACAATACATCGCCGACAGCCACAATGCCGTCGCCGTCTAAATCTGCGGGACAATCGTCCACCGACGGCGTGCCCGCACAGCCGAAATTCAATGCGGAACAATTGGTGTAGTTGTCGTCGTAGGTCGTCGCATCACCATCGTCGCAAGGGTCACCTTCAAAGATGCAGCTGCCATCGCTCAAATTGGCCGCGGGGTCAAAGTTGCACGCCGACCCTGACATGCAGCCAAGAATGGTGATGGGCGTTCCCAAACAACCGTAGTCTGGACCGCTGCAATCGGTGTACATGTCATTGAATGTCATCGCGTCCCCATCGTCACAGGGGTCACCTTCAAAGACACAACTCCCATCGTTTAGATTGGCAGAGACATCGTAGTTGCACGCCGATCCCGATGTGCAACCCAATGCGACCACAGGTTCTCCCTCACATCCGAAGTTGGGTGCTCCACAGTCGGTGTAGACGTCGTTAAATGTGGAGGAATTTCCGTCATTGCAAGACATGCCCACAGTCAGGCAACTGCCATCGTTTAAGGTGGCCTCTGCGTCGTAGTTGCAAGCCGAGGAGGACGTGCACCCCGGGATGTCCGCTGGAGGCTCCCAGAACCAAGCATCATACACCCACTCGGGGTGGTCGACGTAGGGATTTCGATTGCCTTGGGCAGTCTCTGCACGGTTGTTTCGGGTCAATTCCTCAGGGGCCACAGGATCGTCCAAATGCCATTGATACAGGACCGCAGGGTCGGCCAAACCAGAGATGTCTCCTGCCTGAGTGGGGTACATGGTGTAGAAGTAAAAAACACTTCGGGCCACATCGCCTTTGACCTCCTCGCGCGGCTCCCAAACGTCGCCAGAACCCTCACTAAACTCAATCGAGTTAGAAGGCTCTGAGCCCGTACTCAAATAAGCCCCCGAACTGGAGACCCCATACCACTGAGCTTCTCCGTCGGGCACTTCACCATAACCGTCGTTGGAACGCGCAGAGTTGGCAGAGCCATGACACGGACGAATCGACCAAATGTCGGATTTCATGGGAGAGGCAGAACCATAAAATGACTGTGGAACAATGTGCTCTGCGTTGATGGGGTTGGGGTAAGTGACAAACCCACTCTCTTGCTGAAACCCCGTATAAATGCACTCAATTTCACCATCGTAAGCATCCACAAATCCATACATCTGGATGCGGGCTTGGTTGTAGCCCAAGTTGGTGAATTGGCCATCGTACCAATTGACCTTGATCCAGCTCCGGAGCGGCGCCAAGTTCAAGTCTCCAGGATCATCTGGCTGGGCGAGCGCCATGAATGGCACAAACAGCACCCCCAAAAGGGAAATGCGCGAAAGGGAGGAATGAAAACGACTCAAGGCAGTCACCAAATTACGCAGGTCAAGGCTGCCAACGGGCATCGTTGACGAATGCAGTATCATTTAGGGAAAACAGGAAGGCCAACAGGTCAGAATGCTCCTGCTCGTCCAAGGCAAAAGGCGCCAGAGCCGTGTCTTGGTGAGCGTGCCCCTCTCCCCCGGACGCATAGTGATTCACCACCGCATTCAGGTCCTCGAACCTCCCGTCATGCATGTAAGGCGCCGTAAAACCGATGTTTCTGAGTGTGGGGATTTTGAAAGCGCCACTGTCTGCCGGTTCGCCTGTGACGCGCCATCGACCAGGGTCCACTGAAACCCCTTCGAGTCCGTTGTTGGCAAACCCATGGGTGGTGAAAAAAGGAGGGGCATGGCAGCGATCACAGCCCAATCCATCGCCACCAAACAAAGCATAGCCCCGTTCCACTGCAGCCTCTACTGCGCCTCCATTTTGCCACTGATCCCAGGTGGAATTTCCGCTCAACAGGCTCCGTTCGAACGTGGCCAAAGCGCGGGTCATGACAAAAGGATCCAAACCGCGTCCGTACGCATTCATGGCTTGGGCTTCATAATCAATGGCCAACTCTTCGCAGACAGTCACAATGTTGTGCGCCATTTCTGTGGGCTCTTGCAGGGGAACCAAAACCTGCATTTCCAAGGTGGGGACTCCTCCTTCCGACATGAAATGCGGTTGGTAGGCCACGTTGGTCAACGTGGCAGAATTCCTCTCCCCAGTTGCACCGAACGCACCGGGCGTCACGGCCTCTGGTGCGCCAAAGGCTTTTTCAGGAACATGGCACGTGGCACAGCTCACCGCTCCGTCTAAGGACAATCTCTGGTCAAAGAACAGCGCCTTACCCAAGGCCCAACGGACATCGTCGAACGCGTTGTCTTCTGGAAATTCGGGCTCTCCCAATGTCGGCGGCGAAACCAAATTCAAGGCGGTGGGCACCTCAACGGGATCCAAGCATTCCCCCGAATCCGAGCAGCCCATCGCGAGGAGCAACAGCCCCAGCGATGCTGTGGTTCGAATCCAAATGAAAGTGCCCTTCATGGTGTCAAAGATGCAACCCCAATCCGGCGCCAAATGTTGCACTGATCAAGGTGTCCCGTAGAAGGCCACCGAAAAGTCCAAGACCGTCCAGGTGTAATCGCCATATCCACCTCCGGTATATCGCGGGGCCAAATGCCAATCGCCTTCGTGCGGAAGCAGAATGGACTCTGCATGAGGGAACAGTTCTTCGAACACAAAAATGTTTTCGAACCACCCTTCCTCTTGAAGCTCACCCATTGGATTGTCCTCTGGGGTCATGGCCAAGCTCTCGTTGAACTCCATGTACCAGATGTATGAATCTGTGTCCGGGTGATAACTGACCTGCCCAGTAACAAATGGAGTGGGCGCAAAAAACCGAACATGGTTAAACTCCACAGGGATGTTGGTGACCATCCAAGTTTGATCGACCCAAGCGGTATCCAATTCAAACTCGCCTTCTTGGTTTTCTCGGAGCTGGACATCCATGGCAGCCAGGGTAAATCCCACGCTGTCCACAGGCACCTCCCCCTCCATGAGCGCGTCACAATGAACCTCCCAAGGGTACTTGATGATGGAATCCACGGACTGTTCCCACGCCGTCAAAAAGCCGGTTAAGTCTGCTGAAGTGACGATGCCATCACCGTTGTAATCGGGGTTCCAGACGCCTTGACCATCAGAGGGCAGCGCCATGAACACTGCTGTCAGCATCAATGCTGTGCGCCGCAAAAGAAAATTCCCAACCATCAATACATGCAACTTGGTTTGTATAAGATACAATCCAATCCCATCATTTACAATCCAGAAATCAATTAAACTAAGACCAACTTACTGGTGCCAACCACCACCAAAGCAGCAAAATGATCGCCAGGGTGGTCAGGTTCAAGACCAATCCTGTCTTGGCCATTTCCGCCATCCGGATGCGTCCAGAAGAGAAGACAATGGCGTTCGGAGGCGTGGCCATGGGGAGCATGAAGGCGCCGCTCGAAGCCAAGGCCACCGGTGCGGCGAAATACAGAGGATGAACCCCCATGCCTACGGCCAATGCTCCCGCCACAGGAGTAAGAAGCAAAGTCAAGGCCAGGTTGCTCATCAATTCAGTCGCAAACAATCCCAAGGCCGTCACCAAGACCAACATGGCCACAATGGACCAGCCCAAATTGGCGGCGTGTTCAGCGAGAACACTGGCCCACCCTGCCATTTCGAACCCTTTGGCCAGGGCCAACCCTCCTCCAAACAGGAGCAAAATCTCCCAAGGCAGCCGCCGCAGGTCTTCGGCACCCAACAAACGCTCCTTTTGACCTTTTTCGCCAATGACTCCAGAGGGGCAGGCAAAACAAAGAATGGCTGCAGCAACGGCCACTGAAGTGTCGTTCAACTGCAAACCGAAAGGCTCGACCCACCCGTTCAACGGCCGTCGAAACATCCACAACAAGGCCGTCCCCCCGAACAAAACCAAAACCCGCTTCTCAGCTTTGGACATGAACCCAAGCTTGGACCACTCTGCTGACACCACCTCATTGGTGCTCCCCTTACCGTTGGACTTGGGCAGATTGTGCATCACAACCAACCCTCCATACACCGCCAACAGAACCACCATGGAAATGGGCAAGCCGACCGCCATCCATTCTACAAAACCGATGTCCACGCCAAATCGATCGGATGCCACGCCGGCCAAGGCCGCATTGGGCGGGGTGCCGACCAATGTGGCCATCCCCCCAGTGTTTGCGCCGTATGCCACACCGAGAACCAGTGCATTGCCCCATGCGAGCGGACCGTTTTGCTCTTCAAGCAGGGCCAAAACCGCCATGGCCATGGGCAGCATCATGAGCGTTGTGGCCGTGTTTGAAATCCACATGCTCATGAGGGCTGTGGCCAGCATAAAACCCAACAAAGTCCGCCGTGGCCCTCCCCCCATTCGGCGCAACAAATGCAAGGCAAAGCGCCGGTGCAACCCGTGCCTCTCCAAGGCCAAAGCCAGCACGAAGCCCCCCAGAAACAACCAAATAAACCGCGATCCAAATGGGGCTGCGACCGCTTGGATGTCCATCACCCCCAATGCGGGAAACAGTGCGATGGGCAGCAAACTCGTTGGTCCCAAAGCCACTGCACCTCCGACCCACCACCACAACATCCACCAGGCCGTTCCGGCCAAGGCTGCCTGGTTGAGTTCTCCCGAAGTGGGCAACAACATCAGCGCCAAGGCAAAGCCCAATGGGCCACCCCAGAATGCAAGGACCTCCCGAGCGCTCATGGCATCAGGGCGATGTACACCGGCAAGTGATCTGAGATGTAGAATCCATCGATGATCTGCTCTTCGGTGCAATACCAAAGAACCTCTCCTCCGTCCACCAAAATATGATCGATTCGAGGGGCCCCTCTCAGTCCACCCGTGGCAAAACCGGTAAAAGTTCCTATGCCATCGCGACAGCGTCTTTTGGAGGCTTCATAAGCGTCCTTTAAACGCCCGGAAGTGAGGATGTCGAGTTCGGGGGAACCCACTTCAGCGTTCAAATCACCCAGCACCAAATTGACGTCGGCGCGGCTCACCGACAACCGAGACGAAATGAGCTGTGCAGAGGCCACCCTTGCTTGCGTCCCCACATGGCTGAAGTGAGCATTGACCACGCGGAACACTTGATCTGTTTGCCGGTCGTGAAGCATCACCAATGTGGCGACCCTGGGCAATTGAGCATCCCAACCGATGGACCCCACCTCTTTCGGCGCAGGACTCAACCAAAGGGTTTCGGCGTGCAACAAATCAAAGCGACTGCGGCGCCAAAACACCGGACAAAACTCCCCAGCCTTCTCGCCATCGTCGCGCCCCACCCCGTAATGGTCGTGCTCGGGCAGGCCCTCTGCGAGATCGGAAACTTGATGCGACAAGGCCTCCTGAAACCCGAGGATATCGAAGTAGGTCACCGCCTTGACGACCTTGTCCTTTCGCTGGTCCCACGTCAAAGGATCCGCCGGATTGTCGTACCGAATGTTGAACGTGACCGCAGCCAATTCATCGGGGTGCTGACCCCAAACAGAACCCCCAATAGAAGCCGCCACCAAGAGAAAGGAAAGCCGACACAGACAAGACCTCATCATGGCAAGCAAGGTAGCATGGCAACGGGGCGTATTTTTGCGCCATTCAACGGCCTTGTGCCACTTATTTGATTCAACGTGGCTCGCAAGTCCCGCCTCTTTCACAAAGGCACCATTCTCGAATTGGACATCTTGGATGTCGCATACGGCGGAAAAGGCTTGGCCAAAGTCCCGACCGACGAAGGAGAATTCACCGTTTTTGTCCCCAATGCCATTGTCGGACAGCGCGTCAGGGCGCGGGTCTCCCTTTGCAAAAGGCGACACGCCGAAGCAAGAATCACAGCGGTCTTGAAGAGGGCACCTGAGGAGGTTTCTGTCCCGCATCAGGCCATTCCAGGCGCCCCGTACATCACCCTGCCCCTCGAAGCTCAGCGCACCCAAAAGGAGCGCACAACCCTCGATGTTTACAGGCGAATTGGAGAGGTCCCGCATTTGGAAGATTGCTATGAAGGATGGGTAGACTCTCCTTCAGGTTTCCATTACCGGAACAAGATGGAGTACAGTTTTGCTGCCATCGGCCGGTCACCAGGGGACGACCCTGATGCTGAATTTGAAGACGGCTTTTTTCTGGGCTTCAAAGCGAGAGGGACCTGGTGGGCCGTCGAAAACCTCGACGCCGACAGCGGTTTGTTTGACCCTGACTTTGAGGCACTCCTCCCACAAATTCGCCAGTGGTGCGTGTCTTCTGGACTGCCCCCTTGGCACGCCCCGAAGCGTTCAGGGTTTTTCCGCTTTTTGGTGGTGCGACGCAGCCTGTCCGAGGACCGATTCCTCATCAACCTGGTCACCACCTCAGATGGTCTGGAGCAGTTTGATGCGGCTGACTTCAACCATCGCCTGCAAGAGAAATTGGGCGACCGTTTGGCCGGCTTCATTCACACACTGAATGACGACAAGGGCGAACGCGTAGAAACCCGAGATGGCTCCACCCATCATGTGACGGGAAAAGACCACGTGGTGGAACACCTTCACGGACTGGCTTTTGAAATCCGCATGCGGAGCTTCTTCCAGACCAATCCACGCTGTGCAGAGCGGTTGTATGCCCAGGTGATGGCCTATGCTTATGCAGAGCCATTGCCAGACATGAAAGCCTCTGACCCTGTGACCATGGACCTTTTCTGCGGAACGGGAACCATAGCCCAATTGCTGGCGCGTCACGGTGGAGCAGGAACACAGGTGGTGGGTGTGGACTTGGTGGCCGAAGCCATCGCCGATGCCCGTCGCAGTGCAGAGCGCAATGGTGTTTCAGGGCTGGAATTCCATGCCGCCGATGTTGGACGTTTTCTGCTCGACCACCCCGAATACAAGGGCAGGATCGGAACCATCGTTTTGGACCCACCGCGCAGTGGAATCAGCCCCAAATCCCTGAGGAAGGTGATTCGCCTTCGGGCCAAGCGCATCGTTTATGTGAGCTGCAATCCAGCCACCCAAGCCCGCGACTTGGTGACATTGCGAGAGGCAGGCTACCCCATGAAAGCCTTCAAATTGGTGGACCAATTTCCTCACACGGCCCATGTGGAAGCCGTGGCCTTGTTGGAATTCGATCCATCGGGCCTTCCCCAAGACGAAGGAATGGACGAAATTGCCGCATCATGAGTTTGGAACCCAGCACCATCCAAGGCGAAGCCGTCATTTTGAACGCCCAGCGCATCGAACGCTGCATCCAACGCATCGCAAGACAGCTTTTGGAAGACCACCACAGCGCCGAGCGCGTGGTGATTTCGGCCATCGATGGACAGGGCACTGTTCTGGCCAAGCGCATTGCCGAAGCACTTCGTTCCATCTCCAAGCATGAAGTGGTTCGCTGCACATTGGTCTTGGACAAAGACGCTCCACTTGACCACCCAGTGCGCATTGTGGACGAGAACAACAACGAATTTGACACGCCTTTGATTCAAGGAGCCGTCGCCGTTGTGGTGGACGATGTGCTCAACAGCGGGAGGACACTGCTTCACGCCGTGGCTCACCTTTTGCCTTTCCGTCCCCATCATGTGGGCACGTGTGTGCTGGTCGACCGCATTCACAGGCGGTTCCCTGTGCGGGCAGATTACGTGGGCAAAAGCCTGTCCACCAACTTGAAGGCCCACATCGACGTCCGCTTGAGCGGCCCTGGCGTGGACGAGGCTGTCCTTATGGACTGACCCCCCAGTTTCCTTCGATCAAATTCCGGATGGAGTTCATCCGTTCAGAGTCCAAGTTTTCTGCATCCACGGTAATGTGTGCTTGCGAGTAGTGTTTTTCGCGCTGCTCCAAATGCTGCGAGATGACCTCCTCCAGCTCCTCCGGATCGACGCCCGCAATCAAAGGCCTTTCATCGGTCTTTCCCCGGAGCCTCTGAGCCAATTGAGCTGCTGTCATTTTTAAGTAAACAACCGTTCCATGCGAGCGCATAAAGGCCATGTTGCCCAGGTGACATGCCAACCCACCCCCGGTCGAAATCAAGGCCGCCCGATGAGACTCGACGAGTTGCTCGAGCACCCTTTGCTCTTGCTCTCGGAACCACGCCTCTCCCATTTGTTCGAACATGTCTGGAATGCTCGCCTGGTGCCTTTCCCGCAGCTCGGTGTCGGTGTCCATGAAAGGCAAGCCCATCAGGCTGGCCAAGCGGCGTCCACTCGAGCTTTTTCCAACCCCCATGTACCCGACCACGAACACCCTCCTATCCTCCATGATTGAAAGTTAATCACCACAAACCTTCCATGCGGAACAGCCTTAACGCATGAAGCAGAACAGCCTTGACGCATGAAGCTTGACGCATGAAGTTGGATTGTGGTCCGATGCCCTTACACCACGTCGACGCTGAACATGACCTTGCCGCCAAGACGGCCCTCCAAATGGTCGCCTGACTTCACTTGACCCACACCGGCTGGTGTCCCTGTGAAGAGTAAATCACCGGTCTTCCAAGTGCTGTAGCGAGACACATGGGCGATCAATTCATCCACGCCAAACAACATGTCTCCAGTGTGGCCTGACTGAACCTCCTGGCCATTGCGCAAAAGTGAGAACGACAGGTCCTGAACATCCCCCCCCAACTCTGTCAAAGGCAGGAATTCTGGCGACACCACGGCAGCCCCATCAAAGGCCTTGGCCTTTTCCCAGGGCTTTCCTGCAGCCTTCAAATCGGCTTGAACGTCCCTTGCCGTGAAGTCGATTCCGAGTCCAATGGTCGCATAACAGCGGCTGGCGTGCTCTGACGACACCCATTTGGCGGCGCGTTCCAAGCGCACAACCACCTCCACCTCATGGTGGCAATCCTTTGTCCATTCAGGAATGGCAAAGGGGTGATCCCGATGAAGGATTGCGCTTTCTGGCTTGAAAAAAAACAAAGGCTCAGAAGGCACTTGGTTTCCCAGCTCCTTGGCGTGGTCGGCATAATTCCGCCCGATGCAAACAATCTTCATGGTACAAATGTGGCACGCGCCACAGCAACCTGAGCCAGGCCTTTAATCGAAAGTGAGGCGGACCTCCACCCGGCGATCAAAAGCCCCTCCCCATTCCGGTCGTTCTTCTCCAAAATGAGACACCGTGACCCGATCGACTCCAGCCCCCAATTCGAGCAAATAGTAACGGACCACTTGAGCGCGCCGTCGGCTCAGCTCCATGTTGGATCGAGCGCTGCCCTTGGCATCGCTATGACCTGTGATCATGACCCTCAGGTTGGGGTAGGCAAACATCCACTCCATCAATGCATTGAGGCCATATTCAGCGCTCAGCCCCAAGGCCGCACTTCCCTCTGGAAACTGCAAGGTAAATTGCTCGGGCAGCCCCTCTGCCCCACTTGGACGCGCCACATTTGACGAGGGCACCCATCCACCATCCACGCCAGCCTGGGCAAACCCTCCTGTGGAAGGAGGCGATGATCCGCCCCTTCTTTCGAGGCCATCCACCCGGTCAGCCAATGCCCGGACAGCCGCTGTCAATTCATCCAAAGCGCGGTCCCGGGGCAAACCCACCTCCTCTTCTGTTCCATCTGCTCCACCAAGCCCCTCCAGTGAGCTTTCATCCGATGAACCCTCTCCAAATTCGGGAAGCGGATCAATCGCAATGGGGTCCCGCCCTCCGCGCAAATCATCCCAGTCTCGGGCCAAATCACTGCGGACCATGGCCCCTTCGGCCAAAGCTTGGTTGGCGAAAACCCCAATGTCCAAAGACACGAGAAGTACGGCATTGCTCAAGGCTTTCTCCACCTGGTAATACCGCCATTCCTCGGACGTCCAGCCCGAAGGTGGGGGTGGAATCTGAAAGCCATCGAGTTCTGTCACAGCATCTCTGACCCTGGGGCTGAACTTCTTGAATTCGCCCAAAGCCCCATCGAAGTAATAAGGAACTGAGGCGCGGACCACATCCTTCATCGACTTGAGAAGACGCGAAGGAGACGTTTGCAGCTTCACTTGGTCTCCATCCAGCCATATATCGCTCTGCAACCTGGCCTGAAGGACATCCAGGACGATGAACTCGTATTGCGACACAGCCTCTGATTTGTCCCCTTGGGCAAAGCTGCTGCAGGCCAAACACAGCCCCCCAAAGAGGACCAACACAACCCTCAGACGTTCAGCAAGATGGCGCGGCATGGCGCCTGCAATTTAACTCATTATGAGGTGGGAATCAGCTCCGTTTACGAAGCGGACGGTCTCATTTTCCTCTGCCGCTCAGAACGATCCAAACCGTGTAGGTCAAAATCTTAAAGTCCAAGCTCAGGGACATGTTTTCGATGTAAATCAAATCAAAACGCAAGCGTTGAACCATCTGATCTACGTTTTCAGCGTAACCGTACTTCACTTGGCCCCAAGACGTGATGCCAGGCCGAACCTTCTGAAGGTGCATGTAATGAGGCGCACGTTCAGAAATCAAGTCGATGTAATGCTGCCGCTCTGGACGAGGTCCAACCAACGACATTTCGCCCACGAGGACATTGAAAAATTGAGGCAATTCATCCAACCTCGACTTCCTCAGAAAACGCCCAACTTTTGTGATTCTGGGATCGTGATCGCTGGAGAGTTGCGGGCCGTTTTCTTCTGCATTCATGCGCATGGACCTGAACTTGTGAATCGTGAAGGGAATGCCCCATCGTCCCACCCGCGTTTGATGGAAAAACACTGGCCCATTGCTGCTGCACTTCACCGCCAGAGAAATGGCCGCCAAGAGGGGGGTCAGCATCAACAACGCCACGACACTGATGCCCACATCCATCCCCCGCTTCACCGCCACTTGCCAAGCGGGCATGATGTCTCTTCGAATGGCAATGAGAGGCGCACCAAACAGGCTTTGCATCCTCACCGAACCCGATAGAATGTCATAGTTGTCTGGTACAATTTTGATGTCAACATCCTTGCCCTCGAGCAGGCTTATGATGGTCTCCAACTCTCCGTGGTCGGAGCTGCTCACCGCCAAAACCACCTCTTCTGCTTGGTGCTCGTCAATAAGGGCTGGAAGCTCAGACAATCCACCCAAACAAGGAATGCCCTCTAGGGTCACGCACGCCTCTTCTCCAACGTTCACAAAACCCAGGAAACCAAAGCCAGGATTGCGCCGAAGCGACCTGATTTCCTGGACCATGGCCACCGCTTGATCGTTGCATCCCACGATCAGCGTATTGAACACCAACTCCCCCTTCTGAATCTTTCTGACGGTTCGCGAAGTGATTTGCACGCGGAGAGTCAAAACCCCCACAAACTGCGCCACAAAGAGCACCATGAGGGACTGGTAGTACTGGGTGTATGTGCTGATTTCGTCGTCCAGTATCAGCACGAAAAACAAGGTCAATGAGCCCAAGACGGTGGTCCACAACACCTGAGTCACTTCTTGAGACCTGTACCTCCTGAATGGGTCCGAATGCATCCCTGCCAGCCCGTACAACCCCACCCAAAACATGGGCACAAAAAACAGACCGAATGCAAAGTTGCCATCTTCAAACAGCTCTTTGGGAATCCATGAATCTTGAAAGGCCGGCGTGTACTCCAATACGCGCTTTCGGTACATAAACAGAATCGCCCAAGCGAAAGCTGAAGCCAAGGCATCTGCCATCACATACTGAATCAACGACCAGTTCCTTCGAACGGATGTGATGGCCTTTGGCTTTGCCATTGAATCCTCCCCCATGGAATTCGACTCTTTCATCAATATGTCAGCAAACGGATGTTGTCGAGGCCCACCGTCCCTTCAGACCTGCCCGACTCAAGGACACACTCGACATACACCTCAAAGTGGTCTGCAGGACCATGGGCAGAAATCAGGGAGGACACATCCACGTAGATCTTGTTCCAAAGGGCAGATGTGCCGTCATCGGTTGCGCTCAGCACCATGCCAGGCAGAGCCGTCTCCTGGCCATTTCTAAACCCAAACAGTCCGACCACAAAAGGTTGATCGCAACGGTAATCCATCTCCAAGAAAGCGGGAAGCCCACCCTGCAGGTCATACTCTTGCTCCACGGTCCGAATCCGAACCAATGGCTCAACTTCGCTCACCACCAGCTGTCCTGACTTGTTCCCTTCAAAGACCCAAGCCTCGTCGGAAATACGATCCCAGCCCGATCCACCTGCCATTGCACCCAGAACATTGGAAGTTTCAAAGTCCTCCACTGGAATGAATCGAACCTCCTCCACCAACTGAATCTGTGGCACCAGGGTGTCCCTTTGTCCGGGCCCCACATTGGGCAAATGATCCACAGTTGTATAGAATGGATAAGGAGAGCGGCGGTCGCTCAATCCATTTTCACGAATTCCTGCAAGCAGGGTGACGGCTCCTCCCTCCATGTCGGACTCCAACAATGGCACCACTGCCGGCAAGGGAAACACGCCCACCACATCGGTGGCGCTGTACACCCACAAATCCGTGATGTTCTGCGAAGAGGTCCCTTGCAACTCACCTGGAGCATACTCCATGGAAGGGACCACCAAATAGGTCGGGATGTCTTGTTCCGGAGACATCAATGAACATCCCCAAAGTCCCGCCACAGCCAAAGTCAATTGGAACAGCTTCAAAACGCGCGGGGCGACAGGTTGTCTTCGCATGGTCAGGTCAATTGGGCTCTCCAAAGGTCAAAACAACCTGCGAAGAATCAAGGGCCGAACGGCTCAAAAGAAGAATACAGTATCGAAGAGGACCCATTGTTATGAACAACCAACAGAGGGCACAACAAATCAGCGCATCATGAATATGTGTCCTGACTTTCTCAAGATTTTTCTCACCAGCGAAGTTGGGTCACGATAGGTGACCTGGAAAGCATAGACCCCATCCTTGACATAGAAGAGCTTTTCGTCCAAGGGACGATTGTCTTCTCGGTAACCACCCGTCCAATATTCTTCAGGGTTGGCTGTCTCCCAAACCACGCCTCCCCACCGGTCAAATATTTTCAGGTCATACTCCTCGGGCTCACAATCAAAAACAGGCCTCCATGCATCGTTGATGAGGTCTCCGTCTGGCGTGAATGCACTCGGAGCAAACACGGTGCATCCACAGGGGATTTCGACCACAGAAACAGAGTCGGATACAGATCCACATTCTGTGGTGTGAGTGGCAACGTAAAGACCCGCCTCATTCACCTGGCGGCTTGGCCCGGTTTCACCGTCATTCCAAACCACTGGATCTGGGACTCCTGTCTCCAAAAATACCACTTGGTCTGGACAGAATTCCATCAATTCCGGCAGGCCCAATTGAGGAAGCGCTCCCGTGGGAACCACAATGGTCGATGCGAATTCACACCCTGTTTCCGAATCCACGGATTGGGCGAAATAAACCCCGGGTTCTAACACGGTTAGACCGCCTGCTGGTTCGGGCTGTCCGTCCACTGTCCAACCTTCCCAACCGTCGGGAAAGGGGATGAACGCAAATTCTCCTGGGCACAATGGATCCACATTGAATGTTGGCGCCGTTCCCTGGGCGTTGCCAATGAAGGAACTGTCCGCTCCCCCACAACCCGGAAGGGCCGACACAAGAACGCTTTGCCAACCCGGCTCATCTCCGACCCAATCCCACCCAGAGCTCCCATCTGACCACTGAGGGCTGGGGAATCCCGCCAATGGCTCGATGCTGATTGTGGCCAAAGCTCCAGGGCACAAGGTCAATGTGTCTGGCAGCGACAAAACTGGAGGCACGTAGACCTCCAATTGAATGGCCAGGTCAGATTCAACGCCGCACACATCTTCAACGGTGGCTGTATACAAGGTGCTTTCTGAAGGTGAGGCCTCGGGCTGCTCCTCTGTGGTGCTGCTCAAACCACCTGCTGGACTCCAGCTGACAGAGGAGGCGTCGTCCACAGTCAACTCCAATGTCCCCGACTGCCCTTCACACAGCTCCAACAACCCCGGAAGGCTGGAGGGCTCGATGTTGACTGCATCCACCTCAACCAATGTGTCCAATGGGCACCCCGTGGCCACATCGGTGGCCTGAATGGCAAACTGTCCTGGCTCCACTTCCCATCCCCCTGGCATGGGAACGCCTTCCACCAACCAATCTTCGGCACTTGGCGGCCAAGGAATGATGGAATCCTGCCCTAAGCACAATGGCCCCACCTCTGGCCAAGCCCAGGCCACCGGCACCAAGGCCGTCACGTAGGTGCTGTCCGTGCCTTGGCATCCACTTGAGGCTTCCACCACCACCGCTTGCCAACCTTCATCAGAACCCGTCCAATTGGCGGAAAGGGTTCCGTCGGTCCAAACCACAGAAGACAAATCGGCAGGCACTTGGGCCTCTAACACCACTTCTTCTCCCGAACAAAGGGCCGCTGAGTCTGGCAAGGCCGGCTCTGGAACCTCAAAAACTTCGACTTCTGTTTCGGCGGTCAATGTCTCCCCACAGAGGTCTGTCCAAGTTGCCGTGTAGGTTGTCGTGACCGCTGGCGCTGCCAAAGTCACGGCCATGTTTGGAGAAGCCAGGCCATCCACGGGAGACCAAGAAACGGTGCCCTCCTCCGCTTGTAAGGCCAATTCAACGGACCCTCCCTCACAGATTTCGTGGGTCGGCGGAAGGCCCACCGAAGCCGACGTGATGCACGCCACTTGCGCATTGCTAGAACCTCCAGTCGAACCTGTAAAGCCCCACCACAACTGGTTTTGCCCATTAAAAATCTCGTCCGCTATGTCCATGGTCAGCGACAAGCGCAGCTCGCAGTCAAAAAACAGTTCAATCAATGTGGTGGCGGGGTCCCAAGTCAATTTGAAGCGGTGCGGCTGTCCGTCTTCGATGTTGGCTCCATCTGCTCTGGCCGATACGGGTCCAGCCAAATTGAAATAAGGGGCGTTGTGCCAATTGAGTCCGTCCCGATGAAATGCAACGTGGTCGGCCACAGGATCTCCAACGTCGTTGTTTTGCCAGGTGTCGATTTCAACGCCAAAACTCGGATTGAAGCCCTCAAAACCAAGCCCCCCCCCATCCAGACCAATGGCAAAAGGCCCCACAGACTGAAGGACAAAGACCACGCCATCTGCACCGTCTGCATCGGTGTCACCTAGGTTCAATTCCACGTCGATGGAAAAAGGAACGGACAAGTCAATTTGGTCGTTGAACCAAACCGCTCCCAGCTCCCAGTCGTTGTCATCGGTGATCTGATAACAATCGTCACCCAACGCTTCTGCGTCACCCACGAATGTGCAGACCGGCTGTGCCTGCCCAGTCCAATGGGCAAACAACAATGCAAACAAGAAAAGAAGTGCCAGTCGCATACTGCGAAAGTAACTACACCGTGGGCCCGCAAGTTGCCTTGGCGTCAAAGAAGGCACTACAATTTTTATGGCCTTAGGCTGGAACGCTGCCGCTGCTTTTGCATGGTCGGCCAGAGAACTTCTCTAAGCCGCTGTCCGTCAGGGGATGCTTGAGCAAGCCTTTGATGGCGCTCAAGTGGGCCGGTCATGACATCGGCCCCGATCTGGGCACAATCGATGATGTGCATGGTGTGGCGGACGCTGAAGCTGCCAAGATTTCGGTCTGAAACATGTAGTTGTCATAGATGCCGCGAATCTGCTCGAATCAGCTGTACGCCATCGCTTGAAATGTCGTCGAGGCGACCGATGAACGGGCTCACATAATTGGCGCCAGCCTTGGCTGCAAGCAGGGCCTGACCCGCAGAAAAAATCAACGTGCAGTTGGTGCGGATGCCCTTGTCGGAGAAATAGCGCAAGGCCTTGACACCGTCCTCGATCATGGGCACCTTGACCACGATGTTGTCGTGGAGGGCGGCCAAGGCTTCGCCTTCCTTGACCATGTCTTCGAAATCTGTGCCGATCACCTCGGCGCTGACGTCGCCGTCCACAATGTTGCAGATGTCCACGTAGTGCTGGCGCACGGCGGCCTCTCCGAAATGCCTTCCTTGGCCATCAGACTGGGATTGGTGGTCACTCCGTCGAGCACACCCAAGGCTTCGGCTTCGCGGATTTGGTCGAGGTTGGCGGTGTCGATGAAAAACTTCATGGGGTGGGGTTGTGAATCGCGCGGCTAAAGTAGAATGCACGCTGACCAAACTGCGGTTCTCGGCTTTCGGTTTTGTCCACGCGGAATACCGGGTTCAACGGACCACCTGCACGGCCCTCCAGGACCCGCCATTGAGCCCCAGCCATGCTGCCCCTTGCGGCAGGACCGCAGAAAACCGACCTCCTGGGTGGCACCATGTATCCAGCAAGCGCCCTAAAGCATCTCGGCACTCCACCTGGCCTGCTGGCAATTCCCAGTGGATCTGGCCCGATGTCGGATTGGGATAAGGAGCAGGGAGCACAATGTATTCGTCCACACCGATGGTGTTGTCCTCCTTCCAACGCGAGAGGATCCACTGGCTAATTTCTGGGCCATCCTCGGCCAGGGTACCCGCAATGTAAAGGCGCGACCCTACCGTGTGTGCCGCACCAACCCGGTGCCGCTCAAACTCCAGATCCTCAGTCCAATACTCCGGTGTACCAAAAGCTGAACCATAGGAAGTCCACCACGCTGGATGGCAATCCCCATCCCAAGCCACAACGTCACCCAAGGTGCCCACCGCGACTTGCTCATCCTCAAACTTCCAGACCGTAACCCGCCGCCAAGCCCACTGCCCTGAGCGGCTCCTGAACAGGCAGCCCCGGGTCTATGTCCGCCGTCGGGTTGTAGGCGATCTGGCCATGAAGGGGCATCCATCCGGCCACCATCGTTCCAGCCGCCAGTGGTTGCTCCCCATCGGGGACACTCAGCAGCAATTCTATGCCTGCTCCAACTTCGTACCAGTTCCATCGGTGGCGCATGTCCTGGATTTCGTGGTTGACATCGACGTCCTCGGTCCACTCCACCACACCGCCATTGCCAAACTCGGTATCGAGCGACCCATCCCAATGGAACCGGGCGACGAAGGGGTGAAAACCGCCCGTTGTGGCCACGGTGCCTCCTGCGAGGATGCGCATTTCAGTTGGGGGATCAAACACATACCCACCCGTGGTTGGCACGAACAAGGCATGGGTAAACCGACCGCTCCACTCATGGCGCACGCTGTCCTCCACAAGCCAGCCGTCCGGTTCGAGCACAATGCGTCCTTCCTGACCGAAATCGGGGTGAAACGTCCCATCCTCGGTGCTTAACAGGGCCAAAGCAGGCAATTCCCGGTGCGCACAGCAACTGTCAAAAGCCGCACCCGCCACCACCATCCAAGGCCCCACGGCCTCCCACTTGCTCCATTCATCTGCAGGCCCCACCATGTCCATACCACCCCCCAAATGCCAGGGCCCTACAAATCCCAAATCCACCTGCCCCTGCGTGCCCCAAGTGGTGTCCAACGCGTCCGTGTGAAAGGACCTGATGCGCCACACATTGGCCGGGAGCGAGTCTGGGCCCACTTCGGCCTCGGTGAACAGGAACCAACGGTCCGCTGTGGCACTGGTCCTGAGGTCCACCGGAGTCTCACCTTGAAACCCTTGGCCAGACCACACCTCTGCCCCGTTGGTTCGGGCAAAGGCACGCCACCGCGCCTCAGGTGTGCCTGTGGAATCAAAAGCTGCACTGAGCATGTGCACCCGCGAAGCGTCGTGGTCGATGGCCACAGGGACTTCCCATCGATCAGAAAGCGCCATGCGCCGACCGTTGCCTCCCCATGTGTCGTCCAAGACCCACTGTGCCTCGGCGTTCAAGGAACAGAAGACACCAACAAAGACACAGAGCGCGCGCAGGATCATGGATGCAAGATGAGCATGGTGTGTTGACCGGTTGTCAAATCCTTGCAACAATAGGTGCCCGCGGGCCATCCTGTCAAGCTGAGGCCTTGATCCATGGCCGTTGCGGCCAACTGGCCACACAGCGCCCCACGGCATCGTACACTTCCACCCGTTCGGGCAGGATGCCCGCAAAGCGCACGACGTCGCGGACGGGATTGGGATAGGCATAGAAATCAGCAGGTTGACCCAATGATGGGAGACACCGCTCACCGAGCCCGTCCAGGTTTCCACCGCCTCGTCAATGGTCACATTGGTGCCCCCGCCTCCACCTGGACCGGGGCCTCCACCAAAGTTGTCGGTCTCCACCACGCCGCGGTAAGCGGGAAAGAAATAGGGGTATTGGCCATTGTGGTCTTCATCGACCGTCGCGTAATAGGCATAGGTTCCTTCAGGATACTCCGGGGTGACCGCGAACCGGCCATTGAATTCATCCAGACTTCCTGAACCCGTCACGAATTCATGGTCCTCGATGTATGCGCCCAACACCGCAGCCACAGGTGCTGCACCCGGAGGAATCGGAGGGGTCACCAATGCTCCGACATCGGGGCCGTATTGATTGGGGGCCAAAGCCGTACCGTCGGGCAACGTCTGCCGCACGGCAATGTCCCGAAGCTGCCAGCTGGTTTCCATCCGAGCAATGCCCCCCGATCCGTCTGCATTGGCAAATCCATAGGGTCCGTAGATGGGGTAACCGTCAAACGCATAGCCGATCAAGGGACTGTGTTCGGCCATATCCACAGTGAACAGCGCCTCGCTCGGGAAGTCGTCACAGACATCACTGGTCGGCGCAAAACTGTCGTCAAAGGCCGTGGGCACTTGGTGGTGGTGGTATTGGCCCATGGCCGGATGCCCCTTGGCACAATCAAAACCGCCGTTCTCGAAGAACCCCCCGTTTTGATGCCACACGCCTTGATTGTTGTAGCTGAACGCGTCTTGCGCATTGAAAATCACCACGCCATTGATCAAGACCCCGGTGTGTCCAAGTCCGGTTGCCGTTCCGCCTGACGGGCCTTCCTCTGGATTGCGCGGAATCTGAAAGAGGTAGTCTTGGGCGGTCGCCTGGGAGGGATTGCCGTCGGGAAATGGCGCCGTGGGATACCGCGGAATGCCGTTGGAATGGACATACACAAAGTCCTCGCTGAATTGGACCAATTGGACATCGCACTCCTCCTGCATCTGCACGAGGTTGTTGCCGTTCCAGAATTGACCGGTTTCACCGTCGGTGTTGAGGATCCACGCGGCCAGCTCAGGCTGTGCATCAAGGGAAAAGGCCAAAAGGAAAAGGCACCCAGAAAGAATGAATCGCATGAAGAACAGACGTGTCCGGAAAAGAAGGGTTTAATTGCCGCATGCTTTCCAAGGAAGAGAAAGAAAACATCAAGAAGGCCATCGTCAAGAAGGCCCAGGGCTTGGATGAGCGAATTGCCGAATACCGCGAGCTGACCAAACCCATTCCCCCAAGTGAAGCCATTGGTCGGGTGAGCCGCATGGACGCCATCAACAACAAGTCGGTCAATGAAGCCGCTTTGAGACAGGCCGAAAAATTGAGACAAGGACTGGACCGGGCGCTTCAGCGTCTGGACGACGACCGGTTTGGATTGTGCAACCGGCTGTGGCAGAACCCATTCCCACGGGCCGTTTGTTGCTGATGCCAGGAGCGATTTCCTGTGTCCGTTGCGCCGGGTAAAATTGCCAGATTTTGGGTTGGATGGTTGGTGTCGTTTGGCGAACTTATAGCCATGCTCATCGAGATTCACCCAGAGACCCCAGAGGCACGAAAAGTCGCCCAAGCCGCGGAGCTGCTCCAGAAAGACGGCGTGATCATCATTCCTACAGACTCCGTCTACAGCTTTGCATGCGCCCTTGGCTCAACCAAAGGTCTCGACAAGATGGCCCGGCTCAGGGACCTGAGCCCTTCGGAAGCCAACTTCTCTCTCATCTGCAAGGATTTGAGCCAAGTCAGTCAATACGTCGCCCCCCTATCTCAGCCCATTTTCAAAATGATGAAACGCGCCCTTCCTGGGCCGTTCACTTTCATTCTGGATGCCGGCGTGAAAGTCCCGCGCATTTTTAGAAAGTCGAAAAAAGAAGTGGGAATTCGATTGCCAGATCATGCTCTGCCTGCCGCCATCATCGATGCCCTGGGTGTCCCCCTTGTGGTGAGCTCAGTTCTGAACGACCAAGAAGAGACCGAATACCTCACTGATCCGGGGCTGGTTCATGAGCGGTACGGAAAACAAGTGGAGGCAGTCATCAGTGGAGGCCTCGGCCACACGGAGGCTTCTTCCGTCATCAACTGCACCTCAGGTGAGGCCGTAATCGTCAGAGAAGGAAGAGGGGTTCTTGACGGCGTTATCTGACTTTTGTCATTGGAGTAGAACAGGTGTTCCAATTGCTTTAGCTTGGCTAGAAGGTTTTCCAAATGCTGCGATATACATTTCTCTTCCCCCTCCTTTTCACCCTGTGTTTTGCCGCCCACTCCCAGGCTGGAAAGGCATCGCGAGCCTTGTGGTCAGCGGTTGAATTGTCCAAGGAGAATTCGCCAACTGCGAATCCTGATGATGCTGTAGGCCTGACCCTTGACGCATCTGAATTCAATCGACTTCGCGCCAACCGACCCCAAAAAACCCTGATGGTCCTGCCCTTCCCCGAGGGGGACCAATTCCTGCGACTGCAGCAATTCGAAGTTCGATCTGACGCCTTTGAGGTGGCCACCACTGGGCCTGAAGGCTTCCGCTACGTTCCTGCCAAATCCAGAATCGTCACCTACGAAGTTCTTGGAGATGTTTCGGGCACGGTGATCTTGTTCAAAGACCACGTGTTGGCTTCGCTGAACGTGAACGGTCGCCGCTGGGAACTCAACCGCAGAAAGGATGACGTGCACGCCTTGTTTCCGGTGGACGCCTCATCCGATGACCGGACATTCACCTGTGGCGTGGAGGACCAGCTGGAACTTCCTGCGCCACAGGATCCAAGTGCCTCACAGGCGCGCTCCTCCAACCTTCTCGAATGTGTTGAGGTGGGAATGGAAATCGATGAATTCACCTTCCAATCCTTGGGCTCCAATTTGGACGACGCCGTCGACTGGGCCTTGGCCATTTTGGCTTCTGTGGATCAGATCTACCGCAATGAACTCAACGACCTTGTGACGTTGGACGCGCGGTTTATCCATGTATGGATGTCGCCCGATCCTTATGCCTCTGTCACCAACGATGGCGGAGGGATTCTCGGCGCATTCAATTCGGAGTGGAACAACAACCCCAACTTCAACTCCATTCCCCTGGACCTGAAGCACTTGATGACCACACGGACCAACATTGGCACCGGTGGAATCGCCTACCTCAATGGGCTGTGCAACAGCTACAATGCTGGGGTGAGCGGCAACCTGACCACTTCGACCAATTACAACATCAACACCTATGCTTGGAATTTGGATGTGGTCTCCCACGAATTGGGACACAATTGCGGAGCCAATCACACCCACTGGTGCGGATGGCCTGGCGGCCCCATTGACAATTGCGGCAGTTTAGAAGGCGATTGCGGCGGTTACACCAACAACCCCACCGGACAGCTGGGCACCATCATGAGTTACTGTCACGCCATTGCAGGTGGCAGCAAGACCTTAACGTTTCACCCCTTGGTGGAAGACAACGCCTTGATTCCCACATTCAATTCTGCCAGCTGCATCGGCACTTGCGGCACGCCAGTGGTGGAAAGCACCAACGTTCAATGTGGCGATTCTCAGGCCTGCAACTACACCCCTGGAGACACAGGAACGGATGGGTGCATTTATGCAGGCCCATGCGCCGATTGCGGGACGGATGGTGGCATCACAAACGGAGTCGAAGTCAATGAATTTACCGCGAGTCTTGCAGGCACCAGTGGATCCACATTGGTATTCGCCGCCTCGGGAACCGCCTACACCCTTGACATCACCTTGGACTTCAGCAACCCTCAAAGCTCTGGGTCATGGCCGGGAGACCTGCTTCTGGCACTGTGCGCTCCCGGTGGAGATTGCCTGCAAATCGGAGGCTACAATGTGGATGCCGGATTTCCTTCGGCTGGACCTTGGCCCAGCGCATGGAACACCTCGAGTCCAGGCGTTTACTCCGCGAGCATTGACTTGTCCAGTCTTCAGCCGGCAGGCAACGGCGATTGGAACCTGCAGCTGATCAATGGTTGGAACACCTCGGGCGTGGTCAATTATGACGCGGACATTGAAATCTTTGGGTTGTGCCCAAACCTGTCCACTGAACCCGGATGCACAGATCCTGAGGCTTGCAACTTCTCCCCATCCGCAAACTTGGACGACGGGACATGTCTTTACGCTGATGCGTTGGGGGAATGCGGAGGCCCATGCACTTCAGACGCCAACGGCAATGGCATTTGCGACGATGAAGAGGCCTGTGGAAATGCAGCGTGCGGAGTGGGAACATGGTGGGACGAAAGCGCTGGAATGTGTCGATCCACCCTCCTCAACTGCCCAGGAGATGTGGACTTTGACGGACTGGTGAATGTCACAGACGCTTTGAACGTGCTCAGTGGTTTTGGAGTCGACTGTGGTGAACCTGTGAATGCCCAGGCCAATTGCCCCAGCGCCCCATGTTGCGATGCCGATGCCTGCGGAACCGGAACAGTGTGGGATTCAGATGCGCAAAAATGCGTATCCAGCCTGATTGAGTGTCCTGGCGACGTGGACATGGACGGAGCGGTCACTGTCTCCGATGTACTGGATGTGCTCTCGATGTTTGGAGAGACTTGCGAATGACATCAACCCGACAAACCTGACCGCGCAGCCAGCATGGGCACGAACGCGAAGGTCCCGTGTGTTTGCTTCGTAAACGTGCCTTCATCGACTCGGCACACTTCGGTCATCGTTTGCTTTCCTTCTCCTGCTGAGGTGTCATCCAAAGGAATGATGAGCTTTCCTCCAATGGCCAACTGACCCAACAAGGCTTCGGGAATGTGTGGGGCTCCGCATGTCACCAAAATCCCATCAAACGGGGCAAATGCCTTCTTGCCTTTGTAGCCATCGCCGTAATAGCAATGCGCCCGGTATCCCAACCGCTTCAAAAAAGGAGTCGTCCTGTCGTACAGGTCCTTTTGCCGCTCAATGCTGTGAACCTTGAAGCCCATGGCCACCAAGACGGCGCACTGGTATCCACTGCCTGTGCCAATTTCCAAGACCTTGGCTCCGGCAGGAAGTCCGAGCAACTCCGTTTGCCTCGCCACTGTGAATGGATGGCTGATGGTTTGCCCTGCTCCGATTCGGAAGGCCTTGTTGTCGTAAGCAAAATGCACGAAAGCGTCGTCCATGAAATGGTGGCGCGGCACCCGATCCATGGCACCCAACACCCCCTCGTCGGCAATGCCCATCTCCCTCAATTTGCCCAGCAAGGCCTTTCTTAGGCCTTTGTGCCGGTAGGTGTCCTTGAGGTTGGCTGCAGGGGTAGACATGGGCTTTCGAATTTATGCGTTGTTCACACCGGGATTCGATGTGGAAATTGTGCCTTGCCAACATGCGGCCGGGGGCAAGCGGAGCGGGTACATTCGTTGCCCCATGTCTCAGACCCTCCGCATCGGCGTTCTCGGCGCCGGCCATCTTGGCCGGATCCACCTTCGGTGCCTGCAATCCTTGTCTTCAAAGTGGACTTTGGCCGGTCATTTCGATCCGGATCCAAAGTCGAATGAAGCCGCCTCAACTTTGGCTTCGGAAGAAAATTGGGCAACCCCTTCATCGGCATTCGACTCGGCCGAAGCGTTGATTGATGCGGTGGACGCTGTGGCGATAGTCACGCCCACCCAGCATCATGTTCATTTGGCCGAGCAAGTCTTGAAGGCCGGGCGCCATTGCTTCATTGAAAAGCCAGTCGCCACCTCTTACTCCGACGCGGAGCGCCTCATCGCCTTGCGCGATCAAGCAGGTAAGGTGGTGCAAGTGGGCCATGTGGAGCGGTTCAACCCCGCCTTTCAAGCGACACGATTGCAACTGGACCGGCCCCGATTCATCGAGGCCCACCGTTTGGCGCAGTTCAATCCGCGTGGATTGGATGTCTCCGTGGTCTTCGACCTGATGATCCACGACATCGATCTTGCGCTCCACGCCATGGGCAGCGATGTGACCCGGGTGGCTGCCAACGGCGTGGCCGTGGTCGGAGACAGCGTTGACATTGCCAACGCGCGCCTCGAGTTCGCCTCTGGTGCGGTGGCCAACCTCACGGCGAGCAGGGTCAGCCTGTCTCCCATGAGAAAGGTGCGCCTGTTTCAACCCGACGCCTACCTGTCAGTGGACCTGCTCAACCGAAAGGCCCAAGTGGTGAAGCTCGAAGACGTGGCCGAAGGGCAAGATCGAGACCCCTACGGAATGTACTTGGACGTGCCAGGCAAGACTGCCCGCCGTCTTCACATCGAAGAACCCGACATCAGCGAGGCCAATGCCATCGCCGACGAACTCGCGGATTTTCATGCCGCCTGCACCGGCACCGCGCCCTGCCAAGTCTCCCTCGAGGATGGCCTGGCCGCGTTGCGCGTGGCGCAGGACATCATGGACCGCATCAAAGACTCCCATCCATCATGACAAGAAATTGGTTCACCTGCGTCGTCAAATACGTCCGCCCGGGCGTGGACGGCAGCGAAGAGAAAACAACCGACCAGCTGCTGCTGGACGCTTACACTTACACCGAAGCCGAAGCCCGTTTGGTGGGCATCGTGACCGACGTGTGTACCGGACCTTTCGAGGTCAAATCCATCACCAAGAGCAACTACGCCGAGGTGGTCCGCTTTGACACTGGCGACAAGTGGTTCCGGGTCAAGGTGGCACTGACCAGCTTTGACGAGCGCAGCGGCAAGGAAAAGGAAGCCAATCAGTTCTTCCTGTTTAGCGCAGACGACGTGAAAGATGCCTACGACAAGACCCGCGAGTACCTCAAAGGGTCTGGCATCGGCTTTGTGATTCCAGCCATTAACTACACCAAAATCAGCGAGATCTACCCCCAGAGTGAGGAAGGCTCAACGAACATGACGGCTGCAGATGGATACGGCGCCGTGCCCGCCGACCACCCCTCTATCGCCAAGCCAGAAGAAGACTTGGTCCCTGCAGGGGTCGACCCCGACACCGGCGAGGTCAACTGAAGCCCGCGGCGGTCATTAAGCCCACTCCCAACAGGAGCGGTAGGCGCCCGTGGATTCGCAGTGTTGGGTGAAATCGGCATAGAAACGGTCGTTGCCCAAGGTGGCGCTGTCTCCGATCACCAGCAGGTGCATTTTGGCGCGGGTCATGGCCACATTCATGCGGCGGTGCTCCGACAGAAAGCCCACTGTTCCCTCGGCATTGGAGCGGGTCAGGCCGATGACCATGATGTCGCGCTCTTGGCCTTGGAACCCGTCCACCGTTTGGATGGTGAGGCGGCCTTCCGAGGCCGCGCGCTCGGCGTGCAGCAGGTCTTCGAGCAGGGTGACTTGGGCGCGGTACGGGGCGATAACGCCAACGGTGGCCTGTGGATGGGCTGCCATGAGCTCGCGGACCCGATCGACGGTAAAAGCGGCCTCCTCAGGGTTGCTCACACTGGCGTGGGAACGCCCCGTGGTGTCGGCTTGGGGATTGGCCCGCTCCTCGTCCCATCCGCGGCCGGCTGTATCGATGAAGGTCAATGGCGGGAGGTCGCCCAAAGTCTCGTGGGCCACGGCATCGGCCGCGAGAAGTTGCCCCCCGTAAAACACCTGATTGGGGTAGGCCATGATGTCGGCATGCATCCTGTACTGCGTGTCGAGCAGGTGCACATTCCGGTCGCGGTCGATCGCTTTTTCCAGCAAACTGACCGCAAGCCCCGCCTTGATGGCCGCTGGGTTTTTGACCGTGGGCGGCAACTGGGCAGCGTCTCCAGCCAACACGATCCTTTCCGCCGCGCGAATCGGGATCCAAGCAGCCGGCTCCAGCGATTGACCCGCTTCGTCCAAGACCACCGTTCCAAACCGACGGCCGCGCAGCATCCTGTCGGCTGCCCCCACCAAGGTGCAACACACCACTTCTGAGGCCTCCACGGCACGCTCGGCCAAGAAGCCTTCCAATCGGTCGGCTTCTTTGCGCAGCTCACGCGCTTCGGCATAGGCGGCCCGACGGGCGGCCCTTTGCTCCGGACCAAACGACCGAAATGCTTTTTCTGCCTCTCGCGCGGCTTCTTCGGCTTGTCGCCGATAGGCTTTGACCTGCTTGTGGTCGGGGTCGGCCGCCACCAAGCGGTCCAAGGTCCTGTCGACCACTGTGGGGTCTACCCTCATGGGATGTCCAATCCGAACAACCTTGAGGCCCACCGCACCCAACCGCTCCACCAACAGGTCCGCAGCGGCATTGGACGGCGTGGCGCACATCACGCGCTCGCCCTTGCGCACCAAAGACTTGACAAGCTGCACCAAGGTGGTGGTCTTGCCTGTCCCGGGAGGGCCGTGCAAGGTGGTCACCTCGGCGGCTGTGAGCGCGTGGGCCACAGCACGGTTTTGGGAGGCGTTCAACTGCGGATGCTCAAAAACAGCAGGCTGGGTAGGCTCTGGCGCGGCAAAACCCAGCAGCACCTCCCTGAGTGCTGCGAGCCGACTCGGCTTTCCATCCCGGCCGGCATTGAGCACGTCGGACAAGGCCCGGGCCATTTCCTTGAAACTGCGCTCATCAAAACGGGCGTCCATCACCCAAGCCCTGTGGGTGGCTTGATCGGGGATTTCTTCGCCGTCCAAGACCACTTCAGCATCCATGCCCCTTGCGGACCGCACAATGCCGCGGTATGATGCGGTTTCGCCTTTGCCGTCGTCCGAGGTCAGCTGCACAGCTGAACCCGACCTAAATGCACCCGGCGCGCCGGACTCGCCTGTCAATTCCAAAGTGGGCCTGCCCCCCAAGGTGAAGGACGTCCGGTTCACCCGAACGGGGGCCCAAGTCAATCCTTCGGCTTTGCGGCTGGCCACAGGCTGCCCCTCCAAAATGGAGGCATACCTAGACTCTTCTGCACGGTGTTCCAGCACGAGCGCCTCGGCCAATGCGGAAACTTCCGCGATGCTGTCGCGGTGCGCCATGGGACTTACTGTCGGCTCCTGAGGATCTGAAGCGACCCTACGTAACGGAAACCTTCTCCCATTGGGGTGATGACACCATCGTGCTCGATGTCTTCCAATGGAAGCGAATACGAATTGATGTCCAAGGTGAGGTAGTACACCCCTCCAGCGACCTCGTTTTCATCCGGAGACCATGTGTTTTCGTAATCCCGCTCGTAATGAATCAGCTCGCCCCAACGGTTGTAGACCGAAATGGTTGGGCCGAGCGTGCTGATGGCATTGCCTTCGATTTCAAAAGCGTCGTTTTCACCGTCTGCATTCGGCGTGAAGACATTGGGGATGCTCTCAATGGCACAGGGGCCAAAATTGACATCGAAGCTCATGGCATCTACCCCGATGCATGGAGGAGCCATGCTTACCGTCACGCTATAGGTGTCCGTGTTGGTGACCGTGAGGCTGCTTCCGGTTTGATTGGGAAGCAGTCCATTCATACCTGAACTCCACTCAAACACCAAGTCCCATTCAGAGGGCGCCAATTCCGGCACCAAAATGTGATCATCGCCAATGCAAAGGCCGTACAGTTCCTCGTCCGGTCCAAAAACGGGTGGGGCATAAATGCCAACAGGAACAGTCGCACTGGCCAGGCATTCGTCGATGTCTCCACCGGTCATGTTCATGGTGACGGTCACATTCACAGGAGAGTTCAAGCCATCCACACTTGCCGTGGCCCCAGAATTGCTCCCGCCTCCCGGCGTCACACTTCCACCGGTGGTCTCCCACGTCCAATCCACATTCAAATTGGCGGGCACCTCTGCAGTCGTGGCGGTCAAGCCCACTGGAACCCCGCACCAATTGTCGGCGGCCGTGAGGTCAACCTCTGGAGCGGGCTCCACCGTCACCACCATGGTGTCAGAAGCTGTGCAGCCAAAGTCATTGGTGGTGGTGTACACATACTCAAAGGTTCCCGCATTGGTGGGCAGAATGGCGATGTCATTGCAATCGCCACCATCGTCCACAATGAATGGCCCCGTCCAAAAAGAGGAATCGCAATCGGCTCCAATCTCAGGGGTGAATACAATCGGGTCAGGGTAGAGCTCTGGATCAAAGTTGATGTACCAGTCAAAAATGAACCCGTTGTCTGATCCCCAACTGTCGCACACCTCCACAGTCCAAGTGCCGTTGAGCGGACAGCCTTCGAGCAAGGTCCAAGGCTGATCACTCTCATAGGTTCCGCTTGGAAGGGTCCCGCCTGCGTTGTCTGCCCAGGTGCCATTGGTCGCATCTGGCGCCCAGAAATAATCAAAGCCCACCCCTGGATCGTCGGGTTGCGCATCCACGTCCACTGGCACGCCCAAGAAGGTGCCTCCACCGCCTTGTTGGTGGACCCCCATGGAACTTCCGTCAGGACAAATGAAGGTGACGGTCAAGTCCCCCATGAAACTGTGCTCGAAATTGATGAAGAAGTTCTCGAAGTCCTCTTCAGACTCAATGGCCTGGCCCGAATTGAATGCGGTAAACACAATGGAAGAGCTGAAACATTGGGTTTGATCGTCTGGAATGAACAGTCCTCCACCCAAATCCACCTCTGGGGCATTGTCATAGGTGATGCCTTGTGCCACACCATTCACTTCGTATTCCTCTCCAGAGCAAATCTGAAGGTTCTGGGTGGTGCCTTCGAAACTGGTGGGCGTCGACACCAAGACCAAGTGGTCCACCAAATTGTTGTTGGTGCATTCGTTGTTGTCGACCAAAAACAGCTGGACATTGTAAGCCCCTGGCTCGTCAAACACATGGGTCACCTCGGGTCCCGATGCGTCTGTTTCTCCATCGTCAAAGACCCATTCCCATTCCGCGATCAAAAAATCTTCGGCAGCAGTGGACCCTGTTCCATCGAATTGAATCTCCTCCCCTGCGCAAATCTGAAGTGGCACAGTTTCCTCGACTCCATCGATGGTGGTCACTACGTTGGCCACAGGCCGAATGCAAGGCTCTTCACATGTCACTTCTGCTGTCCAGTTGGAATTCTCAGTGGCATCGGAAGTGAACTGCCAGGTGAGACAACCAGAGGCATTGGTCACGTCGTCCATTTGACTCCAAATGTCTGCGCCTTGCAAATCGAATCCCGTGAAGGTCCCGTCCGGTTCACCCACAGCCTCATCGGACAGCCACAGAAACAGCGTGTCTCCTCCGCCCAGGGCAAAAAGATTGAAGTAGAAATTGATGACCGGGTCAGCCACCATGTCGGGGCAAAATGTCATGGTGAAGTCGGCGTTGGGTGAAGCGTCACCAGCCGTCAAACCATTGTCGACAAAGAAAAAATCACACCCTGTGTATTCGCCCCCTTGTGAAATGGAGACTTCTTGCGCGCTCGCCGAGCCCAGGATGGCCAGCAACATCAGCAGTAACCAGGCTTTGTGGCCTGCTGCCCTCAAACAGATTTGGTTCAACATCCTTGGCAATTATTGACCCTTGGCCTGACGGGCAAGGTGGCGTTCATACAAGTCTTGACAGCGCTGGGCACTGTGAAATTGGAGTACCCCTCGGTTGCCCACGCGGTAATCGGTGGGAAGCAGGAGATTGGCATTCATTTCGATGGCGAAATCGCGCGGATCAAATTGAGCGGGGTCAAATTCTTCTGCAGAAAAGACCGGATGCCCTTCAACTGTGGAAGGGACGCCCTGCAGGTCAATCAGTCCGTCCGCTTTGGACAAGTCAGCAATGAAAATCCAGCCGTGTTGGGCCACGAAATCTTCAAAAACTTCGCCTTGGTGATGCCGACCCGACGCGGTGGATGCCACAGGTGACTCAGATTGGGCCACAAGGTGCAGCGGAGAAAGGGCCGCAACCAGCAGCAGGAGCGGGATGAATGGTTTCATTTGCATGGTTTCATCAATCGAACTTCAAGATTGTCCCAAGAGTTGCTCGAAAGTAGCACATTTGCCCCCCCTTGAATTCCTTCCTCATGCGACTTATCGAAGTCAACGACAAGAAAACTGAAAGCGCCTTTCTGAAGGTGCCCAAGACCATTTATGCGAATGACCCGGTGTGGGTTCCCCATTTGAAGCAGGACGTCGAAAAGGTGTTCGACCCTCAGAAGGCAACCGCCTCTTCAAAAAAGGCGGCCAGGCCAAGCGCTGGCTGGCCCAGGACGATGCAGGGACAGTGGGTGGGCCGCGTGGCCGCCTTCGTGAGCCCGAAATACAGCGGAGGGCATGGAGCAGCCGACGGGAGGGCTCGGCTTCTTTGAGTCGGTCGGACGACGACGCAGGTGGCAGCCCTGCTCGCTCGACGCTGGCGAGGACTTGGCTGAAGGAGCCGAGGGCATGGAAGCGGTGGACGGCCCCATCAACTTTGGAGAGAAGGACAAATACTGGGGCTTGCTGGTCGACAATTTCGACGGCCATTCCGAGCTATGGCATGAACTACAACCGCCGCGTATTACCGAGCGCGTTTTTGAAGACCCGCGGCTACCAGGTGTACTACGAGCAACACGTGTATGGCCGCAGATGTGCAGCCTGGAGGTGCAGGCGCCTGTTTGAGCGGAAACGGGCGCAAATCGAGTCGCGAGGAGGGCACCATGCAAGTGGTCACCGCCAGATGACCTGACGTCTGAGGCGGAGCTCGCGGATCTCACTTTTGCACGGTGTACAACAACGCGTGGGGCGGACACCATGGTTTGCCAAAATGCCGCTTAAGCAGGCGCAACGGACGGTCAAGACCCTCAAGCCGTCATGGACAAGGACATCATCTTTTTCGTTCTGGACGAGTGAAAGCCGGTCGCGTTCTACGTCAACATTCCCGAACTCAATCAAATTTTCCGCATGTCAATGGCAACCTCAACGCCATGGGGTAAACTGAAATTCCTCTACCACAAATGGCGGGGCACGCTGACATCATGGTCGGGGTGGTGTTTGGCATCGACCGCGCATACCACGGCCAAGGTTTGGACGGCTTCTTGATTGACACCGCAGGAAAGCAAATGCAGGCCAAAGGCCGGTACAAAACGACCACATTGACGTGGATTGGAGACTTCAACCCCAAGATGATTCGGATTGCTGAAAACCTCGGGACCGAGCGCACCCGAACCTTCCAAACCCTGCGCAAACTCTTCGATCCAGAGCAACCTTTCAAGCGTGTTCCCATCGCCAAATGAGCAGATTGCGGGAAATGCTCCGCGGGGTTTGCCGGGTCGACATTCCCTCTATCTTTGCGCCCCATTCTGCGAGGCCCCAACGGGAGCAAACGATGAATTGGACACCCCCTAGCTCAGCTGGTTAGAGCATCTCACTTTTAATGAGAGGGTCCTGGGTTCGAGCCCCAGGGGGGTGACCAGCCCAGGTGCTGAAATTGGTAGACAGGCATGGTTGAGGGCCATGTGTCCGTTAGGGCGTGCGGGTTCGAGTCCCGCTCTGGGCACCAGATAAAAGAAAAGCCGCGTTGATCGCGGCTTTTCTCGTTTTACGGTGCTGAATACAGTGCCGAGCAGGCACCCCTCTTGGCCGCGGTCTCCACAGAAAATCGGGCCGTTTATGGCCTCCAACCTGGGCAACCCCATGTCAATTCCGTGACAATCTCGCGCTCACCCCCGTGTCCAAAGTACACACTTAAATCACTCAAAATCAGGGCATTGAACGCACACCATGTCATGACTAAATGTTAGATTAGCCCGCTCATCCCGGCACACTTTAACCATGGGCAAGAAGGTCAACTTTATCGCACTCACAGCAATCATTGGAATCTCGGCATGGCTCTTGGGCGGTGATGCAGAAAGCACGGAATTGACCCAAGCTGTGGCATCCGACCCAGGGGACATCGCGTGGATGGTGGTGGCCAGTGCTTTTGTGCTCCTGATGACCCCGGGTCTGGCGTTCTTCTATGGGGGGATGGTGGACCGGAAGAATGTCATCTCCACCATGCTCCAAAGTTTCGTGGCCTTGGGCGTCATCAGTGTGATTTGGGTCCTCGTGGGATTCAGTTTGTGCTTTGGCGACAGCCTGGGTGGCATCATTGGCCATCCGCTGACCTTTTTCAATTTCAGGAATGTGGGAACCGCCGCGCACCCTGAAATCGGTGCAGGGCTTCCCTTTGTGCTGTTCGCCTTGTTTCAGCTCAAGTTTGCCATCATCACCCCAGCCCTCATCACGGGCAGCATGGCGGGACGGATTCGATTCAGGAGCTACATCCTTTTCATGGTGCTGTTCACCCTGTTCATTTATGCGCCGCTGGCCCACATGACGTGGCACCCCGATGGCCTGCTCATGAACTTGGGGGTTCTGGACTTTGCAGGTGGAACGGTGGTGCACATGTCCGCTGGATTCGCAGCCTTGGCCGGTGCAGTGCACCTGGGGCCCAGAAACATCTCGCGCTTGGAACACGCCAACATCCCCTTCATCATCTTGGGAACCGGCCTGCTTTGGTTCGGTTGGTTTGGATTCAATGCGGGGTCTGCATTGGGGGCCAATGAAGATGCTGTTTTGGCCTTTGCCAATACCCACTTTGCGTCGGCTTCAGGCATGATCACCTGGATATTTTGGGAGCGATTTAAAGGACGCAAAATGAACGCTGTTGGTGCGTGCATCGGTGCCATTGTGGGCCTTGTCGCCATCACGCCAGCTGCCGGTTTCGTGACCATTCAAGAGAGCCTCCTCATTGGGTTCGTCGCGGCTTTGGTGTCCAATTGGGCCATTTCGCGTCAAGGCAAGAGTGGTTTGGACGACACCTTGGATGTCTTCCCGTCCCATGGCGTTGGCGGCATGGTGGGCATGTTGCTCACCGGCGTCTTTGCCGCAGATGTAGGGTTGACCTCTGGCCACACCGAAACGTTCATTTGGCACCTTGTGGCTTTGGTTGGGGCCGCCTTGTTCAGCTTTGTGGGCAGCTTTGCCTTGTTCAAATTGGTGGACCTGGTCATACCGCTTCGCGTTTCGGGTTGGCAAGAGACGCTTGGACTGGACGAAAGCCAGCACGGAGAAACCATCGATTGACCCACAAAAGGTTGAACACATTCCCCATCGTTTGCAAAACCACCTGCACTGTAGAGCGGATGATGGCTACCTTTGTCACACACTTGGCGATTGACCTGCGGTAGCGCATGGACGGCATCGCCCTCATGAATACCCCATTCTTTTGTCCGATTTTCACTCGCTCGGTTTGAGCGAACCCCTCATGCGGGCCCTCGAACCTCTTGGTTACGAGACCCCCACCCCCATTCAGGCGCAAGCCATTCCCCATGTCATCCAAGGCCGAGACGTCCTTGGCGTTGCCCAAACAGGCACAGGAAAAACGGCCGCTTTTTCGCTGCCGATGCTTCACCGCCTCGACCAACAAAGCCGACCAGACCAACGAAAGGTCATTCGCGCGCTCATCTTGAGTCCAACGCGAGAGTTGTCCGCTCAAATTGGCGAGAGCATTCAGGATTATTCCAAGCACTTGTCCATTCATCACACCGTCATTTTTGGTGGCGTGAAGCAAGGCAAACAGGTGGCTGCGCTCAAACGCGGCGTAGACATTGTTGTGGCCACGCCAGGGCGACTGCTTGACCTCATCGATCAAGGCTACATCAACCTCAGACAACTCGAGTACTTCGTTTTGGATGAGGCGGACACCATGCTCGACATGGGCTTTATCCACGACATCCGCAAAGTGATCAAGCTGCTCCCTTCAAGGAGGCAGTCCTTGTTTTTCTCTGCGACGATGCCTCAGAACATCCAAGAACTGGCCGACACCATCCTCATCGACCCCCTGACGGTTGAAGTGGAGCGGCGCAGCTCAGCAGCAGAATCTGTCGAACAAAAGGTCTTCTTTGTGCGCCAAGGCGAGAAAAAGCACCTCTTGGTGGACGTCCTCAAAGCACCGGACGTGAGCAGCGCACTGGTCTTTACCCGGACCAAATACGGCGCAGACAAACTGGTGAAGCACCTCCGCAAACAAGGCGTTCGCAGCGAGGCCATCCATGGCAACAAGTCGCAACCTCAGCGAGAAAAAGCCATGAAGGCTTTCAAACGGGGCGATTTGGGCGTTTTGGTGGCCACAGACATCGCTGCCCGAGGCATTGACGTGGATGACCTCAGCCACGTCATCAACTTCGAAATCCCCAACATTCCAGAGACTTACGTTCACCGGATTGGGCGGACAGGAAGGGCCGGAGCCGAAGGCATTGCCATTTCCTTTTGCAATGAGGACGACGAACGCACCTACCTGCGTGACATCCAGAGGCTGATCCGCAAAGAAGTCCCCCTGGATACAGACCAAGACTACCATTTGGCGTTGCCAGCCATTCCACTCGACAGCGGAAGACCCAGCGGTCAGGGGGGCAATGGCGGTCAAAAAGGAAAAGGCCAAGGAAAGCGCAGACCCAAGGGCCGGCGCGGCGGTCAAGGCGGCGGTCAAGGCGGCGGTCAAGGCGGCGGTCAAGGCGGCGGCCCCAAATCCCAACGCGGTGGAAACCGCAGGCCTGGTGGAGGATCAGGCCGAAGCTCAGGTCCTGGAGGTGGCGGTGGTGGCAACCGACGGAATCGTGGCGGCGGAGGCGGAGGTGGCCAGCGTTCGAGCGACTAAGTACCCCAGCCATGCTCAGTCAACTCCAGTCCAGTTATGGAATGGTATTGAATGGAGACCTGCTCCATGAAATTGCTGCCCACAGCCGTTTTCTAGAGGTCAAAAAAGGCCACATGGTGATGGATGTTGGGGATTCCATTCTGGGCTTCCCATGCTTATGGATGGCGCCATTAAAATCCTCCGGGTCGATGACGAAGGGGATGAGATGCTGCTTTATTTCCTCGAAACAGGCGACAGCTGCGCCATGACCATTGGGAGTCATTTTGACAACGCCAAAAGCGAGATTCGCGCTGTGGCAGAAAAAGACAGCACATTGGTCATCCTGCCCTTGGACCAGGTTCACCAATGGATGCGTGACCACAGCGATTTCCAAAGGTTCATTTTGGAGAGCTTCAACACCCGGCTCAAGGAAATGGCGGAAGCCTTGGACGCCCTCGCCTTTCAAGACCTTCAGGGGAGGCTGTCCAAATACCTGGACGACCGGGTCAAAATCAATGGAACCACCTCCATTCATACCACCCATGCCGAAATCGCAGCGGACTTGAACACCTCTCGTGTGGTCGTTTCCAGAATGCTGAAGCAATGTGAGCGTGAAGGCAAAATTGAGCTGCACCGCAATCGAATCGAGGTCCTCAACTTTTGACAAATCCACAGAAGTAACCCAGGTGACGCGTCCCCCTGCTGTAGAGATGTACTTTGCAGCAGTGCGCAAATGGTTCCCCATACTGGACTGGCTTCCACGGTACGGCCGTGTTGAATTCCTTGGAGACCTTCCCGCAGGACTGACGGTCGGCGTGATGCTCATTCCCCAGGGAATGGCCTATGCCATGATTGCGGGACTGCCCGTGGTGTACGGCCTGTATGCTTCCATCGTCCCCCTGATCGTCTATGCGGTGATGGGAACATCCAAGCAATTGGCTGTTGGCCCCGTGGCCATGGACTCTCTGCTGGTGGCCTCTGGCCTGTTGGGCTTAGCTGCGGCCGGAACCGGTCGATACATTGAATTGGCTCTGCTCTTGGCCTTCATGACTGGCGTTTTACAATTGACTTTGGGCCTGCTTCGCATGGGCTTTCTGGCCAACTTCCTTTCCCGGCCTGTCATCAGTGGTTTTACAAGCGCGGCCGCCCTGATCATCTCCTTAAACCAATTGCCCAAGCTCATGGGCATCAAAATGGAACGGAGCTCCCACCTTCACCACCTCTTGTCTGGGGCATGGTCTTCTGCGAAACAACTTGACGGGGCCACCTTGGGCATGAGCGCCGTGTCCATGGCGTTGCTGCTGGGCCTCAGGCGTTGGGCACCCAAAGTCCCCAGCGCCCTGGTGGTTGTGGTGCTTGGCATTCTGTTTGTTCAATGGAGCGGAATCGACTTCGATGTGGTGGGCGAGGTTCCCAGCGGACTGCCCGGATTCGAATTTCCCACTGTGAACTGGGGCGATGTTCAACTGCTGCTGCCCATGGCCGGAACCCTGGCTTTGATTGCCTTCATGGAATCCTTCAGTGTGGCCACTGCCGTTTCTGAGAAAGAAGCGAATTCCGACTTGGATGCCAATCAAGAGCTCCGCGCTTTGGGTACCGCCAACTTGCTGGGATCCTGGTTTGGCTCTTACCCCATCACAGGCGGATTTTCCCGGACCGCAGTGAACGTGAGATCCGGCGCAAAAACCGGAATGAGCGGCTTGATTTCAGCCGGAGTGGTGGCCCTCACCCTCACTTTCTTGATGCCCGCATTTGCCCCACTGCCCACTGCCGTTTTGGGGGCCATCATCGTGGTGGCTGTTTTGGGCTTGGTGAACGTGCAATATTTCTGCAAGCTCTGGTTCACCCACAAAGCAGAAGCCGTCCTCCTCCTTCTCACGTTCAGCTTGACGGCCTTTGCGGGCATGGTCGCGGGCATCGCTTCGGGCATGGCCTTGAGCCTTGTCCTCACCCTGTACCGCACATCCATGCCCCACACGGCAGAATTGGGTCAAATCAATGGCGTCTATCGAAACGTTCATCGATTCCCCGAGGCCATCCAACCAGAAGGTCAACTTATCCTTCGCTTTGATGGCCCCTTGAATTACGCCAGCCAAGCCCACTTTAAGCGTTTTGTCTTGTCCCGGATGGCCAACAGACAGGACAAAGGCGAACCCATCCAAAGGGTGGTGCTGAGCGCAGAGTCCATTCCGCACCTCGACGCCACCGCTGTGGCCATGCTTGAAGAATTGCTGGATCAGTTCGACACCGACAACATCGCCCTTCACATGGCTGGCCCGACTGGTCCCGTGCGGGATGTCCTCGAACGGTCTGGCTTGATGAAACGCATCGGAACAGAGCGGTTCCATACCGGTTTGGCGACGGCCATGGGGCACGTCACGGCCACTGAAGACCGGAAAGGAATGGCCACACAGACCCTCCATGCCAAGAATTCATAGCCCAGTGGTTTCGCCCCCACTTTCTTCCGAAATTTGACCCCCATGAAAGTTGAACAGATCTACACCGGATGTCTCGCCCAAGGCGCCTACTACATCGAGTGCTGTGACGAGGCAGTTGTCATCGATCCGCTCCGTGAAGTTCAGCCTTACTTGGACCGCGCCGAGGCCAACGGGAAGACCATCAAGTACATTTTTGAGACCCACTTTCACGCGGATTTTGTGAGCGGACACGTGACGCTATCAGAAAAGACCGGAGCGCCGATTGTCTTCGGCCCCAATGCAGCGCCCAAATTTGACGCCATTTCTGCCACAGACGGACAGGTCTTCAAGGTGGGCAAGGTGACCATTGAAGTGATCCACACCCCTGGCCACACCATGGAGTCCACCACCTATTTGCTCCGGGACAAAGAAGGAAAGCCCCACGCCATTTTTACGGGTGACACCTTGTTTTTGGGCGACGTTGGACGCCCCGACTTGGCTCAAAAAGGAGCCGACATGACCCAAGAGCAGCTGGCTGGAACACTCTTTGACAGCCTGCGCACCAAGATCATGACCCTCCCCGACGACGTGATCGTGTACCCCGGCCATGGCGCTGGGTCCGCCTGCGGAAAGAACATGAGCTCGGAGACGGTGGGCACCCTGGGCGACCAAAAAGCCAACAACTATGCCCTCCGTCCAGACATGACGAAGGCCGAGTTTGTGAAGGAAGTCACCGACGGCCTCCTCCCCCCTCCTGCATACTTCCCGCTGAATGTGAAGATGAACAAGGAAGGGTACGAGTCCATGGAAAAGGCGTTGGAACGCGGACAGCAAGGGATTTCGCCCGAGGCCTTTGACGCCGCAGCCAATGAGACCGGCGCAGTGGTCTTGGACGTGCGCTCCAAAGAGGCCTTTGCTGCAGAGCACATTCCCAGAAGCACGTTCATTGGCCTGGACGGCAACTTTGCCCCTTGGGTGGGCGCCATGATTGTGGACCTGAAGCAACCGATTTTGCTGGTCTGCGAAGACGACAAAATCCATGAAGCCATCACCCGGCTGTCTCGGGTGGGGTTTGACCAGGTGTTGGGCCACCTCGCTGGTGGGTTGAACGCCTGGAAAAAAGCCGGCCTGGCCACCGATCAAATCGCCGCCATTGGCGCCCCCGAATTTGCCAACCTCTGTCAGGCGCCAAACGCAGCGGTGATCGACGTTCGCAAACCAGGAGAATTCCAATCAGAGCATGTCTTGGACGCAGAGTCTATGCCTTTGGCCGACCTGAATCAACACTTGGCCTCCATCCCCAAGGACCAGCCTTTTTACCTGCATTGCTTGTCGGGATACCGCTCCTTGATTGCCTTGAGCATTTTGAAGGCCCGCGGCCTGCACAACGGCATCAATGTCGAAGGCGGATTCTCCGCCATCAAAGAGACCAACGCTCCCATGAGCGATTACGTTTGCCCTTCGACCCTCTGAGGTTTGGCGGGTACGAAGTGTGGGTGTAGTTTTGCCCTCCTTCTCTGAAAATGTTCAGGGTGTCACACCCAGGTGGCGAAATTGGTAGACGCGCAGTCTTCAGGTGGCTGTGCCTTCGGGCGTGCGGGTTCGAGTCCCGCTCTGGGTACGAAGAGAAGAGGCTCCTTGATGGGGCCTCTTTTTTTGTGCAACCCTCTCACCAATGCCATGGTTCCACTCCTATAAGCCCTCAGCCAAAAGCACCATGCGCCCCTTTCTACTCGCCTTGCTGTTGCCTTTGGCTGTCGCCCTGAACGGGCAAACCACGGCCATCCCAGACCCTGCATTTGAACAGGCCCTCATTGACTTGGGGTTTGATTCAGGAGAACCCGATGGCATGGCACAGAACCTCTTTCTGGAGAGCATCATTATGCTCGACATCCCCAACCTCGGCATTGAAGACCTCACGGGCATCGAATCGTGCACCTCAATCGAGCGCCTCTATTGCCACAACAACAACATCTCCTCCATTGACCTGAGCAACAACCCGTATTTGTGGCGGCTCTACATCAGTGACAACCAGCTCGACAGCCTTGACCTTTCCGGTCATGCCTATTTGGAATATGTATCCTGCCATTCCAACAACCTGTCCTACCTGAACATCGAGGACTGCCCCGCTATTGAAAGGCTGTTTACCCGATATAACCCCCTCGGGGCGCTCGATGTCAGCGGATGCAACAACCTGCGCGGCTTGTATTGCAACTCAAACGAACTGAACGTGTTGGACGTTAGCGCCAACCCTGATCTTGAAGGCCTGCATTGCGGCAACAACCAGCTCACGTCCTTGGTCCTTGACAACCACCCTGACCTCGAATTCCTGAGTTGTTCCGACAACCTACTGACCTCTCTCAGCCTTCATTCCTCACCCGACCTCGAAGAGCTGGAATGCGCCAACAATCAGCTTACGTGCCTGAATTTGAACCCCGGATCCGTGTTGTCACTGGAAATTGATGACGACAAGTTCATGGCGCAAGGCAATCCTGACTTGTTCTGCGTATCGATTTTCAATCCCGAATCGGCCCAACAGTACCTCTCCCCTTTCTTCGACAACGAGGTAACGTTTGCCACCGATTGCGGCGACGATTGTGGCGTCACCTCCATTGGCACCCTCTCGGATGCGCCAGCTCCAAATGTGATCGGAACCTATGACCTCTTGGGTCGTCCCGCCCACAACCAGGCGTCGTCATTGCTTCTACAACGCCTCAACAATGGCCGAGTGCGGAAGGTGTGCTTCACCGATTGAACAGCCGCTACAAAGCGCCAAAAGGACCCCGAACGCAGCAAACAGAGACCTGCAGAATCAGGTGTACACCACGCCTGCCGCCACGGTGAGTCGTGTGGTCGGATCCACCAAGATGAAGGAGCCTGTGGAACGATTGCGGCGGTAGTCGTCCACCAGCACAGGGGCTGCTGTGCGGATGCGAACCCGGGCAATGTCATTCATGCCGATGGTCAGGTCGTCCTCCATCCGGTGGAGGGTGTTGATGTCAAGCTTGTACACCACCTCTTTCACCACCGCCTTCACCTCGCGTGACGTGTGCCTCAATTCAAACCTCGCACCGGGGCGCATGGGCTGATCTGACAACCAACAAATCCGCACGTCCAAGTCCTGGGCGCTTTCGGGCTGGTTGTTTTCACGGACGAGCATGTCTCCTCGGCTCAGATCAATGTCATTGGCCAACGTCATCACCACGCTTTGCGGGGGGAATGCCTTGTCCACCGACTTCTCGCCAATGGAGATGGAAGTGACCTGAGAGGAGATGCCACTGGGCAACGCCAGCACCTCATCTCCCACCTTGAAAACACCACCCGCCACGCGACCAGCATACCCTCGGAAATCCCGGTGGGCATCGGTCTGAGGTCGGATGACATATTGGACAGGGAAACGGCAATCTTGCAGGTTTCTGTCGGCGGCAACGTGGATGTGCTCGAGGTCATGAAGGAGAGTTGGCCCCTCATACCAAGGCATCTTGTCAGAGGCGTCCACCACATTGTCCCCTTTGAGGGCACTGATGGGGATGAATCGGATGTCCGGTACATCGAGCCGGCTCGAGAAATTTCGGAATTCCTCCAGAATCTCATTGTAGCGGTCTTCACTCCAATCCACCAGGTCCATTTTGTTGACGCAAACCACCATGTGTTTGATGCCCAACAAATGGGTGATGAAGCTGTGGCGGAAGGTCTGCTCCAAAAGTCCAGCGCGCGCGTCCACCAAAATGATGGCCAGGTCGGCGGTGGAGGCACCCGTCACCATGTTTCGGGTGTATTGGATGTGCCCAGGTGCGTCAGCAATGATGAACTTCCGCTTGGGCGTAGCGAAATACCGGTATGCCACGTCAATGGTGATGCCCTGCTCACGCTCGGCGCGGAGGCCATCGGTTAAAAGAGACAGGTCAGCCCCATCGGTGCCGCGCTGTGCCGATGCCTCCTCAATGGAGACGAGCTGGTCCTCAAAAATGGTTTTGCTGTCATAGAGCAATCGACCAATCAGCGTGCTTTTGCCGTCGTCGACGCTTCCAGCAGTAATAAAACGAAGGAGTCCTTGTGCCATTTTGCTTCGGGTTCTGGCTTAGAAATAGCCCTCTTTTTTGCGGTCTTCCATGGCAGACTGGCTGCGCTTGTCATCCATGCGCCCACCACGCTCTGTCTTTCTCGCAGCAGCCACTTCGCCCACAATTTTCTCGAGGGTATCGGCGTCACTTTCTACCGCACCTGTGATGGTCAGGTCCCCCCAATGTCCTGAACCGAATCTGGAGAGATTCAGGCTGTTCCTCGGGCCTCAAATTGAGGTAATCGCTGTGGGCCAAGATTTGACCCGCACGGCGAATCACCTGACGTTCATGGGCAAAATAAAGGCTGGGTATGGCGATGTTCTCTCGCAAGATGTAATTCCAAATGTCCAGCTCAGTCCAGTTGTTCAGCGGAAATACCCGGAAGTGCTCCCCAGGCTGATGCTTGCCATTGTACAGGTCCCAAAGTTCAGGTCGCTGGTTCTTGGGGTCCCATTGGCTAAAGTCATCTCGGTGACTGAAAAACCGCTCTTTCGCTCTGGCCTTCTCCTCGTCCCGTCGGGCTCCACCCACACAAGCGTCGAACTGATGCGCCTCAATGGTGGAAATCAGCGTGGGCGTTTGAATCTTGTTTCGAGAGGCATTGAATCCAGTCTCCTCGGCCACTTCACCTCGATCAATCAAGTCTTGCACACTGCCCACGATGAGCTGTACCCCCAACGAATCCACCAGATCGTCACGGAACTGAATGGTCTCCGGGAAGTTGTGACCTGTATCGATGTGAACCAATGGCATGGGAATGCGCGCAGGCGCAAACGCCTTTTTTGCCAAATGCGTCACACAAATGCTGTCCTTGCCTCCACTGAACAAAATCGCCGGACGCTCAAATTGTGCAGCCACCTCCCTCAACACGTAGATGCCTTCGGCTTCCAATTCGTCGAGATGGCTCATGTTGTAATCACTCATGGTCAGTCTTTCTTTCGCCCCAGCCTCCCGAAACGGAACCAAGCGCGCTCGTGGTAATAATAGAGCACCATTTTCAGCGCACTTTCAACCAGGGCAATCCCTGTTGCCGCCTTGACATCTCCAAAGACGAGGTAGGTGATGGTGAATGTGGTCGCCGAAGCAATGACCCTCCAGGTCACAGCCTTGGCCATATGGCGCTTTCGGGACAGTTTTTGGTTCATGCTCATAATCCCTACCTATTCGGTAGACTAAAGGTCGGCAAAATCAGCGATCAATCCGATTGAATCTGCCACAGAAATTTCTGTGGTGTCCAAAGAGAGGCAGTTTTCTATTGGGGCTTCATAGGCGTCGCTGTGAAAATGCTCTCGGCCCCGAATCTCTGTCGTGTGCACATGAACCTCCTTCACATTCGCCCGCCCTTTGAATTCTTCCCGAAGCCAACGGAAGGGAGCCACCACAGCCACGATGACCACAGCCCCTTGTCGGCTCAAGTACAACGCTATGTCCTGGGCCCTTCTGATGTTGGCCTCTCTTCCCGCAGGAGAATAATCCGCATTCTGCGTCAAAGCCCGCAAGTCATCCCCGTCCACCAAAAAAGCCGTGTGACCCTTGGAATGGGCATGTTCAAGCATGGCTCGCCCGAGCGTGGACTTCCCCGCTCCGGGCTGTCCTGTGATCCAGACGATGGGCTTTTCGGCACTCACGGGACCAAAATACAGCCTTGGAGCCTGTACCTGACCATGGACTGCCCCTTGATTCCCAAATTTTATTCAATTTTTTTTCGACCTATGTCATTTACAATCAACAACATATGGTTTTTCCCGAAAAAAAAATCAGTTGAACCGTAACCCTAAAGGAGGAGCTCAGGTAAAGGGTAATGGTTTTGGTTACAGCCGCTCCCGCAAGGGAACAGGCGATTTGGTGAAACGAAGGGGTCCTCGAACGCGAGGACCCTTTCTCATTTCAGGCCCTTTTTTATTCCCCACCGTAAGCTTGGTGGCCGGATCCATGTCGAACAAACATGTGAATCCAAATGGAGCGACTTAGCCTTTGAAGGGGCGGAAGCATGACCAACAAAGTGACCACTCCTGAAATCAAGAACGTCTGCGGATGATCAAAGAACCCATTGAACTCGATCCAGCCAAAGCTGGAAAAGACATACAGCGCCACCAGCACGGCCACCCAAAGGGCGACCGTTAAAGCGTAGTTGACGTAGGCCGCACCGAAGTAAAACCCGGGCTCCCTTGAAAATGAAGTGCCACAAACTGGACAGGCTGGCGCCATGTCATTCATGCTCTTGAGCCGATACGGGTTTTTGACCTTGAACAGCCGTCCAGTTCGACAAGCTGGGCAATGGTTGCCGAGCACACTGGACAGAAATGACTTTGGGGTCGCCATGCCACAAAATTACCCCAAACCGATTCGAACCGCGGCCTGAGACTACCCTTCGATGTGCTGCAATCCCACCATGCCTCGGTAGACCCCTTCCTGAGCCATCAGGCTTTCGTGGGTGCCCGATTCCACCATGCGCCCTTCGGACATCACAATGATGCGATCGGCCCTGCGCACCGTAGACAAACGGTGGGCAATCACCACCGCGGTGCGCCCCTTCATCACGTGCTCAATGGCCCCCTGGACCAACCGCTCCCCTTCTGCATCCAGGGCACTGGTGGCTTCATCCAGCACCAAAATTGGCGGATCGTGGTACAACGCCCTGGCAATGGCCAGTCGCTGCCTTTGCCCTCCAGACAGCCTTCCTCCTCCATCTCCAATGGTGGTATGAAGCGCTTCCGGCAAATCAGCAATGAAATCGGACGCGTTGGCGATGTCGGCCACTTCCCGAATGCGTTCCATGTCTAGGGCTGGGTCAAACAAAGAGATATTGGCGGCCACGGTGTCGTTGAACAGCAGTGGATCTTGCGTCACAAAGCCCATGTGGCGTCGCACATCAGTGGTGGCCAAATCCTTGAGGTCGACCCCATCCACTTCAACCCGACCCGACTGCGGGTCATACAGACGCAGCAGCAAGCGAGCGACCGTGGTTTTGCCGCTCCCCGAAGCCCCTACCAAGGCCACGGTTTCCCCTTTGGCTATTGTCAAATTGAAATCCTGAAGGGCAGGCGCATTGGAGCCCGGGTAGGCAAAATGGACCTCACTCAGGCTCACGCTTTTATCGAAAACAAAGCCTTGAGGCGACGTCGACTCCTCCACCTGCAACTCCGCCTTCAACACCTCGTCGATTCGATCCAGCGATGCCGCTCCTTTTTGCACCTTGAACAGCGCGTCGCTCAGAGATCTTGCGGGGGGAATGATTTGAGAAAAGACCACCAGGTACCCGATGAACAATTCCCCCTCAAGTCCTTGGCCCCGCAACACCAGACGACCGCCCACGGCCAGCAAAATGGCAATGACCGACATGGACACAAACTCGCTCACTGGAGAGCTCAAATACTCGCGCTTGTAGAGCTTTCGCATGAGCCGGAAGTACCCTTCATTGTGTTCTTCAAAACGGGCCCGAAATCGAGGTGCCGCATCAAACGCTTTCACCACCACCATGGCGCCCAGCGTTTCTTCTAAACGGCTGATCAGACTGCCCAATCGCTCTTTCCCCCTTCCCGCTGCGCCCCGCAGTGCAGTGGCAATGCGCGAAATCAAAAAGCCGGAAATGGGCATAAACACCAGGGCAAACAAGGTCAATTCCCAACTGATGGCAAACAGCGTGATGAGCGACAGCAGAATCATGATCGGTGCCTTGAACAACACCTCAAGGGTGCCAATGACACTGAATTCAACCTCCATCAAGTCATTGGTCATCCGGCTGATTAAATCGCCTTTTCTCTGCTCTGTGAAATACCCAACCGGTAAGGCCAGGATGCGATCAAACAACTGCCCCCTCAAGTCACGGGCCACCCCCGTTCGAATGGTGGCCAAACTGTAGAAAGAGAGGTAAGTCACCACGTTTTTGACCAACGCCAAAACCGCGATGGCTGCGCACATGATGAGCAGCGCTTGCTCTGCCCCGTTGGTGGCGACGTAGTTGTCGAGCGGACAATTTGCAAAAGCTGCGTTGGTGCCGTTGGTTTCTTCAGTACCATCTGTGCGAAAGAGGATGCTCAGAAAGGGCACGATGGCCAAAAATGTGAACAGCGAGAGGACCGCGCCCAGGGCGTTGAACACGATGTTTCCCATGAGGTTGAGGCGGTAGCGGAGGACGAGTCGGAATAGGTCTTTGAACCTCTTCATGCTCCGGTGGTCCCGTGTAGTTGTGCGGTGTGATGGCCGCAGTTCTTGGCGCATCTCCGACAGGGAGCCCTGTGATGAATTCTGCGATGGAGGCGGCGTCGATTCCTGCGTTGCCGCGGGTGAGGTCCTTGAGTAATTCGTAGGGTTTGTCTACCCCTTCCCTGCGCAAAATGGTTTGGATGGCTTCTGCCACGACGGCCCATTGTGCTTCCAGATCTGCTTTCAGTTTGGGCTCATTCAATACGAGTTTGCCCATTCCTTTGCGCAGGGCATTGAGCGCCATGATGCTGTGCCCCAGTGGGACGCCGATGTTGCGCAATACGGTGCTGTCGGTCAAGTCTCTCTGAAGCCGGCTGATGGGAAGCTTTCTGGCCATGTCCGAGAAGGCGTTGGCCATGCCCAGGTTGCCCTCGCTGTTTTCGAAGTCGATCGGATTGACTTTGTGGGGCATGGCCGATGACCCGACTTCTCCGGCCACCACCTTCTGCTTGAAATAATCCAAGCTGATGTAATGCCAGACGTCCTTGTCCAAGTCCATCAAAATGGTGTGGATGCGCTGGAGCGCGTCGCACCATGCCGCCATGTAGTCGTAATGTTCGATCTGGGTGGTCGGATGGCTGCGATGCAGCCCCAATTCCTCTCCTACAAAGGTTTCGGCAAACCCATGCCAGTCCACTTCTGGATAGGCCACATGGTGGGCATTGAAACCGCCTGTTGCCCCGCCGAATTTGGCCGCAAAAGGAACCGCTTCGAATTGTGCAATGGCGTGATCCAGGCGCTCTACAAACACCGCAAACTCTTTGCCCAACATTACTGGACTGGCCGGCTGACCATGGGTGCGGGCCAGCATGGGCACTTCCTTCCACGACTCTGCAAGCCCCGCCAAGTCGTCTCGAACGGCTTGCAAGGCCGGCAAAATGACATCCGCCGTGGCCTCGGCCATCGACAAGGGAATCGCTGTGTTGTTGATGTCTTGAGAGGTCAATCCAAAGTGGATGAATTCCGCTCGGTCTTCCAAGCCGAGTTCAGGAAGTCGATCCTTGATGAAGTATTCCACCGCTTTCACGTCGTGGTTGGTGGTCTTCTCAATGTCTTTCACAGCCTGGGCTTCTTCACCTCCAAACCCGATGTACACTTGACGCAACCCTTCCACTTGGGGTCTCTGTCAATGCCGGCAATTGAGGCAACCCCAACGCGTGCAGGGCAACGAAGTACTCCACCTCAATCCTCACGCGGTACTGGATCAAACCAGCTTCGGAGAAATAAGGAGCCAAGGGCTTGGTGTGGCGAGCGTATCGTCCATCGACAGGACTGATGGCAAAAAGGGAGGCGGATTCGGACATCGTTCAAAGACCGTTCAAAAGCCGAAATTACGGCTCACGAGGCGGCCGACACTTACCTTTCGGTCATGACAATCCACACGGTCACCCACGGGATGTTCAAACTCGACGGCGGCGCCATGTTTGGCGTGGTTCCTAAGCCCCTCTGGTCAAAGGGGCATCCCACCGATGACCGCAACCGTTGCGACTGGGCGTTGCGCTCCATTTTAATCGAGGAAGGGAACCGGCTCATGCTGGTGGATTGCGGCATGGGAGACAAGCAACCCGAGAAGTTCTTTTCTCATTACGCGCCCCGCACAGAGGATGTGGATGAGCAATTGGCGGAGCTGGGGTTTCACCGCAACGACATCACAGATGTGTTCTTGACCCACCTTCACTTTGACCATTGTGGCGGCGCCATCCGACGTCGAACGGGCCATCCTGAGCAGTTTGAACCCGCCTTTGCCAACGCCACTTTCTGGAGCACAAAGCGCCACTGGGATTGGGCGACAAACCCCAACCCTAGGGAAAAGGCCAGCTTTCTCAAGGAGAACATTCACCCCATTGAAGATTCGGGACAGCTTCAGTTCATTCAGCGGGAAGACGGGAGCACCGACAGCCGCTCCCCCATCCCGGGATTTGCAGATTTAGACGTGCTTTTTGTGGATGGACACACCGAAAGCCAGATGCTGCCTTTGATCAAGCAGGGGGAGAAGAAAGCCTTGTTCACAGCTGACTTGCTCCCGTCAACCACCCACATCCCGTCTGCTTGGGTCATGGGCTATGACACCCGGCCTTTGCTCACGGTGTCCGAAAAGGAACGGATTCTGACCTGTGCTGAGAGAGAAGGCTGGACGTTGTTGCTTGAGCACGATGCCCATCACGAAGCCGCCACGGTCCACCGCACTGAAAAGGGAATTCGCTTGGAACGAGCCGGCCTTCGGTCCGATTTCGATTGGTGACCGCTTACTTCAAACCGTCCAAGCACTGCTGAACGATGCTCGGCCCTGTGTACACCATTCCACTGTAGACCTGAACCAGATTGGCCCCCGCGTCCACCTTTTCTCGGGCTGAGGGGCCGTCTTCGATGCCGCCTACGCCGATGATGGCAAAATCGCCCAGGCTCCTTAAGTAGCGCACCACTTCTGTGCTCCGCTCTCGCACAGGAGCTCCACTCAATCCGCCAGCTCCGATTTTCTCCACTCGGCTCTCTGGTGTCTTGAGCCGCTGCGCGAGATGGTGGTGTTGGTGGCAATGACGCCGTCGATTCCCGTATCGGAAACCAAAGCAATTATGTCATCCAACTGGGCATCACTCAAGTCCGGGGCAATCTTCAGGAAGACCGGTCGAACCTCGGATTGCGCCTTGTTGAATTCCTGCAAACGGTTGAGCAACGCTGTCAATGGCGCCCGGTCCTGCAATTCTCGCAACCCCGGCGTATTTGGCGAACTGACGTTCACAGCGAAATAGTCCACATGGGGATGCAATGCAATGAAACAGGTGTGATAATCATCCGCCGCACGCTCGTTGGGGGTCACTTTATTTCGGCCAATGTTCCCTCCGACGATCAAACCCTCGGGCCGAACCTTTAGCCTCTCCACCAAGGCATCCAATCCCCCGTTGTTGAACCCCATCCTGTTGATCAAGCCTCGGTCTTCTTTGAGCCTGAACAGCCGAGGCTTTGGGTTTCCTGCCTGGGGCTTGGGCGTCACCGTCCCCACCTCAACAAAGCCAAAACCCATGGTCTCCAACTCTTTCAACCAACGCCCGTCCTTGTCGAAGCCGGCCGCGAGTCCCACCCGATGAGGAAACCTCAATCCAGCCACCACCGTTTCGTCTTCAGGGCCATGTCCAGGGTCCATGGACTTGCGCAATGCGGCACCAATCAGCGGCAGTTTCAACCCAAAGCCAAACAACCCCATGGTGGCATAGTGGGCTTTTTCGGGGTCCATCACAAAGGCCAACGGCCTTACAAATGACTGGTAAACACGGGTTCCAAAAGGAAGATGACTCATGAGATGCAAAGATGTTAATAAAGATGTGGACACGGACACGACCCACGGCCTCAAGCTGAGGGATTCCAGCGGATAATTTTGTGACGAACCGAATGCATGTTGTTTAACTGGGGCAAGAAAAAGTTGAAGACCGATGAGGTAGCGCGGATGTTCGTCCACGCCACCTTAGACAGCGTTGAAGATGCTTGGCCCGATGTTGCAGGCTTGATTCGGGAGTCCCCGCACTTTGAGCGCCCCCCTGAACTGGAAGAAGGAGATGCCGCTCCTTTCCTGTTGGTGGTGCTCGCTGGCAACCTCGACATGATCCCTCGGTATTTTGAAGGAGGTTCTGACTCGAAACTCATCCACTCCATCTTGTCCGAGCTCTCGAAAGAATTGGGACTGCCCACAGAGCAGTTGGCGGAGCGGATTGGAAAAATGCGAGAGGACATGACGCGGTTGAATCGCCCATCTAAAAAGACCATCAGCGCCATGTCCCGGGGTGTGTACTTGGGGTATGACCTGAACGAATACCAAGAAGAATACTTCCGCTCACTTGGCGTTCCCAACCCTCGTTTTCTGATGCAGATGGAAGACATGCTCCAGCATTTCCTCTGGGACTGGAACTCGTTTCGGGAACAATACCGCATGCCATTGCAGACCGTGTCTGCTGCGGTGACTTGAATCAACCCCGACGATCCAAATCCCGGGCCTGGTCCCGATCTTTGATCGTGTTTCTTTTGTCGACCAGCTTTTTGCCCTTGGCAATGGCGATCTCCAACTTGGCATAGCCACTGTCCGCGATAAAGAGCCGTGTGGGCACCACCGTGACACCGACATCGCGCAATTTCCTTTGGAGCTTGGTGAGCTCTGTTCTTTTCAGAAGGAGCTTCCTGACCCGTCTTGGCTCATGGGTCACATAGCCTGAGTGACCGTATGCCTCCACATTCATGTTGAAAATGAAGAACTCATCCCCTTCAAACCGACAATAGCCCTCCACAATGCTGGCTTTACCGGCACGAATGCTTTTGATTTCGGTGCCGAGCAACTGAATTCCGGCGGTGTATTGATCGGTCAGAAAATAGCTGAACGCCGCTTTTCTGTTTTTGATCTCTACTCCCATTTGGTGGGAAAATTACGACCGAGATGGGCGGGGATGAATCAACCTTTTAAAATTCTGTGCGTCCTTAGCCCATGATGCTGATGAAGTCATTTTTCACCCTCCTTGGTCTTTGCACCGCCTTCATTGCCCACACCCAAACGGTGGGCCTTCTCCTGAACTCACCAGAGGCTTTTGATGGATACACACTGGTGGCCCCAACTGGCGCCACCCGAACCCACTTGATCGACAACTGCGGAAGGGTCATCAACCAATGGGACAGCAACTATCGAGCGGGTGAATCCGCTTATTTGCTGGAAGACGGTTCTCTGCTGCGCACCTGCCGTGTGGCCAGCACCGTATTCAATGGAGGCGGCATTGGAGGGCGGATTGAACGTTATTCATGGGAAGGCGACCTGATTTGGAGTTACAACATGGCCAATGATCAACGCCACCATCACCATGACATGGCTTGGCTGCCCAATGGGAACGTCGTTCTGATGGCATGGGAATTCAAAAGTGCCGAGGAAGCCGCCGCCGCTGGACGTGAGATTGAAGGCTCCATCTGGCCTCCAGTGCTGATCGAGGTACAACCCAGCGGATCTGAGGGAGGCAGCATAGTCTGGGAATGGCATGCTTGGGACCACTTGATTCAAGATTCAGATCCGTCTCTGCCCAATTATGGTGACCCCGCTGAACACGTGGAGCGATTCGACGTCAACTATGGCTCTGCCTCTGGAGGAAGCCTTCCAGGACAATCTGGTGGCGACTGGTTTCACTGCAATGCGGTGAGCCATCATCCTGAGCACGATTTGCTGATGCTCAACTCTCGCAATTGGAATGAGTTCTACATCATCGACCACGACATCTCCGCTTTTGCCGCCACAGGACCGGAAGGGGACCTGCTCTACCGTTGGGGCAACCCCGCTACCTATGGAAGAGGACTGCCATCGGACCGGGTGTTTTTCGGCCAGCACGACCCCCATTGGATTCTGGATGATGGCCCGACTGCACTCGGAGGAGACCCCAGTCAAACGGTATTGATTTACAACAATGGAAATGGTCGCCCTTCTGGAAATGGCAGCACGGTAGAAGAACTGACCCTTCCTTGGAACCCTTCTGCAGCAAATGGGCATTATTCGGCGCCGGCCAACCAAGACAGCGATTCACCTTTTGAGCCCTCCTTTCTCGACTGGAGCTGGCCAGAAAATCCCAGCTTGGATTTTTACAGCTCGAAAATCAGCGGGTCTCAAAGGCAACCCAATGGCAACACGCTGATTTGTGAAGGGGCCAGCGGCCACCTGTTTGAAATCAACGAAACGGGTGAAACCGTCTGGGAGTACTACACCGCCTACAATCAATTTGGGGCCATCAACCAAGGGGATGCCCCTTTTTCCAACTCCACTTTCCGGGCCTATCGGTATGCACCGGACTACCCTGCTTTTGACAACCGCGACCTCACGCCTGGCGACCCTGTTGAAGCCAACCCCCAAGCCTTCGATTGCACGCTCTACCCCGACAACACCGCATCCACCATCGAGGTGAATGAAGGCCTTGCATGGACCGCCTTCCCCAACCCCTCAGATGGTCATTTTGTGATCCAGAGCTCCGAAGCAGGCCGCTGGTCTCTTTCCGATGGATGGGGTCGGACTCGAGCGGAAGGCATTCTGAGCCCCGGCAAAAACACCATTCAACAGGGCCACATCTCCAGTGGCGCATATGTCGTCCGGGTGCACGACTTTAGCGGCCGTCCAATGGGCACACACCGCCTGCACATCATCCGCTGAGAACAACACCAACACCTCGCCATGAACCGATTTTTGTTACCGCTTCTTTTTCTGAGCACCACCCTCTTGGGGCAAAACACCGTGGGCACCATTGCCTATGACGCAGACCTGTTTGCCGACGGATACACCCTCACGTATCCGCACAATCAAAATCGGGCCATGCTTCTCAACGCTTGTGGTGAAGTGGTGCACGATTGGACCATCGACACAGACCGGCGCCCAGGGAATACGGCTTACCTGCAACCCAACGGGGACCTCATCATGACATCTCGGCCTGCATCCATTGGCGATGACGCCATCTGGGCCGGCGGAGGAGGCGCCACGATTGAACGCCGCTCTTGGGACAACGAAGTGTTGTGGAGCTTCACGGCCAACAACGACAGCCTTCGCTTGCACCATGACCTGACTGTGACCCCGGAAGGCAACGTGATTGCCATCTGTTGGGAAGTCATTGACAGCCTGGAGTGCATCGCCAATGGCCGCAACCCAGAATTGCTGGAGGGAGGTGAGTTGTGGAGCGACAAACTGATCGAATTGCAGCCCAATGGTGACGGTGGGGCAAATGTGGTCTGGGAGTGGCGCGCATGGGACCACCTGATCCAAGACTTTGACAGCTCCAAAGCCAACTATGGCGTGGTGGCCGACAACCAGCACCGGATCGACGTGAACCACGGAAGCATTGGAAACCAACCCCGCGATTGGCATCACATGAATGCCGTGGACTACTTCCCGTTCTATGACACCGCTGGGCAAATCATCATGAGTGTGCCCACCTTTAATGAAGTGTGGGTCATTTGGCATGACTACCAGTTCAGCGATGACCTGATTTGGCGCTGGGGCAACCCCCAGGCTTATCAGCGCGGAGACAGTACCGATCAAAAGCTGTTTTACCAGCATGACATCCACTGGGGCAATGGCTTGGGCGTGAACCCCGGCAACCCAGACTTCACCAAGTTCTTTGTCTTCAACAACAGGGTGCCCAACGCAGACACCACGGGCACCCACAGCGAGGCCGCCATCATCTCCCCCATTTTCGATGAATACGACGGTGGCTACGAATTCAACACCACCACTGGACGTTGGGGACCTGAAGACTTTCAGTGGACCTACACCCAGCCTGGATTGGCCAGCAGCGGACTCAGCTCCTTTCAGCGCCTGGGCAACGGGAGCAATCTGATTTGCAGCGGTCGGACCGGCGAAATTTTCGAAATCACATCTGATGATGAATTGGCATGGGAATACAGAACCCCATTGCTTCAAGGTGCACCTGTGGAGCAAGGCACAGAGCTCCAGCTGAACAACAACCTCACCTTTCGAGCGGAGCGGTACCCAGCTCAATTTCCTGCCTTTACCGGTCAAGACCTGTCTTCGGGAGAGGCCGTAGAAATCAACCCCACCCCTCTGGAGGTTTGCCAGGGAGTGCTGTGTGAGAATGAACTCGCTTGCAACTATGGAGAGGACGGCGAATGCAACTATGTGGACACCGACATCGATGTCGCGGGGGCTTTCATGCTCGGATTGGTGGACACTGTCCTCTGCGCCGAAGGCTACGAAGTCACCGACGATGGATTCGTCACATTGGTTCCCGGAACCGGCGGACAGGATGCGGGATATGAATGGTTCATCACCCCTGAAGTCGCAGACCTCATGCTGGCCTCAGGTTTTGAGATTTTGTACAACGACCTGACCTCCCAAAGCGTTTATGTCTGCGGCAATGATCTGACTGTGGTGAGTGGATTCTTCGGAGACACCACAGTTTCGACTTACGATGGCACAGGCTGGCATTGGCCGCTTTACGATGGTTACATCGCGCCTGCCAGCAATTTTGAAACAGGATGTAACGACCCAGAATATTGCAACTTCGACCCTTGCGCTCTGCCCGATTCCACCCTGTGCACCGTGCTTGAATTGCTGGCAGAATCCAACACAACCGACGGAATCGTTACCACAGAAGCGGTGGGCGGCACAGCACCGTACACCATCATTATTCTGGACGAAAACCTGCAAGACATGGGCTTCCCGGTTGCGGAATCCGATGACCCAACTTCTATTTTTGTCGGGTTGCCTGACGGCACCTATTGCTTGGAAATCACAGACGCTTCGGGCTGCTCTGCCATCTCCTGTGTGACCGTCGGCCCAATGGGTTTGGAAGACTTGAATCCTGTTTCATTCCGACTGCAACCCAACCCCGCCTCTGAAGCCGTTCAATTGGAACTGCCCGCGGCGTGGGAGGTCCAAGCTGTGGTCATTCGCGACGCGGCGGGGCGCGAGGTGGCCTGGCCGGCGGCCACTTCACGGTCCAATTCACTGAACATTGGCACCCTGTCCACTGGTGTGTACTTGGTGGAAGTCCGTCATCTGGCTGGAACCGCAGTGGAGCGGTTGGTCGTTCGCCGTTGAGGCCAGCTAACCAGGACCGAAGATGCAAGAAGACACCATACTCGTCACTCGAACTGGAGGGGTCATGACCCTGACCCTGAATCGACCCTCGGCTTACAACAGCTTTACCCGTCCCATGGCCACAGCATTGCAGCAAGGCCTGGACGCAGCATCTACAGACGACAGCATTCGGTGTGTGGTCATCACGGGAAACGGCAAGGCTTTTTGCGCCGGACAAGACTTGAAGGAGGTCACCGCAGATGACGCCCCGCCGTTGGAGGACATTGTCGGAGGGAGCTACAACGTCACGATTCGCAAAATGCGCGCCTTGGCCAAGCCCGTCATCACGGCGGTCAATGGGGTGGCGGCAGGAGCCGGAGCCAACATCGCCCTGGCTGGAGACCTTTGCGTGGCTGCCGAAGATGCCAAATTCATTCAGGCGTTTTCCAAAATCGGCCTGATCCCCGACAGCGGTGGCACTTGGATGCTCCCCAAACTGATTGGTCTACAACGGGCCACTGCCCTGGCCTATTTGGGCACGCCCGTGACTGCCCCTGAGGCTGCGGCGATGGGCATGATTCACCGCTCCATACCCAATGCAGAATTTGATGCTGAGGTCACGGCCTTGGCCGAAAAACTGGCCGCCATGCCTACCCGTGGGCTGGCCTTGACCAAGCAAGCCTTCAACAAAGGCTTCGAACAGAGCATGGACGCTCAACTCGAGACCGAAATGGAACTTCAAGCCGCAGCCTCACGTACATGTGATTTCGAAGAAGGAGTTTCTGCGTTTTTAGAAAAGCGCAAACCGACCTTCAAAGGACACTGAACATGGCTCAGAACGCTTGGATTTGCTGTGAAGAACGCCTGCCCGAAAATGGGCAACGCGTCCTTGGCGTTGTGCCAGGCAATGAAGTGCTCCTGCCTGGCAAAGCCAGCTTCGAAATGAGGGATGTCCTCGTGCTTCGATTCATGGAAAATTTCTTTGCCGCACAGGCAGACAAAGCGAACGTCCATGGGCGGCACTTTTGGTCCGGCGAAGGCGCTTCCAACCAATACTTCGAGGCTGTGACCCACTGGATGCCCATGCCCGAGGCGCCTCCCGCTCCATTGAGCGACAAAGAATAAAAATCGAGAAGTTCGGGAGGCTTACTTCCCTTGAATGGGAAAGAACTGCCCCAGCCACACCCACAAATCGGCGGCTTTCGCCGGCCATCTCGATCGTGTAAACGGAAGCCACTTTGTAGTCTACACGTTCGGTGATTTGGCTGGCGGCTGCGCTCGCGATTTGACCCAGCCCTTTGCGAAGCTTCTGGCCAAATTCAGTTTCTCCAGGCTCATCATCTGCCAGCTCATCCTGGACATACTGAGCCAAGTAAATTGAAAAGTCCTCTGAATCGGGATTGGTGTAAAAGAGCACTCCGCCGGACAGAACCAACAAAAGGATGAGGTTGCGCAAAAATTTCATGTGCGTTCATTGAGGATTTGAAAGGCCTGCACAGCGTAAAGGGCTGCCGTCTCTGTGCGAAGGCGATGTTCACCAAACGTCACTGGGGTGAATCCAGCGGCGGCGAACAATTGGATTTCTGAAGGCGTAAAATCTCCCTCTGGGCCGATGGCCAAGGCTGCATCTCTTCCGGCTGGCAAAGCGCTTACGATGGATTGGCGCTTCCATTCAGGGTGCTCGGGAACTGGACAATGGGCCAAGCCTTTCCATGTGTCTTCACCCAAATCTGTCAAGGCTTCGGACAAAGGCAAGGCTTCCTTCAATTCAGGAAGCCAGGCGCGCCGAGATTGCTTCATGGCCTCCACCAAGGTTCGTTTCCAGCGGTCGTGCTTTTCTACCCTGCGCTCACTTCTGGAGGTCCAGATGGGTTGAATCCGACTGACTCCGCATTCGCAGGCTTTTTCCAAAAACCATTCAAAACGATCGGTGTGTTTGGTGGGGGCCACCAACAAGGTGAGCCGAGGCGAATCGGGCGGATGGCATTGTGGCTGCCCCACTTCGAGAAGCACCTGCTTTTTGTCAAGCGAAACGACTTCAGATGAAAACACCGCGCCATGCCCGTCCACAAGCTCCACCATGTCTCCCGGTTTCGCCCGCAAGACCTGAACCAAGTGCTTGGCTTCTTCTTTGCCCAGAGAATGGACCCCGGGCTGAACAGTGGGTGCGAAAAATCGACGCATGTCACAAAGAAAAAGCGGCGGGATGTCCGTGAGACATCCCGCCGCTTTCAGCATCCACAATCTGTGGTCAGTTCACAACCATCAACACTTTTGGCGTCGCAGCCAAGACGTCGTCTGATACCCCTGAAGCAAAGCCAGCAAAATTTTCATTGAACCGGTTGGCCAAATCATCGGCTTGCTCGTCGAATGCGTGACCATCTGCCCAAGTCGACCTCGGGTTCAAGAGTCCAGCTTCCACCCCGGGTGCCTGGAGCGGGACTTCCCAGCCAAAACGGTCACAACGGCGATAATCCACCGAATCCATGCTTCCGTTCAAGACTGCATTCAACAAAGAGCGCGTGTTCTTCAATGACATCCGAGAACCAACCCCATGCGGACCTCCTGTCCACCCTGTGTTGACCAACCAGACTTTGGTTTTGTGCGCTGCGATGCGCTCGCCCAGCAAGTCTGCATATCGACCGGGATGCAAAGGCAAAAAAGGAGCACCGAAGCAAGCACTGAACACTGCTTTGGGTTCATTGACTCCATCTTCTGTTCCCGCCACCTTCGCGGTGTAGCCACTGATGAAGTGGTACATGGCGGTGGGGGCATCGAGTTTGGCCAAGGGAGGCAGAACGCCGAATGCATCACAGGTCAAGAAAAAAAGATGCTCTGGGTGTCCCCCTTGTGCCGATGGCTTGGCACCCTGAATGTGGCTCAACGGATAACTCACCCTCGTATTCTGAGTGGTGCTGGCATCGCTGTAGTCCGGGGTTACACCATCGGGGCCAAAACCAATGTTCTCCAACAAAGCTCCGTGGCGAATGGCGTTGAAGATGTCGGGCTCACGCGACGGATCCAAATCAATGGTCTTGGCGTAACAGCCTCCTTCGAAATTAAAAACCCCATCGGCTCCCCATCCGTGTTCATCATCTCCAATCAACCGGCGATTGGGGTCACTGGAGAGCGTGGTTTTTCCTGTTCCTGACAGCCCGAAGAAAACCGCAGTGCTTCCGTCCTTTCCCTCATTCGAAGAACAGTGCATGGGCAGCACATCTGCTTCCGTGGGCAGCAGGAAATTCATGGCGCTGAACATGCCTTTCTTAATCTCACCGGTATACCCTGTCCCTCCGATCAAAATCCGTTTGTGGGTGAAATCCAAGACGGCAAAATTGGACTGTCGCGTTCCGTGAGCCTGAGGATCAGCCTTGAAGCCCGGTGCACAAATGATGTGCCATTCCGGCTGAAAGTCTGCCGTTTCCTCGGCGCTGGGACGCAGAAACATGTTGTAGGCAAACAAATTCGACCAGGACTTTTCGGTGAGCACCCGCAGGGCCCTGCGGTGTTTTGGGTGAGATCCCACAAAGGCGTCTCGCGCATACAGCCCCTTGCCATCTAAATAGGTGGTCAGGTCCTTGTGTAACTGTTCTGAATGGCTAGCAGAAATGGGCCGATTGATGTCTCCCCACCACACTTCGTCTTGTGTGATGTCGTCTTTGACAATGAATCGGTCTTGGGGACTTCGCCCGGTAAAACGCCCCGTTTCAATGGCCAGCGCACCTGTTGAAGTTAAACGGCCTTCTCCGGCCAAAAGCACCCGCTCAATGAGCTGGGAGGGGGCAAGATTCCACCAGATTTGTCTGGCTTTCTTCAATCCACTTTGAGCCAAATCCGGGCGGAATGGCGTGTTTCCTTGATGTACCATGATGTCGGGCTGATCATTGCGAGCCTTCTCGGCAAATATAAACCTTCAGCCCTTCCAGCACCCGGAGAACTTGTTGTCGGAATCTTGGTCTTTATTCAACCGAAACCTTGAAAAAAGATCATCTGGCCCTCCACATGGACCGCACCCATTGAATCCATCCGCCCATCATCAAGACCCCGCCGATGGGCGTCAATGGCCCCAGCCAAGACGCCTCAATTCCACACGCTCCAAGTCCCACAAGCGCAAAAATGCTGAGTGAAAACAACGCTGTTCCCAAAGCCACCCAGCCCATCCCCGAGGTCTCGCCAAAAGAGGAGGCCGCCATCATTCCGCACCCCATCCAAAGCAAGTATTGCGAAGCGGTTTGAAATGCACCCAATGCATCCGGCTCCAACGCCCCCTTCAGAGCATGGGCGCCGAAGGCACCCGAAACAATGCCCAAAATCAAAAAGCAACCGGCCCTGACTGCGTGAGCAGATGCAACTGCAAGACGATTTTTTGGGGTTCTGAATTTGGCTTTTCATCTGCGGCTAAATTGCACAGAATAGAGCGACCCTAAACATGCGATTCCTTCCCCACTTCATTTTGCCCCTCATGTTCTTGGCACTGACCTCCTGTTCTTCTGAACCGGATGCCACCCAACCGAAGCCGGGGCGAAAAGTCAACCCCTGTAGCACCCGCATCAAATGGGGCTTCTAAAAAGAGAGCCTACACCGAGGAAGAGTTGAATCGGCCGTTCAGCACCGTGAGCCCGTGGCGATACATCTTCACAAGCCCAGATGCCATCTACTTCAAAAAAATGGTGACGACCTCGTCCCATTCGAAGACCGTTCACAGCGCTGGCCACACCCTTTTGGTGCCACGCGATCAAACTTTCCTCGACAACAAAACCTGGAAAGACATCATGGAGCCGGAGAATCTGGACGTACTCGACCGTTTTGTGGCTGCACACATCATCAAAGGCATCCAAAGCCCCAAGGGAATCGAAGGGGTCTATGAGGATTTAAATGGCAACACCATCGCGATCGAGTCCAACGAGGATGGAGAGCAAGTGTGCGGTGGAGCAAGGTTGCTCGGCCAAGTGGTCGAAACCGACAATGGATTGGTCATTCCGGTCATGGGCATGGTCGAAGACTTCGATTGGAATTGACCCAAGAAGGCAACAATCTCTTGTCACGATTTCGAAATGCAGTCGGTATAATTTATATGCACAGTATGGAAACCCGCTCGTCCTTTAGAATGCGCAGCGTTTTTGCCTTCTTCTGCCTGATTGGTGGCACCGCACAAGGCCAAACACTGCCCGATTTTGGCCGTTGGGACACTGTGGCTGTTTATGGCGAAATGGGTGAGGCCATGGCCCACCCTTGGACGGGAGGGATCACGGCCCCTCAATTCTCTGCTGCGGATCTCGATGGAGACGGAATCGAAGATTTGTTGGTCTTTGACCGAAGTGGACATCGCATGCTGCCCTTTCAAGGGTGCACGTCAGAGTCCGTTCCGGACAGCATTTTATACCTGTATCGGCCCGATTGGCGGTCAGCCTTCCCCACCGACATCCGCAACTGGGCCCTCCTTCGGGATGCCAACTGTGATGGCGTGGCCGACCTCTTCCACAACAGCCAAAGCGGCTTTCGAATTTGGTATGGAGAATACATGAACGGACTGGTCGGGTTTCCCAACGCCCCAACCACCAATGTCTTCGGGAATTGGGACTTTGGAACGGGGGACCAAGTCCTGCCTCTGATTTGTCTGAACACAGACATTCCCGCCCTGGACGATTTCGACAACGACGGCGACCTGGACATGGTGACCTGGACGGAGACCTCCTCTTCACTTTACGCCTACACTGGACGTGGAGCCACAGAGGGTTCCGTGGGCTGCGGAGACACGCTGATTTGGGACGTCACCAACCGCTGTTATGGGATGCTCAATGAAGCCTCCGAAAACAACGACCTGTTCATTGGAGAAGACCACACCTGCGGTTTCAATGTGGCTGACCCCAGATTGGAGATCGAAGATTCAGAAGCACCCATGCGGCATGCAGGAGGCACCACAGCTTTGTTGGAGCTGGACGGGGACGGCCATTTGGACTTGCTTCTGGGTGACGTGTCCTACTCTTCTCTCACCGCCTGCTACATGGCCGATGCCCAAGACGGCCAAGACAGCACCACTTCCACCAACGAAACCTGGCCCGCTGACCTCGGGGGGGTGGCGCTTGATCTCCTCAGGTTCCCCGCGGCTTACCCTCTGGATGTGGATCAAGATGGCCACCGAGACTTGATCCTGGCCGTGAATGAGACCTTTGAAATTGATGGGACGGCGTGGGGCCTGGTACTACCGCAATGACGGCACCGACCAAGCCCCCATTTGGTCCCTGCAGAGCAGGGATTTTCTACAAAACCAGATGATTGATCTTGGGCGAGGGGCCTATCCGGCGTTCACCGACTTCAATCAAGATGGCCTTCTCGACATGGTGGTCTCGTGCAAGGAGAGGTACCTCGGTCCCGGAAACACCCCGTCAATGCTCTCCCGGTTCCAAAATGTGGGAACCGAATCGGCGCCTGCTTTTGCCCAATTGGACACCAATTGGCTGTCGATTCCGACTTACGGGGTGGAAAGTGTTTCAGCTGCATTCGGCGACCTCGATGGAGACGGAGACGATGAACTCCTGCTCGGAGATGAACTGGGGTACCTGCACCTGTGGACCAACACAGCAGAGCCGGGAACCATGGCGGATTACACCCTCACCATCCCATCCGTGACCGACGCGACTGGGACCGTCATTGATGTGGGCCAATTTGCCACTCCTGTGTTTGAAGATCTCGACGGCGACGGCGACTTGGACTTGTTGGTGGGCGAAAAAAACGGTGGGATTGTGATGTTTGAGAACACCGGCTCCACCGAGACCGCTGAGTTCAGCTTGGTGACGGCATCGGCCGGGCTCATCGACATCGACAACGAGCAGGGCATCAACGGATTTCCCACACCCAAAATTTTGGAATACGACAACCAAACTTGGTTGATTTCCGGCAATGAATTGGGACGCATTCAGGTGTTCAGCATGCCCGAAAACCCACTGGCCAATGCCGAATCGGAATGGACCGAATGGACCAACAATTGGAATGGCTATCAAGAGGGACTGTTCTCTGCTCCTGCGGCGGCAGACTTGGACAACGATGGAATCCCTGACCTTGTGGTGGGTGGACGCGATGGAGGTTTGACCTTGTGGAGAGGAGGGGCCGAAGACGCCATCCGAGTCTGTTCCCCCTTGGTGGATGGAATCGACAACTTCCCCAACCCCACTGCGGCAGAGTGGCGCCCGGCTCCCAACCCCATCTCCGCTGGAAGTCCGCTGAAAGTGCCTTCATCCAAATTGGTGATTCTGGATGTGACAGGCCGAGAAATTGCATGCCTGAAGGCACAAGCTGGATCGGTGAAGATTCCTTTGGACCTGCCATCGGGCACCTACCTGATTCGTCCAGAAGGCACCCAAAATGCAACGGGCGCTTCCCCAAATTGGAAAAGCGCCCGGCGTTTGGTGGTCGTTGCCGACCGTTAAGATCCTGAGGACTTAGACGTTCATGCCATCCAGCACGTCGGCCACGTCCTTCACAGCCTTGGCGCTCTCATGGAGCAAGGCCATTTCGTCTTCATTCAATTGAAGTTCGATCACTTCTTCGATGCCATTGGCGCCCAACTTCACGGGCACACCGAGGTGAACATCGTTCAAGCCATACTGACCGGTGAGGCTGGCACAGCAAGGGAAGATGCGCTTCTGGTCCTTCACGATGGCTTCCACCATCTGGGCAGCGGCCGCGCCTGGGCGCGTACCAGGCTGACGTGCCCAGGAGCTGAACGATCTCGCCGCCACCTTTTTTGGTGCGGCTGAACGATGGCGTTCGAGGGCGTCGGCATCGATGAGCTCGGTCACGGGAATGCCGCCCACCGTGGTGTAGCGCGGGAGCGGCACCATGGTGTCACCGTGGCCGCCCATGAGCACGGCTTGGATGTCCTTCGGGCTCACGTTGAGGGCCTCGGCGAGGAAAGCGCGGTAGCGGGCAGTGTCGAGCACCCCGGCCATGCCCATGACGCGGTGGTCGGGCAGGCCGGCTGACTTCCAGGCCTGGTAGGTCATGACATCCAAGGGGTTGGACACGATCACGATGATGGCCTCGGGGCTGTGCGGCAGAATCTGCTCGGTGACGGTCTTCACGATGCCGGCGTTGGTGGCGATCAGGTCGTCGCGGCTCATCCCCGGCTTGCGGGGCAGGCCGCTGGTGATCACGACCACGTCGGAACCGGCCGTCTTGGCAGTAGTCGTTGGTGGAGCCCACCGTGCGGGTGTCGTAGCTGTTGACGGGGCTGGTCTCCCAGATGTCGAGGGCCTTGCCTTCGGCAAAACCCTCCTTGATGTCGAGCAGGACGACCTCGTTGCAGACTTCACGGGTGGCGAGGACATCGGCGCAGGTGGCGCCCACGTTGCCCGCTCCGACGACGGTGACCTTGGTGCGGTTGGATCATGGTGTGTATGGGGATTGGGTGAATCGGTCTGCAAAAGTAAGGGAGCGGAATACTGCGGCTCGGTTGGCCGTTCGTTCCCAACTTGGTCCTGCAAGATGCGTTTTCGACTCCTCCTCCTCCTCAGTTGGCCGTGCTGGCCAGTGCTGGCTTTGGCCCTGCGGACCTCACAGCCCGCCTGACCCGGACACCACCCAATGGCCCGATGGCCAAGCAGGTTCAGACTTCAACCGCACCGATTCCAATGGACTCAAAGATGGGCGTTGGATTCGGGTATACCCCAACGGAAAGCTCTACTACAGCGGATCATTTAGCCACGGGAAGCCCTCTGGCCACTTCACGTTCTTCCGCGAAAACGGGCGCGTTTTGAGCGAAGTCAAACACCTCGACGATGTGTCTGCCGCCAAGGCCATCCTGTATCGAGAAGATGGAAGCGTTTCTCATCAGGGGCAATACGAAACGGTTCAAGTCGCTGGCGAATGGACCCAATGGAAGTCAGGGAAATGGGAGGCTTTTGACCCGAAAGGAAGAATCAGGGTCATTGAACACTACAGCAAAGACACCCTCGATGGCGCAACGGTCACCTACCATGGAAATGGAAAGGTCCTCGAGGAGGGCCAATACATCATGGGGGCCAAGGATGGGTTGTGGAGGGCCTTTGACCGCGAAGGGTTGCCACGCGGCCTTGAAATGTGGCAAAATGGCCAAAGAAATGGTCCGACTCAAGTGATGCAAAACGGTGGCAAACCCTTGAGCTCTGGGGCCTACGAAAACGACATTCCCGTGGGCGAATGGAAGACGTTCAACCCCAATGGAAAAGTCCGGTCTTTGGTTCTTTACGAGGAGGGACGTCTGGTGAGTGAAAAGCCCCAAAATGGGGAATTCGATTCTCAATACCCCAGCGGAAGGCCGGAATGGGTCGGGCGCTATGCCCACGGCAATTTGGACGGTCCGTTCACGGCATGGTACGATTTGGGCGAGTGGGTCATGATGCCTGCCGAACAGGGAAACTCCTCACCAATGGCCCCCACTGGAGGACGTCGGCCGGGCGAACAACAACCCTTGCGCCGGGAAGTCCACAACCAACCCATGCAGGAAATGGGAGAATACACCGCCGGGGTAAAAGATGGCACCTGGCGTTACTTCGATGAATCGGGCGAACTGATCCGCACTGAACGCTGGACCCTTGGGCGCCTTCAATCCACCGAAGAGTGAATCGACTCTGGCTTCACCTTCTTGCTGCGGCGCTGTTCGGCCCTTCCGCTGCCACCCTTGCCCAAATCGCGCCCAATCACCACTGGGTGGGATTCCAAGACAAGGTGGGATGCGGGGTGGACTTGAATGCCCCCAATGCGGGCTTGCAAATTCTTTCCGAGCGGGCTTTGGCGCGAAGAACACGTCAAGGCATTGCACTCGACTCCACCGACCTCCCCGTTTCGCCTGCCCGCATTGCCGAGGTGCTGGCCATTGGAGAAACCGACGAAGGCCAGCCCGTCCAGTGGCTGCATTCCAGCAAGTGGTTCAATGGCATTGTGGTTCAATTGGATACAACATTGGCTGACTCAGCGGCCATCGCCATCATCCTTCAAGACATTGCAAACCTGAGTGGTGTGGTTCAAGTCCGCAGAACGTCGTGGTTCCAAAATCCAAGGCCAGCCCCCGCAATTCCCCGGCACCGACGGACCATTGAAGCCTCTGACATGAGCGGTCCCGAAGGTTATGGAATGGCTTGGGCGCAAACCCGGCAATTGAGGCTGGACCTGGTGCATGGACTGGGACACCAAGGCCAGGGCATGATGGTCGGTGTGTTGGACAGTGGGTTTGATCGTGTTGACACCAACCCTGCCATGCAAAGGGCGATTCAAGAGAACCGAATCCAAATCGGCGGCAACTTCCCCAACGGAGGCGCCATATCTCCCTTTCATTTATTCCGAGCACGCCCATGGCGCAATGGTGTTGTCGACCATGGCAGGGCACTTGGACACCCCAGGAGGTCAGCACTTTCGGGGAAGCGCGCCGCGACGCCTCCTATGTGCTGTTTCGCACCGAGGATGTCGGTTGGGAAAATTTGGTCGAGGAGTACCATTGGGTAGCGGCTGCGGAACGCGCCGACAGCATGGGGTGTGATGTATTGAACACATCCTTGGGCTATTCCCTCTTCGATGACACCACCTCCCACCATTTGCTGGACGAGTTGGACGGGGACACCTTTCGCATCACTCAGGCTTCGGACATCGCAGCGTCCAAAGGGATGCTGGTCTTCAATTCTGCCGGCAACAGCGGGAACAGCCCTTGGCAGAAAATCACAGCTCCTGCGGATGGGGACAGCGTGATCGCTGTCGGTGCTGTCGACGCTTCTGGCCAACACGCGAGCTTTAGCAGCTACGGCCCCACGGCCGATGGCCGCATCAAGCCCGATTTGTGCGCGGTTGGACGCGATGCGGCATACATCCACCCAGATGGCTCCATCCGAACGGGCAACGGCACATCCTTTTCATCCCCCATTTTGTGCGGCGCGGCCACCAGCCTGTGGGGCGCCCACCCAGAAGCCTCGGCGTGGGAAATTCGGCGTGCGCTCTTGGAATCCGCTTCTCAATGGGCCAACCCCGACACCACGCGTGGGTATGGCATTCCTGACTTGTGGGAAGCGCACATGATTCTGGGTGGCTCGGAACCCCTGAGCGGAGGCGCAGACATGCTGGTGTACCCCAACCCAGTGCCGTCGGGAAGCCAAAACCTTCGTGTGGTCATCCGCGAACCCGCCCTTCTTCAGGCGCCAAACAGCCCCTTGGAATGGACCCTCCGCGACGCATCCGGCAGGTGGATTGCTGAAGGCATGATGGAACGTGGAAAGGAGATTTTGAGCACCCTCAACCTGAGCACACAACAGTTGGCCACCGGAAGCTACTTGCTTTTGGTCCGTGGTGTTCCTGAAGAAGAAGGGAGCAACCGTCCCTTGCTCCATGCAAGGTTTGTGGTGGAATGACGTTCTTGCTGGCATGACGCTTCGTCTTTACGTGAAGTTCGCACTCGGGTTGGTTCTCCTGCTCTGCACAGTGGATGCGGAGGCACAGCGTGACCGATCCCAGTCTTCCAAGCGACAGCGCAAGGTTCAGGTCCAGAAAAAGCAAGAGCGAGCAAAAGCCGAAAACGCCGCATTCAAGGCGGGCCGAAAACAACATTGGAAAGCCCAAGATGGGGCCACCCGCAAGAGGTGGAGAAAACAGCGTCGCGCCGCCAAGCGAATGCGCAAGTGGTGGCGGTCCAGACGCTTGGTACAAGGGCATCTTTCAATCCAAGCACCCCATTCCATGGCCAAAACGGGCCGCCAACAAAGTGGGCAACCTCTTTAAACGAAAGCGCAATCGGCGGTCCTATTGACCCATGTCGTTGGCTGAATCGCGCATGCCCTGGCCAACCGACTTTTGGCCCCTCGCCCCATCGGCGTTGACATCAAATCCTGAGCATGAAAAAGCCCCTCCTTCGAGGGGCTTTTTGGAGCCGATAAGCGGACTCGAACCGCTGACCTACGCATTACGAATGCGTTGCTCTACCAGCTGAGCTATATCGGCCTGTTGCATCACCGCTCTGCGGCGACGGGGCGGCAAAGATACGCATGCGATAATCGAAGGTTACACCCCCCTCCCACTTTACGCCATGATTCTGAAGCCCATTGCACAGAACCCCCTGATAGTCAACCTTTTTTGCTGCCCCAAAGGCTGCGCAAAAATTCGGAGAGCCCTCGCTCTCGCGGGGTGTTGCCTGGAAAAAAGAAACGTTGGCCAATCAATGACTCCGGAAGCCCTTCTTGGCCACTGAATCCACCGTGATCGTGGTCATAGCGATAACCATCACCATGGCCGAGCTCTTTCATCAGCTTGGTGGGGGCATTGCGCAAGTGCATAGGAACAGGCAAGTCACCATGCTGCTGCACGGCTTGTTGCGCGGAACCAATGGCGGCATAGGCGCTGTTTGATTTGGGGCTGGAAGCGAGGTAGGTGGCGCACTGAGACAGTGGAATGCGGCATTCCGGATAACCGAGCCGCTCGACCGCATCAAATGTGGCGTTGGCCAGCACAAGCGCGGTCGGATTCGCGTGACCGATGTCCTCGCTGGCGCTGATGAGCAAACGACGCGCGATGAATTTGGGGTCTTCTCCCCCCTCAATCATTCGTGCCAACCAATACACTGCCGCATCTGGATCGCTGGATCGAATGGATTTGATCAACGCAGAGGCAATGTCAAAATGCGTGTCCCCAGCTTTGTCGTAACGGGACAGGTTGGCTTGGATGAACCTGGACACCAATGCATCGTCGAGCACCATGTCCTCTTCTTCTGAACCTGATTCTGACCCTGCTTCAATTTCCGCCCTTTCGGAGGCCGCTCCCGCGACAACCAATTCGAGCACGTTCAACAACCTTCGCCCATCGCCCCCGCTCGCTCGGAGCAGTGCATCCCATTGCGACACCTTCACTTTGTGGTGCTGAAGCCAAGCATCTTGCCCCAGCGCCCTGTGGACCAAAGCTTCCAACTCTTGGCGTCCGAAAGCCTCCAGCACATAAACCTGACTTCGGGACAGAAGCGCAGGAATCACCTCAAAGCTGGGGTTCTCTGTGGTGGCCCCAATGAGGGTCACAGAACCTCTTTCTACTGCGCCGAGTAAGCTGTCTTGTTGTGACTTAGAAAACCGATGAATCTCATCGATAAACAACACGGCACGGGTGCTGAACATTCCCTGACGTTCAGCGCTGTCGATGACTTGACGCACTTCCTTCACGCCACTGCGAATCGCGCTGAGCTGATGAAAAGGTCGCCCCGTCGCCTCGGCCATCAAGCGGGCCAAAGTGGTCTTGCCAACCCCGGGAGGGCCCCACAAAATCATGGATGGCAATTGACCAGCAGACAAGGCCCTGCGCAAAGTGGCCTCTGGCCCCACCAAATGAGACTGCCCCACGTAGTCTTCGAGCGTGCGGGGGCGCATGCGCTCTGCCAATGGCGCGTCGGTCTGGGGTGCAATGCTCATGATGCAGGTTGTGACACCTCTGTCTTTGGGACTTCTACGTCATGAAGGGGAACCCCCTCCGGACGCTGGTGCTTCCAGCGTGTATGGGACCAAAGCCAATGTGCGGGGGCTTCGCGGATTTGATCCTCAAGGCGGTTGTAAGTGGCCTTGAGCAATGCCCCTTTTGGCCAAGTCTTGGGTGCATCTGTGATCAAATCATAATGGACTTCCCAATGTCCCCTCGGCTTGCCTTTGGCCTTCTGGACACGAAAAAAGACCACCGGCATGTCCATTTTTCGGGCAAACGCCTCCAGGCCGAAGTGCATGGCCGTCTCCTGCCCCATCCAATTCATCCACCATGCCTTTTTGGGGTCAAGCGGACGCTGGTCCACCGCCAAAGTGACGGCTTTGGCACGGCCCGCCTCTTCCAACATCCATGAGGAAACTCGCTTCATGGGGACCAACTCCGTTCCAAACTTTCCTCGGGTCTCCAAAATGAGCTGGTCATAAAAGGAATTGGACAGCGGCTTGTACACGCCCATGACCGGCATGGGAAGGGATGCCCCTGCTGTGACCGCATAGCGCTCCCAATTTCCGTAATGACCGCAGGACAACAACACACCCGGTGCGCGATTCAAAAACGGCTCGAGCACTTCGGGATTGACATGATGATAGCGCTTGAGCAGCTCGGTCTCACTGGCGTGAAAATGTCGAATGGACTCCACCAGAACCTCGGCCAAGTGGGTGAAAAACGCCTTGGCCGTCCTCTTTCGCCAGGCCTGATCTTCATCGGGAAATGCCCGTTCCAAGTTGGACAGCACCACTTTCTTGCGATACCCACTCCACCAAATGAGCACGGCCAAAACATCGGCCAAGAGATACAGCACTCCATGGGGCAGACGACCCAATGGAGACACCAAAACATGGTAAAGCAACCGGCTCATGATGCAGAAATGGTCAAGCCATCTTCGCCCAGGAACACCCCGTCTGGGAGCTGAGCCTCCACATCGGCATGCCGACCCAGGAGATGACTGATGTGGGTCAAGTAGGCCACTTTGGGCTTGACTTTGGCGATGACTTCGAGCGCTTCATCCAAGTTGAAATGGCTGATGTGTTTTTCTTTCCTGAGGGCATTGAGCACCAGGACTTCAGTTCCTTCCAAACGCTCCCAAGTCTCGGGCTCGAAAGCATTGGCATCGGTGATATACGCGACAGCTCCAATCCTGAATCCAAAAACGGGCAGTTTGTAGTGTTTCACAGGCAAGGGCACGACATGAACACCCCCGATGGTTAAGGGTGTTCCGTCCAACCCATGCATCCGCACGCGCGGCACACCTGGATAAGGGTCGTCGGCGAAGATGTACTCAAACTCCCGCCTCAATGCCGCTTGAACCCGCTCATGGGCATGGACATCCATGTCTCTCTTTTGCCTGAAGTTGAACGCCCGAACGTCATCCAATCCAGCCACATGGTCTTTGTGTTCGTGCGTGAACAGCACCGCATCCAAGGATTGGACCTGGGCCCTGAGCATCTGCTGCCGAAAATCTGGACCCGTGTCCACCACAAAGGTCCTCTTCCCTTCTGGGGCATCCTCCCCCTCTACTTCGAACAGCACGCTGGACCGCAATCGCGATCACGGACATCTTCAGAAGCGCAGACTGGGCAGTCACAGGCGATGACGGGAACCCCTTGCGAAGTGCCTGTGCCGAGAAGGGTAAGTTTTACGCCCATGAAGTTCCAAAGTTAATTCGGGGGCGTTCGGGGGTTATGGTCTGGGGTCAGTACCTTTATAACACACCATTCTTCTGGAAACGTGGAAAGCAACCGTGTCGTTCTCTCGGCCAAACAAAAGGCCCTTCGGATCAACATGAACCACGATCTCTACGGCACGTTTGCCGAGATCGGGGCCGGTCAGGAAGTGGTCCGTCATTTTTTCAGGGCCGGGCGGTGCCAGTGGCACCATTGCCAAAACCATCAGCGCTTACGACAAGGACTTCAGCGATGCCATCTACGGCATTGAGAAGTCAGGGCGTTACGTCTGCGAGCCCGGGTTCAAAAGATGCTTGACCACGAGTACCGCTTGTGTGAGGAGCGCCTACCCCGTGAGAAGCACCCCTCCAAGAAGTTCTTTGCGTTTGCCAACACGGTGGCCACGATCAACTACCACAAGACCATAGAAGGCCACGGTTGGTTTGGTGTGCGCTTTCAAACGGCCCCCAACAAGACGCCGAACACGATCATCCTTCACGCCCGTTTCCACGAGCCCGATGCGCTTCTGCAGCATGCCACCATTGGCATCCTTGGGTGTGAACCTGATCTACGGTTGCCACTTTCTGTTCAAGCAACCCAACGACCTGCTGCAGAGCCTGTACGACGAGCTCGACAAGGACCGCATTGAGATCGACACCATTCAAATGAACGGGCCCGACTTCGCCGGGGTCGACAACCGTTGCTTTCTCTGCAACTGGTGAAGCACGGGATGACCGATGCGGTCATCTTTCTCTCCGGACGGCCGCAACTTGCAGGCGGCCGATGTGCTGTACAAGAAGAACATCCTGGCCATCCGCGGAAGTTTCAGGCCGGTCACGCAAGGTCAACCTGGACATGACCCAACGGGGACTGGCCATGTTCAAGCGAGGAAAACCGGGTCGAAGAGGACAAGATTCAATTGCTCTTCGAAATCACGCTTGAACAACCTCAAGGCAGAGGGAGACATTGACGAAAAAGACTTCTTGGATCGGGCGGACATCCTGTGTTCCTTGGGACAAACGGTGCTCATCTCCAACTACCAGGAGTACTACAAGCTGATTGAGTACTTCTCGCGGTATACCAAGCGGCGCATGGGGGTCATCATGGGCGGCAACGCGATGATGGACCTGTTCAATGAGCGTTACTACCGCGACCTCAACGGCGGCATTCTCGAAGCCTTTGGCATCATGTTCAGCAGAGACCTGAAGGTGTATGCTTATCCATGGCACGATGCCAAGAATGACGTACTCATTCGCACAGACAATGCTCCGATTCACCCGCGAATCAAGCCGCTTTACGACTATCTGCTGTTCAACAAGCGCATCACGGACATCCAACTCGACGACCTGTCCCTGCTCGACATCTTCAGCGTGAAGTCTTGAGGATGATTCGCGGCCGAAGAACCAGGCTGGGAGGACATGGTCCCACAGCAAGTGGACCGGATCATCAAGCGAAACCGGCTGTTCGGCTACACGGGCCCGCGCCCACCAGCGGGTCTGACCTGACCGATGCTGCCATGCTCAACTGAGCCCCTCTTCTCTCGGAGCCCCCACTTCTGAGCTCCTTCCTCGAAACACAGCCGCTAAAATGGGTGGACACGCAAAAGGCAGCCCGAAGGCTGCCTTTTGAATGTTAGATGTATGCGAGTGTGGTTTACTCCACCGACCTCTGCTTCTTCGGCGTTGGCCTCTGTCAAGCTTGTCGAACTCTTCTTGAGAGCCAACCACCATGTTGTGCCAGTTGCGCACGCCTGTTCCCGCAGGAATCAAGTGTCCTACGATGACGTTCTCCTTCAGGCCGCCGAGGTGATCCTCCTTGGCGCTGACGGCAGCCTCGTTGAGCACCTTGGTCGTTTCCTGGAAGGACGCGGCCGAGATGAAGGACTTGGTCTGCAATGAAGCACGGGTGATGCCCTGCAACAATGGACGGGCTGTGGCTGGAATGCGCCTCGCGGGCCTTCGACCAACTTTCCGTCATTGCGGCGGATGGCGCCGTTCTCATCGCGCAATTGACGTGCAGTGACCATTTGACCTTCGGTCAACTCCTTGCTGTCTCCAGCCTCGGTGACCACCACCATGCCGAACATGCGGTCGTTCTCGTCCATGAAGTCGGCCTTCTCAGCGAACTGCTTCTCGAGGAAGCGCGTATCGCCTGGGTCTTCGACCACCACCTTCTTCATCATCTGGCGGACAATGACCTCGAAGTGCTTGTCGTTGATCTTCACACCCTGCAAGGCGGTAGACCTCTTGGATTTCATTCACGAGGTATTCCTGCACAGCCGTTGGGCCTTGGATGGCCAAAATGTCTGCAGGGGTCGTGGCTCCGTCTGACATGGGCATACCGGCCTTCACAAAGTCATTCTCCTGAACGAGAATGTGCTTGGCGAGTGGCACGAGGTACTTGCGCTTCTCTCCAGTGCGGCTCTCCACAATGATCTCGCGGTTACCCCGCTTGATCTTGCCGTAGGAAGCGATGCCGTCCACTTCGGACACCACGGCCGGGTTGGATGGGTTACGCGCCTCGAAGAGCTCCGTCACACGTGGCAGACCTCCCGTAATGTCACCGGACTTACCGGCCACACGTGGAATCTTGGCCAGAGATGCGACCGGTTCCCACCTTGTCTCCTTCTTCGACGCTCACGTGAGCGCCCACAGGAAGGGAGTAGACCTTCAGAACCTCCTTTCTTTGGACCCACAATGTGAATGGCAGGGTTCTTCTTCTTGTCCTTGGTTTCGGTGATGACAATCTCGCGGAATCCGGTCTGTTCGTCCAGCTCCTCGCGGTAGGTCACCCCTTCCTCGATCATGTCGAAGACGACCGTTCCGTCCTCCTCGCTGATGATCGCGTTGTTGTAGGGGTCCCAAGTGCAAATGAGGTCTCCCTTCTTGATCTTCTTGCCGCTCTTCACGTGAAGGATGCGCGCCGTAAGGCAGGTTGGTCGAGCTCAGGGTAATGCCAATCTGTGGATCGATCACCTTGAACTCAGTCGAACGAGACACCACCACCGTCTCGACTTCTCCGTCTGGAGTGGTGCGTTGCACGGTGCGCAGGTCTTCGAATTCAACCACACCGTCTTGGCGGGCTGTGATTTCGTTCTCATCGGAAATCTTGGACGCCGTACCACCCACGTGGAACGTACGCAGCGTAAGCTGCGTTCCAGGCTCACCAATGGACTGGGCCGCGATGACGCCTACAGCCTCACCCTCTTGGACCAGATCGGTTGGTGCTGAGCGCTCGGCCGTAGCACTTGGCGCAAACACCTTTGCGGCTTTCGCAAGTCAACACGGAGCGCATTTCCACCTCGTCGATGCCAGCTGCCTCAATGGCCGCGGCAATGGCTTCGGTGAACTCCTCACCGCAGGCAACAATCAGATCACCAGTCTCAGGATGGTGAACATCCAAGACAGAGGTACGTCCGACAATGCGGTCGCCCAATGATTCCACGATTTCCTCATTCTTGCGAAGGGCAGAGGCGTGCAAACCACGGATGGTTCCACAATCGTATTCGTTGATGATCACGTCTTGAGCGACGTCCACCAGACGACGCGTCAAGTAACCCGCGTCAGCCGTCTTCAACGCCGTATCCGCCAGACCCTTACGGGCACCGTGCGTAGAGATGAAGTACTCAAGGATGGAAAGTCCCTCCTTAAAGTTGGAAAGGATGGGGTTCTCAATGATGTCCTGACCACCAGCAGCGCTGGACTTCTGTGGCTTGGCCATCAGACCACGCATGCCGCTCAACTGACGAATCTGCTCTTTGGAACCACGGGCTCCAGAGTGCATCATCATGTAAATCGAGTTGAAGCCTTGCTTGTCGTTCTCCAAGCGGTCCATCAAGATGTTGGTCAACCTCGAGTTCGTGTTCGTCCAGATGTCAATGATCTGGTTGTACCGCTCGTTGTTGGTAATGAGGCCCATGTTGTAGTTGTCCATCACCTCGCCCACGCGATCGTTGGCCGCATCGACCAACTCCACCTTCTCTTTCGGGATGATGATGTCGTTGAGGTTGAAGCTCAAACCACCCTTGTAGGCCATCGTGAAGCCAAGCTTCTTGATGTCGTCCAAGAACTGAACCGTGCGCGGAACGCCCACCGCCAACAAAACGTCAGAGATGATCGTCCGGAGGCTCTTCTTGGTGAGCAAGTCATTGACATAGCCTGCTTCGTTTGGAACCACCTCGTTGAAGAGCACTCGGCCCACTGTGGTGTCCACAATGCTGGCGTTGCCCATGTGGTCGTTCCAACGAACCTTGATGCCGGCGTGCAAAGCAGCGCGGCCCTCGTTGTATGCAATGATCACCTCTTCGGGAGAGTAGAAGGTCATGCCTTCTCCTTTCACGGGCTCCTCCTTGGTGGACTTGCGCTCCTTGGTGATGTAGTAAAGGCCCAATACCATGTCCTGCGAGGGAACCGTGATCGGTGCACCGTTGGCAGGGTTCAAGATGTTGTGGCTGGCGAGCATCAGCAGCTGAGCCTCCAAAATGGCCGCAGGGCCAAGCGGGAGGTGAACCGCCATCTGGTCACCGTCGAAGTCAGCGTTAAACGCTGTACAAGCGAGTGGGTGGAGTTGCAGCGCCTTGCCCTCGATCATCTTGGGCTGGAAGGCCTGAATGCCGAGGCGGTGCAAGGTTGGAGCACGGTTGAGCAGCACGGGGTGCGACTTCATCACGTTCTCCAAAATGTCCCACACAACAGGCTCTTTGGCATCCACAATCTTCTTTGCAGACTTCACCGTCTTGACCACGCCACGCTCGATCATCTTGCGGATGATGAACGGCTTGTAGAGCTCGGCCGCCATGTTCTTGGGCATGCCGCACTCGTGGAGCTTCAGTTCAGGACCAACGACGATGACAGAACGTGCAGAGTAGTCCACACGCTTACCGAGGAGGTTCTGACGGAAACGGCCTTGCTTGCCCTTCAGGCTGTCTGAGAGGGACTTCAGTGGGCGGTTGCTCTCCGTCTTCACGGCGGAGGACTTCCGGCTGTTGTCGAACAGGCTGTCCACAGCCTCCTGCAACATCCGCTTCTCGTTCCGAAGAATCACATCTGGAGCTTTGATCTCGATCAAACGCTTCAAACGGTTGTTCCGGATGATCACACGGCGGTAGAGGTCGTTCAAGTCAGACGTCGCAAAACGTCCTCCATCGAGTGGAACCAATGGACGCAGCTCTGGTGGAATCACCGGAACCACTTTCACAATCATCCACTCAGGCTTGTTTTCGATGCGCTGATTCGCATCGCGCAACGCCTCCACAACCTGCAAACGCTTCAGCGCTTCGTTCTTCCGCTGCTGGCTCGTTTCGGTATTCGCGCTGTGGCGAAGGTCAAAGCTCAGCTGGTTCAGATCGAGGTTGCCCAACATGTCATAGAGGGCCTCTGCGCCCATCTTCGCCACAAATTTGTTGGGGTCTTTTTCGTCGAGGTACTGGTTGTCTTTTGGAAGGGTGTCCAAAATGTCCAGGTACTCCTCCTCGGTGAGGAACTCGTTGACGTCCAAAGCCTCTCCATCCGTCTTCGTTGCGACACCCGGCTGGATGACCACATAACGCTCGTAATAGATGATTTGATCGAGCTTCTTGGTGGGCAATCCCAGCAAGTAACCAATCTTGTTTGGCAGGCTACGGAAGTACCAGATGTGCGCTACTGGGATCACAAGCTGAATGTGACCCATGCGCTCACGGCGGACTTTCTTCTCGGTCACTTCTACGCCACATCGGTCGCAGACGATTCCCTTGTAGCGAATCCGCTTGTACTTGCCGCAATGGCACTCATAATCTTTAACGGGGCCGAAAATGCGCTCGCAGAAGAGGCCATCTCTTTCCGGCTTATAGGTCCGGTAGTTGATGGTTTCCGGCTTCAGCACTTCGCCATGGCTTTGCTCGAGGATTTCCTCGGGCGACGCCATGCTGATGCGAATCTTGTTGAAGTCGCTGGAGAGCTTCGGGGTCTTGTTGTTGGTCATCTTAGGTGAAGATCAATGGGTTCAAGCAGGAGCAACTCAGGCCTCGAGGGCCACGGTTAATCCCAATCCGCGCAACTCGTGCATCAGCACGTTGAAGGATTCCGGAATGCCTGGGGTGGGCATGGGGTCTCCTTTCACAATGGCCTCGTAAGTCTTGGCACGTCCGACCACGTCGTCCGACTTGACTGTGAGGATCTCTTGAAGGATGTGTGAAGCACCGAAAGCTTCAAGGGCCCACACTTCCATCTCTCCAAAACGCTGTCCACCGAACTGCGCCTTACCACCCAACGGCTGCTGGGTAATGAGGCTGTAAGGACCGATGGAACGGGCGTGCATCTTGTCATCCACCATGTGGCTCAGCTTGATCATGTAGATCACACCGACCGTGGCTGGTTGGTCAAAACGCTCACCCGTTTCTCCGTCATACAAGTGGGTCACACCAAAGCTGGGCACGTTGGCCTTTTCGGTGTATCCGGTGATGTCGTCGAGGCTTGCTCCGTCAAAAATGGGCGTTGCGAACTTCATGCCGAGCTTCTCACCTGCCCATCCGAGAACAGTTTCGTAGATCTGACCGAGGTTCATACGCGAGGGTACACCCAGCGGGTTGAGCACGATGTCCACAGGAGATCCATCCTCGAGGAATGGCATGTCTTCCTTGCGCACAATCCGTGCAACGATTCCCTTGTTTCCGTGACGTCCAGCCATCTTGTCACCCACCTTCAGCTTGCGCTTGTTGGCCACAAAGACCTTGGCGAGTTTCACAATGCCAGCAGGAAGCTCATCACCCACGGTGACTTGGAACTTCTTCCGCTTGAACGTACCGAGCAGGTCGTTGTACTTGAGGTTGTAGTTGTGAACCACACGCTTGACCAGACGATTGTTGTCCTCGTCGCGCGTCCAACCGTCGGTGTTGACGATGCTGAAGTCCAAAGTCTGCAAAGCGCGTTGCGTAAACTTGACGCCCTTCTTGATTTGAACCTCCTTGTAGTAGTTCATCACGCCTTGTGAGGTCTTTCCACCGATGATCTTCATCAGCTTCTCCACCAGACTCTTGCGAAGCACCGCAGCTTCCTTATCGAATTCGCCGTCGATGGTCTCCAAGATGGCCTTGTCAGCCGCCTTTGATTTGCGGTCCTTGACCATGCGAGAGAACAACATCTTGTCGATCACCACACCCGTGGCGCTTGGACCGAGCTTCAAAGATGCATCCTTCACATCGCCAGCTTTGTCTCCGAAGATGGCACGAAGCAACTTCTCCTCTGGACTCGGATCGCTTTCTCCTTTCGGTGTGATTTTGCCGATCAGAATGTCGCCGGCTCCCACATGGGCGCCAATGCGAATCAATCCATTCTCGTCGAGGTCCTTGGTGGCCTCCTCACTCACGTTTGGAATGTCCGCGGTCAGCTCCTCCTGTCCGCGTTTGGTGTCGCGAACCTCCAAGCTGTACTCGGTCACGTGAAGTGAAGTGAACACGTCCTCGCGAACCACACGGTCAGAGATCACAATCGCGTCCTCGAAGTTGTAACCCTTCCAAGGCATGAATGCCACCTTCATGTTCTGACCCAAGGCGAGCTCTCCGCTTTGTGTAGAGTACCCTTCCACCATGATGTCACCTCGCTCCACACGCATGCCTTTCGACACGATGGGCTTGAGGTTGATGCAGGTGCCTTGGTTGGTCTTCGCAAACTTGGTGATGTCATAGACTTTCACGTCCTCCTCGAAAGACACGAGGCGGTCGTTCTCATCCATTTGGTAGCGGATGTGGATTTCATTTCCGTCCACGTATTCCACCACTCCGTCTCCTTCTGCTGTCACCAACACACGGCTGTCGCGGGCCACTTGGCTCTCGAGACCCGTGCCCACAATTGGGCTGTTGGGGCGCATCAAAGGCACGGCCTGACGCATCATGTTCGATCCCATCAGAGCACGGTTGGCGTCGTCATTCTCCAGGAAAGGAATCAATGAAGCAGCAATCGAAGCAATCTGGTTTGGAGCCACGTCCACATACTTGATCTCCGTTGGAGCCACAAGTGGGAAGTCACCTTGAAGACGGGCCTTGATGATGTCGTTCTTGAACGTTCCATCGTCGTTCAGTCCCACCGTCGCCTGAGCGATGATGGCGCTGTCCTCCTCTTCTGCAGACAGGTAAGAAATGCCTTCACCACCAACTCTGGCTACGCCTTCGTTGACTTCACGGTATGGAGTCTCGATGAATCCAAGGCGGTTCACTTTGGCGTAAACGCAGAGTGAACTGATCAAACCAATGTTCGGTCCTTCAGGCGTCTCAATGGTGCAGAGACGGCCGTAGTGGGTGTAGTGAACGTCTCGCACCTCAAAGCCAGCGCGCTCACGGGACAGACCACCTGGTCCGAGTGCAGAGATGCGTCGCTTGTGCGTCACCTCGCTCAACGGGTTGGTCTGGTCCATGAACTGACTCAGCTGGTTCGTTCCGAAGAACGAATTGATCACCGAGCTCAATGTCTTGGCGTTGATCAAGTCCGTTGGCGTAAAGACCTCATTGTCACGAACGTTCATCCGCTCGCGAATGGTCCGGGCCATACGGGCCAAACCGACACCGAACTGGTTGTGCAGCTGCTCGCCCACCGTACGAATGCGACGGTTGGACAAGTGGTCGATGTCGTCCACATCAGACTTCGAGTTCACCAGGTCGATGAGGAACTTGATGATCAGGATGATGTCGTCCTTGGTCAACGTGCGTGACTCTTCGGACATGTCGATTCCGAGCTTCCGGTTGATGCGGAAACGCCCAACCTCGCCCAGGTCGTAGCGCTGCTCAGAGAAGAACAACTTGTCGATCACACCGCGGGCCGTATCTATGTCTGGCGGCTCAGCGTTACGCAATTGACGGTAGATGTATTCCACCGCTTCCTTTTCGCTGTTCGAAGGGTCCTTCTGAAGCGTGTTGTGGATGATGGCGTAATCGGCCTGGTTGATGTCCTCCTTGTGCAGGATGATGGACTTGGAACCGGACTCTACGATGAGCTCGATGTGCTCCTTTTCCAACACCGTGTCACGGTCGAGGACCAACTCGTTCCGCTCAATGCTGACCACCTCTCCAGTGTCCTCATCCACGAAATCTTCGATCCAGGTCTTGAGGACACGGGCAGCCAAACGGCGACCCAAGACTCGCTTCACGCCAGCTTTGGAGACCTTGACCTCTTCAGCCAAGTCGAAAATGCCGAGGATGTCCCGGTCAGATTCGTAACCAATGGAACGCAACAAAGTGGTCACGGGAAGCTTCTTCTTCCGGTCGATGTACGCGTACATCACACTGTTGATGTCGGTGGCGAACTCAATCCAGCTTCCCTTGAAAGGAATGATTCTCGCGCTGTAGAGCTTCGTGCCATTGGCATGACGGCTCTGGCCGAAGAACACACCAGGCGAACGGTGCAATTGATTGACAATGATTCGCTCGGCACCATTGACCACAAATGATCCCCTTGGGGTCATGTATGGAATGGTTCCCAGATACACGTCTTGGACAATGGTCTCAAAGTCCTCGTGTTCTGGGTCGGTGCAATAAAGCTTGAGCTTGGCCTTCAGTGGAACACTGTAGGTCAAACCACGCTCAATGCACTCTGCAATGCTGTATCGCGGTGGATCGATGAAATAGTCAAGGAATTCCAGCACGAATTGGTTTCTCGTGTCCGTGATCGGGAAATTCTCATTGAACACCTTAAAAAGGCCCTCTGTATCGCGGTCCTCCGGCTTGGTTTCAAGCTGGAAGAACTCGCGGAAGGACCGGAGTTGGATGTCGAGAAAATCCGGATAGGCGAGATCCGGTGTGGTGGTGGCGAAAGAGTGTCGCTGCTGCAGTTGTGGCGTCAACATATTGTGCGGCTTATCGGAGGGGTACAAATCGCAGGCGTGCAGGTTGGCTTTGGGGGTGCACCCTGTTCGATACAGGGTACAAGAAGGTCAGACCGGGACCTGCGCCCAGCCTGACCTTCTGAAATTCAGCGAGTTGTGATCTTACTTGATCTCAACCTCTGCTCCGGCTTCCTCGAGTTGGGTCTTGAGGGCCTCGGCCTCGTCCTTGGAAACTGCCTCCTTCAAGGTGGCAGGTGCTCCGTCAACGATGCCTTTGGCTTCCTTCAGTCCCTGACCGGTGAGCTCTTTAACGAGCTTCACAACGGCCAGCTTCGAACCGCCAGCGGCTTTGAGGATCACATCAAACTCGGTCTGCTCTTCTGCAGCACTGTCTCCACCACCTGCGGCGGGTCCAGCAACAACAGCAGCAGCAGCTGCGGGCTCAATGCCGTACTCTTCTTTCATGATCTCTGCAAGCTCGTTCACCTCCTTAACGGTCAGGTTGACAAGTGCTTCTGCCATGGTTTTCAAATCAGCCATGATAAAATGTATATGGGTTTGCTTAATTGTTGAATGGGGTTGTCAAAGTCAGTCTTGGCGTTCGCCGAGTGCTTTGACCAGTCCGGAAATGGTGTTTCCACCGGATTGAAGTGCGCCGAGGACATTCGACATTGGGCTCTGGAGCAGACCAATGAGTTCTCCGAGGAGTTCCTCTTTGCTCTTGATCTCCGTGAGGGCCTTCAGTTGGTCGTCCCCGATGTACACAGCCTCTTCGACGTAAGCTCCCTTCAAAATGGGGCGCTCACTGTTTTTGCGGAACTCCTTGATGAGCTTGGCAGGGGCATTGCCCACTGTGCTTGTCATCATGGCGGTTTGCCCTTTCAGCACGTCCATCAGTTCGCCGTAGTTGCGTTCTTCTGTACGTTCCATCGCAATCTTCAGCAGTGTGTTTTTCACCACTCGGATTGTGACGTCTGATTTAAAGCATTCCCCGCGCAACTTTGTCGTGTCGGCAGAATTCAGAGACGAAGCGTCTGCCAAGTACACCACATTGGTGTCCTTGAGCATCCCCTGGAGCTCCTCGATCGCTTGATTTTTTTCTTCGCGTGTCATGGGTTCCTGGTTCAGCTGTTCAGAGACTTCGATTCAATCCGGACACCCGGTGACATCGTAGAGCTGATAAATACGCTCTTGATGTAGGTGCCCTTCGCAGCAGACGGGCGCAAACGAACCAAGGTTTGCAGGACTTCGCCAGCATTCTCCGCGATCTTCTCTTTCGAGAAGCTCACCTTCCCTACGGAAGCATGGATGATGCCGTACTTGTCCACCTTGAAATCGATCTTACCTGCCTTAACGTCCTGGACGGCCTTCGCAACCTCCATTGTGACTGTACCCGACTTCGGGTTGGGCATGAGGCCACGGGGTCCGAGAATTCGGCCCAAAGCACCCACTTTACCCATCACTTGGGGGGTTGTGATGATCACATCCACATCGGTCCATCCGCCTTTGATCTTCTCGACATATTCATCGAGGCCAACGTGGTCCGCTCCTGCCTCCGTGGCTTCTGCTTCCTTATCGGGGTTGCAGAGAACCAGTACGCGCACATTTTTTCCGCTTCCGTGAGGAAGCGAAACCGTGCCACGCACCATTTGGTTGGCTTTACGCGGGTCCACGCCAAGGCTGACGGCGAGGTCAACAGAAGAGTCGAAAGTCGCAGAGGAAATCTCCTTCACGAGTCCGGCTGCTTCGTCGAGCGGGTACGCTGTGTCCACGTCGAATTTTTCGAGCGCAGCTTTGCGTTTGCGTGTCAGTTTTGCCATTGTGGTTAGATGAATTGACGATCAGAAAGGCGAATCGCCGGTCACGTTCAGCCCCATGCTCCTTGCAGTACCAGCGACCACCTTCATGGCGGACTCAGCGGTAAAGCAATTGAGATCGGGCATCTTGTCTTCTGCAATTGCGCGGACTTGGTCCCACGTCACGTTGCCCACCTTCTGTCGGTTGGATTCCGGAGAACCCTTCTTCAATTTGGCGGCTTCCATGAGTTGCACTGCTGCGGGCGGAGTCTTGATGATGAAGTCAAAAGACTTATCACTGTAGACGGTGATGACCACCGGAAGAACCTTGCCTGCTTTGTCCTGGGTACGCCCATTGAACTGCTTGCAAAATTCCATGATGTTTACACCTGCCGCACCAAGTGCAGGACCAACCGGCGGTGAGGGGTTGGCAGCGCCACCTCTCACTTGCAGTTTGACCATCTTGGCGACTTCTTTAGCCATGGATCTATTGTTTATGATGAACAGGTCGGCCGCAGTGTCCAGGGAAGCATTCTGGGACAGGGCACGGGACGTCCTGGCTGTTCCTTATTTATAAAGTGGTTCTGATAAAAATTCGTTCACGTCTTCGATTAAGACTCTTTCTCCACTTGGAGGAACCCGAGTTCAACCGGGGTCTTCCGTCCGAAAATTTTCACCATCACCTTGAGTTTTCTCTTTTCTTCATTGATCTCCTCAATGGTGCCATGGAAGCCGTTAAACGGTCCATCGCCCACCTTGACGACCTCACCCACCTTGAACGGAATGGCCAATTCTTCCTCGCTTTCCGCGAGTTCATCCATCCTGCCCAACATCCTGCTCACCTCTTGAGGACGCAATGGAAGGGGGGCCCCCCTCTTCTCTGCACCCAAGAATCCAATCACACTGGGGGTGTTTCTAATTACGTGGGGCACCTCTCCTACGAGGGCACACTCCACAAATACATATCCCGGGAAGTGGTTCCTTTCCTTCGTGACCTTCTTGCCATTCCGGATTTGAAGAACCTTCTCAGTTGGAATCAAAATCTGACCCACGTAATCCGACAAGCCGGCCGCAGAGATTTCAGACTCAAGGAATCCCTTGGCCTTATTCTCTTGCCCGCCGATGGCGCGCACAACGTACCACTTCTTGTCGATTTCGCTCATGGTCTTCATCGGGTTCAAATGACGTACGTGTAAATCATGCCGATCACACCTTGCCAGATGCTGTCAGCATTGTTCACACCGAACACCCAGTCCATCACAAAAACCAACCCAGCGATGAGCAGCGATGCGATGAACACCAAGATGGAAGCCTCCTGCAATTGCTTGGGAGCCGGCCAAGTGACACGTTCCACCAGTTCGGTGTAGCTGTCCTTCACATATTCTATGACGTTTGCCATGTGGATTCGGTGTTTTGCACGGGCAGCAGGACTCGAACCTGCAACCAACGGTTTTGGAGACCGCTACTCTACCAATTGAGCTATGCCCGTAGACGGCGAAAGAAGATGCCCCCTGTGGGCACCTTCTTTCCCCTTGGTTGTTATTGTTGTTGTTCGTCTTAGCCGACCACCTCGGTGACCTGACCAGCACCCACTGTGCGACCACCCTCACGGATGGCGAAGCGCAGACCGGGAGACATGGCCACACCGTAGATCAACTCTACACTGATGGTCACGTTGTCACCAGGCATCACCATCTCACGACCAGCGTCGAGGAAGATTTCGCCAGTAACGTCCGTGGTGCGGAAGTAGAACTGGGGGCGGTACTTGTTGTGGAAAGGAGTGTGACGACCACCCTCCTCTTTCTTCAAGATGTAGACCTCAGCCTTGAACTTGCTGTGGGGAGTCACTGTGCCAGGAGCAGCAATCACCATACCACGCTTGATGTCAGACTTGTCGATACCACGGAGGAGCAAACCGACATTGTCGCCGGCCTCACCACGGTCCAAAATCTTACGGAACATCTCCACACCCGTGATGGTAGACTTCATGTCTTCGGCGTTCAAACCGAGAATGTCAATCTCATCACCTGTGTTGATCACACCCGTCTCGATACGACCAGTAGCCACTGTTCCACGACCTGTGATCGTGAAAACGTCCTCTACTGACATCAAGAATGGCTTCTCGTTGTCACGAACAGGCAGCTCAATGTACTCGTCCACAGCCTTCATCAGCTCGAGGACGGTGTCCACCCACTTCTGCTCGCCGTTGAGTGCGCCCAAGGCAGAACCTTGAATGCAAGGGACGTTGTCCCCGTCGTACTCGTAAAAGCTGAGGAGCTCGCGCACCTCCATCTCGACCAAGCTCAAGCAACTCCTCGTCATCGACCATGTCGACTTTGTTGAGGAAAGGCACGATGCGTGGCACACCAACCTGACGTCCGAGCAAGATGTGCTCACGCGTTTGGGCATGGGGCCATCAGTGCAGCCACAACGAGGATGGCACCGTCCATTTGGGCAGCACCTGTTACCATGTTCTTCACATAGTCCGCGTGACCTGGACAGTCAACGTGAGCGTAGTGACGGTTTTCCGTCGCGTACTCAACGTGTGAAGAGTTAATGGTAATACCACGCTCCTTTTCTTCGGGAGCGTTGTCAATTTGATCAAACGAGGAAGCCTCGCTGAAACCGGCAGTCGCCAAGCACTTTCGTGATGGCGGCGGTGAGGGTCGTCTTGCCGTGGTCCACGTGACCTAGGGTCCCGATGTTCACGTGCGGCTTTGAACGATCAAACGTTTCTTTAGCCATGGTTTGGTTTGTTTAGATGTTAAACGTTATTAATAGATGTACTTCTGTAAATGGAGCCAATGACGGGAATTGAACCCGTGACCTCTTCCTTACCAAGGAAGCGCTCTACCCCTGAGCTACATCGGCAGTAATCGCGAAGCGCCCCGTTGGGCGACTTCAAAGTGAGCGGGAGACGAGATTCGAACTCGCGACATTCAGCTTGGAAGGCTGATGCTCTACCAACTGAGCTACTCCCGCTTGCCCATGAAATGGGAAACTGTGGGGGTAATAGGATTCGAACCTATTCAGTCTAAGACAACAGATTTACAGTCTGCCCCGGCTCTCCAACTCCGGCGTACCCCCTTTGGTACTATACTTTTTGGTCGATGATGGAGCCGGTGGAGGGATTCGAACCCCCGACCTGCTGATTACAAATCAGCTGCTCTAGCCAACTGAGCTACACCGGCCTCTGTCAAAGAACAAGGGCAAAAAAAAGCCCTCCCCGATTTAGGGAGGGCAAATGTAGTGTAGAATACGCTGGGTACAAAGGGGAAAAACCATCTGATATTCCCCGAATTGTAAACGGCTCAAGCCGCCTTCCCTCTGACCTTCTCGAGTTGCCTCCTCAAGGCCTCTGCAACCTCTGTTGCAGCCTCTTCGAAACTGCCGGCGCGCCTACCGCTGTGGAGGTCTGGTCCGGGCAAGCCGAGCTTGACCTCGACCCTCTTATTTTCACGCTCTTGATCCTTGTCCAATCGCAGATAAACATCTGCAGTGAGAATGCCTGGGTGAAAGAGGGTCAGCTTCTGGAGCTTCTCCTGGATGAAATTGACCAGACTCTGGTCTGCTTTGAAGTGAATAGATTGTACTTGGATCTGCATGTAAGGGGTACTTGAAAGTGAGACTTCAGAAGATGCCTCGCGTATCAAGTGCCGACCCTTTGTGTGCGTCCTTCAGCCGCTTGGTGCTGACGTGTGTGTAGTGCTGTGTCGCATTTAAACTGCTGTGACCAAGCAACTCTTTCACTGCATTGATGTCCGCCCCTCTGTTCAAGAGGTGGGTGGCGAACGAATGCCGGATGACGTGTGGGCTGCACTTGTTCAGCGAGCTCGTCTCCGTAATATAGTGGTTAACCCTGCGGTAAACAAACGCTGGATAGAGCTCTCGACCGCCATCGGTTACAATCAGGACATCGCTTACACCGGGGCGTCCGCGCATGTACTGCTCGGCCATGTCCAACAAATCTTCAGAGACGGGAATCAAACGCTCTCGACCTCCCTTACCAGACACCTTGATGGTCCTCCTGCTCACCTGAACATCTGCGTGACGCAGCTTGATGAGCTCATCCTGCCTGATGCCTGTCTCGTAGAGCAAAGTCATCATGAGTCGGTCTCTGAGACCTGACCAGGAGTCCGGAAAAATGGAACTGTCGAGAAGGGCCGCGATGTTCCGCTCTGGAACCACTTCTCTCACCCTCTTCTCGAGCTTGGGAAGTGAAACTCCATTGCTCGGATCTCTGTCCGTGAAGGACATGCGACGGGCAAAACGATTGAATGTGCGGAAAGCGCTGACTTTTCTGTGAATGGTCCTTGGGCTTCTGCCCTCTTGCATCATGTGAACGACCCAAGAGCGGACCCAATCACCATCAATTCCCACCAATTCTTGGTGGTCATATTTATCGTTCAAAAACCGTTGGAACTGGTTCAAGTCTGAGCGATAACAGCGCAGCGTATGCACACTCCCTCTTTTCTCCTTTTCGAGAAAATGCAGGAAAGCCTGTAAGGGCTTTTGGGGGGCAAGTGCGGAAGACATTTTGGTTTGGTTGTTCAATAATACCTAGACCAATGTCTCGCCACAAATTATCAGCCCATCAAAGCCTTCTTGTTTTTGTAAACGGCCTTCTTCATCGCCTCACGACGAACCGTCTTTGGCTTGACGTATTCTTTACGGGCGCGGAGCATACGCCCAGTTTTTGTGCGATCGAACTTCTTTTTAAAGCGCTTGAGAGCACGTTCGATGTTTTCTCCTTCCTTAACCGGAATAACGAGCATGATGGAAAATTGGTCCGCGAAGATACGAGGTTTCGGGCAAATTAGGATGGCCAACTCAGGATTATACCCCGTCTTTAATCAGCCCCCTCGAAATCACGAGTTTTTGAATTTCAGATGTCCCCTCACCGATGGTGCAGAGCTTGGCATCTCGGTAGTGCTTTTCCACTGGGAAATCCTTGGTATAACCGTAACCACCAAAAATCTGAACGGCATCTGTGGCAACAGACACGCTCATTTCCGAAGCCTGATATTTCGCCATGGCCCCCAACCGGGTGACATCGCCTCCATTCTCTTTCGCCCAGCAGGCCTTACTGATGAGCAGCCTGGACGCTTCTATGCTCAGCGCCATGTCAGCCAACTTGAATCCAATGCCTTGGAAATGAGCAATGGGCTGACCGAACTGTTCCCTCTCCTTGGCATATTTCAGGGCCGCTTCATAAGCACCTCTTCCAATCCCAAGTGACAAGGCGGCGATTGAGATTCGACCGCCATCCAGAATCTTCATGGCCTGAATGAACCCCTCCCCCACTTCACCAAGGACATGAGAAGCCGGAACTCGACAGTCCTCAAAAATGAGCTCAGCGGTCTCGCTTGCGCGCATGCCCAGCTTGTTCTCTTTCTTTCCGCCCTTGAATCCGGGCATGTTCCGTTCCACGACCATGGCAGTAATGCCATGGCTGTCGAGCAACTCACCCGTTCTCACCAGCACAACAGCCACCTCTGCGCTTAGCCCATGGGTGATCCAGTTTTTGGTCCCATTCAAAATCCAATCCTCTCCGTCTTGAACCGCAGTGCACCGCATCCGCATGGCATCTGACCCAGTGCCCGCCTCTGTGAGCCCCCAGGCCCCAATGTGAGCTCCTGAAGCCAACTTTGGCAAAAAACGCTCTTTCTGCGCTTGGCTACCAAACGTCAAAATGTGATTGGTGCACAAGCTGTTGTGGGCCGCCATGCTCAAACCCACAGAGCCGCAAACAGCTGCCAGCTCCTCTATGGCTGCGGAGTATTCGTGGTAGCCCAATCCCGCGCCGCCAAACTCTTCTGGAACGAGCATCCCCAAAAGGCCAAGTTCTCCCATTTTGGAGAAAGCCTCACGGGGGAAGTGTTGAGCTTCGTCCCACTCCATCACATGAGGATGGATTTCTCGCGCCGCAAAATCTCTCACCATGACCCGTATGGCTGAGATGGTTTCATTTTCCTGGAAGTTCATTGCATCCGGTTTATGGTGCAAAGGTCGTCAATGATTCTCCGTTGTGGGCCTGCAGGTTTTTAAATGAGGCAAAAGTTGACTCCAACACACCGAATCCAGAACTCCGCACCTCATCAAACTTTGCAATTCGCCACCATGCTCGTTCACATACCTCGCAACGACTTGACCTTGTTTGCGTGAAACCCCTGGCAAATTCGCCCAAGCTCCCGCATCAAGCTCCTCAGTGCAAAGACGGCGAACGTGTTCGGGAGAGCATTTGAACTTGCCCATCAGGGCAAGGGCCAAGCTGTCCCAACCCAAAGCCTGTTTGAGCTGAAGTGTGTCCGAAAAACCGCCCCACTGCCGCCTTGACTTCAAAATTTTCGCCGTGACCCAAGGCCCCACACCCCGAATCGACAAAAGCTCCAAACTGTCTGCCAGATTCAGATCCACACGGTCAGCAGGGTCGAAGTCAGGAACCAATAGATGGGGCGTCGATTCGCCCGAACACTCTCGAGGAGGAAGAGCAGGTGAAGGTCCAAGACTTGAACCTTGAACAGCCCTGTCGATGCGATGGGCATCCACAGGAGGAAACACCAACCTGTGGCGATGGTTCTCCATCCACTCCTCTGGCAAAACCCGCATGCGCTCCAACATATCAGGGCGTGTAATACCGCCCACAGCATTCTGATAACGGATGGCTGAGGCGGCTTGACGAGGACTTAAACCCAAGCTCACCCAAGCTGCCGAATCTAAGGATTCCACCAAAATCGGAGACGAATCCGCTACCAGAGGATTCGGCGACAAAGGGCTCAACCTCGAGCCCACCGGCTGATTTGGGGCACTTGGAAGCGTGCCCAATGCATGCAGAAGAACCTCTACGCCAATGGGCTCAGGAGTGAACTTCCTTTGGGTGCGCCACAATTCGACACCCGACCAAAAAAACAGAGCTGCACCCAACAGCCAAGCGCCGATGCGCTCCGACCTCAACGGAGGAGGCCCCCATGGCTCGCGCAAAGGAAATCAGTCGTACCGCTTGATCTCTCCGGACTTGACCCGTTTGAGGTAATCGGTAAGGTCTCCCCGAACTTCTCCTGCGAGGAAGTACAAACCAAGAACATTCGGGAAACACATGGCGAAAATCATCGCATCGCCAAAGTCAAAAACACTGCTTGCACTGATGGCTGAACCCACCACCACAAAGACACAAAAGATGGCCTTGTAGCTCAAGTCAGCCGCTCTGGTTTCCCCAAACAAGTATGTCCATGCCTTGAGGCCGTAATAGCTCCATGAAATCATGGTGGACAGCGCAAACAAAATGACGGCCAGCGAAAGCACTCCTGGGAACCAAGAGATGCTCTGCTCAAAACTACTCGAAGTGAGACCAATGGCATCCAGTGAACCGGATTGCGCATTGCCAAGCACCGTGACAGCGTCGTACTGACCATAGTCCGTAATGACAATCACCAAAGCGGTCATTGTGCAAATCACAACGGTGTCAATGAATGGCTCGAGCAAAGCCACAATGCCTTCGCTCACTGGCTCATCGGTCTTGGCAGCACTGTGCGCAATCGATGCCGATCCAATACCGGCTTCATTGGAGAATGCCGCGCGACGGATGCCTTGAATCAAAACCCCGACAAGACCTCCGTACATCGCTTCGGTGTCGAAGGCGCCGCTGATGATTCTCCCAAAAGCAGTGGGAACCGCACCGAGGTTAGTCAAGATGACCCAGAGCGCACCCAAAATGTAGATGCCAACCATAAATGGAACAATCTTATCGGTCACTTTGGCAATGGACTTGATGCCACCCAAAATCACCACACCCACCACCAAGGCCATCAAAACACCGAACATCCAACCCTGACCAAACAAGATGCTGGATTCTCCTCCGGTTACCGCAATCAACTGCTGAGTGGCCTGGTTGATTTGCACCATGTTGCCTCCACCAAATGAACCTCCGATGCATGCGATGGCAAACAGAACCGCGAGAACCTTACCCAGCCCTCCTTTGCCCTGCTTAGCGAGGCCATCTCGCAAATAATACATGGGGCCTCCTGACACCGATCCATCGGGGTTCTGCCGGCGGTACTTGAGCCCAAGGGTGCACTCAATGAACTTGCTGCTCATTCCAAAAAGCCCTGCGATGATCATCCAGAACGTAGCGCCAGGCCCTCCCAAGGACACCGCGACGGCCACACCCGCAATGTTGCCGACACCGACCGTACCGCTCAAAGCTGCCGTCAGCGCTTGAAAATGAGACACCTCGCCTTGGTGGCTGGGGTCGTCGTATTTGCCCCTGACCACATCCAAAGCATGTCCAAAAGCTCGGATGTTGATGAACTTGAAGTAAACGGTAAAAAACAGGGCGCCCACAAACAACCAAATCAAAACGAATGGAACGGTGAATCCACCAATCTCAACGCTCCAGAAAATCACAGAAGTGATGACCTCTGTTACAGGTCCCATCACGCTGTTAATGGCGTCGTCCACAGTGGCTGCGGCAGCTTGAAAAGGAAGAACAAATAGGGCGAACAGCGCAGTGCTGGCGGCGATCAGGCGTTGCATGAAATCTTGTTTGGTTTGCGTTGGGCGCAATATAGGACCCGCAACATGCTCCCGACCGCGGGAATCACTCCGGAGTTTGCAAACCGAACAATCGGTTGAGCAAACGCAACTGGTTTTCGCTTCCGAGCACAAAGAGCTTGCAGGCGTTATCCAATGGAGTGTTCGGCCCTGGATTGATGATGAACTCTCCTGCTGATGTTTTGACTCCGATGACATTCACACCCAAGCGGTTCCTGGCATCCACCTCTCCCAAGGTGGGCAACCGAAATTCACTGGGCAGGTCTTTCACGTCGACCTCCTCGAGGTTGATGGCGTCCTTTCCTTGAATCCGAATGTGGTCAATGAAGTCCATCACATCGGGATTGACAACCAGTGATGCCATATGCGCTCCACCCACTGTGTCGGGCATGATCACATTGTCTGCCCCAGCCCTCCTCAATTTGGCCACAGAAGCCGCTTGAGAGGCCCGGCTGATGAGCATGGCTCGCTCATTGTGTTCACGAACAGAAAGAACCGTATACAGGTTGTCCGCATCGCTTGGCAGGGTGCAAATGACCGCACGGGCGCGCTCCACAGCTGCCGCCATCAAGCGATCGTCTTTGGTGGCGTCTCCAGCGATGACAAGCGGGGTCAACCCTTCCCTCAGTTGAGAGACCAGCTCTTCGTCTTTTTCTACAATGACCACGTCGTATCCCTTGGCCTGCAGGTCTGCATAGGCCTTTTCGCCGACACGGCCGTAGCCGCAAACGATCACGTGATTGTCCAGGTTGTCGATGGTGCGTTCCAATTTCCTTGCCTTGAAGAGGTCCCGATATTCCCCTGCCACGAAGTACGTTGTTATGGCGGAGATGGTGTACGCGAATGTACCGATGGAGAAAATGATAAGCAGTGAGGTGAACACCATCCCATTCGGGCTGAGTTCATGCACTTCTCGAAAGCCCACCGTGCTCACGGTGATCATGGTCATATAGAAGGCTTCGATGAAGGTGTAGTCCTCCAAAACCATGAAGCCCACGCTGCCCATCACAACCACCAGCATGACCACGGTCAAGGACAGGGCAATTCGACTGAATGATTTGAACCGGTAGAGCACAGCGGAAAGTTAACGGGATGCGCTCAATTCCAAGGCCATGGCCTTTTGGAGTTGCCAAGCTTCTGTTCGGGCTGCCTCTGCAAAATCCTCTCCTGCCGATGCGTACATCAAGCTGCGCCCCACATTGACGAGCAACCCGCCAGCCAAAGACTCGGCCCAACCGGCCTTACACACAGCCTCAAGGCTTCCACCTTGGGCCCCGACACCTGGCACCAACAAGAAGCGCTCCGGCACCACAGCCCTGACCTCCGCAAGCCATTCTGGACGGGTCGCCCCCACCACATACATCAAGCGCTCAGCGCCCTTGTATTGTTGACTCACCTCCAAAACTTTCCGCCACAAGGGCGATCCGTTTTGGCCACCGTGAAATTCAAAGTCTTCTGCTCCCGGATTGGACGTGGCGGCCAGCAGGATGGTCCACTTGTCCTCGAAGGCCAAAAAGGGCTCGACACTGTCACGCCCCATATAAGGCGCGACAGTCACGGCATCGGCCCCCCATGCTTCAAACGCGGCCTGGGCATAACGGGTGGCAGTGTTGCCGATGTCCCCGCGTTTGGCATCTGCAATCCGCAGGCAGTCCGAAGGAATAGCGGCCATGGTCTCCGCCAAAACGTTCCACCCATCCGCGCCCATCGCCTCGTAGAAGGCCACATTGGGCTTGTAGGCCACCGCCAAATCAGAGGTCGCCTGAATGATCGCCCGATTGAAGGCCAATACAGCCTCTGGTCCGGTGCCCAAATGGGCGGGAATGCGGGCGGGATCAGGGTCCAATCCGACGCAGAGAAAAGACTGCTTGGCACGGATGGTTTCGATGAGCAACTGTCGGTCCATGGCTGGCGAAGATACCTTTCTAAAACGATGCCCAACCCAAGTCAGGAAGCACCACTTCCTATGCCCGCTTGCTTCAAGCGCTCGGTGCGCTCCACGGTGCGAAGGGCATCGACAATCTCTTGCAAGTCTCCCCCCAGAACCCGTTCCAGAGCATGCACCGTAAGGCCAATGCGGTGGTCTGTGACGCGGCCTTGGGAGTAGTTGTACGTCCGGATTTTTCCCGACCTGTCGCCCGTGCCCACCTGAGATTTCCTTTCTGCGGCTTCAGATGCACGCCGGACCCGATCTTCGGCCTCCCAAAGTCGGGTTCGCAACACCCCCAGCGCCTGGTCATAATTGGCATGCTGAGAACGTCCATCTTGGCACTCGACCACCACGCCTGTCGGCATATGGGTCAACCGGACGGCACTTTCGGTTTTGTTGACATGCTGCCCCCCGGCACCACTCGCCCTGAAGGTGTCTTTGCGAATGTCCTTGAGGTCCAGCTTGAAGTCGGACTGTTCTGCTTGGGGCAATATGGCCACGGTGGCAGCACTGGTGTGGATGCGACCTTGCGATTCCGTGGCCGGGACCCTTTGAACACGGTGCGTCCCGCTCTCGTACTTCAAGTGACCAAAGACTGCGTTTCCGGAAACCCGCGCCACAATTTCCTTGTAGCCTCCTGCCGTTCCATCGTGGGCGCTGATGACTTCGAGCTTCCAACCCTTGCCTTCCACATACCTGTGGTACATCCGGAACAAGTCGCCCGCCCATATGGCCGCCTCGTCGCCCCCTGTTCCAGCCCTCAACTCCAATACGCAGTCGCGCTGGTCACTGGGATCGTCGGGAACAAGGGCTTCCTGCAGCTCTTCACTCAGGCCCCGCATAACCGACTCCAAACGAACGACCTCTTCACGGGCCATGTCCTTGAGTTCCGCATCGTCGCTGACCATGTCTTGCTTGGCCTCGGCCAAGCTTTCCCAAGCCTGTCTGTATTCTTGAACACGCTTGACAATGGGATCCAAAAGGTTGTAATCCCTCATCGCCGTTCGGTAAGCCTCAGGGTCTGAAATCACACCAGGGTCAATCACCCGAAGCGACAACTCCCGATGCCGGTCTTCCAATGCCGCCAGCCGATCCAGCAGCCCTTCCATCTCAGCTGTACGTTTCTTGGCCCAACGGACCTTGGATGGTCAATCGCGGAGCCCCGGCTGAACGCGCCTCAACACGCCCCACCACTTTGGCTTCCACACCATGCTTCTGCGCGGTGTCAATCACCACTTGGGCATGCTCAGGCGTGGTGTACACCTCCATTCGGTGGCCCATGTTGTAGACCTGATACATCTCTCGCCATGCAGTGCCGCTGTGCTCTTGAATCAGCTTGAACAAGGGAGGCGTTTCAAAAAGGCCATCCTTGACAATGTGAAGCTTTTCGTCTGCAAAGTGGAGCACCTTGGTTTGGCCTCCGCCGCTGCAGTGGACCAGCCCGTGAAGGGGCCCTCGACCCGCCTTGAACAAATCCACCAAGATGGGAGCGTAGGTCCGGGTGGGTGACAGAACCAACTTTCCTGCATCCACCGGAACACCGTCCACATCGTCTGTGACGTTGAACGGTCCTGTGTAGACCAGGTCCTCTGGCAACCCTGGGTCAAAACACTCGGGGTACTTCTCTCTCCAGCCGGGTCCGAAAACATCGTGGCGGGCACTTGTGAGGCCATTGCTTCCCGTGCCTCCATTCCAGTCGGCCTCATAGTTGGATTGGCCATCACTGGCCAAACCGACCACAACGTCGCCTTCCTGAATGCGTGCATTGTCAATGACCTGATCGCGCTCCATCCGGCAAACCACCGTAGAATCCACCACCACTGTGCGCACCAAATCGCCCAAATCTGCAGTTTCGCCACCTGTCCCTCGGACATCCAAGCCCCATTTGCGCCACTCGGCCATGAGTTCTTCTGTGCCCTGAATCAGGGCTGCGATGACTTCACCAGGAACCAGGCGCTTGTTTCTTCCGATGGTCGAACTCACCAAAATGGGACCTGTGGCACCCACGCAGAGCAGGTCGTCGATGTTCATCACCAGAGCATCTTGGGCAATGCCTTTCCAAACCGACAAATCGCCGGTCTCCTTCCAGTAAATCCAGGCCAAGGCACTCTTGGTGCCTGCGCCATCGGCATGCATGACCAAGCAATGCTCTTCGCTGCCGGTCAAAGCATCGGGAACGACTTTACAAAACGCCTTGGGGAACAACCCTTTGTCGATGCCTGAAATCGCGGCATGAACCTCCTCCTTTCCCGAGGAGACTCCGCGCCGGGCATACCGGTCCTGTGTGGTAGAACCGGAACTCATTTCACTCACTCGGGTACGTAATCGAAGCTGGTGATCCGGAAAACGGTCCGGCGGTTCATCTGGTGCGCCGCCTCACGCTCTTCTTCAGTGGCGAGGGCGGCAATCGCTGCGTCGCTGATCAAAGGCATGGTTTCTCCGCGGCCCAAAGGCTGCAAACGCTCGCGCTCAATTCCGCGCTCAACGAGATAGTTCACACAGGTCTCTGCACGTCGCTGGCTCACACATCGTTCGCTTGGTTTCCACCCCGGGTATCGGTGTGGGCTTCCAACGAAATCACGAAGGTTGGGTTGCGGTCCAAGAGGTCGACCAGGTAATCCAAAGAGTCTCGGAATTGACTGCTGCGTCCACAATGAGGTCCGCTTTCGCAAATTCATACTGCACCAATGGCATGGGGTAATCCTCGTTGGTCACCACCTCGCGCAGGAGGTATTCCTTGATGAAGTTGGTGGACTTGGACAGGCCGACGGTGCTGAACTGATCTCCGGCACTGATGTATCCCTCCATGGAGATGCTCCACCGAATAGGTGCTTTCCGCGCCGATGGCCCAGCCGCCTTCCCTCTGCAATACCGCCTTCGCCGTCTGTCTCGGCCAGAAGCGCTGTCGCCGTCGCTGGCCTGTGACCGCGACCGAGGCGCCCACAATGGGCATGCCCGTGTCGTAGTCGTAGACGTAAGGGCACGTAGTCGAACTCAAGCGGGGGCATGGCTAAAGGCGAAGAGGTCGTCCTTTGCCCTTGCTCTCGGGACGGTCGGAAGAGCTCAGGAAGCCCTTTTCGTCCTTGGGGTGGTAGACCAAGGCAAAGTCGTCGCTGGCGGAGTTGATGGGGTACTCCATGAACTCCGGGGCTTCGAAGTTCATGCCGTCTCCCTGCCCACGTGGCCTTCAAGATGTCGAGCCCCCCCATGCCGCCGGGGCGGCTCCGAGGCGAAATAGAGGTCGCCGTTTTTGCGGATGTGGGGGAAGATACTCGTCGGATGACGGAATTGATGCCCGGGCCCATGTTGGTGGCGAGCGCCCCACTCTTCGGAGGCGTCGTCCCACTGGATGTACCAGAGGTCGCGTGCCGCCCTGCCCGCCTTGCATGTCACTGACGAAGACCATGTACATGGTCATCCGGGGTCATGAGAGGGCTGGCCCACCTGAGAGCTGAATCGTCCACCTGCTTCGCGGTCGAGGACGGGGAGCTCCTCGGCAGCACCCCAGTTCGCGATCCCGCGCGCTGGGACGCGGAAGATGTCGCAAGGGTAGTTGTTGTCTTTGTCGATGAGACAGCGCGTGAAGTACAAGGTCTTGAACTTGGAATCCAAGGTCACCCCGCCTTCATTGCTCGGGCTGTTGATGGTATTGCCGAGCGGTTCCGGGATGCTCCACTTGCCCTTGCGGTCCACTTCGGCCATGAACAAATCCATGTAGCTCTCCCCCGTAATGGGGTCTTCGCCGCTTCCGGTGGAACTGCTTCGGCTCGAGGCGAAAATGACCTCTTCGCCGCGCTTATCGGCAAAGGCCATGGCGAAATCGAAACTCGGTGAGTTGACCATGACCAAAGGCTCCACTACGAAACGGCTGTCGTTGATGATCAAGCTCTCGGCAGCGGCATTGCAGGACTCAATCATGGTGTTGGCCAATGCGCCGTCACCGCCTGCTGCTTTGTACTTCTCAAATTGCTCGACGGCATCGTCAAACTCTCCCTGGCCCATGAACACCATGCCGTAGTGCTTGAAGACGTTGGGGTTGTCGTCTGCCCACTTCAAGTCGATGGCGCGCTTGTACCACTCCTCCGCTGCGGGAAGGGCACGGCTCAATCGGTAACATTCGCCGATGCGGTAGCACACGCGGCCCTTTTCTTCCAAGTCGCCTTTGAGTTTGGCATATGATGCCTGATAGTCCTTGGCGGCTTCGAAATATCCGCCGCGGTCAAAGGCGGCGTCGGCATCGGCCGTCATGTCGTTTTGAGCGGCCACAGGCAGCGCGATGAAAGCAACAAAAGCCATTAGCGCCGTGCGCATGGCGACCGGAGATCCGGAAAACAGGTTCAACATTCCCAATGAGGTTTACGGGCGAATGTAAGAAGGCCCCGGAACATCGCGTGAACGAATCCGGGGCCTTCTTTAAAATCAATGTGCGAATCAGCGTGTAAACAGCAATTCGCGGAGCTTCGGGAAGGGCCAACGGCTGTCCTCTGTGAGCTTCTCGAGCTGGTCAACTTGCACGCGGAGGTCGTCCATTTGCGGCTTCACGATGCCGGCATAAGCCTTGGCCTTTTCGTGGAGTCCTTCCATTTCGTTGATTTTGGAACGTTCCAAGCGCAACGTCTCCAGGGCAGAGTATGTAGCGGAGAGCCCGGCGGAAATTTCCTCCAAGAATACCGCGCTGCGCGCGGGTCATGCCCTCAGCTGTGTCGTCGCCATACACATCCATAAAGCCTTGGATATTGGCCAAAAGGTCGCTTTGGTAGTCCATCACGGCAGGCAGGACCTGGTTGGTCACCATGTCACCCAGCACGCGGGCCTCGATCTGCAGCTTCATGACGTAGTTCTCGAGCTCCACCTCGGTCCGTGCCGCCATTTCCTCCGCGCTCAGGATGCCAAGTCCCTCGAACAGGGCTATGGTTTCCTTTCGCTCCCAAACGGCCAAAGCGCTCGGCGTATCGAGCAGGTTGGAGAGGCCGCGCTTCGCCGCTTCATCCACCCATTCTTGGCCGTAACCGTTGCCTTCGAACCGAATGGACTTGCTCTGCTTGATCAGCTTTTGGATCTCCTTGAGGAGTGCCTCGTCCTTTTTGTCGCCTTTGGCGATCCGGCCGTCAACCGCATTCTTAAAGTCGACGAGTTGCTCCGTCATGATCGTGTTGAGCACGGTCATGGGCAGGGCGCAATTGGCGGCGCTGCCCACGGCGCGGAATTCGAACTTGTTGCCGGTGAAGGCAAAGGGCGAGGTCCGGTTGCGGTCGGTGTTGTCCAACAACACCTCTGGAATGCGGCCGATTTCGAGCTTCACAGCGGTCTTTTCGTCCGGGCTCATCTTGCCGGCGCTGACGTTGGCCTCCACAGCATCGAGCAACTCCGTCAACTTGGAGCCTATGAAGGCACTGATGATGGCCGGCGGGGCCTCATTGGCGCCCAGCCTGTGGTCATTGCCTGCGCTGGCAATGGCCGCGCGCAACACATCAGCGTGCTTGTGGATGGCGGCGATGGTATTGACGAAGAAGGTCAAAAACCGCAGGTTGGTCTTGGGGTTGGTCCCCGGCTTGAGCAGGTTCACCCCTGTATTGGTGCCCAAAGACCAGTTGTTGTGCTTGCCGGAACCATTGAGGCCTGCAAACGGCTTTTCGTGCACCAACACCCGGAAATCGTGGCGTTGGGCCACGCGCTCCAGCAAGTCCATGAGGAGCAGGTTGTGGTCGTTGGCGAGGTTGGCCTCTTCAAAGACGGGCGCCACCTCAAATTGATTCGGTGCCACCTCATTGTGGCGGGTCGTGACGGGTATGCCGAGCTTGTGGGCTTCACATTCGAACTCCTGCATGAAGCCCATCACGCGCGGCGGGATGCTGCCGAAGTAGTTGTCATCGAGCTGCTGTCCTTTGGCAGGTGCAGCACCCAACAATGCACGGCCGTCTGGCTCAGGTCGGGACGGGCGTTGTACAGCGCCTTGTCCACCAGGAAGTACTCCTGCTCCCACCCCAGGGTGGCGACCACCTTGGTGACGTTTTTGTCAAAGTACTGGCAGACTTCAGTGGCCGCCTTGTCCACCGCAGTCAGCGCCTTCAACAAGGGGGCCTTTGTTGTCCAGGGACTGTCCCGTGTAGGCGATGAAGATGGTCGGAATGCACAGGGTCTGCTCGATCAGGAAGGGCGGGCTGCTTGGGTCCCACAGCGTGTAACCCCGCGCCTCAAAAGTGGAGCGGATCCCGCCGTTGGGAAAGCTCGATGCATCCGGCTCTTGTTGGACGAGCAAACTGCCGTCGAAACGCTCGATGGCCCCGCCTTGACCGTCGGGCTGGATGAAGCTGTCGTGCTTTTCTGCCGTGCTGCCGGTCAACGGTTGGAACCAGTGGGTGTAGTGTGTCGCGCCGCGGGCCATGGCCCACTCCTTCAAGGCGCTGGCGACTTGGTCTGCGATTTTCCTGTCGATCCTGGTGCCGTCCACCATGGCGGAAACGACGTGCTCATAGGCTTCTTCCGTCAAATACTCACGCATGGCGTTGACGGTGAATGCAAGGTCACCGTAGTACTCGGAAATTTTGGATGAAGGCGGAACGGCGACCTTCGGAGACCGCTCGAGGACATCCTCAATGGCGGTGATGCGGTAGTTTGACATGTTCTTTTCAGTAACTGACCGCAAAAATAGGCGGTCACCCCCCTCCCTAAATGCGGACTGAACCGATAAAAATGTCATTTTTTTCGCCAACGGGTTGATTTTAGAGGGGGTGTGTTGTGAAAAAGTAGTGTTTTCTTACAATCACCCCCTCTAAAACCTTACTCAAAGACCACCACGCGCTCACGGACCATTCGGCCGGGTTGGGTCAAGGTGAGCAGGTGCACTCCACCGAGGAATGTCGCCCACAGGGATGCGCCCTTGCAGAGCCCTGTCCTGCGGTGGCCTGTCCAGGCCCTCGCGCACCGGCCTTCCTGCCGCATCGCTCAGTGTCCATGTGAAAGGGCCTTGCCACCCTTTGAGCTGGAAAGTCACCGCCCCTGAGGCCGGGTTGGGGAACACTTTGAAATCCTCAGCGGCGGCTGGCTCCGATTGGATGCTGTTGACCAGGTTGGTCTCAAAGTGAAAGCGGTGCACGATGGATTTGCCAAAGTCGGGCTCGAAGGTGATCCAATTGCCCCCCACTTTGCGCAAGCGCACGAATCCGCTGCCATCGTCGTTGGCCCAGAAAGCTGATGCCGTCGTCGTCGGCATCTTGAAATTCGAAAGTGTAACACCCCTGGTTCAAGTAGACGGTGTCGCGGTACTGGGTGTTGGCCTCCGGATAGGTCCGGTCGAAGTAGACCGTGCCATCCTGGTGCACCAGCTTGGCGCTGTTCTCCCAAGGTGTGCTGTTGGTGCGCACGAAACATGATCAGCCGGTTGTCGTCCTCATCGCCGGGGTCCTCCATGTAGGTGTAGGTCGGAGGGCGGCGGAAAGTGCTGCTGACCTCATCGTTCCAAGCCACCTCGTCCGTGCCGCCATTGGGGGCGGACACCCTGGCGACGAAAGTCAGGTCTTCTTCGGCATCGCCCATCCCACAGGGCTGCATCGAGGGCGACGAGCTCCACGACCTCTTCTTCGAGAAAGCCGAGCTGCCCCGTCCAGGTGTAGGACTGGAGGTTGTCGGGCAGATCCAAAGGTGATGGTGCACGAGGTCAGCGGCGTGCTGCCGCTGTTGCGCAGCAGCACCTGAGGGCGGTCGCAGATGGGGTTGGTGCGCGAGGCCAACTTCGGTCCGCTCGGCGCGAGAACCTCCACCAACTCAGCATCCGAGGCTGTGGTTGGCCGCGCCATAGGAAATGATCTGTCCCTCGAAGCGGTAGTTGCCGTCGGGGTCGAAATCAATGTCGTAGTCCACGGTGAACGGCCTCCTCACTTGAAACAAGCGGCGTCAACTCCATGTCCCGGGTATCGACCGGAGCCCCGGGACACCAGCCCGCCCGGTCGTAAATCCAGGTCCCGCCTTGGGGAAACAAGGGCGTTGTCTCGCGCACTCCCGCATGATTTCCCACGACCACTGCTCTTGGCCGTTGACGCTGCACCTTGTGGGTGTTGTAGCAGAACTCGGCGCAGTTGTTGCCGCTGCCAAAACCATGGCCTGAAGCGCGGGTCTTCAACCGCCACATCTCCTCGCGGCACCGCGGGGTGGTATTCATAGGCCACCACGTTCTGATCAAAGGTGGACAGGCCGTATTGGCCCTTCCAAAAGGCCTCTACGCCCAAGACGTCGCGCGCGGGCTGCCCCTTCGATGAAGTGAAACTTGAGGTCGAGCAGCTCCTGCCAATTGCCCGCCTGCAACTCCACACTGTCCCGCAAGCAGCGGCAGGTAATCGGTGACGTCATACCACCACGTCCAGCCGTCGTCCCCCAGGTCCAAGCCAATGCCATAAGGCGTGATGTAACGGTACAGTTCATAACGGTCAATGACATCAAAGGGCACCCCGAAGTAATCCAGGGTCCCGTTGATCACCTCGCGGCCTCACCCGGCACCGGGTAAGGCAGCGTGTCTCCAAACAAAGGGCACCAAGGACGTCTCACCGGGCGCGTAGTGGTAGCTGATGTCGGTCATGACCACACCATTGCCCTGGACCTCCCAAGAAGACAAGCTGGACGGGGCCACGGGCTGCAGATCCAAGATGGCCCCATCGGCCACGAAGCTCGAGAGTACTCGCCGCGACCGAAGCCCACCGATGGGCCGGAAGCTCTTGCTCCAGCCCCTTGGCCAGCTCACGGCCTGGGGTGGGTCGTCGCAGGGTGCTGCCATGGTGAATGCCCGGCGCGCCGCCGGGGTGGTGGTTCTCCTCTTCGGTTCCGTTGGCGCCATCGAATCGGTAATCCACCATCAAGGCATCATAGTTGGGGTGCCATGCTGTGGGCTGGCGGTTCATCCAAGAAGAGATGGTGGCCCCGTCCAAGGCCTGTGACCAGACCCGGAAATCGTCCACCCGGCCGTTGTATCGATTGTTGCCGTTGCCCGATGCACCCAAGTTCATCTTGACAATGCCCTCGATGGGGTTGTCCTTTCCTGTCCCGCTGTGGAAGAGTGCGCCGTTGAGGTAGATTTCCATCACACCGGTCTCGGCATTCTTGACAAAGGCCCAGTGGTTCCAACGGCCTTCATAGTCTTCGGTTTGGGCTTGGGCATCAATCCGGTCGTACCCCCCATCTTGACCGCAGTCCCAGTAGACACGGCCATTGCTCCAAGGCAAGTGGACATTGACCACGCGCTGGTTTTGGGCATTGATGCCTTCGAACAGGGTCCCGTTTTGAGGCTGAGCCTCAGGGTTTCCATACACCCAGCACTCCACCGTGATTTCGGATTGCAAGCCCTCGAGATCAGCAACGTCGATTTCGATGCGGTCCGGCGCGGTGAACTCTACCTCTCCATCGAATCCGCTGGACGCCCAACCCTTCCCTTCTGCATTGGTCACCAATACATGGCCGTCTTGAGCACCGTCTGTTTCGACCGACACATCGTCAAGGGCAAACTCGAGGACGAGGTTGCTTTCGCCGTCCCATTCTATGGGCGGGGACAACCGAATGGAAAGGCTGTCTTGGAACTGCCAAGAAGACAACCCATACTGATAAGCCGTGTTGGGCAATGCCAAGAATCCCGTGAGGGCGGTGTCGCTCGTCAATCCCCATTTGAGGTCCATTCTTCTGGCTTGGGGTGCTCCTGCAAACATGGGGACATACAATCGATCGATGGACCCTGCTCCCAATGCAGACAACTCTTCTGCAGTCCACATGTACTGCGCCCGTCTGGAAGCGGCCGTTTCAAACAGCCCATCCGCAAAGACCACTTCGCCCGGCTGGACCAGCTCTTCGCTGAGAATTTCGTCCACCAGATGTTGTGCCGCAGGCATCCATATTGAATCCTGAACCCCCTCTATAAAAGGCACAACCAAAGCGGTATCAAACGGCGCATCGGCCAGCAGCTGAAATGGATGCTGCAATGCGGTGCTGTCCATAAGGCCTGTGTGATCAAACAAGTAGGTGTAGGACAGGTAATCCCACTCGCCACAGGCATAGCCCAAATTCCCGGCTGTGCCATCCTCAAAACACTTGAGGGTGTACTCCATGATGACCTTGCCGTAATCCACCCCATTGTCGGATGCAGGAAAGTCGAACCAACGGCGACCCGGGCTGTCGTAAGCGGTCTCGGGGTTATTCTGCGCGTCAAACGTATACGTTTGAACCGTGGTGGTGTCGGCCAAAGCCGTGGTCACAGACAAACATGAAAAACAGAGGGCGATCAAGCCTCCGAAGAAAGATGGATTCATGGGGCAAAAGTTAACCCGCCCTCATCTTTTCTCATTCCGACGGGCTGCAATCCGAGCACCCTTTCTCTACACCAGCAGCCAAGGCTCTCCTGATGGCGAGGTTGATTGAATGAATCGCAGCTTCAGCGGCTCCCAGGATATTCCTGCAAGGCTGCAGCGATGATGGCCACGGCACGTCGGATGGCCGGAGTCTCGAGCACATAGGCAATGCGGACTTCATCCTGACCTGCACCCGGTGTGGCATAAAACCCAGTGGCGGGGGCCATCATGACCGTCTCTCCATCAAGATGGAACTCCGACAACATCCATTCGCAAAAGGCATCACTGGAATCGATGGGCAACCGCGCCACCGCATAGAAGGCCCCACCTGGTGTGGGCACAGTGACCCCGGGAATCGCGCGAAGGCCCTCCACCAAGGCATCCCTTCGCTCCACATAAGCGGACTTGACGTCTTCGAAATACGAACGTGGGGTGCGCAGTGCGGCTTCGCCTGCAATCTGACCCAAAGTGGGGGGACTCAAGCGGGCCATGGCAAAGCGCATGCATGCTTGGTGGACCTGAGCATTTCGCGTCACCAGCGCCCCCACCCGAGCGCCACACATGCTGTACCGCTTGGACACAGAGTCCATCAGCACCACATGCTCATCCAACCCTTCGAGGGAAAGGACACTGGTCGGCGGCTGATCTCCGTAACAGAATTCACGGTAGACCTCGTCGGCGAACAAGTACAGGTCGTGCTCCAACACCAAGTTGCGGATAGCGGCCAACTCTTCATCGGTGTACACATAGCCTGTGGGATTGCCCGGGTTGCATATCAAAATGGCGCGCGTGCGGCTGGAAACTTTGGCAGCGATGTCTTCCACTGGAGGCAGTGCAAAACCCTGCTCAATGCTGGAAGCCACAGGAACCACCTTCACACCGGCCATGGTGGCAAAACCGTTGTAGTTGGCATAAAACGGCTCGGGAATGATCACCTCATCGCCTGGCTCCAAACAGGCTTGGAACGCGAACACCAGGGCTTCACTTCCACCAGTGGTGACGATGACCTGCTCTGGTGCAACGTGAACATCCACCGAGGCATAGTATTCCGCCAACCCTTCGCGATAGGTGGCAAAGCCATCACTGGGGCTGTATTCAATCACCGACCTGTCCATGCCCTTGACAGCGTCCAAAGCGACGTCTGGCGTGGCGATGTCAGGTTGACCGATGTTCAAATGGAGGACCCGTCTTCCTGCGGCCTTCGCAGCGACGGCGAAGGGCGCAAGTTTGCGTATCGGGCTGTCGGGCATGGCTTGCCCCTTGGTCGAGATGCGCGGCATGTTGCGGTGGTTGTTGGCCAGTGATGGCGGCGCGAAGATAACCGACCAAAACGCAGGAAGCCGGCCCCCTTAGGGACCGGCTTCCGCATTTCATGAATGGGCTCAGAATCACTCTGACACCATCAGCTTCTTCACGATCATGTACTCGTTGCTCGCAATGCGGATCTGGTACATGCCGGCGTTGAGGCCTTGGGCATCGATGGTCATCAAATACTCCACATCGCTCATGGCGTTGCCATCGTACAACTCTTGGACGAGCTCGCCAGACATGTTGTAGAGATCCACGCGGAGGCGCATGTTGTTGGAGACCACAAACCCAAGCTGACTCACGTTGCTTGTTGGGTTTGGCATCAATCCAGTCACGCGAATGGGCTCCTTGATTCCACCCGAGACTGAGACGTCAAACGGCTGGTGCCCGCCTGAAAGCCCAACAGGCGGATCGAGGTTGTACTCGTCCTCACCTTGGATGGCGTAGCCAAATTCAGTCGTATTGCCACAGGCATCAGAGATGGAGTAATCGTACTCAGCAGTCCATGGCAATGTGCAGTCCATGTCGAGCATGATGTCTCCGCTTGAGGCCATGGACCCTTGAGACACTCCGTCCACAACCAACTGTCCGCTCCAATAGAACCAGGCGCTGGCCCCATAGTGTGCATTCTGGTTGTTGGCACCTTGACCAACCTGCAGTCCGTAGTAGTAATTCATAGGCTGATGCGTCAAGCTCAACTCAGAACCGGCGTAAATGCCTGTTCCCAGCATGCCGCCCGTCTGCATGACCAAGAATGACCAGTCGGTCCAAGGTGTTTCACCTGGCATCACTTCGGAACAATCCTTCTTGTATCCGCGGCCAAGTGATGACCATTGTCCCCAGCTGAACGCGGCGTTGTAATCCGCACTCCAGACAAATCCTCCTGTTCCATCGGCATTTTCCATCTCCACCTGAATAAAGAGGGTGTTGTCGTAATGGCTCTCGATCAGGTTGATGCCGCCGTCAACGACGGTAAAGCCCGCTCCATCGAAATAGGCGCCCTCCAAAATCATCGCCGCTGGCGCGCCACCGTTGCATGTCTCTCCATTGGCGAAAGCCTCTGGGGTGAGACCTTCACAATAGTTGCCGATGTCATCCGTCGGAAGCAGACCACTGAATGAGCTGACTTGGTCGATGGTAACATCTCCTCCGCAGCCATCTTGAGCGCCCAAATCCACCGGAATGGTGAGGTTGATCCAATCGAACACTTCGTTTCCTTGGCTCTGCATCAATGTCTCATTGTTGCTGATGCCATGGCTGAATGTGACCTGTGGAGGAGTCACATCCATGAACGTCACCGTTTGAGTCTGAGAGGTCATTCCTGAGTTTCCGCAGTCGTCTGTGGCACTGGCCATATACGTCCGCAAGACTGTGTAGCTGCCGGCATCACCACAAAGGAAAGCTGGCGCACTGTCCACGTAGGAGACCACACCCAACGCAGGCGCATTCGTGCAATTGTCGGTGGCGCTTGCCGTGACAGCTGCTGCTGCCGGCATGTCGCCATTGCAATTTGCATCGAGTTCGATGGAGAGGTCAGCAGGAACACCGTCAAGGAAGACTGTCGGTGCAATGTTGTCAATCACAGTGATGTGCTGCAACGTGGTGTCGCTCGACATGTTGCCTGAGGCGTCAGTGGCTTGAATCACCCAACGGCGATCAAACTCACGGCATCCTGCGATGCCGGTCTCGTTGATTTCGTCGTACAGAATCTCCACACTGAAAAAGCAGTTGTCTGTGGCTTCATACCAAGGCGTTCCTGCTGCAAACAAGTCTACCATGTTCACGCAGGTCTCTCCGGCATACAAGGTGTAGTCTTCGAGGTCAAAGATGTTGAGCACAGGAGCGAGGGTATCCAATACCGTCACATTGACCGATCCGCTGGTCACGTTGCCGTTGACATCTTCTACCTGAACGGTCATGGTGTTGATTCCAGCGTCGTCACAACCGTAGGTCATGCCAGGGCCATCCGCCCCTGCAGCGCCGAAGTTGAATCCAGCAATGCCACAAGCGTCGCTGCTGCCATTGTCCAAATCAGAAGCCATGATGGAAGCTGAGCCCTCTTCATCGAGGTAGAGGACTGCGTCGGCGAGGACCAACGTGGGAGCCACGTTGTCTTCTACCGTTACAATCGCTGTCGCAGAGCTGGTGTTGCCGCTCTGATCCGCTGCCGTGATGGTGATGGTCACCTCTCCAACGTCACTGCAATCCAAAGATTCAATGTCGATGCTGGAGGAAGCCACCGCGCAGTTGTCGGTGATCGAAGCCACTTCTGATAAAGTGAGCGTCGCATTTCCGGCTGCATCGAGCTGCTTGGTGATGTTTGAAGCGACAATGATGGGGTCGATGTTGTCCACCACCGTTACTGTGGCCGCAGCAGTAGCTGTGTTTCCAGCAATGTCGGTCACGGTCAAGGTCACTGTATTGTCCCCCAGGTCAGCGCATGTGAATGCGGTCTGACTGGCCGAGAAAGCCACTGCAGTGAAGTCGTCGCTGGAGCCATCGTCCAGATCCTCAGCTTCAATAGAGGCATTTCCGTCAGTGTCCAAGTACAAGGTCAAGCCATCAGCCATTGCTGAGGGAGCTGTAGTATGGATGACGATGTTGAGGAAGGCGAAGATGCTCGCCTGTGCGCAGTCGTCGATGTGACGGGCGCTGAAGGACACGGCGCCATCTGCAAAGGGTCCGGTCTCGAACTCGGCGTAGCCATTGGCCACATCCAAATCGGTCACCGTTTGCGTCTCAAACAGCACACCACCGATGTACAACTCTACGATGTCTCCTTCTTCCGCAGACTCCACGCCGCTTCCTGTGAAGAGCACGCGCATGGTGGGCGTGTCATCGTTGGTGACGTCGTCCGTTCCACTCAGTCCGTTGTCACTGCCATCGGTAAGGTCGATGACAGGGCAGCTCGGAGCGAAATCGTCGATCACCGTAAAGGTGGCCGTCGTGCCACTGCTGTTGCTGTGGATGTCGGTCACCGTGAAGGTCACCGTTTCCGTGCCGGTGCTTCCGCAACCGTCGCTCAAGCCCGTGCTGTTGTCCGACCAAGCGTCAATGCCGCAATTGTCGGTAGCAGCTGCGCCACCATAGCCTGCAATCCAGGCATCATAGGCTGTGCCTTCGTTGCCATCGCGCTGGTAGGTCACGTCTTCTGCTGTCGGGCTGATGACCGGATTCTCATCGTCGGTCACCGTGATGGTGAAGGACGCCGTGCTGATGTTGCCATGAATGTCAGACGCCGTGTAGGTCACCGTTGTGGTGCCCACCGGGAAGATGTCGCCAGAAGTTGCATCTCCAAAGAACGCTGACATGCCACAGTTGTCCGCAGCGGTTGGAGCCGTGTAGGTCACTGCACTGGAACATTGACCTGCATCCGCCGTCTGGGTGATGTTCGTGGGGGTTCCACTGATCACAGGCGCCTCACTGTCGGTCACCGTGATGGTGAAGGACGCCGTGGTAGAATTGCCATGGATGTCGGAGGCCGTGTAGGTCACGGTCGTCGTGCCCACCGGGAAGGTGTCACCAGAGGCCGCATCTCCAGAGAATGACGCGATGCCGCAATTGTCGCTGGCTGTTGGCGCTGTATAGCTGACCACAGCGCTGCAAGCTCCCGCATCATTGCTTTGAGTGATGTTCCCTGGCATGCCAGCTATCACCGGTGACTCATCGTCAGACACCGTCACTGTAAAGGACGACGTGGTGGTGTTGCCCGCCGCGTCGGTGGCCGTGTAAGTGACGGTTGTGGTGCCCACCGCAAAGGTGTCGCCACTGTCATGGGTCGAGGTGAATGAATCCACCCCACAATTGTCAGCGGCCGTTGGAGGCGTGTAGCTTACTGCGGCTCCGCAGACTCCGGCATCCGCTGTCTGCGTGATGTCTTCAGGTGTGCCTGAAATCGAAGGATCCTCATCGTCAGTAATGGTTACCGTGAAGGTCGATGTGGTGGTGTTGCCATGGATGTCAGAAGCCGTGAAGGTGACAGTCGTCGTTCCCACTGGGAAGGTGTCTCCGGAATCGTGCGTACCACTCAACGAGGCCACAGCACAGTTGTCGCTTGCGGTCAAGTCGGTCCATGAAATCGCCGCTCCGCAAATGCCGGCATCCGCCGTCTGGTTGAAGTTGGATGGTGTACCCGCGATGGCCGGTGCCTCATCGTCGGTGATGGTCACCGTAAAGCTGGTCGTCGTGGTATTGCCTGCTGGGTCGACGGCCGTATAGGTGACCGTTGTCGTGCCCACCGGGAAAGCGTCGCCAGATGCTGCGTCACCCGAGAAAGAGGTTACTGCACAGTTGTCGCTTGCGGTCGGTGCCGTGTAATTGATCACAGCACTGCATTGACCGGCATCCGCCGTTTGGGTGATGTTGGCTGGCGTGTCGGCGATGGCGGGGGCCTCGTCATCGGTGATGGTCACCGTGAAGTCGGACGTGGTCGTATTGCCTGCATCATCAATGGCCGTGTAGGTCACCGTCGTGGTGCCCACGGGGAACGTGTCACCCGATGCGGCGTCGCCCGAGAATGAAACAACCTCCACATTGTCGGTTGCCGTAGGCGCCGTGTAGTTCACCACAGCCGAACACACACCTGCGTCTGCAGTTTGGGTAATGTCTGTTGGGTTTCCGCTGATGATCGGCGCTTCACCGTCGCTCACCGTCACCGTGAAGGATGCGGTGGTGGTGTTGCCGGCAGCATCCATGGCGGTGTAAGTCACGGTCGTTGTCCCTTCATTAAACGTGTCACCACTGGCATGCGTCGAAGTGAACGAAGTCACACCGCAGTTGTCGGAAGCTTCGGGCGCAGCAGCGGGCAATTCAGGCCAAGTGACGATGGCAGTGGATTCACCACTGGCTGTCAACACGGTGAAGTCTGCTGGGACATTCGAGATGACGGGGGCCTCGTCGTCCGTCACGGTGACCGTGAAGGAACTTGTGTTCGTGTTGCCCGCCGCGTCAGTGACCGTGTAAGTCACGTTTGTGGTGCCCACCGGGAAGGTGTCACCAATGTCGTGGGTCGAGGTCAAGGAAGCCACTGTGCAGTTGTCTGTTCCCGCTGGGGCTGTCCAATTCACAGCCGCGCCGCAAATGCCTGCATCATTCGATTGGGTAATGTTGGATGGCATCCCTGTGATGGCAGGTGACTCATCGTCGGTCACCGTGATGTCGAATGACGCCGTAGTGATGTTGCCATGGATGTCAGCGGCCGTGTAGGTCACCGTCGTGGTGCCCACGGGGAACGTGTCGCCTGGATCCGCATCAGCAGTCAAGGTGGCAATGCCACAGTTATCGGAAGCAGTAGGGGCTGTCCAGGTCACACCGGCCGCGCATTGACCGGCATCCGCAGTTTGCGTGATGTTGGTCGGCTTGTCCGAAATCACCGGAGCTTCGTCGTCGGTCACCGTGACCGTAAAGCTCGAAGTTGCCGTGTTGCCGTGGATGTCAGTCGCCGTGTAGGTTACAGTCGTCGTTCCTACTGGGAAGGTGTCACCGGAAGCGGCATCTCCTGTCATAGAATCGACCCCGCAATTGTCAGCGGCTGTTGGCGCCGTCCAATTGACAACAGCGCTGCAATTGCCAGCATCACTGCTTTGGGTCATGGCCGCAGGCGTGTCCGAGATGACGGGTGCCTCGTTGTCGGTCACCGTGACCGTAAAGCTCGAAGTTGCCGTGTTGCCAGCAATGTCCGTGGCTGTGAACGTCACCGTGGTGACGCCTACGTCAAAGGTCGCGCCACTGGTGTGCGAGGAAGACAGGGTGGCCGAACAATTGTCAGCGACCGCAGGATCTGTCCACGTCGCCGCAGCGCCGCATGTCCCAGCCGCAACGGACAGCGTGATGTTGGAAGGCGTGCCACTCAAAGTCGGGTCAATGTTGTCTTGCACCGTTACCGTGAAGGTCACGGTGGCTGTATTGCCGTTGATGTCCGTAGCGGAAAAGTCCACTTCATTGGCTCCGAGGTCGTCACAATCGAATCCCGACTGACTCACAGTCGTGGAGGCGATGCCACATGGATCATTGGAACCGTTGTCCGCCTGAGGGGCTGTGATGAATGCAATGCCTGCTGCATCCAATTCAACGGTCAAGTCTTGAGCGATGGCAATGGTAGGGGCGATGTCCTCCACTGTGACCACAGCTGTTGTCGTGGACTCATTGCCATTGTTATCTGTCACCGTCAAGGTCACGTTGTTGGGGCCCAAATCGGCACAACCGAAGTTCGTTTGGCTCAGGCTCCGGCTGGCGATGCCACAGGCATCATTCGAACCATTGTCTACAGCTGCTGCTGTGGTGGCAGCATTGCCCGTAGCATCCAATTGAATGGTCAAGTCCTGGGCGATGGCCTCAGGGGCCACGTTGTCCTCCACTGTCACTGTAAAGTTGGTCGTGGCGGTGTTTCCGCTGATGTCCCTTGCAGAGAACTCCAAGGTGCTGGTGCCCACATCTGTGCAATCGAAATCAGTCTGGCTGATGGCGAGGTTGTCCAAGCTGCAATTTTCAATGGTGCCATTGTCCACTTCGGCTGCAGTCAGACTGACCATCCCCGCAGAATCGAGCTGCAATGTCACATTCTGTGTCACAGGGGTCGGAGCCAAGAGGTCTACTACGGTCACCGTCGCGGTCGCAGTAGAAACATTCCCATAGGAATCGATCACCGTCAAGGTGACAGGATTGTCGCCCAAATCGGCACAAGTGAAATCCGTTTGGCTGAGGCTCAGACTGCCGATGGCACAGGCGCTGCCCGAACCGTTGTCGACAGCAGCAGCCGTGGTATTGGCATTGCCATTAGCGTCGAGCTCCAATGTGACGTCTTGGGCATTGGCATTGGGTGCCTGGTTGAATTCCACCGTTACGGTAAAGTTGGCCGTGGTCGTATTGCCACTGAGGTCTGTGGCAGTAAACACCACTGTTTGGTCACCCACATCGTCACAGTCAAAAGTGGTTTGACTGATGGCGAGGTTGTCAATGCCGCAATTGTCGGTGGTGCCGTTGTCGGCTTGGGCTGCTGTCAAGCTGCCTGTGCCCGTCATTTGGAGCTGTACCGTTACGTTTTGCACTGAAACAACTGGCGCGATGTCGTCCTCAATGGCCAAGTCAAATGTGGTGGTGCTGATGTTGCCCGCCAAGTCAACCGCTGTGAGGGTCACTTCGACGATGGTGCCGGCATCGTCGCAATCGAAGTCCGTGATGTCGGCATAGAGTGTATCCATCGCGATGTTGTCCGTAGCGGAGATGTTGTCGCTGCCCTCAATGTTCAAGACGACGTTACCGCTGTTGTCGAGGTAAAGCGTCGTGTCAGAGCCTGCGATGGCAGAGGCACCAAAGTCAAGGACTGGCTCTGGATCTTCGTTGTCAACCACAATGGTCACGCAGTCTGTGGAACCCACGTTGCCAAACACATCAATCAGGTAAGAGCAGAAGGTGTAAACACCATCTTCAAGGACGGGTCCAGGGTAGACAAACTCGAAGTTGTACACGCCGCTGTCGATGTCGTCTTCGGACAAAATCACAGTCGTGCTGTCTCCGCTGCCTTCGAGGTAGAATATGAGGGCATCACCCGCCTGTGCCAAGTATCCTTCGGTCACAGAAAGTCCGCTTCCTCCGGGAAGGAAAACATCAAAATCAGGTGTGGTATTGCGGGTCGTGTCATCCGAAGCGCTGGCGCCTGAATCGTCCGCTGAAATCAAATCGGTTTCGGTATCACCTGGAGCCGTGAGGTCGCACTCGAAGCCGATGTCGTTGGAACCGAGGATGTAAACCGATCCTGCGTCATCATAAATGTTGTCATCCAAAGTGGCACCGATGGCAGCCAATTCACCGCTGACCGCCACATCAAATCCCAAACGGTCATTTTGCATGGCATCGCAGGCAAAGCCCTCATTCACGCAGTTCAAAGAACCACCTGTGCAGTCAAAGAGGAAGTAACCCGCGCCTCCATTGATCACGTATTCGTCATCGCGAGGCACTCCGATGGCGAGAAGACCACCGTCAATGTCTACTGCATCTCCAAACCAATCTCCAGCTGCTGTCCCATCGGGAGCAAAGTGGAATGTCTCCGACCAAAAAGACTCTCCCCCGCTGAATGGCGTCAATTGATAAAGCGTTGCCGCGCCAGACTCATTGAGTCCGTTCATGTCGGCGAACGGAGAACCAGCCACCGCATTGTCGCCACTGATGGCCACAGACCGACCCAACTGATCGTTGGCTTCGTGACCGTAAAACACATTCTGGATGTGCCAACATTGATTGTAGAAAGAGTAGATGTGAACCGCACCGGCAAAGTTGCCATTGGTGTTGTTCCTGTGCTCACCGACAATCAAGTAATCGCCAGAAATGTCGACGCTTTCACCGAATTTGCTGGTGGAGTTGCCCGAAGTGTGCTCACTGGCGATAAAGCCGCTCTCCACCCACATGTCCAGCATGGTGTTGTACTGAAAATAGTGAACTGCTCCTGCCGCACCTACACCATTCTCTGCCCTTGAACCCACGACCATCCGGTCTCCGTCCATGGCCACAGCCATACCGAATTGGTCCGTGACGAGACTTCCAAATGGGGCCATGTGGCTCAAGGAGCCTTCGTATCCCCAGTTCGTGCCGTCGAATTTGTACATGTGAACGGCACCTGCGTTGCTGGCATATGTGTCATCCAACTTGGCTCCTATGGCAATCCAATCACCATTGGTCGCCAGTGCTTCACGGGCACCAAAACTGATGTCCGCTGAAGGAGCGGAAATGATGGCTTCTAATGCCCAAGAACCATCAGCGGCCTTTCTCAAAACCTCAACGTGTTCTTGCTCATCTGCCACCACGAGAACATCGCCACTCATCGCAACGGAAGAGCCGTATTTCAAGCCCTCACCCTGCTGTGAGCTCGCATGCTTCGAATGCACTGAATAAGGAGCGAAGGGCGTATTGAGTATTTCAAGCTCAAAGGCCCCCATCTCGGTGTCTTGGCTGCCCTCTAAAGTCACGTAATACGTGCCCGCGGTTACATCTACTTCTATGAGCGATTGACTGCCACAGAAATCGTCGTTTTCGGCCAAAGTGATGCCTCCGCAAGTCGAGGTTGAGAGGTACATGTAGGTATCGAAAGAAGACCCACAGGCAGAAATCCAGAGGCTGCCCGATTCAGGCACAATCAATTCGTATGTGGCATCATTCGAAGGCTGGAAAAAACAACAGTCAGGCAAGTCTGAGGTGTTGTCTTGAATGGTCAGCGTATCGTTCGCAACGAGTGCATGCGACTCGTTTATGCCTGACCCACAATAATTTGGGTCTGTAATGGTGAAAGTTCCTGTGTTGGTTGTTGTGTTTTGATCATCCACCATGAAATAGTATGTGGAGCCCGCGACCAAATCGAGCGAATGCAGGTGAAACTGAGACACCTGCTCTACATAGGTGAAGTCATCCTCTGAACACACCTCCCCCACAAACAAGTCCACCAAACCATCGTCATTGGTCACCGTCACATTGTGGGTGCCATTCACCGTTGCAGTGAATTCATACACCACCTCATCTCCTGGAGTTCCATTCGGCCCATCGGACGGATTGAGCTCTCCATTGCCCGCTGCCAAGTTGAAATCATAGACCTCACCAGACACCGCCACAACGGCGTTAGCGCAAGCACCGGGAATGCCCAAATTGACCAGTGTCGCTTCCATATACCCACATTCCGTTCCCACTGGAACCGAACAAGAAGCATCATCCATCACGAGAAGGTAGGTCCCATCCTGTGCAGCGGTGAAAGTCACAGTCGATTGCAATCCACACCCATTGTCGTCGTAAGCGACAACTGCTCCAGTCGCAACGTCATAAATGGTGAGCTGTGTATCCCATGAAGAAGCACATGTGTTGACCTCGTATGTCGCGGCCTCGAGCACCTCCAAGATGTTGTGTTCTCCACTAAAAATGCACGAAGTTGAGGCGGTTTCTCCTTCTGTTGTGAAGTCCCACGTCAACCAAGCATCGTTGTCATTCGGACATTGAGCATGTACCGATGGTGCCAAAAGCATCCAAAGACCCAAGGTCAAAAAAGAAGCGAGGGTGGTGAATCTCGAAAAAACGGGCGCCGTTGAAGGCGCATTTAGAGAGCAGCGAAGGCTGAGCATAGCGTGAACAAGGTTTGGTCATGGTGAAAATGGGGTGGAATCAATGAAATTCATCGATAGAAAACCCGATTCTATAGTCAATCTTGTGGGCGTTTGCAATCGCCGAGAGCGCACGCCTCAAGGGACGACCCAACAAAAAAGAGGGGTGTCACACTCCCTCTTTCTGGTTTTTTATCGAAAAATATATTTCTTAGTCAGCAATCAGGAGTTTTCGAACCTCGCTGTACACAGCGAAGACCGAACCTGCACTGGTTCAGATGTTGTCGTCGAGCATGGCCACGACTGCTGCCAATCCGTCACTGAAGGCGTCATCGTGGCCCGAACGGACATTTTGTTGTGAAACATCAGCTTTGCTCTCCGGACACCCTCCAAATTTGGTCGTGTTGGAGTCCAACAAGAAGTCCCCCAAACCCCGATAATGACGTTATCGTCATCGCGAGGTGATCCGATGGCGATCAGGTCGGCCACAGCCTGACCCAAATGCCCAGGGATGAGGTCTCCGAAGGGGCCAGATGGCTCAACGGGCCTTCGTTTTCCCAGTTGGCGCCACCCAATCCATGTGCACAGCACCTCGATTTGCTGGCAGACGGTAGCTTTAACCTTGTATTCTCAAAGCCGTCAATTTCGGTGACGCCTTCCTTATTGAACACATGAGAGAGGCGCGAATTTCGCGTCTCTCTCATGTGTCTTTCGCCTGATTATACCCTCATTCTGAGACCAATAACTTCCTCACCTCGCTGTATTCCGACCCTGCAATTCTGAGTTGGTACAAGCCGGAGGCCATGCCCGCTACATCGATGGGCAACTGATAAATGATGTTGGGCTCAGCCACGGCATCAAACAAATCCATCAGATGTCCGCCCGACATCGTGTGCAAACGAACAGTCAACCGCTGAGATTCGGACACCTCAAACTGCAATTGGGCCAAGTCGGAAGTGGGGTTTGGCATCAAGCCCACAATTTGAATGGGCGACTTTGCCGGAGCCCCTCCTGCCAAGACCACTGGGCCACTGGTGTGGCCATTGCCCTGCAGACCTGCTCCAGTCTCCGATGGGATTCCTGAATTGGTGACGGTGTACTCAAAGGCGACTGCATTGCCGCAATCGTCTTGGGCCACATAGTCGTGCTCAGCCTCCCAGGGCAAGCAGCAATTCAAGTCCAAGAAGATGTCACCACTGGAAGCCCAGTTTCCTTGGGCCACTCCATCCAACACCAACTGTCCGTCCCAGAAGAACCAGCCGCTGGCTCCATATTCTTCGTTTTTGTTGTTGGCTCCTGCACCCACCTGGAAGCCGAAGTACATGCTCGATGGCTGGTGAGACAAGTTGAACGAACTCCCTTCATAGGTTCCCGTTCCTTCCAGAGATCCTCCTGTCAGGATGAAGTAATGCCAATCCAACCACACTGGGTTTCCGTCAAAAATTGAAGGACAGTCTTGCTTGTAAGAACCTCCCGTCCCCGATTCACCGGGATGACCGTCTCCGCTCCAGCTTTCCCAATCCCATCCACCTTCGTAAGTGGCCTCATAAACAAAGCCCCCTCCGGCTCCATCCGACAGGTTCAACGTCACCAGCAAGCTGCTGTCACAGCCCACTTGAACCCTAGACAACTCTGTTGAAGTCAGCGTGAATGAGGCCTCAGCAGCACCATTGAAATTGAACAAGCGCATCGATTGAGGAGCTTCTCCATCGCAGGTCAATCCGCCATTGGTTGGTGCGGGATCAGACGGTGCACACACGTTGCAAACCTCTCCCGTTGGGGCATCTGGGTCAATGTCATCGAACCGGGCAATGCCCACCTCTGTGTCGCATTGGTCAACCGCATCCACAAGACAAGGGTCCGGCATCGGATCAAAGTCAAGGATCTCCTCTCCTGCACAGGGCAGCGTGATTTCTTCCCCGTTTTCCAAGCCGCAGGTCTCCGTCCACTGCGGAGCGGCCGTATCCAGAACGGCTACATTTTGGAAGGTGTAAAGGGTATCGGCATTGCCGCAATCGTCGGTGGCCACACCCTGCCAAGTCCGCACAAACGTGTAGCTGCCCTCTTGCAGCCCGTCTTCCTCGGTGCAGGCGTTGCCAAACGACAGCGTGTACCTCACGTCTGTTCCACCCACTCCTCCTTCGAGGATTTGGAAGTAGAGTTGGCCGCTCAAATGACCCGCTGTGGTCAGCTGAGCAATGAGAACCCGACCAGAAGCATCTGGAACGCCATTGGTGGTGTTGGAGGTGGAGAACCAACCATCGCCGAAGCCGCTGTTCAATGCCACTGAATTTCCGGCTTCAAACTCCTGCACCCAGGTGGATGTCTGAAGCAGCTGGACATCTCCCTCCCCATTTCCTGGGTCAGGAGCCTGTTCGATTCCAATGGTCAACCAAGAGTCAAACTCCAACTCTGGGAATGCCTCGAACAACAGAGGATTGATTCCCTGTGGAGTCGCTCCACCTGCGGGATGCTGATAGAAAGGAGCAGTAGAGGTGATCCATGTGGCATCGTTTCCTTCTCCAACCACGGCCGATAGCACGTCTGAAAGGTCCGTCAAAGAAGCGTAGAGCCGATACGTGGTCATTCCAGCCACCCCGCTCATGGTCAACGTGTCGATTTCCAGGGCCACGCCATCGGACTGGGCCTCGTAGACAGCAGGATCGTCTGTGAAATCGACCGTGAGGGCCACTTCACCATCACAAGCATCCTCCGCCGAAGACGCTGGATACAAGGCCGGTGCGAGATCAACGGAACAATCGTTGTCCAGCACCAACGTGTCGGTCGTCAAGGTTTGCAAACCATGGTTGATCGGAGCCAAGACATCCAAGAGTGTCACCAATTGGTCACAGCTGATCATGTGGCTGTTGCCGCAGTCATCCGTTGCTTGAACCGTCCACGTCCGAATGAAAGAGAAACTGCCCTCAGGGCTTGAGTCATCTCCTGTGCACAAGGCAAGCGTATCGTGGTCTACATGGGAAATCTCAATGACGGGAGAGGGATCGCAACCATCCGCCACAATCACATCTGGTGCTCCAGAATCGCCGGGCCAAGCACAGTTGTCGTCCAATTCAATTTGAGCATCCTCCGGACAAGTCAAGAACACCGTTGGCGCCACCTCATCCAAAACGGTGATGTTTTGTGTGCACGTCGCAGACTCGGTCTGGCCACAGTCATCGATGGCCTCCACCGTGAATGTCCGCGCAATGGTGCGGTTTCCGATACAGTCCCCTGGGGTCTCCACATCGGTAAATTCGATGGTGTACGACACCTCTGTGTCGCAATTGTCAGTGGCCAATACACCGGGTAGACCCAGCACGTCGGTGGCCAAATCGGCATTGCAATCCGAATCGGCCAAGACCGTCGCATCAGCCGGGCAGGTCAAGGTCAGCTCAGGCGCCTCAATGTCAAAGAAATTGATGATCTGAGTGGTTTCCGAGGTGGTCTCATTGCCCACGCAGTCGGTGGCCGTGACCGTGAATGTGCGCTCCAAAGTTGCACTTCCTTGGGGCTGGCTGTCGTCCCCAGCGCAGGACGTTGTGAAGGAATCGGAATATGAGATGTCCACGGTGACCTCGCCACCACATGCATCTGTGGCCATGACTGTGGGAGAACCCAAAGCCGCGATGGAAGTATCGGTATTGGCCACACAGTCAAAGATGTTCTGAGGAAACACCGGTGAAACCTCCAACTCTGGACCGTGGGTATCCAAGAACACAATGGTTTGGATGCAGGTCTCGGTGCTGATGTTCCCGCAGCGGTCTTCCACTTCCAACGTGTGGGTCCTTTCAATGGTGATGTTCCCGCCAACTCCGCATGAGGATTGGGGCTCTCCGTCACTGAAAGACAAGGTCATCTCAGGACTGGCGTCACAGTTGTCTGTGGCACTTCCTGACGCCTGACCCCAAGGATCTTCCGAACTGGGCGCACCCAATTCATAGTTGCATTCCGAGTCCAGATTCAAGGTGACATCAGCAGGACATTCCAGAACACCCACGGGGGCCTCCTCGTCCACCAGGACCAAAATCTGTTCGGCCGTTGATGCATTGCCACAGGGGTCTGTGGCCGTGTACTGCAAGGTGTATGTCCCAAATGGCTCGATGCACCCGCCCGACATGGCAAAACAAGTCACGCTCAAATCCACTTCACCACAATTGTCCGTGGCGGAAATGAAGCCTTGCTCTTGAAGCAAGTCGATGTCGCACACCCACTCAGAGCATGAGAATGTCACCATGACTCCGGCTGAAATCATGTCGGGCGCGATGTCGTCCACCACGCTCAATGTTTGGATGGCCTCTGAAGCATTTCCAGCGCAGTCGGTGGCCACGATGTGGCGCTCCACCACGAATGTGCCACTGCAGGAATAGCTCACGGTGTCATCAAAATGTTGGATGACTGGGGCCACATCACAATTGTCCATGGCCGTGACCGCTGATGGGTCAAAAGCAGGCAACACACAAGACGCTTCCACATCATCGGGGAAGGATGTGATGGTGGGGCCTTCATTGTCTTCACGCTGGAAGCGTTGGATGTGGGTTGTGATGTTGTCACAGTCGTCTGTGGCCGTGAGGGTTCTCTCCCAAACCGCAGTGGCTCCACAACCATCTATGACCAAGACGTCCGAGGCCGTGATGGTGACCGAACCGCATGCATCCTCAGCTTCGGCTTCTCCTTCGGCATAAGGCAACGGATCTCCGTCGCAGGACAGGGTGCCGTCTTCGGGCAACAAGGTGAAGGCGGGTGGAACGTTGTCAAAGAGCTCGATGATCTGTGATGCATCCGTTGTCAATCCGCAAGCATCCACAGCGGTATACACCACTTCAAAGGTGCCGGCGCAACTGCCGCTGAGCTGGCCCACGATGGCCACCGAAACAGAGTCCAGCAAACAATTGTCTGATGCCACAATGAACCCAGCCGCGAGGGCTTCCTCTCCACTGAACCCGTCCAACCAATCTGCACAGGCCAATGTGACCACAGGATCGCCAGATAAGGACGGTGCGGTATTGTCTTGCACTTCGATGGTTTGCGTTCCGGACGTGGAGGTTGAGTTTCCGGTGCAGTCCACGCCAACCAAAGTCCAAGTGCGTTCCAGCGATGCGGAACCCCCTTGGGGCGCCCGCTCCATTGCTGCACACCTCGATAAGCTGATCGGTGTGCGTTAACGTCAAGGTGACCTCGCCACAATCGTCCGTGGCAGAGGCCTCGGCATCACCCAACTGCTCAATGCTCAGGTCCTCCTCTCCAAAACACCCTTCCAACACAACATTCTCCGGCAAATCCAAGGAAAGCAGAGGTGCCACAGTGTCCACAACATGGACATATTGGGTGTCTATGGTGTGGTTGTAACCACAGTCTACAGCGGTGAAGATGCGTTCAATGATGAAGGTCTCTGGACATCCATCGCCATCGTCCAAAATGGCAGAGGTGACGGACAGGTCTACATCTGGATCGCAGTTGTCCGTGGCGGTGGGAACCGCGTTCACCACTGATGGATCCGTGGCACACGACACCGTGGTGTCTGCGGGCATGTCCACCAGAACGGGTGGGCTGGTGTCATGGATGACCACAATTTGGTACAAGCTCTCCCCAACATTGCCACAGGCATCGACGGGGGTGTAAGTCAAGACATGGTCATAGTGGCAACCACCCGACATGACACCGTATTCGATCAAGACGGTGTCCATGAGGCAATTGTCTTGCACATCAATGATACCGGCTTCCGCCAGCACGTCAAAGGGTGGCTCGTTTCCACCGGGCCACTGGTCGCATTCCAACTCCAAAATCTCCTGCCCGACCATCGATGGCGGCACGTTGTCGTACGTGTGAATGAACCTTGAAGACTCGCTCACATTGCCACAGGCATCTTCTGCGCGCCAACGCTGCTCATAGGTCTTGCAGTGTCCATCCTGTGGATCAATTTCAAAGGTCCCTTCAAAAGTCAAAGTCGGGAAGCCTGGCTCTGGGCAATCATCCGACACCGTCACACCCGTGGGCTCCAACAATGGCAATTCACAATCCTGAATGGTGTCTGCCGGCACACCAGCAATGATGGGTGCAGTATCGTCATGGCGAACAATGTCGTAGGAGTACTGAAGCACACCACAGTCCTCGATGTATGCACTGAAATGAGCCGTTGATCTGGCATTGCAGGGATCAAACTCTGTTTGGCAATCCAGGTCTACGATCACATCACCCATGGCTCCAGCCAACTCTGTTCCGCAAATGGACCCTTCCCAACTGAACCAACCTCCTGCTCCGTATTCACAATTGTGGTCGTTGGCCCCTTCTCCAACTTGGAAACCGAAATATTGTGAACTGGGTGCGTGCGTCACACGAATTAAACTTCCCTCTAAGTCTCCCTTGCCCAGCAGGTGACTTTGATCGGGCTTCATGGTATAAATGTCCCAGGTGTCTGTGGGGGGAATGCATGCGATGTCATGTTTAAATCCACCGTCCCAATCTGAGCCATCCACCCTGTTTTCATATACAATGAAGACCTCAAACCGTTGGTCAGGGTTGTCTTCGGCCGCAATCTCCCCCGTCAAGATGGCCACATCATTCTTGTACTGCGTGAAAGAAAGACCGACTTCGGTTTCAATGAAGTAGTCGCTGTCCACCAACCCTGAATTCGAGATGCCATACATGCGCAAGGCTCCATCCGGACCAATGCCTTGAGACGTGATGGCTGAACAAGTGGTCACGCTGTCTGCCCCATTGCCGAGAACCTGGGCAGCAATGGTCTGAGCCATGGTGCAAGTATCGATGATGGTCAAAGCGGCACATGCATATGCGTCGAGGTCCTCGAGACAAGCCACCGTGTCGTTGACTGGATTGTAAGACGTCACATAACATGAAGAATCACAATCTTGCCATCCGCCAGTATCGGCGTAAACAGATTGAACGGAAGCGAAGCAAAACGCCATCCCAATGAAGGAAATGGCCAAGCCGGGGGGCAAACGAAGAGGGTTCATCGTGACGTGATTTGGTCACTTGTAATTTCCCACTAATTCATTCGTCTATCATTATATTTGGTCGGGGTGTTCTTATATTTTGTTTCTGTTTATATGACTGGTTTTCAATCCTATAAGAGTCGACGAATATGAACTCACCTCTATTTCGTCGAAAATGTACACTTACAAGTGCATCGAATTGCCTGATTTCATCGACGGACAAACCTTATACCAAGCGGACAGGGTTGGACATAAAAAAAACGGGCTGCCCGAAGGCAGCCCGCTCAATGTTCAATGGTGTTCAGAAATCAGTCCGCAACCAGCAGCTTTTTCACCGCCAAGTAGACGTTGCTGCTCACCCGCACTTGGTACATACCTGCTGCGAGTTGATCGGCATCGATGTCCATCATGTACTGGACACCCGTGACGGCATTGCCTTCATAGAGCTCCTGAACCAGGAGACCTTCCATGGTGTACAAGTCCACCCTCAGACGCATGTTCTGGTTGACCAAGAAGGTCAACTGACTCTGGTTGTCTGTAGGGTTCGGAGCAAGTCCAGTGATTCGGATGGGCTCTTTGATTCCACCCACGTTGGTGATGTCAACTGGCCCTCCAGTGTGTCCACCGGAAACATCAGCTCCACCTCCGTTGAGGTCTGTGCCCATGGCTTCGCTGTAGCTGAAGCCGGTTGGGTTGCCACAGTCATCCAAGGCTGTGTAGAAGTAGTCCACTTGCCATTCCAAGCAGCAGTCCAAGTCCATGTAGAAGTCACCCGAGCTGGCCATTGGGCCCATGTCAGTTCCATCCATGAACAGGTTGCCCTGCCAGAAGAACCATGCACTTCCACCGTAGTTGCTGTTCTTGTTGTTTGCACCCAGACCCATTTGCAGGCCGTAGTAGCCATTGGCTGGCTGGTGCGACAACGAGAAGCTGGACCCAGCATACATGCCTGTTCCTTCCAAGCTACCCTCGGTCATCAAGAAGTACACCCAATCCTCCCAAACGGCCTCGCCTGGATAGATTTCAGCGCAGTCCTTCTTGTAGTTGCTTCCACTGGCTTGCCAAGTGGTCCAGTCTTGACCCACTCCATATGAAGCCGTCATGATGAATCCTCCTGTTCCGTCGCCGTTCTCCATTTCCATAGAGATCTCCAAGCTACCGTCAGACTTCACCTGTACCAGGCTCTCTCCGTCTGCCATGACAAAGCTGTCATCCAGACCTGGGAAGTTGAACAAACGCATGGACTCCGGTGCGCGATCATCACACGTCTGGTTGCCACTCTGGGCTTCCGGTGTCATGGGTGCGCAGTAATTCCGAATGTCATTGGTTGGGATGTAACCTGTGGTCTCCGTGAACAAGTTCACATTGACTTCGGAGTCACAATTGTCAATGGCTGTCACATTGCAAGCAACAGGCACTGGATCGAAGTCCAGAACACCTTCACCTGGACAATCGTAGGCAACGGTCTCACCGTTCTCGATGTCACATGTGTTGGTCAATTGCGGTGCTTCCGTATCGAGAACCATGATGTGCTGATAACTCACAGCCGTGTCTTGGTTGTTCGCGTCGTCGGTCACCACACTCTCCCAGCGGCGTGTGAATGAATAGCTGCCCTCAGGAGTGTCGTCATCCTCTGCGCAATCGCCGAAGGTGAAGCTCATCCGTTGCTCATCCGCGCCCACACCGTTCGGGAAGACTTGAACAAACAGCTGTCCGCTCATCTGTCCGTCCGTGGTGAACTGGCCGAGCAACACACGATGGTCATCGCCTGCAACCGCTGCGCTGTTCGGGAAGATGGTGTACCAGCTGCCTCCGAAGAAGTCGCTGATCAACAGGTCCTCTCCCGCTGCGAATGCCGCGGCCCAATCGCCGATGGTTGAAGTCTCGACTTCACCATCACCTGAGTTTGGCGCTTCTTCAATTCCAATGGTCACCCACGAGTCATAAGCGAGCATGGGGTCTGCAGCCACGAGCAAGTCGCTCAAGCTGTTCGCCGTATTGCTACCAAGGGCGTTCTGATAGAAGCTCGTGGTGGTGCGAATGCCCGTTGGGTTCACAATGTCTCCCGCAACAGCACTGATGAAGTCACCTTCATTCTCTGTCTCGATGTACATGCGCACCGTGGTCGATGCCGATGACGCCTTCTTCAGGTCCGCTGATGGTGTCGATGACAAGGCTGTAGTCACCCACCACCTCGTTGAAGGCCAGGTTGTCGTGCGTGTAAGTCACATCGACGTCCAACTCGCTGTCACAACCATCCTCAGCAGAAGCCTCGGTGTACCCGCAGCGGCTGGTGAAAGGTCGACGTCGCCGTAGCACCCTTCCACCGTGTAGGTCGGGAGTGTTTCGAGGGTCTGACACTGGAGCAGTCACATCGTTGGCGGTAATGGTCTGATCGTGCGTCGCTGTGGCTGTTGTCGCAGTCGTCCGTTGCCGTGACTCGTCCATGTGCGGATGAAGCTGAATCCACCTTGCAGCATGGCGTCCGACGTTGACAGCGAACAGCGTCGTGTCGTGGTCGCATGAGCTGATGGACACTGACATTGCTGTCACAAGCGTCCTCGGAAGATGCCGTAGCCACCTGCCGCGCAGGCGACGAGGTCAGCCATGCAATCTGCATCCAGATCAGTCGTGCATAGTCTTCAGGCCATGTTCGCTGTAGCCAGGGCGGAGCCAATCGATGCCACCACAGTACAGGCTGAGTGGCTGCTGACTGTTGCTGTTGTCCACATCGTCGGTGGCCGTCACCGTCCATGTCCGTGTGAAGGTGAAGGATCCTTCGGCCTCACCATCTGCATTGGAGCAGGTGTAGTCGGAGCCCATCGAATATGTAGGTCGTGAAGCTCCACATCGTGTCACAGGCTCGAAGCCGATGCCACTGGCATGGCCGTGATGGAGTCAGGTCAGCCAAGCAATCGGCATCCAAGGTAGATCACCTCGTCTGCCATCGGGGCAAGCCAGGATGTCGGCGCCGTGATGTCCAGTGGCCGTGATGTTCTGCGTCACCGTCGTCACCGTTGGTTGCCGCAATCATCCTGTGCCGGTCACCGTGAACGTCCGCACGAAGGTGTACGTGACCTTCGTGCTTGCCATCGGATCGCTGCAATGTGTAGACCGGAGCGACTGTCCACGTGGGTGATCTCCATGTCCACACTGCTGTCACAGTTGTCGTAGCATCCGTAACCGTGGGCATCACCACCAATGTCGTGCTGGTGTTCGCTGAGCAGAACGGATCGATGTTCACCGTAGCGCAGCTAGGTACAGAGCACATTGAAGGTCGGGCTGATCGTATCCACTACGGTCACCAAACGGTTCACTTGTGCGTGTTGTATTGCCACAGTTGTCGGTCGCCGTGAAGGTGTACGTCCGCTGCAGGCGTGAATGCACCCGTGCTGGGCAAGCAAGCGTACTGCTTCGGACTGTCGACGTGGTAAGACGTGATGGCCGCATCCGCATCGCAGTTGTCCGACGACGAAGCTGTTGGGTAAGGCACACCATCGATGTAGTCGGCGTGCAATCCGCATCGGCGAAGAGACCGTGTCCGCAGGCTCGGACGAGCAACCGGAGCAACGGTGTCGATCAATACAATGCGCTGGTTGACTCAGTCATGTTGCCACAGCTGTCCGTGGCAGTGTAGACGATGTCGTAAGCACCCTCACAAGGAGCAGCATCGAAGTGATCGCCGCCTCCGTCGTAGGCCAACTCGACATTGTCGCTGAAGGACACATAACCGTTGGCCAAAAGCGCCGCCATTGGGCTGTTGCCTTGGCTGAAGGAAATGTTGTCGATGTACAGCGTTTCAGAACCTGAGTTGCTGGCCAGACTGACGTGAAGCTCAGCAGAGTCATATCCGTCGAGATCGAGGGTATAAGTGATCCATTGATCCTCAATTCCCAAGTTATCGATGTCTTGACCAGTTGTGTTCAACAGGTCGACTTCGCCGCCATCGGCAACAACCCAGATGCGGACCAAATCAGCGGCCTCCCATCCTGTGCTCTGGACGAAGGCGTCCGATGCTCAGTGCTACACCTCCATCGCTTACATCAACCTCATCGAAGGTCAATTCCATCCGGCCGTCCACGTCCGTCATCTGGAAGCCCTGAGCTCCGTCCGTGTAACGCATCCTACCGCTCCCCGTGAAACGGAGGTCACACCGGCATAATCAGCATCGGTGGACAGACCGTCCAGACTTCCCGTAGCGTAGTAGAAATAGCTGGAGAAGCCGAGCTCACCACCCGTTGGCGGCTGTGAAGTTGACATCGGCCTGGCCCGGCGTTGTTGACCAGTGCGTGGTCCACGCCTCGCGTCTCCCGGTGTCCGTGATACTGACCGCCCGGTGCTGAGGCTCGCTCGAAGCTGGTGTAGGCAATCGTGGCAGACTCATCTCCTGCGGAGAGGTCAAAGTCGAAGAAGTCGCAGGCTGCCGTAGCGTCGGCGTCCGCAGCGATATCCGGTGCCGTGGTATCGGCGACCTGGATGGTCTGCAAGGACGTCATCGTCGTGGCGTTGCCATTGTTGTCCGTCACCGTGATCGTCCACGTGCGCTCGAACGTGTAGCACGCTGAAGCCGTGTAGCTCGTGGTCACGTCGTTGAACGAGATGTCGACCGCGTTGAAGTCCGTCGGCGGAGCAGGCGGAGCTGCACCGGCCCAGTTGCCCACCAGCGGTGCAATGTCCGCAGCGTTCTGGGATTGGTTCGAATTGTGATCGGTACAACCGCTGGCACTGGAGCCGTCGCTGTACACAATCCAACCGGACTCGTCCCAAGCACCGCCATTCGGGTCCGTGTTGGAACCGGCACGCAGAGCGATGCCGTCCTCGAACTCGTGACAGGTGTTGGAGCCGTCTTCACCAGCCACACCGAACATGTCAATGATGTTGGAACTGCCGTCGATGATGGCGATGTTGTCGTCACCGTTGCTGTCCGCCGGTCCGCCCGTACCGCCCACGAGTGTGGGAGCGAAGCCGTAGCATCCGGAGAATCCAGCGTTGTTGGCAATCCAAGCATACGTGCCCGGCGCCAACGTTCCGATGGAGCTGAGGTCGATGTTGCTGCCCGTGGACGGTCCGGAGTTGCCGTTGGTCCAGCGCTGCAACGCGTAACCGTTGAGGTCGATGTCCGCATCGCTGCTGTTGTGGATCTCCACGAAGCGGCATGCTGGAAGCGGCGTCGTTCGGGTCCCCGATGGCTGTGATGATCAAACCGCCCGTGGGCACAGATCTGACCGACGGAACCGAAGGTGACTTGTCACCTGCACCGCTGCAGTTGTCGCTGTAGTCCACCGCAGGAGCACTCCAGTGCTGCTCGGCGTCGGATCGAAGTATCCGTTGCTGTCGTCAGCATAGATGATGGTGTCGTTCGGGAAGTCCGGCGTGATGGCTCGGGTTGAGCGTATCGAGCACCGCGATCGTTGTGGCTCGTGGTGGCCGAAGCTGCTGTTGCCACAGTCGTCCAGCGACGGTCACGGTGTAGGTCCGCACAGATGCTCGAAGCTGCCCACGCCGTCGACTCGCACCCGTGTAGGTCGTGTCGTCTGCATGCGTGATGGTGTGCGCCACATCGGTGTCGCAGATGATCCGTGGCATCCACGAGGAAGCCGCTCGCGTCACCCGATACAGGGTGGGCGACTGTCCGCTGCGAAGCAGGTGGCATCCAGGTAGAGCGTGAGAGTCGGCGGGAGCCGTGAGGCTGACCGTCGGAGCGCTGTCATCCGTGAGGGTCAACGTCTGGTCGACGCTGAAGTCGTCGTCGCATTGGCCGCGGCGTCAATGAGCGGTCACCGTGAAGGTACGCGTGACGATGAAGCTGCCCTCAGCGGTGAGCGTCGTCTCGCCGTGCCGAGCAGTGAATGCTTCAAGGACGTCGGAGACCGTGTAGGTCACAGTCACAGTACCTTGCAGTTGTCCGAGGTAGTCCAGGTCTGGAGAACCGTTCGTAGCCTCCGTGGTGTCAGCCGTAGAGCAAGCAACCGGTCAAGGCAACATCGTGCCGGTGCCGGTCACCGTCAAGACAGGAGCGACCGTATCGCCTCACCGTAATGGTCTGCGTGGCGTCTGTGCAATGTTGTAGCCGCAGTCCTCAGCACGGAACTCTCTGTAGGATGACATAGCCCCCTGCGAATTTCCGTGAAATGCTGTCTGTGAACGTCATGTTGACACTCGGATCACAGGCGATCAACGGCCGTGGCCATTTCGAGGTAAGCCAGCGACGTTCTCCGTGCACGCGATCGATGGTGTCGGCCGGCACGAACGTGAAGACGGGATCGGTGAAGTCGTCCACCTGAATCAACTGGTAGAGGGTGTCTCCTACGTTACCGCAATCGTCAATCGGACGGTAAACCAACTGGTGGTCGTAGTGACATCCACCTGACATCCATGTGTAGTCAATCGGGAAGTCGGAGTATCCGCACTCCTCAACCAAGGTGATGATGGGATTGCCCGCTGTATCCTGGATGGCCAAGAGCTCATCGATGGTGGGCTCATACAAGGTCTCCCAGGGCCACTGAGAGCAGTCGATGATGACCACCTCGTCTCCACTCACCACAGGGTTCGTCGTATCGACGATGGTGAAGGTGGCTGAAGTGGAGGTGCTGTTGCCGCAATCATCCGTAGCCGTGAAGGTCACCGTTGCATCACCTGTGGCAGAGCAGAGGTCGCTCAAGGCCGCGAAGTTGTTGCTCCAGGTCACGCCGCTGCAGATATCTGAAGCCGAAGCGCCGCCGTTGGAGGTCAACCAAGCATTGAGCTCCGTCGGGTTGCCGTTTCCATCACACTCGACCGTCAAGTCGGAAGAAGCCACATCCATGCTCGGAGCGGTGGTGTCTTCGATGGTGAAGGACGACGTCGTAAAGCTCGTGTTTCCACAGGCATCCGTTGCAGTGAAGGTGACCGTTGCACTGCCCGTGGCACCGCAATCGTCACTCAATGCCGTGAAGTCGTTGCTCCAAGTGACACCCGTCGGGGGCGCGGACATCTGCTCCTCGCCATTGATGACCAGGGAATCAAACTCGAGGGTCTCCATCGGAGAACTGAACCCTGACGCTCCGCGGGAAGGCCACGCCACTCACCGTGATGGTGTTTATGCCGAGCACCAGCGGCTGGGGGTTGGCCTGGAACCAGCTGCCGTCGGCCACCGTCTTCACCACGCGGAAGATCGCACCGCCAGTCGGGAGGGACGTCACGTTGATCTGGAAGGTCTGCGGGTTTCCGCTTGTGGGGTCAGCAGTGGTGGTCAACGTCACCTACATGCGGCCACGTTCCGTCCGGACCGGCGTCGATGAGGCTGCTGACACCGATGGCCACCGGGGTGATCACAGGGTCACTGCAGAGGTCGCTTGACGCTGGCCCCTCCGTGGCTGGAGAGCCAGTTGTTGAGCTCTGTCTCGTTGCCGGCACCGTCACACTCGACCGTGAGGTCAGCAGATGCGATGTCGATGCTCGGATCGGTCGTGTCCTCGATGGTGAAGGTCGCCGTCGTGGAGGTGCTCAATCCGCAGTCGTCCGTGGCCGTGAAGGTCACCGTAGCCGCACCCGTCGCACCGCAATCGTCACTGAGGCCTTCAAAGTCGTTGCTCCAGGTTACGCTGCTGCAATCGTCGCTGGCGCTGGCGCCACCGTTGCTGGCGATCCACCCGTTCAAATCTGAGAGGTTGCCGGCTCCATCGCATTCTACTGTCAAGTCAGCCGACTCGACGTCCATGCTGGGTGCAGTGGTGTCTTCGATGGTGAACTGGGCAGACGTGTAGACGCTGTTGCCACAATCGTCCGTCACAGTGAAGGTCACTGTAGACATTCCCGTCGCTCCGCAATCGTCGGAGAGCGCGATGAAGTCATGAGACCAGGTCACGCCTCCACAGATGTCAGATGCCGCAGCATTGGCATTGCTGTTCAACCAACCGTTCAATTCAGCCAAGTTGCCTGCACCATCGCACTCCACTGTAAGGTCATCCGCCGTGGCACTGAAGGCCGGTGGGGTTGTATCCTCAATGGTGAAGGTGGCTGTGGTAGATGAGCTGTTTCCGCAATCGTCTTTGGCGGTGAAGGTCACCACCACATAACCCGTGGCTCCGCAGAGATCCACGAAGTTGGCGGGGTCATAGTCGTTGGTCCATGCCAACTCTGAATCGCAATTGTCGGTTCCTGTGGAACCTCCATTGTTGGCCAACCAAGCGGCGAGGTCTGCTGGGTTTCCAGCGCCATCGCACTCCACCGTGGTGTCCATAGCGGCCACCAAAATTGGAGACACTGTATCCAAAACCGTGATGGTTTGAACACACGTTGCAGCTGCGCTCGTCAATCCGCACTCATCCGTCACTGTGGACGTCCAGGTTCTGGTGAACCCATAACTGCCTTCCGCTGCATTGTCTGCATCAGCAGTGCAGGTGTACACCGCTGGGGCATCCACGTAAGAGAAGTTGATGGTCGGAAGTGAGTCACACGCGTCGAAAGCGGTCGCCGTCGCATAACCAATGCTGGAAGTGGTGGTGTCCACAAAGCAGTTGGCGTCGGCATACAAGATGGTATCCTTTTGGACATGTCAAGACCGGAACATCAGGCACGGTCGTGTCTTCGATGGTGAAGATGGCAGACGTTGTTGAGGTGTTGCTGCACTCATCTGTGACGGTGAAGATCACCGTGGATGAGCCCGTGAAACCGCAATCGTCGCTCAAGGCCACAAAGTCGTTGCTCCAAGTGTATGTGCCGCACACATCCGAAGCCGCGCCGGCATTGCCATTGGCTGAAAGCCAGCCATTCAAGTCAGACAGGTTGCCTGCACCATCACACTCCACAGTCAAGTCAATGGCCTCGGAGGCGATGGCTGGGTCTGTGGTGTCTTCAATGGTAAAGGTGGCAGTGGTTGTGCTCGTGTTTCCACACTCGTCGGTGGCAGGAGAATGTCACCGTAGCCGATCCCGTGGCTCCACAATCGTCGCTCAATGCGATGAAGTTATTGGACCAAGTGTAGTTGCCGCAGACATCTTCAGCCGTGGCACCACCGATGACTGGCGAGCCAAGCATCAAATGCATCCTGGTTACCTGCTCCGTCACATTCAACCGTGGAGTCCTGAGCGGTCGTCAACAAGGTTGGAGGCGTCGTGTCCTCAATGGTGAAGGTCAAGGTGGTGTCGGTCTGATTGCCGCAGGCGTCCGTGGCCACGAATGTGACACTGGCTTCTCCGGTTGCACCGCACTCATCTGTGAGCAGGGTGCTCGTCTTGGAGACAGAAACACCGCCACAATTGTCTGTGACCGTGATGCCATTGTTCCAAATGTCCAACCACGCTGTGAGCTCATCGGCATTGCCGCTTCCATCGCATTCCACGACCTCAGATGCGCCATTGGGTTCAAACGTTGGAGGGGTCGTGTCTTGGATGATGAACGTTGCATTTGTGGTACTCGTGTTGCCGGAACCGTCTGTGGCAGTGAAGGTCACCAAAACAGTTCCCGTCATTCCACAAGAGTCGGCCATGACCGCTGTGTTGTAGTCATTGGTAATGGTGACTGCATCACAGTTTGTCGGTAGCCGTTGCTCCACCATGGTTGGCGAGCCATGCATTCAACTCGTCCGTGTTTCCAGAGCCATTGCACTCCACTGTGGTGTCGGAGGCCGCTGTAATCGCAGGATCCTGATCGTCTGTCACAGTCACTGTGAAGGTCGAATCCGTCGAGTTGCTGTAAATGTCAACCGCCGTGTAAGTCACCGTGGTGACTCCCACAGGGAAGTAGTCTCCGCTGGCGTGGCTGGAGTAGAGGGTATCCACCGTGCAATTGTCGGCTGCGCTTGGCGCAGACCACGTCATGACGGCACCACAAGAATCAAGATCGTTCGATGCACTCAAATCACCAGGCAATCCCAAGATGGCAGGCGCCTGATCGTCGGTCACCGTGATGACAAATGAGGCGATAGAATCATTGCCCACTGAATCCGTAGCTGTGTAAGTCACTGGTCGTGGTTCCCACGGGGAAGTATGAGCCCACTTCGTGGCTCGTGGCCAAGGTGTCTCCCGTGCAGTTGTCCGAGCTGGTCGGAGGTGTCCAAGACACCATCGCTCCGCATGAATCTGCATCCGCAGTCTGGGAGAAGTCAGCTGGAAGTCCGTCAATGGCTGGCTTCTGGTCGTCGGTGATGGTCACCGTAAAGCTGGCAATGGAATCATTCCCTGCGGCATCGATTGCCGTGTAGGTCACAGTCGTGACACCGACTGGGAACGTATCGCCACTGTTGTGTGTGGACGAAATGTTGGCCCCAGGGCAGTTGTCACTCTCTTCCACATTGATGTAGGAGTCGGTCGTGCTATCGTAGCCTTCCCATGTGATAACCGCACCACAAACGTCCTCATCGTTCGTCTGGGTGATGTTGGAAGGCAAGTTCTCGATGCCAGGCTTTTCTGTGTCACTGATGGTCACTGTGAAGGTGGCAATGGAATCATTTCCAGCGGCATCCGTTGCAGTGTAGGTCACCACGGTTGCGCCAAGCGGGAACACGTCCCCGCTTTGGTGAGATGAAATCAGGGTATCCAACTCGCAGTTGTCGCTCGCCGTGGGCAATGTCCATGTAACGGCTGCCGTGCACTCCCCAACATCGTTGCCTTGGGCAATGTCTGCTGGAAGACCTGCAATGGCTGGCTTCTCTGCATCGGTGACTTCCACTGTAAAGCTCACGCTGTCCACGTTGCCATGGATGTCCGTGGCCGTGTAGGTTACGGTTGTCGTTCCCAAAGAGAACACATCTCCACTTTCATGGGTCGAGATGATGGTGTCAATGCCGCAATTGTCAGTAATGACTGGAGCCGTCCAAGGTGGAGCGGCTGTGCACACTCCGGTATCGCTGTTCACTGAAATGTTGCTTGGAACCTGCGCGAATGCAGGCAACTCGTCATCCGTTACGGTGATGTCAAAGGTGGTTGAGTCCGTGTTTTGACTGGCGTCCACCACTGTGAAAGTCACCGTTGTGGTTCCTACCGGGAACTCATCCCCTGGGTTGTGTGAGGCGGTCAATGAACCTCCATCGCAATTGTCAGCGGCAGTCGGCATGACAAAATTCACAATTGCAGAACACTTGCTGTCATCTGCGGTCACCGTTGTATCGGCTGGCATGTTCTCCACCGTTGGAGCCAGGCTGTCAATGGCAGTCACATTGACCGTCACCGTTGCAGAATCAACATTCATACACGCATCCCAAACGGACAGGGTCACAGGGTTGGGACCTACATCATCGCAATCGAATGAATTCACATCCAATGCCATCGTTACGTCACCACAATCATCATTTGAGCCGTTATCAATGTCAGCGACTTCAATAGAAGCGACACCGTTGGCATCCAAGTAGACTGTGAAATCATTGGCCAACGCATTCGGCTGAGTGTTGTCAATGATGTTGAAGGTGGCACTCGAAGCAACGGAGTTTCCGCAATCGTCACTTGCCGTGAAGTTGATGGTTTGGCTTCCTGAAGATGCACAACCTGGGGCCAATGACAGCGTGTCTATGGTCCAAGTGATTTGCCCACAAAGCTCGTCAACGGTCGCACCACCATAATTGGCCAACCATGTCTGCAAATCGCTGAGGTTTCCTGAACCGTCGCACTCCACCGTGGTATCTGCAGCTGCAGCTGTAAGTGAGGGCGCTGTGGTGTCTTCAATGGTGAAGATGCTCGATGTGGAAGCGACATTGCCGCAGTCATCGGTGGCATAGAAGGTGACCTCCACCGCACTGCTACCCGTGCAGCTGGCACCGAATCCACTAAAGTTGTTGCTCCATGTGACATCGCCGCAGGCATCGGACACGGCTCCAGCACCACCATTGGCTTCGACCCAACTGGCCAAGGCTTCCGTATTGCCGTTTCCATCACACTCCACCGTCACATTGGTAGCGCTTGATGCAATGACAGGTGGTTCAGTATCAGAGATGATGTACGACGCGGTTGTTGAACTTGAGTTCCCACTCGGATCCGTTGCCGTAAACGTCATGGTATAGCTTCCAGAGTTACCGCAACTGGGGACAAAGGTCGTATCGCTGGTGCTCCAAACAAATGACGAGCAATTGTCTTCGGCTTCTGCCCCACCATGGTTGGCAATCCAACTGTTCAGATCTGTGGTGTGGTCAGTGCCATCGCATTCCACGGTTTTGTCCTCCGCCAATGCGGGTGATCCAAATTCATCCACAAATACTGGAGAAATGGTGTCGAGAACGGTCACCTGCACGGTGGCGCTTGCGGTGTTGAGACAAGAGTCGCTTGCGGTCAAGAGAACGGGATTGCCCCCCAGGTTTCCGCAGTTGAAAGTGGTATTGTCTGCCGAGAAGAAAGGTGTTGAACAGTTGTCAGAAGATCCGTTGTCCAAGCTATCGGCCACGAGTGTCGCAGAACCATTGTCGTCCAAGTAAATCGTAACGTCCTTGGCTACGACCAAAGGAGCACTTGTGTCCTCGATGATCAACGTTTGGGTATGGCTGGCCGTGTTTCCACATGAATCCGCCGTCGTCCAAGTCCGCATCAACCTGTAGGTGTCCGGACAAATGCTGTCCACCCTCTGCTGATTGAACGTAACCGGCATGCTGCCTCCGCAGATGTCTGTGGCGGTCAACGTTTCCGGAGTAGGAACTGCGTCACATTCAAATGTCCCATTGGCAGGTAAAGCTTCAACGAAGCTCGGAGGCGTGGTGTCTTCGATCACAAATGTCGCAACGGTCTGCGTCGCATTCTGGCAAGAGTCTGTCGCTGTAAACACAACTTGGACTGCACTCGTATTTCCACACGTCATGCCCATGGTTGAGAAGTCATTGCTCCACTTCAAACCGGAACACTCCTCCGTGGCTGTTGCGCCTGCATTTGCACTCAGCCAAGCCACAATTGCGGCTGTGTTGCCTGCACCATCGCATTCAACAGTGTCGTTTTCAGCTGGTGTTACAAGAACGGGTGCGGTCACGTCCTCCATCTTCCAGATGGCTGTTGTGGTGGAGAAGTTGCCGCATTCATCTGTGGCCGTGAAGGTCACTTCAGCAGAATCTCCAGCACAAGTTGAACCCATCACGTAGGACTCTGTCCACGTGATGTCTCCACAGGTTTCAGTCGCTGTGGCACCTCCATAAGCTGCCCGCCATGATGCGAAGTCAGCAGAGTGGTCAGTTCCATCACAAGCGAGGGTCGAATCCATGGCTTGCACAGTAATGAGGGGTGCAACCGTGTCCTGTACCGTGATCACCTGAGTGTGCGTTGCAGAATTCCCACAATCGTCCGTTGTGCTCCAAGTCCGATTGATCGTGTATTCATGAGGGCATGCTCCAGGCACCGTGTCTGGCACGTAAGTCACAGAGATCTCGCCACTGCATCCGTCCTGGGCCGTCAACGCAACAGCAGCAGGAACACTCTCGCAGTTCACAGTGGTGTCACCTGGAAGGGTTTGGTCAAAAACAGGGTCCGTCGTGTCTACAACGTTGAAAGTGGCTGTTGTCGTAGAGCTGTTTGAACTTTCATCTGTCGCAGTAAACGTCACCGTAATTGATGTCGTGTATCCACAGATCCAGTTGGGCTCCTCGTTATCATCATGGTCATTCGTCCATGTCAAGTTTCCGGTACAGTTGTCCGTCGCCGTCGCTCCGCCATAATTGGCGAGCCAAGCGCTGAAAGCCGCTCCATTGTTTTCAGCGCACTCCAAAGTGGTGTCTGAAGCCGCAGTCATGACAGGCAACTCGTTGTCAACCACGATGATCTTGAATGTCTCGGTTGCGGTATTTCCTGAAGAGTCCAATGCTGTGTAGGTAATCGTAGTCTCACCGCTGCCCGCCGCAGTAAAACTGCTACCTGGGGTATGGCTACAAGTCAATGTGTCCAGCGCGCAGTTATCCGTAACCGCGGGTGCTGTCCATGGGACCGTTTGCGTGCACAGACCTGGGGCTGTATTCACTGTGATGTCGCTCATGGTGGCAATGATGGGATTCTCATTGTCCAAAACGGTCACCACAAAACTCGTGCTGTCGCTGTTGAGTGAGGCATCGGTGACGGTCAACGTCACTGTGGTTGAGCCCACAGGGAAGGCCGAGCCAGAAGGGTGAGAGGAAGAAATCGTTTCTCCCGGGCAGTTGTCACTGGTGGCTGGATTCAGCCAAGTGTATACCGCAGAACAACTGCTCAATTCACTGGACAACGTCGTGTCCGGCAAAGAAGCGATGGTGGGGGCTTGATTGTCCTCGACTGTGATGGTAAAGGTGGCCAACGAGTCGTTGCCCGTTTCGTCCAAAGCCGTGTAGGTCACCACGGTGGCACCAAGAGGGAAGCTGTCTCCAGAATCGTGATCGGCATACAACGTGTCCAACTCGCAATTGTCCGCAGCTGAGGGAGCTGTCCAATTGTAAACGGCTTCACATGCATCCAAATCGTTGGAGATGGTGGTGTCCGTAGGCATACCGTTGATGACGGGGTCAGTGGCATCGACCACCACCACATCGAACTTCACGCTGTCCGTGTTCATTGCGGCATCGGTAACATAAGCGGTCACCGTTGTGGTGCCCAGCCCAAACGTGCTGCCAGGATCGTGCGAATAGGTCAAGGTGTCTCCAGGACAGTTGTCTGAGGTGACGGGATCGGTCCAGGTAACCAAAGCATCACATGTTGTGGGGCTGGTTTCCGCATCCACCTGCGCCATGGCGGCAATGGTTGGGACTTGATTGTCCTCGATGGTCACATCGAAGGTCAGGCTGTCTGCATTCGCAGAGCCGTCTGTCACCGTGATGGTCACGGTAGTCACGCCCACATCAAAGGTGGACCCTGAGGCGTGAGAATAAGACAAGGTCTCCCCCGCACAGTTGTCCCATGTGCTGGGGTCGGTCCAAGTCACCACTGCCGTGCACACGTCCGCATCCGAATCTTGTGTAATGTCGGCAACGTCGGCCTCGGTGATGTTGGGTGCAATGGTATCGGTGACGGTAATGGTCACGTCCGCAGTGGAGCTGTTCCCGCAGTCATCCAGAGCAGTGAGGGTCACAGTGACATCTCCAAGGTGGGAGCAATCAAAGGCCGTTTGGCTCAATGTCAAGGTATCGAAGCCACAAGCATCTGCTGTTCCCGTGTCCACATTGGCTGCGGTCAACGTGGCTGCGCCCGTGCTGTCCAATGCCAAGGTGTAGTCCTGGGCACTGATGGTTGGAGGCGTTGTATCCACTGAAGTGAATGAAGCCGTCGTAGAGCTGGTGTTGCCCGCTTCGTCCGTAGCCGTAAACGTGACGGTCACAGAGCCTGTTCCACCGCAGTCCCCGTAGAAACAAGCCGCAGGAGCAAAAAGACCTTCATCCACTTGGGAACCTGCGTAGTTCCGGTTGAAGTCGTTCAAGACAGCCCGGATCTCATTCAAGGTGTAGCTCGTGCTGCAATCCCCTACAATGGAATCTGCCACAGCGATGATGTCATTGGCAGACATGCCCATGAAAACACCAGAGGTCGCGACCAAGTCACCCAACAACAAATCAGAACTGCTGAATGCCGGCAAATTGGCATCAAACTGAGCGTTGAGCTTGGCTGTCAGGATTTGGCTGACCAGCGCATTGTTCCAACACGTAGGATCTGAGCTCGCTTCTGGATTGGGGCCAGAGTGAGAAATCACCAAAGACTCAGCATCTCCAGTGCATGGCAAATACGTCTCAATGGCGTCTGCGGTTGTAAAAACAATCTCATAACCCGCGGAGCAACCGACGGTTACACCCGATGGGAAAATGGCGTCAAAGTTGTTGTTCAGGTTGTCGTGAACACCGCCTGAAGTGCTGCCCCAACCTCCTTGCTGGTGGGTATTGAAATCCCCCACTTCAACGGTGCAGTCTCCTGCATAGTTGTGGGTCCAAGCCAAGCTGTCGCAGTTGTCTGTGGCTGTGGCTCCGCCATGGTTGGCAAGCCAAGCATCGAGATCGGTTGTGTCGGTCAATCCAGAACACTCAGATGTGGTGTCCATGGCCATGGCCGTGAGCACAGGTGCCTCGTTGTCGGAAACCGTAATGGTGAATGCCGTAGAATCTTGGTTGCCTGCAGCATCCACAGACACATAGCTCACCACAGTCTCTCCACTTTCAAAAGTGTCGCCCGGATTGTGGGTACTGGTCATGGTCTGACCACAGTTGTCAGAGGCCGTTGGAGGCGTCCATGTTGCGACAGCCGTGCACACACCGGCGTCTGAATCCACGCCAAAGTCTGTTGGCGTATTCAAGATGACCGGCGCTTCATCGTCCGTTGTGGTGATGGTGAAGCTCGCGGTGTCCGCCCCCCCTGAAGGGTCCATTGAGATGTAGGTCACCGTCGTGGGACCGGCAGGAAAGTAGTCTCCTGGATTGTGTGACGCGGTCAAAGTTTGACTGCAGTTCTCATCCACAGTTGGAGGCGTCCAACTCACCACTGCACCGCATGAATCTTGATCCATGGTTTGGGTGATGTCAGAAGGCATTCCAATCAAAGAAGGACTTTGGTCGTCCGTGACGGTGATGGTGAAAGTGGCTGTGGTGTCATTCCCGTGAATGTCCAAAGCTGTATACGTCACCAATGTTGCCCCCACTGGGAACCGATCTCCTGAACTGTAATCAGAAGTCAGGGATTGCATATCACAATTGTCGTCTGCCGTAGCGCCTTGCCACGTCACAATCGCACTGCATGAGTCCGCTTCAGCGGTGATTGTAATGTCCTCCGGCATGTCTGAGATCACCGGGTTCTCGGCGTCAGCTACCACAATGTCAAATGAGGCAATGCTGTCATTTCCTGCTGCGTCAGATGCAGTATAACTAATGGTGTGGGTGCCAACAGCAAAAACGCTTCCGGACGGAGATGACGGGGTAAAGCTGGTGACAGAGCAGTTGTCCGAGCTGGTGGGAGCCGTCCAGTTGACCACCGTGCCGCAAGAGTCAGCTCCGGCCAACACTGAAATATCAGAAGGCAGACCATCAATGGCGGGCTTCTGCTCGTCTGAAATGGTCACCACGAAAGTGGAGGTTGTGTCATTTCCGACAGAGTCCGTGGCTGTGTAGGTCACCGTGGTTTGTCCCAAAGCGAAGTAGTCGCCAGGAGCATGAGAACCGACCAACGTGTCACCTGAGCAATTGTCAGAGCTCGTGGGGAGCGTCCAAGTCACAATGGCACCGCAAGAATCCAAGTCATTCCCTTGAGCGATGTCAGAGGGAACACCAACCAAAACTGGGTCCTCGGCGTCGGTAATCACCACATTAAATGAAGTGGTGGCCGTATTGCCACAGCTGTCCGTGGCTGTATAGGTCACCAAAGTGGTGCCCACAGGGAACGTGTCTCCTGAATCGTGATCGGACTCCAAGCTTTTGAGGGCACAGTTGTCCGTTGCTGTTGGCGCCGTCCAAGTCACCTGGGCGCCACAATTTTCGGCATCGTTATTTAAGGCAATGTCAGATGGGGTGCCGGTGATCACTGGATCAGTGGTGTCTGTTACCGTGATGTTTTGAGTGTGGGTGATGCTGTTGCCGCAATCGTCCACTGCCACCCAAGTACGTGTGATGCCAGAGCAATCATTCGTCGCCAATTCCGTGTAGCTCACGCTCACTTCAGAGTCACAAGTATCGGTCGCCGTCAATACTGGAGCTAAAGGAACAGAAGCGCAGTCCACTGTTGTATCGCCAGGGAGTGCTTCTACGAATGAAGGGAGGTTGTTGTCGACCACCGTGATGGTTTGTACCAGAGTCACCGTAGTGGTGTTCTCATAGCAATCTTCCGCCACGATTGTAAACGTTCTCGTGATGACCAAACCGCCTTCGGGCGTGGCATCGTCTGCCTGCGCGCAGTATGCAAAGGAGTCCGAGTAAGTTTTGGTCACGGCCGCTGACCCACAATCGTCGTAGACAGAATATGTGGGCTTGCCCATGGCGCCTTCTGAGAAGGTCAAGTCATCGTGGCAACCATACAGCGTTACATCTGCTGGAGCGGTTGCCGTGATCACGGGTCCTTCTGTGTCAGGAGGAGACACAGCATTGGACTTCGGATGGGTCAAAAAGAACTCAGCATTGAGTCCTGGGGTGAGGGAGCGTTCAACCACTTCGTGAGATTCCCATTTGGGGGCCTCTGAAGTGAATGCCTTTGTTGATTCTGGGGCTAGAGCCGAGAACAAAAAAGCGCAAGAGAGAAGCGCAACAGACTTCTGGTAAGACATGGCGATACTTTTGGCTTTCGGAAAGTGAGAAGGGTTCTCGCCAAATCGAAATTATTACACGCCAAAATCAAACGGCTTTGCAGACGCTCAATCTGCTGTATTACAGTACCTTAATTTGGAGGCCTACCCAACAAGGGGTGTTATTATACGCGTATAATATCACTACCTGCCCATTTTAGTCGACAAACGTTTTATCTACTCGTCAATTCGGACCCAAACAAGTCGGTGAAGCCCTCGATTTGTCACCTCGTAGGTGGGCCCGGAAACCTCCCAATCCAGCCTCGCATAAAACCCCAGAGCGGCATGACGAGCATCCGCCCAAACACCCTTGACTTGCGTCTTCATCAATTCGGCCAAAGCCCCTTCTATGAGCATCCTTCCAAGGCCTTTTTTTCTGTGGTTCACTGACGTCGCCATGGCCCTGAGCCGGTAGGTCAATTCAGGATTTTCAGGATGTTCCTGGGGCAAGAAAGACCCCACGCAAACCACAAGACCATTCTGTTTGATGCCAAAATGAAGAGCGCCCTCGACAGAATCTACGTTCAACTCACAGCTGGGACCGACCTCCTTTTCGGGCCATAAAACAGCAGCCCTCAAAGGCCAAGTCTCACTTGGTAACAGTCGACTGAACTCGTAGCCCTTCATTTGATCACCGGTTCATTTTATCCCAATTCCTGCGGTCCTTTTTGGTCGGTCTACCCAACCCTTTGGGCATTTCCCTCATCATTTCTCGGGTAACGGCCTGTCTCTGCCGCTCCTCATCTGGAGTCTTGTCTGCGATATAATCATCGACAAGCTTTGCCCCCACTCGGCTTTTAGGAAAGCCCAATACTTCGTGCAATTCGTAGTGGGCACCCGACCTGATTCGGATCACTTCCCCTACTTTCAATTCGCGACTGGCTTTCACAGCCCCTCCATCCACTTCAACCTTGCCTTCTCTCACACGGGAAGTAGCGAGAGACCTTGTTTTGAAGAGACGGACTGACCATAAAAACTTGTCGATGCGCACCCGTCAAAGTTCAACAATCAAACCAATAGCCGGCACCACCGTACCCGCATTTGCATTGATGTATCTCGGTTGATAACGTCCCGGGCTTTGAGGATCCGGAATGGGCAACCCCGTTGCGGGGTCTCGCAACACATCTAGAGATGGCGGGGCGTCTGGGACTTGTGAAAAAAGGTTCTGAATGTCCATAAACACATCCAAGCTCCAATTCTTGAAGAACCACTTTTTGTCCACGCGCAAGTCCAATTGACTGAAAGAGGCGTTTCGGTTGGCATTCAACAAAGCATAGTCCAATTGAGGCACCCCTTGACTGTCCCAATACTCCCGATCCATGCTGACGTCGATGTCGTATGGTGTGTAGGGCAAACCACCGCTGTACAACCACCTGACGCCCACTTCCCAGTCCCGCTTCAGCTTGGCTCCTCCGGTGAGCGATACGATGTGTCGGCTGTCCCAGGCACTCGGCGCAAACTCCCCCTCGAATTCATACTCGCTTCGGACCAAGGTGTAAGCCAACAAACCATACACCCCTTTGTAGAGTCTGCGCTGGGCAAGGAACTCCAAACCATACGAACGGCCAATACCATCGAAGAGCACGGCTTCATTGCCGACGACTCCAAAATCCGCACCAAGGTTGGCCAGCGCAATCCCCGTCTCTCGGCTGACTGGACTTCCTTGATAGCTTTTCAAGAAGCCCTCTAGGCCAAACGTGGTGTTCCGCTCTCCCCAATCAAACCGCAGACCCGCCACGGCCTGGTCGCACCTCGTGTATCGCGCGGCTGCCTGATTGGCCAACTGGCCATCCTCCGCGTATCCCAAGACCAAGTAGCTGGGCAATTGGAAATAGCGACCAGTATTGGCATTGAGGCTCCATCGCGGAGCAAAATTCCAACGAAAGGCCACACGGGGGCTCAATTGTCGAATGGGGTTCGCCATGTTGGCGTTGACTTCGTTGCCATCCATCCTCAATCCACCACTCAAGGTGATGCGACCGTCTGCCATCGGCTTGGAGGCTTGGATGAACGCCCCATACTTATGGAGGTCAAAGGCGCTCTCAAAATCAATCT
>CALSMK010000020.1 GCA_943787435.1 uncultured Flavobacteriales bacterium | reverse complement strand
GGGCCTATCAGTTCGATGCCAACGACAATGGAAACGAGGAGTTTTTCTTGATTGACCAAGAGCGCGCCATTGGACTCGACCCCAGTGGACGGCCCATCCCTGGATTCTCCATGCGGCCTTCGTCAGCCATCACGGCCCAGGCTGTGGTGGATTATGACGGTGAAGGAAACGAACGCTACTTGTTGGGCTTGGCCGATGGACGGATTTTGAACCACCGTAACCTCGGGGAGGCGACGCCGGGTTGGCGACATGTGTCCAAAGGAAATGCGATCCAAGCCATCGCCCATTTGCGGGCGGGGCGGAAGGACTACATCTGCACCGTGGACGAATCAGGGGTGGTGATGTTGCTCAAGCGCAATGGTCAACGCCGGGTCAGAACAGCCGCTCAGCTGCACCCCCGCTCAGGGCATCCGCCCAGTGGCCTTCGAAGTGAGTTCAGACATTGAATCTTCCCTGTTGGTGTCCCGCAATGCCAATGGCGAGATTGAAACCAGGCGGTTTGGGGATGGCATTCCTACCCCAGCCAATTCAGCGGAGGTTCAATTGCTCGAAGCAGCAGAGGCCAGAATGCTGTCTGCAGAGTGATTTGAAAAGGAGGAGGCCCGGAGAATCCCTTTTGGGCCTGTCCTCCTTGTTTGGTCCTCCTTGGTCAGATCCTTTTTAGTCTTGGAGGATGGATCGTGAAATCACGATTCGTTGGACCTCACTGGTCCCCTCGTAGATCTGGGTGATTTTGGAATCGCGCATCAGGCGCTCCACGTGGTATTCCTTCACGTATCCGTATCCACCGTGGATTTGGACGGCTTGATCACTCGCGCGTCCAGCCACTTCTGATGCATACAGTTTGGCCATTGAACTGGCCAAGTCGTAGTCCCTGCCCTGGTCTTTCAACCAGGCGGACTTGATGCAGAGCAAGCGGGCCGCTTCGATTTCTGTGGCCATGTCGGCCAGCTTGAATGCAATGGCTTGGTGCTTGTGGATTTCCTTTCCAAAAGCCTTGCGTTCCTTGGAGTAGGCCAGCGCAAACTCCAACGATCCGGAAGCGATGCCCAAGGCTTGAGATGCGATGCCGATTCGACCACCGGCGAGGGTTTTCATGGCAAATTTGAATCCAAAGCCATCTTCTCCAACGCGGTTTTCCTTGGGGACCTTCACGTCTTGGAACATGAGCGTGTGCGTGTCGCTGCCACGGATGCCCATTTTGTCTTCCTTGGCGCCCACCATGAAGCCTTCCATGCCCCGCTCTACAATGAGACAATTGATTCCTCTGTGGCCTTTGTCGGCATCGGTTTGGGCAATGACCAGGTAAGTGCTGGCAGAACCTCCGTTGGTGATCCAGTTCTTGGTGCCGTTCAGCAGGTAGTGGTCCCCCATGTCAATGGCGGTGGTCCGCTGGCTGGTCGCATCGCTTCCAGCTTCGGGTTCACTCAGGCAGAATGCACCAATTTTCTCGCCTTTGGCCAAGGGGGTCAGGTACTTCTGTTTTTGCTCTTCTGTGCCATATTCCTCTAACCCCCAGCACACCAGCGAATTGTTCACCGACATGCACACGGAAGCAGAAGCGTCAATTTTGGACAGTTCTTCCATGGCCAGCACGTAGCTTACGGTGTCCATGCCACTGCCGCCGTATTTCGGGTCGACCATCATGCCCATGAAGCCCAACTCTCCGAGTTGGCGAATTTCTTCAGCGGGGAATTGCTGTGCGTTGTCGCGCTCAATGACGCCTGGTTTCAGGACGTTTTGGGCGAAATCTCTTGCGGCGTCTCGAACGGCGCGTTGCTCTTCGGTGAGTTCCAGGATCATTTCAGGGAGGCTCAAGTTTAGGGAGGGCAAAGATACACCATCAAGTGCCCGTGGTTAAGGACAATTCCCGGGTGTGGCGAGTGTTGGGCACCATGTCGGGAACATCCTGTGATGGATTGGACCTGGTGCTCCTCCAGATGGATGAAGATGGAGGTGGGGTTCAGGTGCTTGAATCCGAGGGGTTTGGGTATCCAGAGTCACTTCAAAACCGTTTGCGCGGGTTGGGAGAGGCCAATGAAACCGCAGCCTTAGAATTGGAAAGAGACTGGACGCTCTGGGTGATCGCCAAGGCTGTGGATTGTCGAGACAGGTGGTCTGATCAACACGGAGGGCTTGACTTGATGGGTTTCAGCGGACACACCTGGTTCCATGAGCCCGGCGGTCGAGGCACGCGCGCCATCGGTGATGCTGCCCTTCTGCGCAGTGCGCTGGGCCTGCCCGTTGTGGCCGATTACCGTTCTGCCGATGTGGCCGCTGGTGGACAAGGGGCTCCGTTGGTTCCTTTGTTTGATGCCATGGTGTTTGGGCATCATGCCGCCTGCGCAAACTTGGGTGGAATCGCCAATGTTACCCTGCTTTCGCAAGGTGAGACCCAAGTGGTGCGGGCTTGGGATGTATGTGGGTGCAATCTTTTGCTGAACCGCCAAGCCCAGAGGGCGGGAAGGCCTTTTGATGAAGGTGGAGTCTTGGCTTCTCAAGGCCAAGTGGACCTCGCTGTGTTGGCCAAACTCCAAACATGGCCTTACCTGCATAGAACCCCTCCGAAGTCATTGGCAGCGGAAGATTTGTCGCCATTGCACCTTTTGCTCGACTCCATCGCCCTCCCCGAAGACGCCATGGCCACAGCCGTGGAGTGGATGGCACAGGTTTTGGCTCGGTCCATCATGCTCAATGGTGCCCCCCGGTCAAATATTGGTGACCGGCGGCGGAGCCCACCACGGATTCTTGTTGAAGCGTTGGTCCGCCCATTTGGGCAATGAATGGAAGCTGGACGTTCCAAGTGCATTGTGGATCGATGGAAAAGAGGCTGCCGCTTTTGCTTGGTTGGCCCAGCGAACGGCCTTGGGCAAAACCACCTCATTGGCATCTGTGACCGGGGCAACAAGGGATGTCTGTGGCGGCGTCCTGTTCGGTAACTTCGCGGCTCCCGGAATGAACGGGAAGTAAGGTGAACATCATGAAGGAACTCCTCGCTCAATACAGTGAACGCTCACCAGAAATCGTGTTCGAATGGACAGACGCTGAAACAGGAGCCAAAGGTTGGGTGGTGATCAACAGCCTCAGGGGCGGGGCCGCTGGTGGCGGCACACGAATGAGGAAAGGCCTGGATCGCAATGAGGTGATGTCGTTGGCCAAGACCATGGAAGTCAAATTCACGGTCAGTGGTCCTCAAATCGGCGGCGCCAAAAGCGGCATCAATTTCGATCCATCGGACCCGCGAAAAGAAGGCGTTCTGAAGCGCTGGTATCAGGCAGTAACGCCTTTGCTTAAGCACTATTACGGGACGGGCGGCGACTTGAATGTCGATGCTGGAATGGAGGTGATCCCCATGACCGAGGCTTGCGGGGTTTGGCACCCTCAAGAGGGCGTTTTCAATGGACACTTCCGGCCAGATGAAGCACAGAAAGTTCGCCGGATTGGGCGCCTCCGACAGGGGGTGAGCAAGGTGGTAGAAGACCCCTTGTATTTGCCAGACGGCGGCGGGGTCCGCTACAGGGTGGCCGATTTGATCACCGGTTACGGTGTGGCCGAATCCGTGCGTCACTTTTATTCCCTCTACGGAGGCGAAGTCGAAGGAAAACGGGTCTTGATTCAGGGGTGGGGGAATGTGGGCGCTGCCGCCGCATTGTACCTGGCCAATCAAGGGGCCGTCATCACAGGAATCATTGATCGGGCCGGGGGGATTTTGAGCCCTGAAGGATTGGATCTGGAAGAAGTCAGGGCGCTGTTTTTGGCCAAAGAAGGCAACGCTTTGAAGTCGGAGAAAATGATGTCTTTTGAGGAGGTTCAGTCCGCCATTTGGAGCATTGGAGCCGAGGTGTTTTTGCCTTGTGCAGCATCTCGTTTGGTCACCGAGGCACAGTTGGACGCCATGCTGGCCAGCGGCTTGGAGGTCATTTCTTGCGGGGCCAATGTGCCCTTTGCCGACAAGGAGATTTTTTACGGCCCCATTTCCGAAAAGGCCGATGGGGCTTGTGCTGTGATTCCGGACTTCATTGCGAACTGTGGCATGGCTCGGGTGTTTGGATATCTCATGGGAGATGGAGACGTTCGTTTAGAAGATGAAGCCATCTTTATGGACACCTCTGGTTGCATACGGGATGCCCTTGAGCGCTGTCATGCTCGGAACCCATCTTCGACCGGCGTGTCTTCTACGGCCTTGGCCATTGCCCTCGAACAACTCGTTTGAATCAAAAATTGAATTGATCCCTTTTTCATGGAAACCCTCCTCATTCTTGTTTTTGTTCTCGGATATGCGCTGATCGCGCTGGAGCACAACTTCCACATTGACAAGGCCGCAAGTGCATTGATCACGGGAACGGTGTGCTGGGCCATTTTGGTTTTGGGCTGGCACGAAGCTCCGGCTCATCTGGTCGAATCCTTCAATGAGTTTGTTCATGGCGCAGGCCACGGAGGAGCAGATCACGGGGCGCTCAAGGTCTTTTTCGAGCATCGACTCCTTCACCACATGGAAGAGATTTCGAGCATCTTGTTCTTCCTGCTTGGGGCCATGACCATCGTGGAATTGGTAGATGCACACAACGGATTTGCGGTCATCACAGACCGAATCAAAACCCGAAAGAAGAGCCGCCTGATTTGGATCATCGGCATCCTCACCTTCTTTTTCTCTGCCGCTTTGGACAACCTCACCACGTCCATTGTGATGATTTCGCTGCTCCGCAAATTGATTGCAGACAAGCCCACGCGCTGGCTGTTTGCTGGCGCTGTGATCATCAGTGCGAATGCCGGTGGGGCTTGGTCGCCCATTGGCGATGTGACCACCACCATGTTGTGGATCGGGGGCCAATTGACCACGCCCGTGATTGTGGCGAACCTGATTTTGCCCAGCATTGTGTGCATGGTGGTCCCGTTGACCATCATGTCGATTCGAATGAAGGGAGACGTGGAGCGGCCCAGTTTATTGGACCCAGACGAAGCAGAAGACCCCACGACCCATGGAGAGCGTAACCTCGTTTTCGCCATGGGGGTAAGCGGGCTTTTGTTTGTGCCCGTTTTCAAAACAGTGACCCATTTGCCTCCCTTCATGGGAATGATGATGTCCTTGGGTGTGCTGTGGTTGACCACAGAAGTGTTGCACCGCTCCAAAAACGAGCAGAGGCGGAAAAACCTGAGTGTTGTCGGGGTCTTGAGAAAGATTGATACCGCGTCTGTGATGTTCTTTTTGGGCATTTTGCTGGCCGTTGGCGCGTTGCAAGAAGCCGGTCACTTGATCGCTTCGGCGGACTGGTTGCGCGAGTCCCTCGGAGATGTGTACCTGATCAACATCGCCATCGGCTTGTTGTCGGCGATCGTAGACAATGTGCCGTTGGTGGCCGCCTCCATGGGCATGTACGATGTGGCCGCCCCGGGCACTGTAGATGCATGGCAGGGCTATTTCGTTCAGGACGGCATATTCTGGCAGTTCTTGGCATACTGTGCTGGTACGGGTGGAAGTGCGCTGATCATCGGTTCTGCTGCTGGGGTAGCGGTGATGGGACTGGAGAAAATCGACTTTGTGTGGTACCTCAAGCGAATGAGCCTTTTGGCGATCTCCGGATACCTCGCAGGTGCAGCGGTCTATTGGGCCATGTTTGGTCTGGGGGCCTGACGCAGTCCGGTGAGTGAACAACAGCTGGGTGGAAAAGCCCTGCTGGGAAGCGAAAATGGCATACGGAAACGGCGACCTTCGACGTTGAGCTACAACGCAGCCCGAACGCCATGCAATTTCTTCTTTTTGTCTTCGCTTCCATTCAGGACCTGACCCTCGGTGGCACCACGGTGACCGACGAGGCCACCACAGACGCCGTTTTCTGCCTCAGGTGAGGTGGTCACCAGGGACGTTTCCATTTTCGAACTCCTGCTTTCCGGCGGATGGTACATCATGCTGCCCCTGGCCATCATGAGCTTCATCGCCCTGTTCATCTTTTTTGAGCGGTCCATGGCCATCCGCAAGGCCGCCAAAGAGGACAAGGATTTCATGGCCAAGCTCAAGGATTACTTGTCGGCCGGAAGCTTGGACAGCGCCAGAAACCTCTGTGAGCAAAGCGGAACACCCATCGCGCGGATGTTGCACAAAGGCATTGCCCGCATCGGCAAACCGCTGAAGGACATCTCCACCAGCATTGAAAACGTGGGCAAGTTGGAGATTTACAGCCTCGAAAAGAACCTGAGCACCTTGGCCACCATCGCAGGTGCTGCGCCCATGATTGGATTCTTGGGGACGGTCATCGGCATGGTGAACGTGTTTTTGGACATGGAAAGTGCAGGCATGGTGAGGGTGGATGACATCTCGTCCGGCACCAAGCAAGCCATGATCACGACCATCGTGGGCCTCATCGTGGGCATTATTGCCTACATGGCGTACAACCACTTGGTGAGCCGTGTCAGCAAGGTCATTCACATGATGGAGGCCAGCTCTTTGGAGTTCATTGACATCCTCGAAGAACCCGCGCGCTGATGAACCTCTCCCAGCGCAATCAAGTGCAGTCTGGAGGCAACATGTCCTCCATGACGGACCTCGTGTTCCTGCTGCTCATCTTTTTCATCATTCTGTCGACCCTGGTCTCGAATGGCGTGAACGTGGATTTGCCGCAGAGCAAGGGCACAAGCAGTGCCAGTTCTCGAATGACCATTTCCATCAAGCCCGATGGCACCTACTACCTCAATGGCACCGCCATTGCCCGCGCTGACATTGAGCCGGCGTTGAAGGTCAAGTTTGGTGAGCAATCTGATCCAGTGCTGTATTTGCAGGTGGACAAGGAAGTGCCCACTGGACAAACCGTCGAAGTCATTGGATTGGCCAAGGCCAATGAGTGGAAGGTGATGCTCGGTGCACAACCCACACGCTAAAACAGCACATGCCCAAATTCGATTGGAACCGTCACCACGAAGAGCAGGAGCGCAAGGAACGCCGAAAGGCCGCCCGTGCTCTCCAGTTTCACCTATGCGGCCATTTTGGCTGCATGCGTGTTCTTGGTGGCATTCCAAGAGGTGACGCCTCCACCGGGAGAGCAATTTGTTGCCGTGGGCATGGCGGACTTTGGCAATGTGGAAGAGGCCGGTGGTGAGCGCGAAACAGAAGTGCCCTCTGAACAGGTCGAGGAAGTGATCGAGCAGGAAGTCTCCGAGTCGGTTTCTGAAGAAGTGGCCCCTGTGGAAAGCATTGAAACGCAAGAGGTGAGTGAGGTCGAGGTCCCCACGCAAGAAGAGGTCGTGGAAGAAGTCACCGAAGTGGAAGACCCCGATCCAGACCCCGAGATTTCCCAGGACCTGTCCAACGCGCTCAGCCAGATGTTCAGCAACAGCGGGGGCGGAGGGTCTGAAGGCGAGCAAGAAGGCACAGGCAACAGTGGAGCCGACGACGGCAAGATTGAAGGGGCGGGAGTGGTCTCAGGAGATCCGCGTGGTGAGTTGTTGGACGGAGGAAAGATGATCGGCAAGCCCAACTTGAGTGGCAAGCCCGAGGCAGAAGGTGTGGTGAGGATGAAGGTGTACGTCGACAAAAACGGAACTGTCACAGAGGCCAAATACGACCCTGAATTCAGCACCACGTCCAACAACAGGTTGGTGGAGTTGGCCAGGAAGGCTGCCCTGACAGCCAAGTTTGAGAGCCACCCGATCAAGCCCACGCGGATTGGTTGGATCGAGTTCAACTTCAAGCTGCAATGATGTTAGATCAAGGGGAGCTGCCATTGGCCGTTGACCTCTGGAAGTTCTCTGGACATTGAATTATTCAGACACCCTCGATTGGCTTTACGCCAGGCTTCCAATGTTCCAGCGTTCGGGACCCGCCGAATACAAGGTGGACCTGTCCAATACCTTGGCCCTGTGTGAAGCCTTGGGCAACCCTGAGGCAGAACTCGAGGTCATCCACATCGCTGGAACCAACGGGAAGGGGTCGGTGAGCCACGCGGGTGGCGGCAGCATTGCAAGCGAGAGGGCTTCGGGTGGGCCTGTATACCTCGCCACACTTGTTTGACCCAAGAGAGCGCATTCGGGTAAACGGTGAACCGATCAGTGAGTCTGATTTCACGGGTTTTGTCTCGGGTCATTTGGACCTCTGGTCCCGTCTTCAGCCGAGCTTTTTTGAATTGATGTTTGCCATGGCCTTGGTGTCGTTTCGCAATGCCGAAGTCGATGTTGTGGTCTTGGAGACAGGCATGGGGGGGAGGCTGGACTCCACCAATATTTTTGCGCGTCCGCTGGCCACGGCGATCACCTCCATTGGGTTGGATCACCAGCAGTTCTTGGGCGACAGCATTCGGGCCATTGCTGGGGAGAAAGCAGGCATCCTCAAAGAGGGGGTGCCTTGTGTGCTGGGCGTGTTGCCCCCAGAGGCCAGGTCAGTGGTGTTGGAGCGCTCACTCAGATTGAGTGTCGAAGTGCACGATGGGCTTCCAGGCGACGATCCTGCAGATGAGCCAACTTGGTTGTCGCGGAACCGGGCGGTGGCCCGGCGCATTTTGGCTTTGATCGATGGAGACCGCTCCACAGACGAAGGTGTGCTCTCGGCTGGACCCAGCGCGTGGGGCCTTTTGGGAAGGTGGCAATGGTGGGGGCCAGATGTCTTGCTGGACTGCGCGCACAACACCGAAGGCTTGACCGAAACTGGTCGGGCATTGCGTGCCCTGAACAGGCCATTGAAATTGGTGTTTGGGACCGTGAAGGACAAAGACGTAGAAGGGGCATTGGTTTGTCTTCCGCAGGCCCAGAGCCACCATTGGTGCGCAGCAGGGATTCCCCGTGCCATGCCTGTTGAGGAGTTGGCTTTTAGGGCGTCAGGCTTGGGAAGAGCGGGAGTGGCTTATTCCAATGTGACCGAGGCCCTGAAAGGCGCCATGGGCCTTCGCACAGGATCCGAGCTTGTGGTGGTGCTGGGCAGTGTGTTCACGGTCGGAGAAGCCCTTCAGGCGCTGAAGGCGACTGCCGGGGGCACTTGACCCTCGGTTCCAAGCATCACCGTGCCAGCTCCATCACAGGCAGGTGCACCCGAAGATGCCCAAGAGGATCAGCAGGTCCGTGGTGCCCACGAGGTCGTCCAGGTCGATGTCGGCCGGGTGGGGGCCTTGACGTGACCGAAGTTGGCCAGCATGAAGAGCACGTCTTCCACGGTCTGAGCCCCGTCGCCGTCGAGGTCGCCAAGGCAACCGCCGTAAGGGCCCGACTCCACAAGCTGTTGCTGATGGCTCCCGGCGAAATAGGAGTGGGCGAGGGTCGACGGCTTGAGTGCCGCACAACGATGCCCATTTGGCGGCCGCGGATGTCATCCGTGACGGGGTGGATGCCGCCCCAGATGCGTGGACAAGGCTGCACTGGTCTGAGGCGTCGTAGTAGGTGGCCCACTGCAAGGGTGACATCCACACTGAAGGACCGACTTCGAACACGAGAAAGTCGTCTTGGGGGCAATCGAACTCGCCCATGCCCCCGGGAAAGAAGGGGTCTCCCGTGACTGCGGTCAGCACTTCAGCCGCGGAACGGCTGAACGTGGAGTGGCCTGAGACATAACCTGCGAAGGGTGGGGTGACAAAGCTGGGACGCTGGTAAGGCCACCAGTTCTCGGCAAAATCCATCCAGTGCCCGCGATGTTCCCCACGGTGTCAATGGGGACTTCGAGGCCGTTCTCGGCTTCATAGGTGTCGATGTAATCCGGCCCTTGCCAGGTGTAGACTTTCACCTTGCCGATGTTCTCTCCCCCAGGTCCAGCCAAACTGTCGGTGTCATCCACCAATTCAATAAAGCCAGGGTACAGCGGGATTCCATTCGGGCTGTAGCTCGGCAGGGCGGGGTCCGAGGATTGCCCCTGACCGGCCAAATAACGAATGGCAGAAATGGGCGGACGTAGTCGTAATAGCCCTTGACACTCCAGGCTGCGATGGCTGCATCGTGCACAGCACCGCCCAAGGTGAGGTACATCTTCACTTCGTACTCAAAGGGGTCCAGCTCCTCACCTTCGCCCATCCAGTCATAGGTAAAGTCGGGGTGGGACATCACTTCGTTGGTGATGCTAAACCAGTGGCCAGGAGGGGTTTCGCTGTCCGGGCCATCGGCCCAAAATTCTGCGAGGATGCGTGTGTAGTCCCCAAGCGGGACCAGTTGTGGGTCGTAAGGCAGCCCAGAAGAGGGGTTGATTTCATGACCTTCTCCGGCATCGCCGCCCTCGAAGTAGGTGTAGAAGTCACCGTATTCCTGCGAGCGTCTCCGGGAAAGTCAGGCGCATTGCCGATGCTGGCTGGGACTGGCGTCGACCATCACCCCGTTGTACGGGTCGTGGTGGGACTGCCAGATGCTCACCATGGCAAAGTGGTGCCGGAACATGCTGTCGGACTGCAGCGGGTTGGTCGCCCCCGACGTAGACCGGCGGACCGGGATCGAGCCATAGGTGGGCCAGAGCTCGCCGTCGCGCTCGTAAATGACCAGTCTGGTCGTCCGTCCAGAGCGAAGGGAGCGACCCAGCCCCACTCTGGGCTTTGGAACGGGAGGCGAACTGTCGAGGACCTGGCCAGACTGGTCGACAAAACCGCCGATGGCGAGGGGCTGCCAGCGGTTGGGGTCAGCGATGGTGGGGTTGCCCGGGTCGGACACCACCAGCTGCTCATTGAGCGGCTCGTAGTAGAGGTTGACGTAGTCAAAGGCCTCATTGGCGCCATCCTGAAGGCCAAAGGCAATGACCTGCTCGGCGATGTAGTTGCCCAAAGCGGCCGGCGAGCCAAACCGGTAGTAGTTGGACGAGGTCGAGGCCTGGATCGTAGCCCAAGTGCGGCGAACAGGGAGTCAAAGCGGGCCTGGGCGGTCACCACTCCGGGTGACGATTCACGTAGCGGTGGGTCAGCACCCGGTAGGCGGCATAAGAGAGCGGCTTCTCTCCTGTGCATCAGGGAAAGTCAAGGAAGGGCAGGATGCTCTCGGGGACGCCGTCGAACTCGGCAGTGTAGCCGCCCAAGAGTGTTGCCCAAGAGCAATACGGTCTCGGCCACATCGTCATAGGCGGCCCAAGCGTCGTACATCGCGAGGGAAACGTGGTACAGGTTGCGGGCGTGAATGGGCGGGCGGGCGAAGTCCGACCTGAATGCCCTTCAGCTGCACCTCAATCCACTCGAAGGCGACATCGTGCTCGGCTTCTTGGGCGCTGGACGGAGGAGGGCAGCCAAACAGGGCCGTCAACACAGAGGGCAACCGAAGGCCAAGCATGCGACGAAATCGGGATTTCAAGTTCGATTCCACCGTATGGGTCCAAATTTCAGCAGGGCATAGTCCTTGCATTAAGATACAAGGCAACGCCAAACCACGGGCTTTGCCTGGTCGCCCAGCAAGGTTGCCGCATGGCAACGCCGTGCTGAGAGGATGAATGAGTGGGCGGTGAGGGACTCGAACCCCCGACCCCCTCGGTGTAAACGAGGTGCTCTGAACCAGCTGAGCTAACCGCCCTTAGGACAGCAAAAGTACGAACACCGAACTTGCGCACCATGGGGAAAACGAAGGGTTGGTCAGATTGGTTGAGTTGGGGGCGAAAATGGGCGTCTCAACCTCGGGTTTCAGACAGCATTGACCATTGGAGGAGCGGGGTGATCGGTCACAGGAAAGCCCACAGTGCCTGGGGCTTATGGCAGGATTGGCGCAAGGATGAAAGCGCTTTGCTTCAAAGTTCGGAGGAGATCGAAGTTTTGGATTTTGGCGCAGATTGTCCAAAGGAGGGGCGCATGTTGAAGGTTCAGGTTGGCCATTTGGCCCAGCGGGCAAGCTCTGATCTCCGGAAGGGTTATTGGCTCTCGGCTTCGGCAGCAGAGCGATCGCGCGCAGATTTGGGGCAAAAAAGGGTCAAAATTTTGGAGCTGGGAACGTGCCTGGGCTCTGGAGCGGCCCAATTGCTTCAGGGCTGCGATGGACAGGCCCAATATTTTGGCTTGGAGGGGAGTCCAGCATTGGCGGGCAAAACTGAGGCGCGTCTTAAAAGGCAGTTTCAGCACTCTGAGATCAGCTTAAGGGTGGGACCCTTTTCCGAGACACTGGGTCCTGTTTTGGATGAGGTTGGACCTTTCGATTTGGTCTTTCTGGATGGCCATCATTCGGGCCGAGCATTGCTGTCGCAGTGGAAATCAATCCATCCGCACCTCGCGAAGGAGGCATTGGTCGTGGTCGATGACATTCGATGGTCGCAAGACATGTTCGCGGCTTGGAACGCCTTGGCCAAGGATGGAGGAGTGGAAACCTTGGATGTTTTTCGCATGGGCTTGCTGAAGACAACCACTTCAGAAATCAAGGGCACACATTCCGGGTTGGTGCGACCGCCAAGACATTTGTGGTCTTGAAAGGATGCCCATGGCCGACAGGCCCCATCGAGGGGTAACTTCGCGGCGCAATGGAGCAAAAAACCGCACTCGTCATCCTCGATGGTTGGGGCCTGGGAACCCCGGACGCCAACAACGCCGTTCACACCGCAAACACCCCTTGTTTTGATGGGCTGATGCAGGACCATCCCCACGCCACCTTGGTGACCCACGGCGAACAGGTTGGTCTTCCCACAGGTCAAATGGGAAACAGTGAAGTGGGGCACTTGAACATCGGTGCCGGCCGCGTGGTCTACCAAGATTTGCTGCGCATAGATCGGGCGGTGGCCGATGGCTCGATGGCCACCGAGCCCACTCTCCAAGCGGCGCTATCGGCCGCCAAAGAGGAGGGGCGAAGGCTGCACTTCATGGGCTTGGTGAGCAGAGGGGGCGTTCACAGCCAGCAAGACCATTTGTATGCCTTGCTGCGGATCGCAGCCGATGCCGAAGTCGAGGATGTGGTGGTGCATGCATTCACAGACGGACGGGATACAGCACCAAAGCTGGGAGCAGGGTACTTGGAAGAGCTCGAGGCCGTGTGCGAGGAGACCGGTGCTGCCATCGCCACGGTATGCGGGCGATACTGGGCCATGGACCGAGATCAGCGCTGGGAAAGGGTGGCCAAGGCTTATCGATTGATGGTTCACGGTGAAGGCCAAGTTTTTGAGGATGCACAAGAAGCCATGGCTGCCGCCTATGCGGGGGATGTGACCGATGAATTCGTGGAGCCAGCCATCATGAAGGGCATCGATGGTCAAATCCGACCCGGAGATGTGGTGTTCTGCTTCAATTTCAGAACGGACCGTTGCCGCCAAATCACCACTGCTTTCACGCAACAGGATTTTCCAGAGCATGGCATGGCGATGGTCGATTTACACTATGTCACCATGACCAATTATGACGATCGGTTCAAGGGGATTGAAGTGCTGTACGACAAGCCCAACCTCCCCATGACATTGGGTGAGGTCGTGAGCAAAGCAGGCAAGACGCAGCTCAGGCTGGCCGAAACAGAAAAATACCCGCATGTGACGTTCTTTTTTAGCGGGGGCAGAGAGGCTGAGTTTGAGGGCGAGCAAAGGGCTGTAGCCCCATCTCCTAAGGTGGCCACCTATGATTTGCAGCCGACCATGAGCGCCTCTGGTGTGGCCCAAGCAGCGATTGGATGCCATGTCATCAGACACGCCCCCAGATTTTGTGTGCTTGAATTTTGCCAATCCCGACATGGTTGGGCACACAGGTGTCTTTGAGGCAGTGGTGGCCGCTTGCCAGGAAACCGACCGCCAGCTGAGTCGGGTTTTAGAGGTCGGCCGTCAAGCCGGTTACGCGTTCGTGGTCATTGCGGACCATGGAAATGCAGAGTTGGCTCGAAATGCTGATGGCACACCCCATACGGCGCACACCACCAATTTGGTCCCTGTCATCGCGATTGGGGAAGGGGTGAACCAAGTCAAATCAGGGGCATTGGCCGATGTGGCACCCACGGTGCTGGACCTCATGGGGGTCCAGTCGCCAGATGAGATGACCGGAAAATCGCTGATTCAGCGCTGACCCACGGTCCTTTAGAAGCGCTGTCTCACCAGCTGAAGGGGGCCTGCGAATCGGACATCATCGCTGCGAATGAAGATGTAGTAGTAGGTGCCTTCAGAAAGGCCATCTCCTTCCCAGGTGGAATCGTAGCTCTGATCAAAGAAGACTTCGTTGCCCCAGCGGTTGAAAATCTGAATGCTGCTTCCCGGATAGCCTTCAATTCCTTCGATCACAAAGCGGTCATTTTCGCCGTCGTTGTTGGGCGTAAAGATGTTGGGGATGATGGTTTCGCAAGCTTCTGAAATCACATCCACTTCGATGCTTGAACCGCATTCGTCTGTGATCACCACCGTGGTGGTGTTGTTTCCGCCGCCCACATACATGCTACCGGTTCCATTGGTGAACACCACAGAAGAGTCTGTTTGCGCATTCAAAGGGGTTCCGTTGAGTCCTGTGAATGTGTACAAGAACGTTCCCCCTTCCACACCAAGAACACCCTGTTGGTAGAGGCAGAACGTTACGTCGGAGCTCACGATGGGCTCGTAGGTGGGCACCAGCACGGTCCAGTTGGCTTCGTCGGTTTGGCCACAAGCATCTTCTGCATTGACCGTGAACGTAGAGTTGGTGCTGGGGCTCACGGATGCACTTCCTCCATTGGAATTGTCCAAGTCTGGGGAGGCGGTCCAATCCCAGGAAACCGTTCCGCTTCCAGAAATCACTTCCGTCCCCAATTGAACCGGGTCCCCTGGACAATAGGGCTCATTTTCTTGAACGATCGCCACATCCAGCGGTGTGGGGTTCACCAAGTCCACAGGAAGGACCAAAGAGTCGCCGCACACGTCCGTCACGGTCAAAAAGATGGTGGTGGGTTCCAGGTCTTCATAGTCGATGCTCGCCGTGGTGTCCCCCGTGGTCCAACCGTATGTGAACGGGGCATAACCTTGGGTGACCAAGGCCGAAATTTCGACCGGTGGGCACAACGCCACTTCTTCGGGAACCTGCACCAAAATGGGGTCGGGATCTTGAATCACCAACGTGGCAGAGGCCAGCGTGGAATCACCGCAAAGGTTGACGTAGAGGTACTCCAAGGTCACTGTTTCAGGGCCTTCCAAGAGGTTGTCATCCACCACATCCAAGTAAACCAGCTGCTCGCTGACTCCGGCTTCCATGATGATGGTAGTGTCAATGGGGGCAAAGTCAACCCCTGATTCCGCGCTGCCATAAATGGTGAGCTCCAACGTATCGGTGACATTGGCCACAGGCCGGATGACGGTGAACGCGGCTTCGTTGCATCCTTCAACCACAACGGTGTCTCCCAAAAAGACAGGCGCTCCCCCGATGCTGGCGGAGGCTTCGATGTTGGCGCCGTTGGAGGCGAAGCTGCCACCTTCCAGAAAAACGGCGCTGTCCCAGGCGGTATCTCCAGCATCAGCGATGGCGATTTTGATGTGGTAGGTTTGACCGCATTGCACTTGGGCAGCGGCAGTCAGCACCACAGTGAATCCATCCAGTTGGACCGACGTGGGGTCGTTGTTGTTGTCATTGTCGATGTAGTAGGCGGTGTTCAAATTCCACTGTGCAGAGACCTGATTGCAGTTGCTTGCATTTCCGCTGAACCCAGCCGTTCCATTGTTCACAGTGTTGATGGTTACAGGAATGGTTTCGTCCTCCAGTATGGGGTTGGGAATCACCGCCAAATTGATGGCGTTTAGGGAATAGGGACCCGTGATTCCTGGTCCTGATAGGAAGAAGCCAAAGGCGTCATTGACGGTTCCGCAGACGTATTCATTGTACTCCTCTGAACCGAAGATGTAGTTGAAAATCAAAGAGTCTCCTGTGGGAACGAAGTCAAATTCTAGGATGGCTGCATCGTTGGTGTTGAAGGTGCTCAAGGCGGTCAGGTCTGGGTCTCCCGCACCGTTGTTTCCGCCACCTAAACCCGCGCCACCAGCATCATTGGGGCCGATGGCCACATCGATGTTTCCCGTGGCCAGCATGACTCCGTCGGTAATGGCGATGTTGGTGTTTTGGGCATCAAAACTCCCGATTTGGTCCAAGTCTCCGCTGAATGTGATGTTGCTGACTTCAACGCCCTCACCCAAGAGGTAATCGACCAGGGCTTCTTCTGCAGTGATTGAATTGTCGGTCACCAGCTGAGCTGCGGCCGGGGCAGCCATCAGCAGGGACAGACAGACAACGGCACCAGGGAGTCGGTTAAAAATCAATTTCATGGCCTTGATTGAGTTTGAAAATTAGGGCAACTGCCGTCAACCCGGGGATTAACTTGCGCCCATGTCAGCGTTGATTGCAGTTCGTGACGTTTGGAAGACCTACACGGTGGGAGAACAACTGGTGCATGCCCTTCGTGGTTTGACGGTGAACATTGACCAAGGTGAATACACTGCATTGATGGGGCCTTCTGGTTCTGGTAAGTCAACGCTAATGAACATGTTGGGTTGCTTGGACACCCCAACATCCGGGGAATACTTGTTGGCTGGAGAGAACGTGGGTTCTCTGGACGACAATGCCCTGGCTGACATCCGCAACCGCCGAATTGGGTTTGTATTCCAGACGTTCAACTTGATGCCCCGCTACACGGCACTCGAAAATGTGGCCCTGCCATTGGTGTATGCCGGAGAAGCCAAAGCTGCAAGGGAAGCCAGGGCCAAGGAAGTACTGGAACAAGTGGGTTTGGGTGACCGAATGGATCACCGCCCCAATGAACTTTCCGGCGGTCAGCGCCAAAGGGTGGCTGTGGCGAGGGCGTTGGTCAACCGGCCCGATTTGCTCCTGGCCGACGAGCCTACGGGCAACTTGGACACCAAGACTTCATTGGAAATCATGGCCTTGTTCGAGGAGATTCACCAAGCCGGAAACACCGTGGTTTTGGTGACCCATGAGGAAGACATCGCGGCATACGCACACCGGGTTGTGCGCCTCCGAGACGGCGTGGTTCACGCAGACGAATTGAAAGCACCGAAACAGGGCTGAATCGCCGCATCTTTGCCAGCGTGAAGCGAAATGCCATTTCTACGTTGCTCGGCACCGACTTGGTCGGTGAAACCGTAACGGTGTGCGGTTGGGTGCGCACCTTCCGCAACGACCAGTTTTTGTCCATCAACGATGGATCTTCATTGTCCAACCTGCAGCTTGTGATCGATCGTGAATCGACCGATGAAGGGGTGCGAAAGAGATTGACAACAGGCGCTGCAGTATGCGCTGTGGGCCAATTGGTCGAGAGTCAAGGAAAGGGGCAGGCCACAGAATTGGAGGTGGCTCAATTGGAGGTTTTAGGGGATGCAGATCCAGAAGTCTACCCCATTCAGATGAAGCGCCACACCATGGAGTTTCTCAGGGAAAAGGCGCATTTGAGGTTCCGTACGAGCACCTTCAATGCGGTGTTCCGGTTGCGTCACGGATTGCAATACGCCATCCATGAATACTTCGAGAAGAACGGATTCTACATGTTGCATACCCCCATTGTCACTGGCAGCGATGCTGAAGGCGCGGGTGAGATGTTCCAGGTGACGACATTGGATCTGGGCAATGTGCCCAAAACCGAGGAGGGTGAGGTGGACCACAGCGAGGACTTTTTTGCCAAGCCAACCAACCTCACGGTCAGCGGGCAATTGGAGGCTGAGTTGGGGGCCATGGCCCTCGGCAAGGTGTACACCTTTGGTCCCACTTTCCGGGCTGAAAACAGCAACACTTCGCGCCACTTGGCGGAGTTCTGGATGATCGAGCCCGAGGTGGCGTTCAACGATTTGGTCGACAACATGGACTTGGCCGAGGACTGCCTTCGCTTTGTTTTGAACCGGGTCTTGGAGCAATATCCTGCGGAGCTGGAGTTTTTGGCCAAACGCGAAGCCGACGCCGAAAAGCAGCTTCCGGCTGACCAGCGCAATGAAATGGGGCTCATTGAGCGCCTTCGGTTTGTGACCGAAACCCCATTCATCCGGCTCACCTACACCGAGGCCATCGACTTGCTGCGCAATTCAAAGCCATTCAAGAAAAAGAAGTTCAAGTATCCGGTAGAGTGGGGTATCGACCTCCAAAGCGAGCACGAACGCTGGTTGGTCGAAAAGCACTTCAAACAGCCGGTGATTCTCACGGATTACCCAGCCCAAATCAAGGCCTTTTACATGCGGTCCAACGACGACGGCAAGACGGTCGCGGCCATGGATGTGTTGGTGCCCGGCATTGGCGAATTGGTGGGGGGCAGCCAGCGTGAGGAGCGTTTGGAGATGCTACAGAAGAAATGCGCGGAATTTGACATTCCCGAAGAGCACGTTTGGTGGTACCTCGATACCCGAAGGTTCGGGACGGCTCCGCATGCCGGGTTTGGAATGGGCTTCGAGCGGCTTGTGATGTTCGCCACAGGGATGACCAACATCCGCGATGTGATTCCATTTCCTAGGACGCCACAAAACGCAGAATTCTGAAGACGATGCGGCCGATTGCCGCGTTATCTTAAAGCATGCTCAAGCAAAGCCTTCAACAGAAACTCCAGCAGAAGCTGAGTCCTCAGCAGATTCAGCTGATGAAGCTGTTGCAGGTGCCCACTTTGGAGCTCGAGGCCAGGATCAAGGAGGAACTTCAAGCCAACCCAGCGCTGGAAGAGGGCAGGGATGAGGAGGAGGAATTCGACAAGGCTGATGGCCTGGACGATGACCGCGGAGAAACCCGAGATGACTTTGATTTTGATGCCTATCTCGACGACCCAACGCCCAACTACCGCTACGCCGTCAACAATCACCGGGAGGAGGAAGACCGAGACCTGCCGTTTGGTGCCGGAGAGACCTTTGCGGAGCGCTTGACCGCCCAAATGGGCCTCAGGCCTGTGACAGACCGTCAACGGCTGCTGGCCACGTTTTTGATTGGCAACCTCGACGAGGCGGGCTATTTGAGAAGGGACTTGTATTCCATTACATCGGACTTGGCCTTTGGTCAAGGCATTGAGGTGGAAGAGGAAGAGCTTGAAAAAGTGTTGGACGTCGTCCAACAGCTGGACCCCGCAGGTGTGGGGGCACGAGATTTACAAGAATGCTTGCTGCTCCAAATTGAAAGGCGGCTCGGGGTGTCCAGCGACGATGCGGCATTGCTTTTGGCAAAGCGCATTTTAGATGAGCAGTTCGAAGCCTTCACCAAGAAGCATTACGACAAGCTGATTTCCCGGTTCGACATCAACGAGGACGAGCTGCGCGAGGCGATATCCGAGATCACCAGGCTAAACCCCAAACCTGGAAACTCAGGGTCGGATGCCTCTCGACCCATTCAGGCTGTGGTCCCCGATTTTCATGTCTCCGCAGAAGGCGATGAGCTGAGGTTGAGCATCAATGGGCGAAATGCGCCAGAGCTCAAGGTCTCCCATGAGTATCGGGAAATGATGGCCGGATATGCCGCGGCCAAAAAGCACGACAGGGCGCAACAAGAGGCCATCACCTTCGTGAAACGAAAGGTGGATGCGGCCAAGTGGTTCATCGATGCCATCAATCAAAGGCGCAACACCCTCAGGGTGACCATGGAAGCCATCATGGAATTGCAAGAGGCCTATTTCCTTTCTGGAGATGAAACCGACTTGAAGCCCATGATCCTCAAAGACATTGCCGAACGCATTGGCATGGACATCAGCACGGTTTCGCGTGTGGCCAATTCCAAATATGTTCAAACCCCCTACGGCACTTTCCTTCTCAAGACGTTGTTCAGTGAATCCTTGGCCACCGAAAGTGGAGAGGAGGTTTCCACGCGGGAGGTGAAGAAAATCTTGGATGACGCCGTCTCCGAGGAGGACAAGCGCAAGCCGCTCAGCGATGAAAAGCTCATGAATGTGCTTCAAGAGAAGGGCTACAAAATCGCCCGTCGAACGGTGGCAAAATACCGTGAGCAATTGGGGATTCCCGTGGCGCGGTTGCGCAAAGAATTGTGATGCGAGCTCTGGCCCTTCTGATTTCTTATGTGCTCCATCCACTTTGGACCCCTGTTCTTTTGTTGGGGTTGCTGTGGATGTTGGACCCTTGGCTTCGCTTGCAGCCGGGCGTCATGATTTACGTGGCGACCGTTTTGCTCATCAATGCCTTAGCACCGGCCGTGTCCATCTTCATGCTTCACCGCAGAGGCGTTCTTTCAGACCTCGAGGTTTCGGAGCGAAAAGAGAGGAAATGGCCTTTTTTGATTGTTCTGTTTTACCAAGTGCTGGGCTATTTCGCCCTCACCCGTCCTGGGGTCTATTTGCCACCGGAAGTATTGGGTTTGGTGGTGGCGATGATGGCAGCTCTGGTGGTGGCCATTTTCGTGAACCGGCATTTCAAAATGAGCATGCATCTTCTGGCCAACGGAGGGGCTTTTGGGGCAGTATGGTCCTTCAATCATCTTCACGGACTCGGCCTCGAATCGTGGCTTCCACTGGGGTTCTTGTTGGCTGGTGCCGTTGGCTGGTCCCGAATGAGGCTGGGGGTCCATACCCCAAAAGAGCTGGCCTTGGGCTTTTTGGTGGGCTATACTTTGATGCGCACCGTTGTCGAATGGGGCTGGATGGACTGACTGAAGTCAGGATTGACCGAGTCGTTGCTGCCAATGCCAAGCGTCGGACAGGCATGTCTTCAATGAACGCGAGGTGGTCCAGCCCAGCTTCTCTTTCGCTTTGATTGGATTCGCATAGATGGCCGTGACATCGCCAGCGCGGCGGTCTCCCATTTGATGGGGGACCTTCTCTCCTGTGGCCTCTTCAAAGCTGGCAATCACTTCTTTCACGCTGAACCCTTTACCGGTGCCCAAGTTGAAGGTGTCCAACTCCCCTTTGGCTCCTTCGAGCCAGTTCAAGGCCGCGACATGTGCTTCCGCCAGATCGCAAACGTGCAAATAGTCCCGGACGCAGGTGCCGTCAGCCGTTGGGTAATCCTCTCCAAAGACAGTCAGTGGTCCCCGTTGACCTGCAACAGCTTGGGTCAGGAAAGGAACGAGGTTGGCCGGAGGGCCGAGTGGCAATTCACCGATTTCCGCACTGGGGTGGGCGCCGATTGGGTTGAAATAGCGCAGAATGGCGACGCCCAATTGGCCCTTGGCCGCGGCATGGGCATTCCAAAGGAGTTGTTCGCAGGCTTGCTTGGTGTAGCCGTATGGCGATTCCGCTGGCAGGATGGGAGAGGTCTCCGAGACTGGCAATTGAGAAGCTTCACCATAGACCGTGCAGGACGAACTGAACACCAAATGGGGAACGTGATGTTCCCTGAGCATGGCCACAAAACGGGCGGTGCCTCCAATGTTGTTGTCGAAATATTTTTCTGGATGCGCCACACTTTCACCCACAGCTTTGTCAGCGGCAAAATGAATGGCACCCGCTACTGGCTGGCGAAAAACAGGGGCCATGGCTTCTGAATTTCCGCAGTCCGCGCGGTGCCATTCCACAGGAGCACCAATGATTCGCTCAATCCCAGCGATCACGTCTTCGCGGCTGTTTCTAAGGTCATCGACAACCACGGGATGGTATCCTGACTCATGCAGTGCGACGGTGGTGTGCGACCCGATAAAGCCCGCTCCCCCAGTGACGAGGATGCGTGGTCGGTCGTTGGATTGGGACATGTGTAAATATCGGTAACCTTCTTGGTTTAATCCCCGTATTGCAGAGGTCGGAAAGCCCTTCTCGACCGCACTCAGAATGTCAAAGACGCACTACAACCTCGATTACCTCCAGCAGGTGTTCCAAGGCAATGAAGCCATGGTGCAGCGCATATTGGATGTTTTCGAAGAGCAGGTGCCTGGGTACTTTGTTGAAATGAATGAGCGCTGGTCCTCTGGCCATTGGCGCGACCTGCACCCACTGGCGCACAAGGCCAAGAGCAGCCTAGGTATGCTGGGCATGACGGGGGTTTTGGAGCATGTCTTGTACATCGAGGAGGTGTCCCGTAGGGGTGAGCGGCCCGACCAAATTGAAGCCCGATTGACAGCGGCCAAGGTCGCGTTGGAGGCAGCCATTGCCGCCCTGGCGAAGGACCGCAGGCAGACCTTGGATGGAACAAGCCTCCAAGCGAAAAGGCCCCATCGTTCCGAAGGAATGACCCGCAGGGGAGGTGGGTTACTTCGGGCCTAAGCCTTTGATTTTCCTGGACCAGGATTCATCTGGTCTGCTTTTGTTTCAGCGGTAAATTGCCGCGTGAAACACTCGCCATCACCCGAATTTGTGGCAGGGGCCCTCGCACATGGGCTCAGTGAGGCTGAAGTGGCCAGGCAATGGGGTCGACTCCAAACGGATTCGGAACAAACCAAGCCGGAGTCGCCATGCATTCTGGGATCTGGCATTCGGCGCCTTGAAGCTGGGGAGTTGACAGAATTTGCGCGCAAGGGACAAGGGTTGAATCCCAACAGAGCCGTGAGGTTCGTTCCTGCCAGTGGCGCAGCAAGTCGGATGTTCAAGGCTGTGGTCGGACGAGACCCTTCCGCCTTGGAGCAATTGAACCTCAGGTGGGATTTGTTTCCATTTCGTCAAGCCGCCGAAGCGGCGGCACCATGCGAAACAGAAGAGCAGCGTTGGTCGGCGGTCGTGGAGGTGTTGGACTTGCCTTCCTTGCCCAAAGGGGCCTTGGATTTTCATGTTGAAGACGGAGGAGTCCGAACCGCGTTTGATGCGCAGTTGATTGAATGGGCTCAGTCTCTTTCGCAAAAAGGCGCCCGGATTCATTTTACCCTCCCCGTTCTGGGGTTTGAGGAACACCTGCAAGGCATTGTCAAAATGGCAAGGTCCATGGGCTTGGTCGCCGATGCTTCGGTGCAGAATCCTTCCACGGACACCTTGGCCATTGGGGCCGATCACCGTCCATTTCTTCTGGAGAATGGGGCGCCATTGTTTCGTCCTGGAGGTCATGGGTCTTTGATTCACAACCTCTCAGAAATTGGCAAATCGAGCCCTGGGGCTTTGGTGAGCATCAAAAACATCGACAATGTTCGTCCGACCTCGGCCCTTGGAGATGTGCTTCCATGGCGAAGGGCATTATTGGGTCTGGCGGACCGGTTGGACCATGACCGCATTCTGGCTTTGAATGCGTTGGAGGTTGGCGAGGTTCAGCTGGCGATGGCATGGTTGAAGAATGGCCCCCTGCACCCGATGGACCGTCCGCCTTCAGATCCTGAATCGCTCAGGGAGGCATTGGACCGGCCATTGTTGGTGGCGGGGATGGTCAGATATGAAGGGGAGCCTGGAGGGGGGCCTTTCTGGGTTCGCGATGACCAAGGGAAGTTGCGCGCCCAAGTGGTGGAGTCAGCAGAAATGAACATGGCCGACCCGTCCACCCGAGATTGTGTGGCCCGTGCCACCCACTTTAATCCTGTGGATTTGGTGTGCGCCATTCACGATGCCAGTGGACAGCCCTATCATCTGCCTGAGTTCATCGATGCCAGGCGTGATTTTGTGGTGTCCAAGTCGCACCGGGGTCGCCCGCTGCGGGCCTTGGAACACCCAGGCTTGTGGAATGGCGCCATGGGAAGGTGGAATTCCGTTTTTGTGGAAGTTCATTCTGCCACTTTCGCCCCGGTAAAAACGGTCTTCGATTTGCTTCGGCCAGCCCACCGCGCTTGAAGAAATCAACACAAAACACAAAGGGCCGCCTCCTTGCGGAGACAGCCCTTTGAACGAACATCTATATTTCTTATCCCTTGAGGATGCGCTTGGTCACCACGTGGTCACCGCTCACCAAACGAATGGTGTAGAGGCCAGGACGCAGGGAAGACAAATCATTCAAACGAAGCGGCTTGTCCAAGGAGCCACCAGCGAGGTAACGCTGCTGCAACGGCTTTCCCTGATGATCCAGCAGTTGAAGAAGGGCTCCTTCAACCAAAGCGCCTCGGATCGAAACGTTCAGCACATCGCCGAATGGAACAGGATAGATTCCCACTTGGATGTCGTCGCGGCCCTCTGTTGTGGCTTGAACATGGCTGGCAGTGGCAGCATTCAGTCCAGCAGCCATGGCCAAGTTGAACGGGGTGGCTTGTCCATCGACGTAAAGGCGGCCAAAGGATGAATCAGACGATCCATCAGCCAAGACAGCCATTCTGGCTCCCACAGGACAGACGATTTTCAAGAATACTGGTTCGTCTTTGCGCACTGAGCCTTCGTCAAATGTCAAAAGCAACTCTCCATCTGTTGTGTTTTCATGGGTGAATTCACCATTGGCAATGGGCGTGTAATCGGCACGCAACAAGGCATATTCGAAGTTGTAGCCAGGCTCCACAAAGGGAACAGCCAGTTTGATCTGCGAAATGCGGCCACGGTCGCAAGCCTTGAACATTTGAACGGCGGTTTCGCTTTCAAAGTTCAACACGCCTGTGCTCTTGCGCTGTGCAGAGGTGCAATCGCCCTCAACCGTCAAGTCGAGTGAGGCCGCGACACGTGAATGAGCGCTGGTGTGACCAGCTTCATCACTGTTGCCCCGTGAACCGTCGGCATTCTGCAGGTTGGAGGAAGCCCCGCGAAATGCTGAAGTGAACTTCAGGTTCTTGTTCTCGGCGGTCGATCCCACCTTCATTTCGCCAACGAACATGTCTTCGTTGTCTGTGCATGGCAGGACACATGAAGAACCATCGAAGGTCTTGATCACAATGTTGAAGGTGTTGTTGCGAAGCGCAGGAATGGCCAAGTTGTCCAGATACATGCTGGTTCCATTGTAGTTGTCGGCTGTGAACGTCTTGATGGCGCGCAGGATGTTGTTTTCATCCAGAATGGCCACGCTGACATAACCGCCATTGAATTCAACGGCTGCAACCACGTCCAGACTGGCAATGGAGCCTTTTGAACAGGCCCGATAAGTTTGGGTGAGCATGCCTTGCAGAAACAAGGCAGTGGTGACTTCGTCTTGCTCCACCTTGCATTGGATTTCACCATTGGAGGGCGTTGCGAGAGCGACGTTTGAGAAGAGGAGGCCGAGAAGGGCCAGGGAAAAGAAAGATGTGCGAATCATAATGAGATGTTTGTGGATTCGTCAATCTCTACGCCGGCTTGTCTTCTGTGGTTACAATTTGGCCATGAATTTCATGGGGAATGAATGTAAGTGGCTGGTTAACAGCAAAATAAAATCGAAAAAAGTGGAGGGGTTATGGCTGAAGTACAATGGACTGAGTGCCCTTCGGATACTCATCTGCATTGTGATTGGAGGCCACAATCAGGGTTCGTCCATCCCTTCTTTTGGACATCAAGTCCTGAAACCAACGCCGTCCATTTTCGTCCAGGTGAGATGTGGGCTCATCTAGAAACACTGCGGAGGAGCGGGTTGAAAAGGCCAGTGCTAGAGAGAGCCTTTGGCGCATTCCCGAGCTCAAGTTTCGAACCCGAACCTGACCTTTATTCTGGAGCAAGGCCAATTCCAATGTGTCTTCTGCCGAGGTGTTGGAACAAGGCTGACGGAACTTAAAGTGAAAGGCAATGTGCTCCAAAACAGTCAAATCTGGAATCAAAGATTGATCGGGCGCGCAATAAGAGATCAAGCCAGGAACGTTTTCCCGCGGTGAGTCTCCCCCATTTGTGATCCACTGTACGTTGCCCTCACTGATGGGGTCAAAGGCACACAGGGTGCGCAACAGGCTTGATTTCCCGCTGCCATTGGCCCCCAATAGAGCCAAAGAATCACCGGCCTCAACGTCAAAGTTGAGGTTCCGAAAAATCCAGTTTTTACCGTGGCGCTTGCCGAGTCCTTCCACCCTTAAAGACAGAGACATGGGCGGTTTCATTCAAAAAGGACCCCGAACAATGCCTTTGTCCGAAGCTCGTATGAAATCCAGAATGATGCCCTTGGCATCGCTCACGGGAAGCTCAAGTTCTGCCACCTTGATGGCCTTAGACATGTTTCCTCCAGTGATGTAGAGGGTGCGGTAGATGTCTTCTACGGCTCGAACAAATTCATCCGGAAAACCTCGTCTTCTGAGCCCGATGGCATTGACCCCGATGTAGCTCAAGGGTTCCCTGGCGACCTTGACAAAAGGCGGAACGTTCTTTCTGACCAAAGATCCGCCTGCAACGAAGGCATGCTCTCCGATGCGAACGAATTGTTGAACGGCCACCACACCTTCAATGATCACCCAGTCTTCAATGGTAACATGTCCTGCAATGCTGGCGCAGTTGGCCAGCACACAGTGGTCCCCGACAACCGCGTCATGTGCAATGTGGGTATACGCCATCAAAAGACAGTGGGATCCAACCCGGGTGTACATCCGTTCTGTGGTGCCGCGGTTGATGGTGCAGCATTCCCGAATGGTGGTGTGGTCTCCAATTTCGGCAGTGGTGTTCTCCCCGTCGAACTTGAGGTCTTGGGGAATTCCACCAATGACTGCCCCAGGGAAAATCCGACAATTGGCCCCGATTCGGGTTCCGTCCATTAGGGTCACGTTGGGACCAATCCAGGTTCCTGGCCCAATGACCACGTCGGCTGCAATCGTCGAGAAAGGACTAATGGTGACCCCCTCCCCAATTTGGGCCTTGGGGTGGATCGCCGCCATGTTTGAGATGCCCTCGGTGGGGGTGGTCATGTTCATGCAGACGTGGTGGTGGGTTCGCGGTCTCGGATGATTTGAGCCAGCATTTCGGCCTCGGAGACCACTTTGCCGCCCACAAAAGCCTTGCCCGTCATGTGGACCAGGCCTCGTCGGATGGGGCTTGCCAATTTCAATTGGAAGAGGACGGTGTCACCGGGCACGACTTTCTGTTTAAAACCGAACGTTGTCAATCTTCATAAAGTATGTGGACCATTCTTCAGGGTTTTTCTACGCCACTCAAGGCGAAGATGCCACCCACTTGCGCCATGGCTTCAATTTGAAGAACGCCGGGCATCACGGGGTTCCCCGGAAAGTGCCCTTGGAAGAAGGGCTCATTCATGGTCACATTCTTGAGGCCTACGATGCTGTCGTCGGTTCGCGCAATCACTTTGTCGACCAGCAAAAACGGATACCGGTGAGGGAGCAAACGTTCGATGTCGTGGATGTCGAAAACCGGTTCCTCGGTGGGGTCGTATTGAGGAATGCCTTGAGCGGCATTTTTCATGCGCTTCAACTTTTGGGCAAAGGCTACATTTCCCGCATGTCCCGGACGGGCGGCCAAGACGTGACCCCGAATGAAGCATCCCGTGAGGGCCAAGTCTCCAATGATGTCCAAAAGCTTGTGTCTGGCGGGCTCATTTTCATATTGGAGAGCCGTGTTGTTGAGCACGCCAATTTTTCCGGGCTCCACCTTGAGGTTTTCCTTGCCCGCCATGTCTGCAATGGAATTCAACTCCGCCTGACCGTATTCGCGTTCTGCGAGAACGATGGCATTGTCGAGGTCTCCACCTTTGATCAATCCTTGTTCCAAGAGTGACTTAACCTCCTTCAGGAAAACGAAGGTTCTGCAGCGGCTGATTTCAGGGACAAATTGTCCCAAGTGATACATGCTGGCGTGTTGCGTTCCCAAAATGGGGCTGTGGTAATCCACCATGACGGTCACCCGAAACTCGTCTTCCACTGGAGGCACGGCCAGCATTTCCACCCCCTCGCCATCGTGTTGGGTGATGGTGTCATTCAAGGTCAAGAAATGGCGATCGGCAGTTTGCTCAACGGCGCCAATCTGTTCGATATGGGCCACGAAGGGCCAGCTGCTTCCATCGAGAATGGGAACCTCGGGACCGTCCATTTCAATGAGGACATTGTCGATGCCGCATCCGTAAAGGGCGGCGAGAATGTGCTCTGTGGTGTACACCCGTGCGCCCCCTTTTTCCAGGGTGGTTCCTCTGCGGGTTTCCACCACCAGGTCGCAATCTGCCGGGATTTTAGGCGAGCCATCCAAGTCCGCCCTTTGAAAGACATAGCCGTGGTTCTCTTCCGCAGGATGGAGGGTCAATCGGGCGAGTTGCCCAGTATGAAGTCCGATGCCTTCGACAGTAAAGCTTGCTTTCAGCGTGTGCTGTTTGTCGCTGCGGATCGCTGCGGTTTGGAATGAACCGGATGGGGTAGAATTCGACATGGTTCAGGCGCTTTTCGCTGTGTTTCGTGTTCCGGAAGTCTGAGGCTGACGGGCAGCAAATTCACGGGCGAGTTTCCGAAGTGCAAGTTGCATCTTCTGATGCTCCCGAATGGGTTGGGCGGGGTTCCCTTGCAGGACTTGATCGGTTTGTGTGACGCTCGCGGTAATTCCACTCTTTGCCGCCACTTTGGTGCCGTCGGCCACTTTAATGTGGCCGTTGATGCCCACTTGTCCTCCAATCATGCACCGCGCCCCAATGGTGGTGGAGCCAGCAATGCCTGTTTGAGCGGCAATGACAGTGTGGTCACCAATTTGAACGTTGTGTGCCACTTGGATGAGGTTGTCCAGTTTCACGCCTTGGCCCAGCACTGTGGATCCGAGTGTCGCTCGATCGATGTGGGTGCCCGCACCAATTTCACATCCATTGCCCAGCACGACATTCCCCAATTGAGGAACTTTCTCGAAGCCAGCACGGGTTGGAGCAAATCCGAATCCGTCTGCACCAATGGTGGACCCCAATTGTAAAATGCAATTCTCGCCGAGGATGCAGTTGTGCGCAACGATGCTGCGCATGTCCAACCGACAACCTGAGCCAATGACAGAAGATTCTCCCACCATGGCGCCTGGAGCGAGGGTGACGTGGTCTCCAATTTGAGCACCTGCCCCGACAAAGCAAAATGCCTCAATGGTAACCCCCTTGCCCAGGATGGCCTCTGGGTGAATGACTGCGGTGGGGTGAATGCGGTTTTGATCCGTGGTCTCGTCCTTGGTCGCTGCCGAGAAGGCTTGCATCAATTTGGCCATGGACGCATAAGGATCTTCCACACGGATCAATGCTGTCCCGGGCCGAAGCGCAGAGGTCAGTTTCTGGGTGCTGGCAACGAGCACAGCAGATGCGCGCGTGGTGTAGAGGTGAGGCTCGTAGGAAGGGTTGGACAGAAAGGTCAATTGACCGGCCACCGCCTCTTCAATGCCAGCAAAACTGGTTAAAAGTCCTTCGTGTGCCCCTTCTATTTGACCTTCAAGCAGGTCCGCTACGTCACGGATGGTGGCTTCCATAAGGCGAAATTAAGGCAACACCCTTCGCGATGGATTTTTAGCATTTGAAGACGTCAACAACCATCTGATAAGACGGCGTCTCGAAACTGTTCAAAATTGACCTGTACGTCACAGCAGGCCTTTCCTGGCTGGGACAGCAAAACCATCTGGACTCTGGCGCCGTGGTTCTTCTTATCCTTGGTCATCCAGGGCCACAAAGCTTCAGGCTCTGGAATGGAAGAGGGAATTGGGAAATGGGCCTTTATGACGCCGAGTGCCGTCAGAAGTTCTTCTTGGTCACCCTCGTCTTCGGCGGTTAAGCTGGCGCTGATTTTGAGGGCCACTTGCATTCCCCAAGCCACAGCTTCGCCGTGAAGGATGTCTTGGTTTTCCTCCATCGCCCATGACTCAAGCGCGTGACCCGCGGTGTGGCCAAAATTCAAGGTTTTTCCTGATTCCGTTTTGTTCAGTCAGGTCTTCGGAGACATAATGAGCCTTGATTCCTACGGAGTGCAGAATGGCATTTCCCAGCTCCTCTGCAGAGGCTTCTTGGTTTAATAAGGTATTGAGCGCCTCTTCAAGGCCATCGTTTGAGCCTGATATTAAGAGGTGCTTGGCGTGTTCAGCGCAACCAGCGGCCATTTGCCGATGGGGCAGAGACTTCAAGAAGTGGGGGTTGATGCTGATGCCGGTGGGGGTTTGGAACGTGCCAACTCTGTTTTTGCCACCCGAGAGATTGATGCCGGTCTTTCCTCCTATGGCGGCATCGACCATGCCAAGCAGTGTTGTGGGGATCAGCCAAAACGGGATTCCCCTGAGATAAGTGCTGGCCACAAATGCTGTGAGGTCAGTGATGGTTCCGCCGCCCAAGCCGATCAGTGCACTGTTCCTGTCAAACCCTGCATGATCGAGCTGAGTCCACAACGCCAGGGCATGTTCAATGGACTTGACGGACTCGCCTACAACCGACATGCACAAGAATTCCGTGTGAGGCGGGAGAAGGGGCGTCAGTAGCGGAAGGCAGTGCTTTTCTGTATTTCGGTCCATGACCACGGCGAGTCGCGTAGGCCTTGTGGCATCAATCCAGTGGAGGACGTCGTGCAGCTGGAGGTCGAGATCTTCTGGAAACATGCTCAAATGTCTAAAACAAAACAAGCGGACCGAAGTCCGCCTGTTGAGTTGTGGTACCACCTGGATTCGAACCAGGGACACATGGATTTTCAATCCATTGCTCTACCACCTGAGCTATGGTACCAGTAGAGGGCGCGCAAATGTATGTCAAACTTGAGGATAGTGCGACCAATGTGATCAGGGAATTTGATGTTGCAGGAAGTTGGAGTGTCGAGCGAATTCCGTACGCGCAACCGTAGTATTATACATTGGAGGCTCATTGATGGTAGAAAACAGACGAAATGAATAAAAACGTAGACGAAAATGAATTTCGGGTTCGAATTCTGATGAGTCCAGTTTGTGAGCGGTGATGATTATACGCAAGAGAAAAGGTAAATTCGAGATCATCCTTTCCGGAGGATACCAAACCGCGTTAACCAAATTCGCTTGACAAGATGTCCAAGACCATCACACCTGGTAGCAGCCCTTTTTTGCTGCGTTACACCGTTCTTTTCTCCCAACAGCAAGTCGCCGTCAATTCCGCGCCAGCTCCTGAAGGCTACGGCCTGGAGACAGAAGTGGTTGCAGAAGACATCGGCCTTCTTGTCGGTGCACTGGGAGCTGTTGACCTCGACAGGGTACAGCACAACCCGGGTGTTTACGTCACCATGGCCAACGCCTGGATGACTTCATGTCCTCCGTTTCTGGTGATGCCACAAACCCAACGTTGGTGAACACAACGACGAGCTTCTACCACGCTGTGTTAGGCGCTGGAACACCAAACGGCATCAACAGCGTGCTCTTTCCGGTATACCCGGACTTGGCTTACGACAGTTGGGTGACCATTGGCTTGGAGGGTGCTCCTAATGCTGGCGCTGGAGAAGCCAACGTGAGCACGGTTCAATCCACTGACAACCCTTGGTCGACCAATTTCGATCCAGGAGCGGGCCAGCCTGGTGGCAACATTGCCATTGATGATGGCATTGGTGGAGCATGGTACGCCCTGAACGGAGACGCCAACGGTGTAGCCGGAGACGACCTCAAAGTGTTGGCCGGTCAATTCACCACCGACTGGAGAGCTCAGCGGTCAGATGTACATCCAGGTCTTCATCAACGGAGACGGTGGAGCCACGAGTTCCGCGACACCTTCTACTTCGGCGCAGGTGGTCCAGTCGAGGGGTGCGATGATCCAGACTGCTTGTAACTACAATGCGGAGGTAACCGTGAATGATGGTTCTTGTGCCTCTACCCGGCAGACCTCTGCGATGGCGCAACGAACGTGGATTGCGATTGTGCGTGTTCCTGAATGACGCCGACGACCGACGGCACTTGTGACGAGGACGAAGTGGTCGGTTGTCACGACAATACGGCTTGTAACTACAACCCAGAGGCCACAGATGCTGGAACATGTGAGTTTGCTGATGCAGGTTTGGACTGCGATGGCAACTGCCTGAACGATGCAGACAACGACCAGATTTGTGATGAAAACGAAGTGGTCGGCTGTCAAGATGAGACGGCTTGTAACTACAACCCAGAGGCTACGGATGCTGGAACATGTGAGTTCGCTGATGCAGGCTTGGACTGTGATGGCAATTGCCTCAACGATTCAGACAACGACCAGGTTTGTGACGAAGACGAGATTGCCGGTTGCCAGGACAGCGGTGCCTGCAACTACAACTCTCTTGCTACAGACGACAATGGTTCATGTGAATTCACTTCATGTGCAGGTTGTACGGACATCACAGCCTGTAACTACGACGGCGCTGCAACCATCGATGATGGAGGTTGCACTTTCTTGGATGGCATCTGCCAGACTTGCGAAGACGGCGTTATTGTCGACAATGACGCGGACGGAGATGACATCTGCGATGCAGACGAAACTGCAGGCTGTACGGATCCAGAGGCTTGTAACACGGGCGCCTTCACGGACACCGACAACAGCACATGTACATATCCTGATGGGTATCCAGAACAACATCGTTGATTGCGATGGCGCTTGCTTGAATGACGCCGATGGTGATGATGTGTGCGATGAGAATGAGGTGGCGGGCTGTACGGATGAAGCAGCATGTAACTACGAGCGCTTCTGCTACAGACGACAATGGTTCTTGTCCTTACCCGATTGATGAATACGGCATTGACTACGTCGACTGTGACGGAGCTTGCCTGAATGACGCCGATGAAGATGGCGTTTGTGATGAGGAGGAGCTCAGCGGGCTGTACCGATCGAGGCCGCTTGTAACGCAGGGGACTTTACAGACACCGACAACAGCCTGTGCTGTATGCAGTGGATGTCAACGATGGCATCACCAACCTCGATTGTGACGGCAATTGCTACAACGATCGCGACGGTGACCGCGTGTGTGACGAGGACGAGATTGTGGGCTGTCAAGACGAGACGGCATGCAACTATGATGACCGACCGCCACCGATGCCGGAGCTGCGAATATGCCGATGAAGGATACGACTGCGACGGGAACTGCCTCGCAGATCCGACGGAGACGGACTTGTGATCCCTTCGAAATTGTAGGCTGTCAGGAAGAAGAGGCGTGCAACTACAATCCTGTTGCAACGGACGCAGGCCCTTGCGATTACCCCGATTGATCTCTACGGCGCGGACTATGTCGATTGTGCTGGAGGATGCTTGAACGACCTGGACGGAGACGGGATCTGTAATGAGGACGAAGTCATTGACTCCTCAGGGTGGAGCCGTTGAAGTTGCCATTGGCTGACGGTGCTGCCGATCGACAGTCTCTGCATCTCTTCTCGGATCTGCCCTGGAGATCTCCATCAGATGACTCTGATCTCAGCGTCTGATCATGCGTCGGCACTGGGTGACTTGGTTGTCCCATCTGCTGAACAGACAGACGTGCGGTTCCATCTTCTTGCCAGAGGAACAGTGCTTGGGATGAGGCTGGATACAACCTCAACACACTCTCAGAAGAAATGTGTTGGGTGATCTCATTGCGGGCCACGTTTTCCCTGGTCTTTGTGCTGAGATGGAAGAAGGAGGCGTTCTACGCCAACTACTATGGAGAGGAGTTCACCTACTCCGATGAAGCGGGTGGAGAACGCCCGTCTCGAAAATGCCGAGCGGCGACATCTTCGTGATCGAGAATGGAGCCTACCAGTTCAATGGCAACAGCTTCTTGTACGCATCGAGTGCTGTGATTCCTCTGGACAGTGCCGACCCATGCTTGGGATGTGCTTCCTTGACCATCGACGGAGACTTGGCTGACTACACAGTGGAATGCGAAGGAGATCTTGGTTTCAGCCACTGCAGCTGCGGCGACGGCCTTTGCTTGCAACGATCTGGAGCTGGACGAAGTGGTCACGGTGCAAGGCCGCGCCGATGGTCGCAACCAGATATGCTCGGGCGGAGGAACCACCCAAGGATGGAATGCTTTGACGGCTGGCGATGATGCCAACTTCAACAACGGTCCTGACGCGTTGCTTCAGTTCTACGACATGAACGGCGACATGAGCCAGGGTCACTACTTCGTAGAGGACGTCGACAATGGCGGTGTTTCTTTGGTCCAGTTCGAAAACGGAACCGCGATCATGGAAGGTGTCGTGATGGACAAGGACAACAACAATCTGCGTCTTGAAATCCACCTCTTCTTTGAAGGTCGCACTGTTGGTGCTGACTGGGCTGGTGGGTTCAAAAATGACTACGGATGCGCAGTCAACACGGACCTCTGGACCATGTACACCTTGAACAACGAGGCTTCATACGCCGTGGGTGGACTGGAGATTGGCAGTTTGGAACGTTGATTCACTTCAACCACCAGCCAGCCAGTGAGTACTTCGGATTCCAATTGGGAGACGGAGCCAATAACCACAACTGCCATGACAACGGTTTCTCCGGTTGGTTCAGCTGGAGTGGTGCCATCGCTGGAGAGTCCGCCATGGGCTTCGCCGGTGACGTGATCGCCACATTGGAGCCAAGCTGTGACTATGCCACCGACTGTCAAGAAGGCGAATACGTGGAGTTCCACTACCTCGCATTTGACGATCAATGCTTCATCGCAACCGAGATCACTCAAATGGTGACACGTGATGACGTAACCCCTCCAACTTACGTTTCAGGTGGCGAGGACATCACCTTGACTTGTGACGAAAGCGAGCAGTGGTTGTCCGACAACCCCGCTTCAAGCGAAGTGGTGCTGTTCACAGATAACTGTGATGACAGTGAATATGGTTGTGCTGCAGGGTTTGACCCCAACACCAGTGGCTTCGCCGACGGCAACACGGTCTATGTGTGTGTTGAGTTGGTTGGAGAATCCACATTCAGCTACACGGCCAGCAGCTGCCGCGTATTGAACCGCACATGGGTGGCCACAGATTGCTTCGGAAACCAGACTTACCATGTCAAGGTCATCACCATCGAGGACAACACCTTGCCTTCAGTGACGGTAGAAGCGCCTGCTGACGTGACCTTGAATGTCAACGGCCTTTGCTACGTGGACCTCGACCCATCCAACACGGGGAGGGCATGCCAGTCTACAGCGACAATTGTGACTTGGCAGACACTGGACTGGACTACAGCGACCAGATTGTGGACAGCGTCAGCACGGGTTGCTACAGCATCATTCGGACATGGACTGCAGCAGCAACCGACAGCTGCGGAAACGCCAATGCCGCTTCGGACAATCAGCGGATCGACGTTCAGGACATGATCGCTCCATCCTTCCTCGCCGAAGGTGTGGACACGCTGGAGTGCGACCTCTGGGGGTCTTGCGACTATGACTACCTGAACAGCGTGGGTCTGATGACCGTGACTGACAACTGTGAGCTGGATTATGTGGACGTGGATTGCACGCCACTCTCTGCTGGTTGCTGGGACGACTACATCATTGACTACACCGCCCATGACAAGTGTGGCAACGTCTCTACTTTCCAGCAAATTGTTGTGGTCGTTGACCGCACTGCAGCTGAGTGGACGTTTGCACCCGCTGATTTGACCATGCAGTGCAGCGATGCTGACCTCACAGGTTCTGTCCAGCACCCGTTGGGCGAGTTCTATGCTGTTCCTGAGTACACACCTGGAGATGGCCTTCACGCTGAAGCCATGGACAACTGTGATGCGGAAGCGATTGTGAGCTACACCGATCTCATTTTGACCACTGCTTGTTTGCAGGAGTACACGATCAAGCGTACGTACAGCACGTCTGATTGCTCTGAGAACTACACGGAACACATTCAGTACATCACCATTGAGGACACCACAGCTCCTGAGTTTACAGCCTTCCCGGCTGACGTGACTGTGGAGTGCGATGCAGTGCCAAATGTGGCCGACATCAACACATTGTCTTCTTCGGACAACTGTCACGATGCCCCAACGATCACTTACGTGGGTGAGGTTCGCACAGACGGTGCTTGCCCTGACACTTACACCCTGACCCGCACTTGGGAAACGGAGGATTGTGCTGGAAACATCCACAGTCAGTCTCAGACCATCGAGGTGCAAGACACCACGAGCCCTGAGCTTGAGATCACTTGCCCAGATGACATCCTGTACACCAATGTGCCATTTGCACAGGCAGACTTGAGCATCGCAACCAACGGCGATCCTTCATTCATCACGAGTGATAACTGCGACAGCGATGTCACGGTGACTTACACCTATTCTGATGAAGCCATCGCTCTGGATACGGACGGCGGCGGCGATTCCGACAACCAAGGTGACTACGACCTGATTCGCACATTCACTGTGACGGCTGAGGACAACTGCGGCAACACGACAACATTGGAGTGCAGCCAGACTTTGTCCTTCACTGATGAAGAGGCACCTGTGTTCGATGGCAACCCCACCGAATTGTACCCTGCGCCCATCACCTGTGGTGACATTCCAGACCCATACGACGTGAACGTTCTCCCCTTGCATGCCACGGACAACGGAGACACTGAACTCGACTACGAGATCACCATGGCTTTCCTGACTTCAGGATCTTGCCCTGGAACCTACGTGCGGATTTGGACTGCAACTGACGACAGCGGAAACGAGTCTGAGTCGGCCATCCAGTATGTGGCTACAGTCGATACACTCGCTCCTGAGTTTGACTTCTGCCCAACGGACATCACCGTTTACCTCGACGACAACTGCTCTACAGATTTGAGCACGGACGCAACAGGTATGGCGACAGTGACCGACAACTGCGACAGCAACCCAGACGTGTGGCACGAGGACGTGAGCTTCATGGACCTCCCAGGTACATGCAGCACGGACGGTGCCGACTACGTCTACGGTGACGACGATGCCGGTCACAACGGAAGCTACCAGTTCACCCGTGTCTTCTACGCAGAGGATGCTTGTGAAAACGAGAACTGGAAAGCGACAGCTACTGTGAGCACATCATCACTGTGGTGGACGCGATCGCTCCAAGCTTGAGCGTCGATTGGCCAGCGGACCGCACCGAATTGTTGAACGAAGCTTGTGATGCTGACCTCAGCCTCGACATGGTAACAGCCAGCGCTTCAGACAACTGTGACAGCGACGTGACCATCAGCATCTCTCACAGCGACAGCGCTCCTCTCTATGGTTGCGATGGCTCTGACGGGTCTGCTGAAGGAAGCTACACCTTCACTCGTTCATGGACTGCAGTGGCTTGTGACGACAGCGGCAACGAGACCACGTTGACACACGACCAGTCCTTCACTGTGAACGACGAGATCAATCCTACTGTGGACATCAGCTGCCCAGACACCTACGACACGGTCTTGGCTGACGATTGCACTGTGGATGTTTCACCTGCTGCTGCAGGACAAGCGACCGCAACTGCCGATGACAATTGCGACAGCAACGTCGCCATCGCCATCACATATGTGGACAGCCCACTCGAGTACACCTGCAGCGATGCTGACGGCAATGCCGAAGGCAGCTACACGTTCACCCGTACTTGGACAGCCACAGCCACGGACGACTGCGGAAACGAAGACAGCGAGGACCACATCCAGACCATCACGGTGACGGATGAGACCAACCCGCTCTTGAGCGCAACTGCTCCTGCAAATCAAGTGGTTCAACTTGACGACAACTGCTCTGCTGACTTGAGCACAGACGCCCTTGGATACGCCACGCAGACGTCGAGCGATGCTTGTGACAGTGATGTGACCGTTGAGACTTCATTCAGCGACAGCGCTCCTGAGTACACCTGCACTGGCGACGACAATCAGCTCGATGGAAGCTATGTCTTCACACGTACGTTCTCCTTCACGGCGACGGACGACTGTGGCAACAGCACTTCTACTTCTGTGGATCAGTTGATCACCTTGCAAGACAACACCGATCCCACACAGACCATCGAAACGTTGGCGCCTGTCACCCTGTACCTCGATGGCGACTGCGCCACCGACCGCAGCGATGCTGCCACGGGTGTTCCCGCGATCACGACGGACGACAACTGTGACAGCGATGTGGCCAATGTGTTGACCCACATGGACAGCGAGAACGTTTACACATGTGACGATGGAGATTCAGCTGCAGAAGGCAGTTACACCTTCACCCGCACCTGGACGAGCGTAGCCACGGACGACTGTGGAAACGACAACACCGTGACCATGAGTCAGGACATCACTGTCCTCGATGAAATGGCTCCTCAGTTCACTGGAACTTGCGACATCGCCAACAACGAAACTGTGGAGTACGCTTGTGGTGACGACAACCAGAATGGAATCAACGACATCTTCGACTTCTTGCAGATCCCAGCGGCCTGCGATGTTGAATACGCTGACAATTGTGACAGCGAAGTGACGCTTGAATTCTCTTCAGTGGAGTCTGGCTACCTGCCAACAGCAGACATTGCCAACTACTGCATGCCTTCTGACGTCGAGCCCACCGACAACGGTGAGACTTGTGACGACCGCGACCCAGAGACTGTCCGCTTGTTCAACTTCCCAGGTGGTGAGTCCTTCACCATTGTGCCTGGCGGAAGCAGCATTGTGGAATTGGCTCCAGACAGCACCATGCGCATTGTGCTGGAGGTGGAAGACGGCAACGGAGGTGGCTTCATCTTTGACGCCACCTACGACGGAGGACACGACTGGAACGAGTGGTTGGATCTCCCAGGCATGCAGAACTACAAGAAGGACTGCGCCGACATCTTCCCAGGCATCGAAATCTGGACGGAGTGGATCTACTACGTGATGGGCAACGGTACCATGAGTGGTACTGGAACCTTCGCCGGATCTGAGTTTGATCTCCAGCACCAGCCGTTGAACGCTTACTACGGTCTCCAGATCGGTGAAGGCGCCAACAACAAGAACGAGAACTACGGTGGTAGCGCTTGGTTCTTCTACAGCGGTGAGCTTGTGGTGGACGGAAGCAGCCAAGGCATGGTGTCCTCCAGTGGAGACATCTTCTTCGACCTCGACTGCTGCCTCGGATGGCAGATCGACTACAGCTACACCATCACTGACGATTGTGGAAACAGCACAGACTTTGCTTACACCGACCTCGGTACGGGCGAGTTCAACAACCTCGACAATGTCACCGTGAGCGGAAGCGGCACACACACGCCGTCTGACATCACGGGTGGAGTGACCAGCTTGAAGGATCCCATCCGCATCACGGGTCTCCAGCCTAACCCAACCAACGACTACAGCACGCTTGGCTTCATCGTGAACAACAACATGCGCCTGCGCATTGACCTGTACACCATGAGCGGCCAGTTTGTGCAGGAGTTGTTTGACGGCAACGCCAGTGAGGATGTTCAGTACGTTCTCGACATTGACGCCAACACGCTCGCCGGTGGCATGTATCAGGTTCGCCTGTCCAGCTCCGACTACGTGGTGGTCAAGAAGCTTCTTGTGTCCGAGTGATTCCGGACGAGAGGAAAGCGTTTCACCAAATCGCTTGAGGCGGAAGCCGCTCCCGAAAGGGGGCGGCTTCCTGCATTTACAGGATTACCTTCCGCTTTCTGAATGGACAGGTTCTTCACCACGAATGACCGCGTACTCATCATCCGGTTTTCCAGCATGGGAGATGTCATCCTGACCACTCCGGTGGTGAGGGCTTTGCATGCGATGCTCGAAGGTGAAGTGGAGGTTCATTACTTGACCAAGGCGCCATTTGCGGAGGCGGTCCGAGGGCTCGCCGGCGTCCATCGCGTTTGGACCATTGAGAAAACAACCGCAGAGATCGAATCTGAATTGCAGGAAGTGGGGTTCCACTATGTGGTGGACTTGCACGCCAATGCCCGCAGCGGATTTGTGAAACGGGCTTTAAGGTCGACTGAGGGCGGGGCATTGGACTTGACCGTTGACAAGCGCAGCTTGGATAAAATCTTGCTGGTGAGAACGGGGTGGGATCGGTTGCAGGGACAACATGTGGTGGAGCGGTACCTGAAAACCTTGGCTCCATTTGGCGATGCCTTGAACGCATTGTCAGCCAATGGCGATCAAGCAGGACTTCGGTTGCCTGCTGTAGGGGTCGCAGGAGGCGGAAGTGGAGCAGGATTGGGTGGGGCAGACGGAGGTGGTGGAGGGGTGGTTTTGGC
>CALSMK010000019.1 GCA_943787435.1 uncultured Flavobacteriales bacterium | reverse complement strand
AGCCTGCCATGGTGCAGCTTGGCAATGAGATCGACCAGGGCATGATGTGGCCTCATGGTGGCATTGACAGTGGTTTTGGGCCGCTGGCGGAATTGCTTGCCTCTGGCCATGAGGTTGTCGAGCAGGTTTTCCCCAACTGCCAAGTGGCGGTGCACGTCTCGAGTTTGGAAACAGCCCCTTGGTTTTTCGAAGAATTGTCCGGGGCCGGATACACTCCGGATGTCGTTGCCGTGAGCCAATACAGCAAATGGCACCTTCAGGACATTGGCGAGATTTCGGATGCGGTGGCCTTCTTGAGTCAAACCACAGGAGCCCCGGTGTTCATTGCCGAAACGGCCTATGCATGGACCACCGAATGGTCGGATTGGACAGACAACCTCTGGTGGATCGGAGACGAGACTCCGGGTTATCCATTTTCGCCGGCGGGACAGTGGGCATACCTGGAAGCGTTGCACACCGCATTGGACGACTTGGGGCCAGCGGTTTGCTTGGGTTGGTGCTACTGGGCCCCAGATTGGGTGGCCTCGCAAGGAGAGACCAGTGTGGAGGGGAGCCCGTGGGAAAACGCGGCGTTGTTTGACTTTCAATGGGGGGCACTTCCAGCGTGGGAGGTTTTCAATCCTTGAATTTTGCCGTGCAATGCACCGTATCGTGAGGCGATAGACGGTGTCTTGCGTGGGCCTGAGGGTGAGTACACGCTTGTCAAGGGTTCTGCGTCGTCGGTGTAAATTCAGGCGCTATTCACAGCTCGACTTATGCTTCGATTGATTTCCCCACTGGTTCTTGTCCTCGCCTTGCTCAGTTGCGGGGAACAGCCAACCCCGCAAGATTCTGTGCCTTCTGCGGTTTCCGATCAGACTGAAGCGAAGGCTTTGGACGCGGCCCGCGTGTACACAACTGCTGAAAACACGGAGAAGCGGTTGTCGGAGGATGGAGTGCTCGCATTTGAATCTGCTGGCCAGCCCCTCGAAACGGAGGTGGCCATTTTCGTCAATCCCGAAAAGAAGTTCCAGACTTTTCTCGGAATCGGTGGGGCCATCACCGACGCTTCGGCCGAGGTGTTTTCCCAACTGAGTCCCGCCCAGCAGGAAGCCCTGCTGGAGGCCTACTATGGGGAGGAGGGCATCGGATACAACATCATCCGAACCAGCATTCACTCTTGCGATTTCGGGCTGGGCAGCCATACCTACATCGAAGAAGGGGACTCGGCGCTGGCCACGTTCTCCATCGCGCCGGACACGGTGAAGCGCATTCCGATGATCAAGCGTGCGGCAGAAATGGTGGGAGAGGATCTCGTCTTTTACGCGAGTCCTTGGAGCCCGCCGGCTTTTATGAAGACCAATGGGAACATGTTGTACGGCGGCTCGCTGCTGCCGGAGTTCTACGGAGCATGGGCGCAGTATTTCGTGAAGTTCATCGAGGCCTATGAAGCGCAGGGGCTGCCTGTTTGGGGGGTGACCATTCAGAACGAGCCCATGGCGGTGCAGCGCTGGGAGTCCTGCATCTACACGGCCGAGCAGGAGCGGGACTTTTTGAAGTTCCACCTCGGCCCCGCCATGGAGGCCGCCGGTTACGGTGACAAAAACATCGTGGTGTGGGACCACAACCGGGACCTGATCACGCACCGGGCCAACACGATTTTCGAGGATTCGGTGGCCGCTTCCTACGCGTGGGGAACTGGTTTCCATTGGTATGAAACCTGGACCGGTGGATTGCCCAAGTATGACAACCTCAAGCTGATCCAGGAGTCCTTTCCGGACAAGAAGCTGATGTTCACGGAAGGATGCCAGGAGGGCTTTGACAGCGCCCATTACGAGCGCTGGTCCAATGCTGAGCGCTATGGCAACAGCATGATCAACGACTTCAACAGCGGCACTGTGGGCTGGACCGATTGGAACATCCTGCTCAACGAAGGGGGCGGGCCCAACCACGTCCAGAACTTCTGTTTCGCGCCCATCCACGGTGACACGCAGACGGACGCGCTCATCCTTACGCCGACCTACTACTACATCGGCCACTTCTCCAAGTTCATCAAACCGGGTGCGCGCCGTGTCAGCACTTCCGCCAGCCGGAGCACCCTCGAGAGCACCACGTTTGAAAACCCGTCAGGAGAGCGGGTCACCGTGGTGATGAACCGCACGGATGCCCCCATCGACTACGCTCTGCTCGTCGGTGACAAGGAGGTCAAATCCAGCATCCTGCCGCACGCCATGCAGACCTTGGTCTATTGAGGGGCTGAGGGGCCATCATATCCTCCCGTGGATTTATGATTTGGGTGCATCTATGCCACCTGTGGGTATTCAGGCTTTCATGGAAGAGATGCCGTCCGGGTTGGATATGCCCTGTAAGCTCAGTCGGCTTGTGCATTTCTCCTCTTTGAGAAGAACCGGGAGAGGCCGATTTGAACTTGGCCGTGGGCCAGCCGGCCCTGCCAAGACGGCTGGCTCGAACCGGGCAAGTCGTCTGCTGATCGGCTGACGTGGCGCTGCATGCCTGCGGCAATCCCGAGGTCCACCCGCCAAGCAGGCGCAAACCGAAGTCCGGCAAACAGACGTGCAGTGGGCACCACAGCCAAGCGACCGCGAGAGAGGTTGTCGTCCGAATAGCCCACGGCTTGCCCCGTGCTATTGATGATGCTTCCTGAGGCTCCACTTCTGATTTGCAGTGTAGCCCCAAGGCCCAAGCCGTATTGAAGGATGCCGAGGCTTCGGACCCCACGCCACTCGAGGGGGATGGAAAAGGCTTGGAATCGGTTGTGGTGGTCCACGTACCGCTGGCGTTCTTCCACGCCTGCCACCATGCCCTCGTTGATGGAAAGGGTGTCTCCGGTGCTGATGTCGATGACCACACTGACCACGCCCGGCGCGGCTATGGCGTTTTCGGTCGTCTCCGTGTACTGGAGGTTGTGGACGTAGTCGGTCCAGGAAAGACCGATGGACCACGATTGTGGGCCATCGAATTCGAGCATGAGGCCTCCGCCGGCGCTGTAGTCAGTGCGGAAATGGGCGCTTTGTTCGGGGTTATCCGTCACAGAGAAATGACTCCAGGTGGGGCCTGCGAATGCCCTAATTGCGAGGGTTTTGGGTTCTGGGATGTCTTTAAATGTGTTGAAGAGGAGTGGCGCGTTCCAAGTGGATGGGACGCCGGGTGTGCCGCGCAGTGCCAACCTGCGCAATGGTGAGGTGGCCTTGTCATCGGATTCGACGGTACTGGCGATTGGGGAATCGGCTAGAGCAGGGACAGAAGCGGCGTCCGAGCTGTTGCCGGTTGGTCCAGGAGGGGCAACTCCCAAGTTGGTGGGCGCTGTGGATCCGATGGCGGCGGTGGATTCGGTGGCCGTTACCGCTTCGACGCTTCGCAGTGGGTTCGGTGGCTGTTGCCGCTTCGATGGCGGCGGTGGATTCGGTGCAGCTGTTGCCGCTTCGACGTTTGTAGTGGATTCGGTGGCTGTTGCTGTTTCAATGGCGGCGGTGGATTCTATGGCTGTTTCCGCTTCGACGCTTGCAGTGGGTTCGGTGGCTGTTGCTGTTTCGATGGCGGCGGTGGATTCTACAGCTGTTGCCGCTTCGACGTTCGTATTGGATTCGGTGGCCGTTGTGTTGGTTTCCGATGTGCCTGAGGTTTCCGCCGCGACTTCCACAGGTGTAGTGCGGTTAATGGGGGTGCCTTCAATGTCTGTAGGCTGGATGTCCAGGGTTGGAGCAGGAGAGACCGCTTCCGGTGCTTGAAGAACGGTCAGCCCGATGGCAACTACGGCTACAACGGAAGCTGCCAAGGCCAGGCGAAAGGGGGCGCGCTTCCACAATGGAACAGGCAACGCTGCGGGTGCGCCGAGGGCGGCGTCGATATTGGCCCAGAGGTCGTCCGCTTGTCCGGGAACATCTGCACCCCGGTAACTGCGGAGCCGCTTGCCTAAGATTTCATCCCAGTGCTTCATCGTTCGTGCTGAATTTTTGCGACCCACTCGTCTCCGGACAACTCAAAGCGGTCCCGAACCCACTTCCTGGCCCGGCTGAGCCGTTGTCGCGACATCTCCGGAGTGATGCCGAGCATGTCACTGATTTCCTTGTGGCTGTATCCGTCTGCGAGGTGCAGGTTGAGTACGTGGTGTTGTTCCTCGGGCATCCCTTTGAGCATGTTGACCAAGTCTTCGAGGGCCATATTTTGAATGGCGTCGGGTTCGACAGGGACGTGCACCTCTTGCTCGACACTCTGATGACGGGCGTGTTTCTTGCCTTCATTGATCGCCGTATTGATGGCGATTCGGGTGGACCAGCTCTTGAAGGCCCCTTTGCGCTCGTCGAATTGGTTCATGTTCTTGAAGATGCGGATGAAGGACTCTTGTATGATGTCTTGAACGTTGGCTTCGCTTCGGGTGTAGCGCCTGATGACGCCCCGAAGGATGGGCAGCAAGGCATCGAATGCTTGACGCTGTGCATTCCGGTCTCCCTTCTTGCATCCAACAAGCCACTCCGCCTCTGAGGTTCCGTTGCCTGGCTTCTCCACTTCACCGCATCGTTTGACTCGGATGGTTCACCCTGGATTCTTTCATCTTTTGCAAAGACTCAGCAACCGATGATGATGGGGACGAAGGCGCCTCCCACGGGATACCCTCCTTCTCCTGAGACTGTGATGGTAGGGCCTGGTTGGAAGACGTTCCCACAGGACCACGTATAGGTGACCTCGACTTCCACGGTGTTCTCGGGCAAGACGTAGGGAATTTCCGTCAATCCTGGCTCTACGAACGTCGTGTAGGGGTAGTTGAACACGGAGGGTTCCGTTTGCACGATGAGTTGCGTGGCTTCGGGGGCGTTGGAGGTGACAAACAGGATGATCACTTCCCCTTCGATGGACAGTTCCAGGCCCACCTCCACGGTATCGCTCACGGAACACCCGAGGGAGTCGGTGACGTCGACCGTGTAAGGACCGGCTGTCAGGTTGAACACGCTTGAGGTCAAGCCGACGACGGCACCAGTCGAGTCCGCCCATTCGTAGGCGTACGGTGGGGTGCCGCCTGTGGCCATGGTCTCCACCAATCCGGTTCCCAGCCCATTGTCTGCAGTGGAGAACGATTCCAGCGTCAGGGCCGCGCAATCCACTTCATAGACGATGGGGTCGTCATACGTCTGGGTGATGACTTCCTCGTCCACGTCCACCTTGGCACAGGACCCGAGCATCAGTGCGAGAAGCACTGTGCCCGGGCCCAAAAGCCAAAGAGATGTAAGGCGGTGCCTCATCTTTCGATGATTTAGCGGATGACCACCTTACGGGTGGCCCCTACGCCTTGATTTTCCAAAAGAAGCAGGTAAAGGCCAGGTGCAATGTCACCCAATGGGATTCTCAAGCGACCATCCTGAACATCCCCTGAAGTATCGAGGCTGAATCGCTTACCAGTGAGGGTAGACAATTCCGCCTTGTACCTCACATTGCCCTGATTGGAGTGGAAGTGACGAAATCCATCAATCCCCCGCAGCATGAGTTGGCCGCTGCCTGACTCGACTGGATTAGGGTAGACTTCGAAGGTGTCGGTCCACTCGGGTGTCTCCACGCTGTTGACGACTTCGCCTGCGCCCATCACGTTGACCGTGAAGCCGCTCATGAAGCCCTCCAGCATGCCGAGGCTGTCCACCGACAGGGTCTCGCAGTAGGTGGCGCTGCAGGAGTCTGCTTCGCTGCTGACCGTGATGCAGAACGTGTACGGGCCGTCGCCGCTGTAAGTGTGGGAGGGATTGGGCTCGGTGGTCACGGGGGACTCGTCGCCGAAGTCATAGGTGTAGGTGTATTCGCTGTCGTAATCGTAGATCCAGACCCAGACCTCGTTGGGGATGAGCTCTCCGTTGGCCTCCCAGGCTTGCATCACCTCGAAGTTGATGTCGCATCCGGTCTCGCCTTCCCAGCCACCGGCGTCGAGCCAGGCCCAGAGGTCCTCACAGGCGTCCTCGTCGCCATTCATGGCGTCCGTCAAGCTTTCCATCAGGCCGCAGTACATCCAGAAATCGGGGTTGGTCTGGTCGGCGCACATCGTCGAGAGGTAGGTGATCAGGGCGCCCACATCGATTCCGTCGAGGCAATCCATGCCGCCACCACCGCCTCCATTGCCGGGGTTGTCGTAACACTGGGTGCCGGGATCAGGGCAATCGCCCAAGGAAGACATGACGGCACAGATGGTTTCGTAAGGGGCCTGCCAGAGGAGGCCGCCGGTTGCAGTGTTGGGCGGGACGAGTTCACCGTCGACATACCATTCGTAGATCGCCGGAGAACCCTCCGTGATGACTTCGAATGTGGTTGGCGAGTTCAGGTCGTTGGGTGGATTGACGTCGAGGTACCAATCACATTCGGTGTCCTGACATCCGATTTCCACAATGATTTCCGAATCAAAGGGCTCACCCGGTGTGTTGTTTCCTACGAAAAATGGAATCGCTGGGGATTGGACTCCGTCACACGACCATGAGATTGTGAGCATTACAGAGCTCGTGGTATCCGGAAAGGTGTAGCTCACTTCGTTCTCCCCAAACTCAGCGACGACGGTGTCCACGACTGTGGTATCCATGGATCCCGCGGCGACAGCGGAAATGGTCACAGGGGTGGATCCCGGAATGGTCGAGGTCATGTAGAGTGTCAGAGTGGAGTTCTGTGCGAACAGGCTGGTGGAGGCCCAGGCCAGCGTCAGCAGGGTAAGGATTTGTTTCATCGCGTACTTTTTCCTGGTAAGGTTCATGTCACCGCCCATCCCAGTTCCGGGGGGAGGTTCATACTAAGAACAATCTCGGCCAGAAAGATGTGACTGGGTAGACGATTTTTTTAGGCGTGTCAGGGATCGATTCGGTTTTAAAGACTTGTTATTTCCTCTGGCTGAGTAGGATGCCGGTAACTCCGGGCATTCGATGATGGTCCTTTAACCGGCAGATTGTGGCGGCCTCTTTATTTCATTTGAGGTTAACCTAAGCATCACGATTTCGATGCGCTGAGCGCGTCATTGAGCGTGCAAATTGCAGCTGTAACCCATGGTTTCTCCCTCAGGTTCTTTGCTGGATTTAGGTTACTGCCAATGCAAAGAGAAGTCACCTCCGAACGCGGGGGTGACTTTTTTTTGGTGGCGGATTTTGGCTCCGAGCGCGCGCCGATGAGCGACGCCATATGGGGTGCAGAAATGCAGCAGAACCCAGGTCAAATGTTGAATTTGAGTCTGCGCTCTATCGCCAAAATCATGGAGTTGGCGATGTCGATTCCCGTGGCCTTTTCAATGCCTTCGAGTCCGGGTGAAGAATTCACTTCAAGCAGGAGTGGGCCTTTGTTGGAGCGGATGATGTCCACTCCGGCAACGGCCAAGTTTAGAGTTTTGGCCGCCTTGATGGCCAACCTGCGCTCATCGCTGGTGATCTTGATGATGGAGGCTGTCCCGCCTTGGTGGATGTTGGCACGAAACTCCCCCTTTTCGGCTTGGCGTTGCATGGCGGCTACCACCTTGCCGTTGACCACAAAGCAACGGATGTCTTGGCCGTTGGCCTCTTTGATGAACTCTTGAACGAGGATGTTGGCCTTGACCGACTTGAAGGCGTTGATCACACTTTCTGCAGCCTTGTCCGTCTCTGCGAGGACCACTCCACGGCCTTGTGTGGACTCGAGGAGCTTGATGATCAAGGGGGCCCCGTTCACCATGCGGATCAAGTCTTTGGTGTCCTGTGGCGATTTTGCAAAGCCGGTGATGGGGATGTTGATGTCGTTTTCTGAGAACAAGAGGGAGGCGAAGAGCTTGTCCCTTGACTGGGTGATGGCATCGGCTGAATTGAGGCAGTACACGCCCAAGTGCTTGAATTGCCGAAGCAAGGCACATCCATAAAAAGTCACCGCGGGCTTAATGCGTGGAATGATGGCATCAAACTGATTGAGGATGTTGCCGCCGCGGTATCTGATTTCAGGTGAATTCACGTCGAGCTTCATGTATGAATGTTCGACGTTGAGAAACACCATCTCATGTCCACGGGCCTCTCCAGCCTCTATGATCCTTTTGTTGCTGTACAACTTGGGGTTTGAAGCCAATACCGCTATGCGAAGGCCATCTTTTTCCTTGTCAAACGCTTTGTACAACGCCTTCAGTTCTGGCTCTGTGACGTCCCCTTGAGCGCACTCTTGGGACACGTCGACCAAAAAAGTATCCATGAAGGCATCCCGTCCCAGCAGCATTCGGAACTCCATGGCATCGCGGTTCGCGAGGGTGAGCTCTACTTTGAATTCATGCTGGCCCAACTTCATGAGTGAAGTGATCACGAGCCTTTCTTCGGAAATGCCTGAGGTGTTCTTGATCAGCCGGCGTCCCGTTACCCGCTCTTCACAGGTGAGGATGATGCTGCGGTTGTCTTGGATGGGGTTGATTTCGAATTTGACCCACTCCTGACCGTCTTTGATAAACGGCTTGATTTTGTTGGCTTGGAGTGACGATGTCTTGGCGCCTGAATCGACGCGGGCTTTGACTGCAGGAATCCCCAACTTCGGGAATCCGCACCATTCGACGCTTCCTATGACCTTCATGAGCTTGGAATAAAAAAGCGCGAAATTACGTTTGAACATGGTCCGATGAACAGACCGGTTCAGTTATGCTATTGTCACGTCTGCATTACACGCGTATGAGGGGAGGGTCACACATCCATTTGATGCAAGGCATCGAGAAAGGCTTGGCCGAACTTTTCGATTTTGACCTTGCCAAAACCGTGCACGGAATCCAAGTCTGCCACCGTCGCGGGAAGTGCCGTGCAGAGTTCCTTGAGGGAGCGATCGGACAGGACGAGGTAGGCGGGCACGTTGGATGCCTTGGCCAACTTGGTGCGCATTGCCCGCAGCCTTTCAAACCTTGCCTGGTCATCTGAGCCTGCCTCGAAGGCGGGGGCTTGGGACGGTTTGCCCGCTTTATTGGCAGGCTTGGTTTCCTTGAAGTTGGTGAGCATGACCTGCGCCTGGCCCCGAAGGACTTCCCAAGAGCGCCCGTTCAGTTCAACCACAGGAAACTTGCCGACGCGTTGGTTCAGCCATCCTTGCTGGATCAACTCCTTTCCGATGCTCATCCAATGTTGTTTGCTCTTATCGGCGCCGATGCCGTGTGTGGA
>CALSMK010000018.1 GCA_943787435.1 uncultured Flavobacteriales bacterium | reverse complement strand
CCTGAGGGAGCATAGACAACCCTGCCCCACGCCTCACAACCTTCGGCAATCAAGGCGCACTGTTCTGGCTCCACCTCATAATTGTTGCCCACCTGACGCAGCCCGTAATCGGCCGCTGTTTGGGCATCGAAAACATAGTGCCCGCCTGCATCTTGAATCATGCGGGCCACCAATCCACGTTCAGTCGGTGCTGTCCATTGTCCGCCAGAGAAGCTCCCCGTGAACACCGAGGGACGCCCTGTCTTTTCAGAGCCTTCCAGGGCCAATTGGACTTGCTTCAAATACCGCCCTTCAATGGCTTGAAAGACCGAGTCTGCCCGGCCGGACAGATCCAACAACCAGCCAAACAGCTTCACGTATTCAGCCCGTCCCAAAGGATGAGCCTCCACGTATTCAGCCATCGCGAGAACGGGCACACCCGTTCTGCTTTCCACCCCTTCCATGGGGTCACCGAATGGATATGAAGTGAGGACATCGGCCTGGCTCGCCAAAAGTGTTTCTTCCGAAATGCCAGCATCGCCACCCAAATTCAAGCAGGAGCCTTGGACTGTATCCGCCAAAGGCCTCACCCGATCGAGGTAACCACTGGCCACCCATTGCTGATCCACGCCAAGGGCCAAGACGAAAGGCACATGCGTGGTGGACCATGTGGCCAACCGCAACGGAGATGCGGGAAGAATGTAGCCTTCTCCCGTCGGCCATTGCCCCCGTCCTTCTTTGACCCAATGGACGGTGTCGCTCCCTTCGCCATCTGTGACCCAGAGCACTCGCCCGGCGTCCTTGAAACCAAAACCAGTGGCCCATGAAACCCCGTCTGACTCCAACGCTTTCAGATTTTGGACTTCCCCCGGAGCGGCAGATTGAATGCACCCTTGACACACCACCAAAAGAAGCACCCCAAAGACTTCTCGGAGGCCCCCCAAGGGCATCTGCACCATTGTGGGGCGCTTGTATCCAAGATGGACAGCTGACAATTCCATAAAGTCAAAAGTACGGGGCCCGGAAGGCCGTAAATTGGTATTCTACCCGCAATGATCGGAAATGCCAGTATCTCCTGAAGAAATCGAACTGCAGCAACGGATGGACGCCATGAAACTGCGGCTGTCCGAGCTGAACAATCAACTGGACCTGGCCCGATTGGGAGGCGGAACAGCGCGCATCGCCAAGGAACACGCCAAAGGAAAGCTCACCGCTCAGGAAAGGCTGGACCTGCTGCTCGACGAAGGATCTCCCCGACTCGAGATTGGGGCATTGGCCGGCCATGGCATGTACAAGGAGCACGGCGGTTGCCCTGGAGGTGGTTGCGCAGTTGTGATTGGTCAAATCCAAGGGGTCCGGTGCATTGTGGTGGCCAATGATGCCACTGTCAAAGCCGGCGCCTGGTTTCCAATCACGGGTAAAAAGAACCTGAGGGCGCAAGAATTGGCCTTCGAATTTCACCTGCCCATCCTTTATCTCGTGGACAGTGCAGGCGTGTACCTGCCCATGCAGGATGAAATCTTTCCCGACAAAGAGCACTTTGGCCGAATCTTCAGGAACAATGCGCGGTTGAGCGCTGCAGGCATTCCACAATTGGCTGCCGTCATGGGCAGCTGTGTGGCGGGTGGGGCTTACCTGCCCATCATGAGCGACGAAAGCATCATTGTAAAAGGGACAGGCAGCATTTTCTTGGCTGGCCCTTATTTGGTGAAGGCGGCCATTGGTGAGGAAGTGGATGCAGAATCTCTGGGGGGTGCAGACATGCATGGAAGCATCTCAGGTGTTGTGGACCATGTGGTTGAAGATGACCGCGAAGCCATTGCGTTGCTCCGAAAGCTGGTGTTGCACAGGGCAGATCGCCCCAGCCTTCGTTCCTATGGACGGGGCACGCCCGCTGACCCGCTGGGCGGCACTGATGGCATCTTGGGTGTGCTGCCCGAATCTCGCCGCCAACCTTATGACACCCGAGATTTGCTGGGCACTTTGGTCGACAACGGTGAATTCACAGAATTCAAACGTGACTTCGGGAAGACGCTGATTTGTGCCACCGCGCGCATCGACGGATGGAATGTCGGAATCGTGGCCAATCAGAGACTGCTGGTGAAAAGCGGCAAGTCAGGAACTCAGTTCGGCGGTGTGATCTATTCCGACAGCGCTGACAAAGCGGCGAGGTTCATCATGAACTGCAACCAAAAGGGACTGCCATTGCTGTTTTTGCAAGACGTGACAGGCTTCATGGTCGGGTCCAAAAGCGAACAAGGTGGCATCATCAAAGACGGCGCCAAATTGGTCAATGCCATGGCCAATTCTGTGGTGCCCAAATTCACCGTTGTCGTGGGCAACAGCTACGGCGCTGGCAATTACGCCATGTGCGGAAAGGCCTACGACCCCAAATGGATGGTGGCTTGGCCAACAGCAGAGCTGGCGGTGATGGGTGGAGCTCAGGCTGCCGGTGTCCTCGTTCAAATTGAAGTGGCCACCCGGAAGAAGAAAGGGGAAGACATTTCCGAAGAAAAAGAAGCCCAAATCCGTCAAGACATCGAAGCGCGTTACGCGGAACAGGTTTCCCCCTTCTATGCGGCTGGAAGGCTTTGGGTGGATGCCATCATCGACCCCAGAGAAACGCGCAAGTGGGTCTCAGAAGGCATCGCAGCCATGGATGGTGCCCCGCTCGAAGGGCCATTCATCACAGGTGTGATGCAAACCTGACGTTCAATTCCTTTCAAGTCAGGTGTGGAGTCTCAAGGAGGGTCAGGCCCTTTCCCGGCTTGAGAGCGCCTTCCACATCATGGCGAGCAAAGCCACTTCCGGCTCTGAATTGCCTCCTTTTCGGGCTTCTATGCCCTGCTGAAGAACCATCATGGCCTCCAACAGGTCGCCCTCATCTTCCACCCATTCAGGAAGCTCTTCAATCAAGGTAAGGGCCTCCACCATGACGGGCATGCCCATGTCCACGCAGCGGGTGGACAGCGTTTTCAAGTGGCCTTCGGCAGTCCCTCCGCATTCCCAAAGGCAAGCCAAAAGGGCGGGCAATTGATCGGAATGCTCTGGCTCCAAGGCTGCGGTCAAGAGCGCATCTCCAGCCCCCTCGAGTTTGAGCCCGCGAAGAATCTCATCGACTTGCCTGCGGACTGCATCTTCATCAGTGGCTCCCCTGAGCTGAACCAACTCAGCCACAGTCGACAAGTCTCCCTCGTCTTTGACACGCTTGAGTCCAGCATCGCGCATTTCTGCCAATGGAGAGTGCAGAGCTGCATGCAACTCAGCCAAAGCTTTGGCCCTTTTTTGTTCCATAGGGCGAAGTTAATCGACCTTGTCGCCTGACCACTGCTCCACGATGGAAGCCAATTCCCCCAGCATCATCGCTGTGGCTCCCCAAACAAATGGAACTTCGGACAGTCGCCAGCCAGGCGCTTTTATTCTCAGGCCAGTGCCACCCCCGACCTTCACTTCATCTTCGCCACGGCGATCCACATCCAAAAGTTCTTGAATGTGCACACGATGAACCCTGGCAACCTCAACGGGATCAGGGGACAAAGAATCCGGCAATTGCACCGGAGCCAAAAAAGGCCGCACAATGAATCGACTCGGCGCCACATGCACTTCGGTCATGGCCACCGGAGGTTGCAATGGCTCGTGGTGCACTCCGAGGCCCAATTCTTCGCGCCATTCTCGAAGTGCACATTCCAACATGGACTCACCTGCTTCTCTTGCACCTCCAGGCAACGCCATTTGCCCACCGTGAACCCCTCCATAGGGCGCGCGCTCAATCAATGCCAAACGACCATCCGCTTCGATGCCAATCAACACGGCAGCCTCACGAAAATCAACGCCCACTTCTCCATCTTTTCTGGCATCCGATGCAGACGTCCGACCATAGGGCATGAATGGAGCATGTGCACTTGGCCCCGGCAATGGATGCCCTGATGCACGCCAGCCTTTCCAGTTCAATTTTGTATTCAAGGCCTGCTCCACTTTTGATCGCCAAAGATTTGGGTTTTCGTTCGATGCTTCATCCGGACTAATTTCGGCACACTGTGGTGCAACTGAACTCAGAACTTTGGTTTCCTCCCCCAGAACACTTTGGGGAAGACGGATTGGTGGCCATCGGAGGTGACTTGTCGCCTGACCGTTTGCTCTTGGCCTACGAGCGGGGAATCTTTCCTTGGTCAGCGCCTGAAGACCCCCTGCTGTGGTGGTGCCCCGAGCCAAGGGCTCTGGTCTCTCCCGATTCGGTCAAGGTGTCCAAAAGCATGCGGAATGTCTTGAATCAAAACCGATTGACCATCACGCTTGATCAGGACTTTAGAGGGGTCATGACCGGATGCGCTGACCGACCTGAAGAAGGCACTTGGATCACAGACGACTTCATTGAAGCTTATGTTCGGCTCCATGAATTGGGCTTTGGCCACAGCGCAGAAGCTTGGAATGACCAAGGCGAATTGGTGGGTGGTCTCTACGGCGTCTCCGTGGGTTCTATGTTTTTTGGAGAGTCCATGTTTGCGAAGACCTCTAATGCCAGCAAGGCGGCGTTCATTCGGCTGGCGCAACAGCTCCAAGTCTGGGGATTTGACTGCATCGATTGTCAAATCATGAATCCGCACCTGGAATCCTTGGGCGCCTCACATGTTCCAAGGGCTCAGTTTTTGGACCAACTCAAAAGCGCCTTAGAACGCCCCACCAAACGTGGGCTTTGGTCGTTTGACTCCGATTGACTGATGCCTCGATCACACCCCATACAAGCTGATGCCTCTTGGCTCATCCGATGGAAGTGGCGCTGGCTCCAATGGGGCGGCTGGACCATCGAAGGCCCCCTGCCCAATGGCACTGAACCCGTCGTCCTTCTCATGGGCAATCACCTTGGACCCAATGACCCCATGTCAAATTTTGTCTTGGCCTGTCTGCCAGCGCCCTGCGCATGGGTCCAAGAAGACAACCCAGATTTCAGTTTAGCCAACCCGGGCAACAAAATCTGGATGATGCACCATCAGGACGCAGGAACATCCTCCGTCCTTTTGACGCTGGCGCAAGATTTAAGTGCGCCCGTCCAGCTGGTTCAGTTGAACGCGAAATCCAAGAGGATTTGGTTCAATTCTCATTTTTTTCCTGGCCGATTTCCAAGCCGCACCCAGGATTACATAGAACGAATCTTAAGCCAATCAGTACGTTAGGTCACGTGGCTTCAACCGAACAGCCACTCCGTTGAAAATTTGTCCATATCTGAATTGGGAAAAATCCCGTTTACAGCCTTGCAACTTTCTACTTTGCAGAAGAGAAAGAAATGAATCTTTCTCTGAACCTCGACCGATTCACTCCATGGACAAGCACGACCTTATGATTCTCGATATCGTTCAGCAGCACAAGCGCGAACAGCAAGAACACATTCGTTTGGCCACACTTGAGCGAAACTTCTGGAAGCGGATTGAAGGTGATGTGACCTTGAGTGTAGGACAAGCCAGAATCGGAGAACGCATCACCCGCTTGTACCTCGATGGTCTCATCCAGAACAAGAGTGGATACATGCTCACCAAAAAGGGCAGAGAAGCTCTTAATGTCGAAGCTGACAGCCTTGTGCACGTGGCCTAACCTCCACGTATATGCACGAAAAAAGGCCTCCATTTGGGGGCCTTTTTTCGTCATGCCCCCTTTCATTGAGGACGCAATGCTGAATCGAACTTAGTTCTCTTCGAGGATTTCCAACTTGGGATATTTCTCTCTCCAGAAATCCAACTTACTCGGATCACGAACGGTGATCACCGTTCTTCCATCTAACCGAACCTTGATGTTGGGCTGCAGCTCTTTGGTTTTTTTCTTCTTGGCCATGACGATTGCTTCTACTACACAACAGGCAGCACTTGATTTAGTTCCCTAATGAAAGCCACAGATTCCCATTGACCAAGGCCTCCTGAATCAATTGTGAAACTTTCCAACTGTGTTTTTAACGGCCTCCGCTTTGACATCAAGCACGACCGGCACTTGAAAAATCAGACGGTCGACCGAGCCGCAGAATAACCAAAAGCCGCGATATACGCGTAACACAGGACAGGCAACATCAAAGCCAAGCCAAAACCTGACACGTCAACCAAGGCCCCAAAAGCGGGCGGAATGACAGCTCCACCCACAATGGCCGTGCACAAAACGCCACTTCCCTGAGGTTTTGCATCCCCCAATCTTTCGATGCCCAAGGTAAAAATCGTCGGAAACATGATGGAATTGAACAGACCAACCGCAAGCAGAGCGAGCAAAGCAAACAGACCTGAGGTCAACAAACTGGTCACCACCAAAGACGCTGCAATGCCTGCGAAAATCGAAAGCAGTAGACCAGGACGCACGCGCTGCATCAAAGCGGCACCGATGAATCGCCCGACCATGGCACCTCCCCAGTAGAAAGTCAACAAGACCCCCAATTGGGCCTTGGGGTCCATTCCCGCTACAGTTTGCCCTTTGATGGAGGCTGCCAAAGAGGCCATTTTGTGCAAAAACGGTGTCTCGGCAATCATTTGCTGTACCCCCAGATTCAAACCGTAATTCACCATATAGCTGCCCAATGCCACTTCCGCACCCACGTAAACAAAGATTCCGGCAGCACCCGCCAAAAGCCTGCGGTCAGACAACACACTGGCTCCACGAGAGGCATCCCCTCCCCCTTCAAGGATCCGAGGCAGTGTCACCATGGCAATGATGCCCGCCAATGCGAAAAATGCCATGGCCATGACCACAAATGGAACCTGAACGGCAGAAGCTTCAGCTGTGCGATATACCTCGAGCGCCTCAGGGCTCAGCGCCGCTTGCTGCGCTCCCGTCTTGACGGTGTCTGACAACAAGTATGTGGCACTGATGATGGGAGCAATGGTCGTACCCAGTGAGTTGAATGCCTGGGCCAGGTTCAAGCGACTCGAAGCCCCTTCTTCTGACCCCAAAACAGAGATATAGGGGTTGGCCGCAACTTGCAAGACCGTGATGCCCGATGCCACCACAAAGAGGGCCAGCAAGAACAATCCGAAAAGGCGAGTCGATGCCGCAGGATAGAAAATCAAACACCCCAAAGCGGCCAACGAAAGGCCGACCATGATGCCGTTTTTGTACCCCATTTTCTTGATCAACCGACCACCAGGTATGGAAATCACACCATACGCCGTGAACCAAGCGAACTGGACCAGTCCAGCTTGGAGGTATGTCAATTCAAAAACGTCTTTGAGGCGAGGAATCAATGCATCCACCATGACGGTGATGAAGCCCCACATAAAAAAGAGGGACGTCACTGTGATGAACGCCCCTCGGAATTTTTGTTGTCCGTTGGTCATGGCGGCAAATTAGCACCTAAGTAGCGCATTTTGACCCCGGAATGAAGGACTTACCTCATGAGCTCGAGGGTACCGAGCATTTCTTCGGCATCGGTCCTAGCCCCCTTCCATTTGAGGCGATAGTTGTACATCCCGGGTTGGGCGTAATGGTCTCCACCATTCACGTCGCCCAGCCAAACCTCGTTGGGGTCTTCACTGTGGAATACCCGTTCCCCCCAGCGGTTATAAATGTCCAACTCATACCGGACGACTTCACTGATCACCACCTTGAACGCATCGTTGATGCCATCGTTGTTCGGAGTGAAGGTGTTCGGGATGTAAATGAGAACGGGGCCTTCCACCAAAGTGTATGCGCTGTCGGTGCACCCGATTGCATTGGTCACGGTCAATTGAGCGTAGTAGTCCCCCAAGCCGTCATACTCATGGCTGGGGTTGGGGATGTCGCTTGTGGCTCCATCTCCAAAACTCCAATCAAAGGAACAGTTCGGGCATGCCGGGTCTGGCGTGGCGATGAAGTCCACCCGGGTGTCTGTGATGTAGCTGGTGTAGAAATCACTGTACAGGTATTGAACCTGAACTTCGATCGCTTCGACCAAGGTCTCTCCACAGATGTCGGTGACCTCGACTGGATAGGTGGCCGAATTGCTCGGCGCCACGTATTGATTCTCTCCAAAGGCAGGAATGGTGGGCCAACTGTAAACAAAGCCCTCCTCCCCTCCTGTGGCCAAAGCGGAAATGCTCAAGCTCTCTCCCCGACAAATCACAGTGTCGTTGGAGACGCTCAACGTCATGGGCACATTGGGAATGGACAAAGTGGACCCCACCGTATTTTCTCCGCCGCATCCGTCTTGAACCTCCAAGAAAATGGGCGTGGTCTCAAAACTCTGAACCGTGATTTGAGGGTCATCTCCTCCGTATGGCAATCCACCGACGCTCCACTCATACACGTATTCACCCGCCCCGGAGAGGATGTCAACGGTCAAGACAGTGTTGTCGATGCAGGAAGCATAAACGGTGTCGGGCATGGACAACTCAAGTGGAGGATTGACAATGTCGATGGTGGTGCTGGCAGAGCCCGAAGACTGACAATTGTCGGTGACCTCTACCGCCAAGGTGGTGGACAAGCCCCCACCATAATTGTATGTTGCGTTGTCTCCAACAGGGTTGAAATTCTGTGACCACTGGTAGGTGTAGACCCCGCTGCCCCCGTCGATTTCTGGACTCAGTTCAAAGACTTCAGTGCAAGGCCCTGTCAAGACCTCGGGCAAAGTGACTTCTAGCGGAGGGCTCACGACGACAACCTCTGTTTCCACCGTCACAAACTGTCCGCATCCATCGCTCACCTCAAGGGTGATGCTGAGGTCTTGGTCCGTGGTCCAATTCAAGGTTTCAGTGAATCCCAAAAAGGAGAATCCATTGAGCCAAGACCAATTGTAATAAGGCTCTCCTCCCGACCAATCTGGGGTGATGGAAAACGGCACATTGCAGGATACTTCATATTCATCCTCCAATTCAACAATCAATTCGGGCACATCAATGCTCACATTGATCATCGCTTCTGCTGTCAAGCCGCAAGCATCTTCAACGGTCACATGAACCTCCGATGCATTGTTCCATGTGCTCACAAACAAGCTGTTTCCAAAACCAAAGGCGGGCATGTCGTCTTGGAAGGTCCAGGAGTACTCATAGGGAGGATTGCCCCCTTGAGCAGAAGCGAATACCTCTGCGAAACCATTGCAAGTCAGCACCAAGTCCCCGCCCAAAATTTCGGCGACGAGTTCGGGATACTCTTCCACAACCACATTGAATGTCCCGGGATCTTCTGGCATGCCGCATGTGTCCGACACGGTCACCACGCAATCGTATTCACCGGCCGCAGAGGGGATGTAATTGAAGTCTGGCTCATCCACACCCGGGTTACACGTCCAATCATAGTGGAAGTTGCCATACCCCCCTTCAATGATGGGTTCCAACAGAACGGAGTCTCCAACACACAACGTCGCATCGAACCCTTCTACCACAAGAGGGTCAGGTTCATCTGCTATGTCAAATTCAAAATAACTGGTGAGTCCACCGCCATTGCATGCCGCGAGATTCAAGATTTCCATCACCACCGTTTCTGTGCCTTCTACCAATCCGTCCTCAAAGGCGTCCAATGGGAATTGCTGAACAGAAACAAATGGAGGGAAGAAAACCGTGTCGGGCAGAGACGTGAAGTCAACTCCATTGGTCGCTGAACTCAAAGAGTAGTCAATGATGACCATCTCCTCGATGTCGATGATGGTTTCCAGCGGACGGGTGAACGTCAACAAAGCTTCTCCACAATCCTCATAAATGATGTTGGCATCCGGCCCCCCTACATCAATGCTCAGGTCCACTTCAACCACGGAGTTGGATTCAAACGAACCTGACTCCAAGATGACGATGGACTCCAATGCGGTATCTGAACCATCTGCAATGGCCAAGCGAATGTGATACGTCTCTCCGCATTCTACTTCACTTTCTGCCGTCAATTTGACGGTAAAACCATTTTGGCAAAGCACATCATTGCCAGGATTGTCGATGTAATAAGCCTCATTGGTGACATTGTTCACCGAACTGATGGTGATGGCAAGCTGAGGGTCGCTGTCGGGAACCTCGGCCAAGTTGATGGCATTGTCGGCATAGGGCCCGTTGATGCCAGGACCACTCAAGAAAAAGCCGAAAATGTCGTTGTACTGGCTGTTGATCCAGGCCAAGTACTCATCTGAACCGAAGACATAGTTGAACCTCACCGTGTCACCGGTGGCGATAAAATCGAACTCAATGGCACAGACATCATTGACGCTGCCCACGTTGAAATTTTGACCAATCAATGGAGGAACGCTGTTGGCAATGGTCAACAAGTCCGGATCTCCTGACACCTCGAGGTTGTCTTCGATGAAAGCGTCCATGCATCCATCGTCTACGTTGGCGGGGTTGCTCGCCACCTCTGTTGAGAGAATCAAGCCAGATTCAATAGGGAAATCTGTTGGGTCGAAGCCGGTGATGTGGCCAATTTGCACTGGGCTCCCGGTGAACACCACGTTGGTGGCCACCACACCCGTTCCCAGCAATACATCGTTGACGTACTCATCCGGGGTCAAGGTGCTGTTGACCTCCACTTGTGAATTCGCAGACAAAGCAGTCGTCAAAACGCAAGCCAAGACAAAGGCGCAATGCAGGTGGGAGTCTCTCGAGGTTCGGTTCATGGTTGATGCAATTTACCGGAGATATGACGACAAAAAAGGCGAAAGGTTGCGCGCCTTTCGCCTTCTTTCCTCAATTGGAGAGAGAGATGTTCGCTTTAGCGGACTTCGAATTCACCGAGTTCATCCTTCAAACGCTTCCGGGCATGGAAGATGCGGCTCTTCACAGTGCCCATGGGAATGCCCAATTCGTCGGCAATCTCATCATAGTGGAAGCCATCCAAAAACATGGTAAAGGGCTTTCTGAAGTCGTACTTGAGGCGGTTGATGGCCGTTTGAATGTCGTCGATGTTGATCAACGTTGTCACTGAATCGTGGTGGTAATCCTGACTCGCATTCAGGAAGTACTGGTTCTCAGTTTGATCGACAATCGTATTCTGGAAACGCTTCTTCTTGTAGTTGTTGATGAAGATGTTCCTCATGATGGTGTACAGCCATCCTTTGATGTTGGTCCCTTCTTTGAAATTGTTCTTGTACCTCAAAGCCTTGACGAAAGTCTCTTGGACCAAATCGTTGGCGTCTTCACGATCGCGGGTGAAACCCATGGCGAAACCTGAGAGGAAATCCTGATGCGAGGTCAGGAGGTGGTTGAATTCGATGGAGGACATTGTGTTCAGCGTTCTGTCCCAAAGATTAAACAAACTTCCAAGCCCTCCAAATCTTTGTTGAACATTTTTGCTCAATGGATAAACAACATCCCCCTGTCGCCCTCATTTCTTGCGAATTGTTCATTCAAATTGAATGAATGTTAAACACGATAGGTGACCACCCTCGTTCAATCAAAAAGGCCCTCACATCGCTGTGAAGGCCGTTTTCAATGAAGATGAATGGGATTAATCTTCGGTTTACAGGTTGAGCAGAGCGCCGATTAAGGATTGACCATTGCCGTGACAAGCGATCTTGCCATCAGGGGATTCTACACCTTCAAACACCCGTCCTGAAAAGTGGAATTGAAGAGAAGTCCCGTGGCTCTCTCTTAAAACGCGCGCCAAATAATCCTTAACGCCTACCTCTGATGGGTAGGTGGTGCAGTAAGCGACGCAATGAAGGCCTGGGAATTGCTTGTCCAATTGAGTCAAGTCTTCCAAAGGCACCGACTGTCCCAAAAAGAGGCTTTTGTAACCTGCGCTTCGCAACAAGTAATGCACCATCAACAAGCTGATGTCGTGGATTTCTCGTTCTGGCAAAAACAAAGCGAACACAGAACCTGAATAGCCAGGGTCAATGGGATCCAACTCGTCCACTGCCCGATACAACCGCTGCCGGATCAAGTTGGAAACAAAGTGCTCATGCGCAGGGCAAATCGCACTGGTCAACCAAAGCATTCCAATTTGCCCCATGAAGGGCAGGTACAATTTGAGCAACAAGTCGCTCAGTCCGTGCTGTTGTTCAAACGTAGAGGAAACGCTTCGGAACAATTGCTCGTCAAAATTCAGCATGCTGATCTTCAACATGCCCAACCAGTGCTCTTCCTTGTTCTTTACCGCATCCAAATCTTGGAGCGCATGCCTCATCTCATTCTCTTCCATCGAGGCGATGTGAGAAATCTTGTGGCCGTTTTGATTGAGCAAACTCACATTCAGGAGCAACTTCAAATCATCTGAAGTGTAGAACCTAATGTTCGTGGATGTCCGCCGCGGATTCAACAGAGAATAACGCTGTTCCCATGCTCGGATGGTGTGCGCTTTAATCCCCGTAAAATGCTCGAGATCCTTGATGGAAAATTCTTGCACTGTTTGACTCACATATTGAAAACAGCCTTCAGTCGAAGTTGTTCAGTGTAAAGATTGGTTGGCGATTAGTTTTGGCAGACCCCCAGAGGACACCCCTATGCCCGAAATTCTCCTTTTCGACGACCACCACTGTTCTAACCTCTACCCTTTTCACCGAATTGAAGGGGCAGAATCGATTCGACATGGTGCTTTTACCCAGCGCGAAAGATGGGAGCACCTGCAGCCCACCTTCGTTCCTTCCGATGGGGTGAAAACTTTGCACATCAACTCAAGGTGGATCCCCAATGAAGCGGACGCCATGGCCTTGGGTCGCTTGACCCCATCCTCGGCTTTGGTTCACAAGGGTATTGTTTTGGCAAAAACCAAAGCCGCGGACCATTTAGAAGGATTGGAACAGTTCGAAATCGAGACTACTCCTGACCTTTTGATGCACGCCAATGACTTGTTCACTCGGCTCGAAGACAGGTTGCTTCAAGACCTCCCCTTGTTGAAGAAAGCCTGGAACTTGCGACCAAGCTCAATGGCGAAACCCACCCATGTCTTTGGGCCTGTAGAAGACGTCTGGGTGGCGTCCAGCGCACAAGTGAGGGCCGCAACGATGGACACCACCAAAGGCCCCGTCGTGATCGGCCCCAGGGCCATCATCGAAGCGGGCAGTCATCTTGAAGGGCCTCTTCTAATTCACGAAGGCGCCACAGTGCGCATGGGAGCTTGCATCAAAGGAGCAACTGTGATTGGTCCCCATTGCAAAGTGGGGGGTGAGGTGTCCAACGTTCACTTTCAAGGTTGGGCCAACAAGGCACACGATGGCTTTTTGGGCAACAGTGTCATCGGACGGTGGTGCAACCTCGGAGCGGGCACCCAATCGAGCAACCTGAAGAACACTTACGGCGAAGTGCGCCAATGGTCCTCCTCTTCCCAATGTTTGGAGCCCACAGGCTTGCAATTTTGCGGTTTGCTCATGGGCGATCACTCCCGCTGTGGAATTGGAAGCACCTTCAATACCGGAACTGTTGTGGGTCCGGCATCCGTCATTTTTGACGCTGGATTCCCCCCAAAACATGTGCCCCCATTCAGTTGGTTGAATGCCAAAACAGAAGAGTCCCAAGTTCAGGATTTGCAGAAAATGATGGCGACATCGGAAAAAGTGATGGCGCGAAGAGGCCTCGCTCTTGATGACCGTTCAAAAGCCAATCTGTCAGCCTTGCATGCCGAAAGGACCCTTGGCGGTTGATCCTCCTGTCATCTTGTCCTTTCTGACCCCTTTGCATTCTTCCGGCCCGATTTGTGACCTTCGCAAGCCACATGTCTAAAGCATCCCCTCTCCTTCATTTGCTCTCTGAAGAATCCGAAGACCAGGTTAGCATTCCGCTGCTGAGCGCAGAGGATGAAGCCGCCATGGAGCGGGAATCCACTCCGGAAGACCTGCCCATTTTGCCTCTGCGCAACACGGTGCTCTTCCCCGGGGTGGTCCTGCCCATCAATGTGGGACGAGACCAAAGCTTGAAGTTGCTGAAAGAAGCCCACAAAGGAGGGCTTGACATTGGGGTCATGACCCAACAAGACAGCGAAATTGAAAATCCGGGGGCCGAAGACCTTCACACCGTTGGAACGGTCGCCAGAATTGTCAAAATGCTCCGGATGCCCGATGGTTCAAACACGGTCATCATTCAAGGGAAGCGCCGATGCCGCATGGGTGAAGTCGTGACGGAAACCCCCTATCTCCGCGCCAAAATCAACCCCTTTCCAGACGAGGAAAACGATTGGAAAGAAGCCGAACAATCCGCCATGCAGCAAAGCCTGCAAGAGATGAGCATGGAGGTGATTCATCACAGCCCCAACATCCCTTCCGAGGCTGCAATCGCCATCAAAAACATTGACTCCCTTCGCTTCTTGGTGCATTTCATCGCCGCCAACATGAACGCCGAAAAAGAGCAAAAGCAAAACCTCATCGAAATCCCCGACCTGAAAGGACGGGTCGAAAAGGTGATGGAACTGCTCGGCGAAGACTTAAAGGTTCTGGAGCTCAAACAAGACATACAGAGCCGGGTCAAAACCGACATCGAAAAGCAACAGCGAGAATTCTTTCTTCATCAGCAGATGAAGCAGATCCAAGAAGAGTTGGGCTCTGATCCACACAAAGAAGACATCGCTGGAAAAAAAGCACGGGCCGAGGTCAAAGACTGGCCTGAAAAAGTGGCGGAGACTTTCGTCAAAGAGCTGGGCAAGCTCGAAAGGATGAACACCCAAAGTGCAGAGTACAGCGTGCAATCCAACTACCTGGACTTGCTCCTGGATTTGCCATGGAACATCACATCAGAGGACAACTTTGACCTGTCTCATGCCCAAGACATATTGGACGAAGACCATTATGGATTGGAAATGGTCAAGGAGAGGATCATCGAGCACCTAGCGGTGCTCAAACTGAAGGGCGACATGAAGTCTCCCATCATTTGTTTGTACGGCCCTCCTGGGGTGGGAAAGACCTCTCTGGGCAAGTCCATTGCAAAGGCGCTCGGGAGAGAATACGTGAGAATGTCCCTGGGCGGCATGCGAGACGAAGCTGAGATTCGAGGCCACCGAAAAACGTACATCGGAGCCATGCCTGGCCGTGTGATTCAAAATTTGAAGAAGTCCGGCACATCCAACCCATTGTTCGTTCTCGACGAAATCGACAAGCTCAGCCGAGATGTGCACGGCGACCCTTCTTCGGCCATGCTCGAAGTCCTGGACCCCGAGCAAAACAGCACCTTTTACGACAATTATCTCGAACTCGATTACGACCTCTCCAAGGTTATGTTTCTGGCCACCTCCAACTCATTGGCCACCATTCAACCTGCGCTTCGGGACAGGATGGAAATCATTGAAGTCACCGGATATACCGTCGAGGAAAAGGTGCAAATCGCAAAACGCCACCTCATCAAAAAGCACGTTGCCGAAACCGGAATTACGGATGAGCAAATCGCCATTCCAGACGAAACCTTGGAGAAGATTTGTGCCGAATACACCAACGAGAGTGGCGTGAGGGGTTTGGACAAGCGCATCGCCAAGGTCGTTCGGCATCGGGCCGTGCAAATCGCCATGAGCGTAAAGCACAATGTCTCCATTGCTCCCCAAGAACTCAACGACATCCTGGGGCCATCTCACGAAAAGGAACGATACGAAGGCAATGACGTGGCCGGCGTGGTCACCGGTCTGGCATGGACACCGGCTGGGGGAGACATCCTCTTCATTGAAACCAGCATTGTGAGAGGAAAAGGCAAATTGACATTGACCGGAAACCTAGGTGACGTCATGAAGGAGAGTGCAGTGATTGCCCTTCAATACTTGAAGGCCCACGCACAAGAACTGGACCTGGACCCCAAAGTCTTCGACACATGGGACGTCCATGTTCACGTCCCTGCAGGAGCCATCCCCAAGGATGGACCATCGGCTGGCATCACCATGCTCACCGCCCTGGCCTCGATTTTCACCCAGCGTAAAGTCCGCAAATTTTTGGCGATGACAGGGGAAATCACCCTGCGAGGCCAAGTCCTGCCCGTAGGAGGAATCAAAGAAAAATTGCTGGCTGCAAGACGCGCTGGCATCAAAGAAATCGTTCTTTGTGAAGCCAACCGAAAACATGTTGAAGACATTCAGGCACGATACCTCAAAGGCCTGCGTTTTCATTACGTAAGCAACATGACAGAAGTCGTCGATCGCGCCCTCCTGAAAGAGAAGGTCGAATCCCCCCTGAACGTGACCACATGAGCCAAACCCACCTCCATCTGCTGATGGCCTCTGCATTTCTGTTTTTTGGCCTTGACCATGCGATGGCCCAAGAAACAGCGAGGCCTGCGCTGATGGAATTGCCCCTTTCGGCCAGGTTTGCCGGTTCGGCAGAGAGTATGGGTGCTCCATTGAATGCCGCTTTGGGAGATGTACTCTTTCAACCTGCCCTCTTGGACTCCTCTCATTCCGGTCAATTCCACTTGGGTTTCATGGACCATTTTGCCGGAACTGCTCAGGCAGCTGCCATATATGCCCGCCGCCCCGAAAAGCGGAAATGGGTGTGGCACACTGGCCTGCGGAATTTGGGGTTTGGCAATTTCACCACCCGCGACGCGTCGGGCGTCGAGATGGGTCAATTCACCGCTTCAGACGTGGCATGGGTCAGCGGAGCGTCCCTTCCTTTGGATTCGAACCTGACTTTGGGAACATCCATCTGGCTCGGGCAGAGTGTCCTGGCCGACAGAAGGTCCAGTTTCTCTCAGGTGGATGTGGGCTTGACATACCTCCGGAACGACCGGAACTTGAGGCTGGCAGCCCTGTGGCGCCCTTGGGGAGGAATGACCAATGTTGGGGGCACGAATGTGTCAGGCCGATTTGACTCTGACCTTCGATTGTCCATGTCGAAAGGCTTTGCCAATGCCCCCTTCATCTTTCTGTTGACCTATGATGAGCTCCAGAATTGGGACATCTCTCCCGAAGGATTGTACGATGACTCCATCGACCCCTTAACAGGCGACACCGTGCCCAATGGAACTTGGGCTTTTGGAGACCGCCTGCTTCGCCATCTTGCGGTGGGAACTGAACTCGACTTGGGCACAGGTTTAAAATTTCGATTTGGCTATCACCACCGCCGCAGACAGGAGTTGAGGTTGAACAATGCCCCGGGAACCGCTGGGTTTGCATGGGGCATCGATTTTAAAGTCCGCCGTTTTCAAGTGGCTATGGCCCGAAACACGTATCATACCGCTGGAGCCTCCACCCATTTGGCCATCCGCACCCGATTGACCGACCGCTGACTGAAACCTCATGAAACGCATTCGAATCGCCATCGACGGCCTCAGCGCCTCAGGAAAGAGCACCTTGGCGCAAGGCTTGGCCAAGTCATTGAATTACCTCTACATCGACTCAGGTGCGATGTACAGAGCGGTCACCTTGTTTGCGCTGCGCGAAAAATGGATTGACCGCAATGGCGAACTCCATGTGGACGCGCTGATTGAAGCCCTGGACCGCATTTTCCTCACCTTTCGCTTTAACCCGGCATCGGGGCGCGGTGAAATTTGTCTCAATGGGCGCAACGTAGAAAAAGAAATCAGGACCCATGAGGTGTCCCGGCATGTCAGTGTGATTTCCAAAGTGTCCGAAGTGAGGAACAAGTTGGTCAGGGCCCAGCAGCGCATGGCGGATGGCGGAGGTGTCGTCATGGATGGACGGGACATTGGCACGGTGGTCTTGCCCGACTCTGAAGTCAAGTTTTTCATGACGGCCAGCATTGATGCGCGCAGCCGTCGGCGTCACACTGAACTTCAGAAAAGAGGAAGAGACACTTCCTTTGAAGAGGTCCGGGAAAATTTGGAGGACAGAGACCGCATTGACAGCACCCGAGATCACAGTCCACTTCAACAAGCCGAGGATGCAGTCGTGATTGACAACAGTGATCTCTCCATAGAACAGCAGTTTGAGCACATGATGGCCATCATTCAGGACACCTTGAATGGCTGAACGTCTGAAACTGTCCATTTTGGGTTTTGCCTTGGGCCTGGTCGGATGCCTTTCTGGGCATTCCCCTTCCCCGGTTGAACCGCCCACGCGCCCAGCCTTTCTCAAAGGCAACCTTGAACTGGCCCAACGCGAAATGGCCAAGCTGTCCATGACCGAACGGATGGCTCAGTTGATGATGGTCCCCTTGTATTCGAAACCAGGGGAAACCGAAAGTGCGACACAAGTGGCCGAATGGATCAGCATGTTTGGCATAGGTGGCGTCATTGCCATGCAGGGGGACAAAGCCACCACCCGGTCGAATTTGGCTCATCTTGACAGCTTGGCCATTGAACGCTCAGGGATTCACCTTCTGACAGCGATGGACGCAGAGTGGGGATCGGCCATGCGATTGCCGGATGGACTGAAATGGCCGAAAGCCATGGCCCTTGGTGCCATTGAGAACCTGGACTTGGTCCGCTCTTCTGCGGTCCTCGCAGGCCAAGAATTGCGAGACTTGGGCATCCATATGGACTTTGCTCCAGTGGTGGATGTGAACAGCAACCCCGCCAACCCCGTGATTGGAAACCGGTCTTTTGGGTCTGACCCTGAAGCCGTTGGGGCCCACGCACTGGCTTGGGCAGAAGGCCTGCGCGAATCGGGCGTCTTGGCTGTGGCCAAACACTTTCCCGGTCATGGCGATGCCGATTTGGACTCGCACTTGGCCCTGCCGCTGATTCTGTCCGACAGCACCACGCTCTCCACCGTGGAACTCCCCCCCTTCCGCACCCTCATTCACGGTGGAGTCGAAGGTGTGATGACAGCCCACCTGTCGGTGCCGGCTTTGGACTCCACCTCCGGTCTCCCCACCTCCCTTTCTCCGAGGGTTGTTCAGTCTTTGCTCATCGACTCCTTGGGCTTTGAAGGCCTGGTCATCACCGATGCGCTGGGCATGGCGGGAGTGGCTGAGCCCGTTCCACCGGGAACGCGAGAAATCAAAGCGCTTCAAGCCGGAAACGACATCTTGCTGTTTCCTTCTCGCCCAGACTTGGTGATCGACAGCCTGAGTGCTGCCCTCGGAGATGGCCGGTTGGACACTTCTCGTGTGAACGAGGCTTGCTTGAAAATCCTGCTCGCCAAGCAATGGGCCAGCCAAAGCAACCCACCCAAATTAACTGGGCCAAACCAGAACCAATTGCAGCGGGAGTTGAGGCAGGCCATGCTGACCTTTTTGGGGCCAGTCCGACCACTGCGTCCGGAGAATAGCACGGCATTGGTGATCATTGGCAACCCGGCTTCCGGTCTAGAAGACCGCATCAAATTGGCCCTGCCTAACTCCCTCGTGGTGAGGCACGGAAAATCACAGCTCACCGAATCGGTCGTCCTTTCCATCTTGGATCAAACCCGAGGGGTCGACCAAGTTCTGTTGGCTTTTGTGGACGAAAGCAATCGCCCTTCGAGGCGGTTTGGGTTGCCCATTGGAGCCGGCGATTTGTTGGAGGGCTTAGAACGCACCAACGTCAACTTTGGTGTCACGTTATTCACGAGTCCTTACGCACTTGGCCTGCTGCCCAATTTGGCCTCCATTTCTTGGATGCTCGCCTATCACGAGGACCCGCTCACGCAGGTGGCTGCGGCCGAAGCTTGGCTGGGCGAGGGCTCAGCCCTGGGCACCCTTCCCGTGGATGTGGCCCCATGGACATCGGGACAAGGCACACCAACACGTTCATTCAAGCTGCCCCGCGCACAGCCCAATTCCTCAGCAACGGCAATGAAGGTTCGACTGGACAGCCTTTCGGAGGCGGCCCTTGACATGGAAGCTGCTCCTGGCTTGCGCATTCTGGTCGTGGCCGACGACTCCATCCGCTACGACGGCTGTCATGGGCACTTGGGCGATGAGCAGAAAACCCCGGTTCAACGTCACCACGTTTACGATTTGGCTTCCATCACCAAAGTGGCCTCCACCACTCTGCTCACCATGATGGCGGTGGAGCGTGGGCTGCTGGATTTGAATGCCCCATTGTCGGAATTGATTCCCGAAGACCCCAAGGCTCCGCTCCACCCCGAGCTTGGGCGGCGGACCATCAAAGACCTGCTCGCTCACCGCTCTGGGATGCCCGCTTGGATTCCATTTTACCTGGACCTCATTGCCCACGATGACTCGACAGGACTCGGGTTGGCCGATGCGGACACCCCCATGTTGGATTGGGTGCCATTGTGCGATGATCGATGCATGGCCCCCGCCTGGGCCGACACCATTGCCACTCGCATTCGCTCCACAGAACCCAAACCTCCGGGTCACTACCGCTACAGCGACTTGGGTTACTATTTGCTTCAAGACATCCTTGAACACCAATGGAAACTTAGCATGGATCAGTTGGCGGACAGTTTGATTTATGCCCCGTTGAACCTGAGTCGCATTGGATTCAATCCTCTGGGTTGGACTGACCTTCAACACGTGGCCCCTACGGAACTCGACACCTTGTTTAGAAAAACCCATGTGCGGGGCACAGTACATGACCCTGGAGCGGCCATGATGGGAGGTGTTGGCGGACATGCGGGGCTGTTTTCAGACGCCCACGATCTCGCTCTTTTAATGGAGGTCATGCGCAAGGGCGGATCTCTCAATGGAGTTGAACTCATTCGGGATGAAACCATGGAGACGTTCACACAAAGGGCTTTCCCCGAAGAAGACAACCGCAGGGGGATTGGCTGGGACAAGCCTGGGCTGGAACCGAACACCGGAGCCAGCGGAAATGCAGGCGGTTGGTCAAGTTTTGGACACAGTGGCTTCACTGGCACCTTGGCTTGGACAGACCCTGAAGCGGGTTGGACCATGGTCTTTTTGAGCAACCGAATTTGTCCGGATGCCGAAAACCGTAAGCTCATCAACGAAGACATCCGCACCAAAGCCCTGGCCATCGTCCAAGAAAGCCTTTCTGTTCCTGGGCGTTTCAATGAATCGCAGCAGGAGGCTCCAAAACCTCCCACACCACATTAAATTCGAATCATGCGTGTAGGAATGGTGTGCTACCCCACCTTCGGGGGAAGTGGAGTCGTGGCGACGGAACTGGGGAAAGCATTGGCGGCTCAAGGCCATGAAGTGCACTTCATTACCTACGATCAGCCTGTGCGGCTGGGCAGCTTCCGGCCCAATGTGTACTACCACGAAGTTCGGATTTCAAACTACCCCCTGTTTGACTACCCCCCGTACGAACTGGTTCTCGCATCCAAAATGGTGGAGGTGGCCCGGCAGCAAAAACTCGACCTGCTTCACGTCCACTATGCCATTCCGCATGCTTCCAGCGCATACACCGCCAAGCGAATTTTAGAGTCTGGCGGACACCACCTGCCCGTCATCACTACGTTGCACGGAACCGACATTACCCTGCTGGGAAAGGATCCCAGCTTCGAACCGGTCATCTCCTTTGCCATCAACCAAAGCGATGCCGTAACGGCCGTGAGCTCAAGCCTCAGGAGCGACACCTACAAGCTATTTGGCATCAACACCGACATCGAGGTGATCCCAAATTTCATCTGCCCCACGCATTTCATGAACCTCGAAGGGGTGCACAATCGTGCGGATTTCGCATCGGAAAACGAATCACTGATTTGTCACATTTCCAACTTCCGGCCCGTCAAACGGGTTCAAGATGTGATCGAGACTTTCGCCCTTTTGTCCAAGCGCAGGCCGGCCAGACTCATGATGGTGGGCGATGGCCCCGACAGGCCTGCCGCCGAGAGATTGGCCCGAGAATTGGGCGTCGGTGAACGCGTCACCTTCCTCGGGAAATTGAAAAACCCCTTGGAAGCCTTGGCCATAGCTGACCTGTTCTTGCTTCCTTCTGAAAGTGAGAGTTTTGGTTTGGCCGCCCTGGAGGCCATGGCCTGTGGCGTTCCAGTTGTGGCCACTGAGGCCGGAGGCCTTCCTGAGGTGATTCGTCATGGAGTGAGCGGAATGCTGGCTCCGGTTGGCGACATCGAAAAAATGGCCGATCACGCCGAATTCCTTTTGGACCCCGAGCACTTGGAGCGGTTCAGGGAACAGGCCAGATCGCGGGCTTCGGCATTCCACATCGACAAGGTGTTGCCTGCATACCTCAAGGCTTACGAAGGCATTCTCACTCCGCAAGCCACCAACTGATGGGATCTAAGACCCGAATCAAAGAGGGGCGCATCGGTGATCGCATTCTGTTTGAGCAGGATGACAACACCTTGAAGGTGACCATCGAGCAAGGCATTCCTGCCGGACAGATGTCTTTGCTCTCCATCTGGCTCCTGCTTTGGTTGAGCTTGGAGGCTGTGGTGCTTTATTTCTGGACGCAAGAACCCACACAAGGCAATGCCGGCATTGGCTACGCGATTTACAGCGCATTCTGGGCCTTTTTCGCCTTTCGAATTGGAAAGGTTTGGATGTGGAGACGACGTGGCAAAGAAGTCATTGTGGTGAACAGAAAAGGCATGTCCATCGCCTTGGCATTTGGTCAGCGCGGTCTGCCTGACTTTTTTGCCCATGGCAGCTACAATGCGCCCAAGCGAATCCAAGAAAACCCGCAGCAAATCCTTCGAACCTTCGAAAGGGCCTTCTGGTCATTGGGCGGAGAAACGCTGCAGTTTGATGCAGGAAAACGCACCATGGTGATGGGCAAACAACTCAGCGAAAAAGACGCCAACGCATTGCTGAAAATGATGGCCGGAGCCTGCAAACGTTTGTCTTCAAAGGCCTCCGATTCCTGAATCAGGAATCTCCCTCTCGGAGAATGAGGGCCCTGAGCCCTGCTGCATAGCCCTCGAGGCCCAAACCACAAATCACCCCGAGGCACACAGGGCTAAGCAAGCTGGTTCTTCGAAATTCTTCCCGGGCGTAGACATTGGTGATGTGCACCTCCACAACGGGAGAAGAAATGGCAGCAATCGCGTCCCTCAGCGCAACCGAAGTGTGTGTATAGCCTCCTGCATTGATGACAATGCCTGCCGACTCAAAACCGATGGCATGCAAATGATCAATCAACTCCCCTTCCACATTCGATTGATGGTAGCCAATCTCCACCTCGGGAAAGGCTGTCCGCATGGCTTCTAGGTGCGCCTCGAAGGAGGACTGGCCATATTTCTCCGGCTCCCTGGTGCCCAACAAATTGAGGTTGGGGCCATTCACGATGTGGTAATGTTTGATCATGGCGGGTTCAATCCAAGGCAATTTCGTCGTGGGCATCCACAAACAGAATGTTGCCAATCCCATGATGCGCTTCAAAAATGCCCACCCCCTCCTTGCGGATGTCAGCGTCGTTGAAGCCGATGAAGGTGAGGTCTGCAAACTTGCTTCGCTCATCGATGAGCATTTCGCGCTGGTCACCCGGCATCTCCTCCACCATCTCAATGTTCTGCTGACTCACGGGGACACGTCCTGCCTGAACCAGATCGCGAAGTGCCTGTTCTTTGATGGCTCGGTCACCGTCTCTGTAGATGGAGAACACCTGAATGTGGGAATCCCTCCAATCGGGATGCCCCTGAAGGACGTACGCCATCAAAATCATCAGGTTTGCATTGGCTGAGTCTTCGGGAGTGATCCAAACGTGCAAGGCCCTTCTCTCTCCAAATCCCCGGAAGCTGGACCGAAGCAAGCAGAGGTCCAATTGCGAGCCCCGCAGCAAATCGTAGTTGGCCACCAACTCTTGGGCACTTTGAGGCTGCTCATCGATGTATTCCAACAAGATCGCATTGTTCCCTTGCCCACTGATTCCCGGCAGTTGGACACATTGGGCAATGGCGGAAGTGTAGGAAGGCGACACGATGGTGGACATGCTCACGCGACTTTTAACCGCCCTGCCCATGTCGGCCAACCCTTGCTTGGCTCGGATGGAGCTGCGGAAAGTGCGTGAATCCAATCGGCCTTCAATGAGATGGACATAAGTGCCAAAACCTTGGCGATGGGCCAACCACCGCACCATGTCAAATGCTCCAGGTCTCCGGAAAGTGTCCCGACTGACTCCGAGCACCATGGGCCTCCAATCCTTTCTGTCCAACTCAGCCCGGTCCCTACGCTGAAGGGTCAGCTGCAAGTAGCGGCTCAACTGGAACAACATGCCCCTGAACAAAGCCACCATTCCGCGCTCGCCTCGACGGGACAACCCCGCATAAATGGCCCCCATGATGATGAGGCTGCCCAATGCATAGCTGAAGTTCATCAAGAACATCAGGTAGAAACAAGTCACTGCCCCCACCAAACTCAAGAGCCAGTGAGAACGGAAAGTCGGCCGATAGCTGGGACTGGCTGCAAAATGCTCGAACAGACTCACCAGACAAATGGCGCCATAAGTCACCATGAAGAACATGGATATGATTTCCGCCACGGCGTTGATGTCGCCAAGTGACACAAAGAAGAAACCAATGACGCAGGTCACAATGCTGGCCACCACGGGCTCGTTGTCAGACTTCCTTCCGCGCTTCAACCGAAGGCCGATGGCCTTGGGAAAGATTCGATCCAAGGCCAGTGCTTGCAAGGTTCTGGGCGCGATGATGACACTGCCAAGGGCACTGGACACCGCTGCTGCTGCCAATCCCAATGGAATCAGCGGAGGCCAAATGGCGATGGCCTCCATATAGAGTTGGTCTGAAGCCAACTGTTCGGGCGATGCGCTGACCCAGAATTTCAAGGCCACAGCGATGTACACCACAATCCCCACCATGGTCGCCCAAAGTGTACCGCGGGGGATGGCCTTGGCGGGCTCCTTCAAATCTCCGCTCAACCCCAAACCTGCCGCAATGCCGGTAAATGCTGGGAAAATAAAAGTGAACACCTCGATGAACCTGTACCGTGTGATGGTGCGACCATCTGAGGTCAACAGGGTCTCATCGATGGTTCTCAGAATGTCGAGTTCGGCTTGTGGTTCCCCAGAGCCAGCAAAGAAGCTGAGCAAAGCGACCACCAAAACGGCCACTACCCCATACAAAGCTTTGACCCCCACTTGCGCACCCTTGGTGAGCATCAGCAGGGTCAAGAGGGCCATAAACCCATAGTTCACCTGCCATGGATGAACCACCACCCCATGGCTGACCTCCAGCCAAGCCAACAAGTCTCGGGTGGACACCGTGAACGCGATGATGTAAAATGCCACGCTGATGGCCTGACTCAAAAACAAAGCGATGCCAATGGCGCCTCCGATGGACAGTCCAAATGACCGACTGATCATGTAATAGGCTCCTCCTCCCTCCACTTTTTGATTGGTCGCAATCTCAGCGACAGCAAGCGCTGTAGGGATGGTCACCAAATGACCCAACACGATGATGGCCATGGTCCACAGCAAACCCACGTGGGCAACGGCGAAGCCAAATCGCAAAAACAAGATCGCACCAAGGATGGTCGAGATGGCCGTCATGAAAACAGCAAACGTCCCTAAACCTTTCTCCTGCATGACGTGAAAATAACCCGCGCCGCGGTTTTGCGACTGCCTATTTAGAATGGATAACCGGGAGTTTTATTCTTCTTCTCTCCCGCATTGTTGCCTCATGCGAATTCTCCCTCTGTATCAGGCCCTGCTTGCGGTGCTGATTTTGGACTCCTGCACCGCGGAGTCGAGCCCTGAAAAACGGTGCATCACCCTAGAAAATTGCACCGGACAGGCCATCTCCGATATGCCATTGACTGCCATGCGAACCCGCTACAACGGCCTGTCCCCGTGGAGAGAATACGGCCCCACTGTGTGGACCGATGCAGAGGGCCGTGCGTGCACTTGCGGCCCTGAGTGGACGGCCTTTGAATGGCGAAAAGAAAAGCCCTCAACATCTCCTCAAGTGATTCTCCTTGGGCTTCCCAGTCCCAGCGACATAGAGTCCCATCGGCATCACTTTGCAGACCAACACACCCAAGGTGAATTCCAATGGTCAGGTCTTTGGAATCAAGCGACCCTTTCTGGCTGGATGAGGTGGGATCATTTGGGACAATCGGGATGGGAGCCCGCACATCTCCCAGCTTTGATTCCACTTCGCTCGATGCTGCCGTGCGGGCCCCTAGGGCCTTTGAGAATCAGATGCTACCGAGCGAATCAAGGCTTGCCTCACCTGGACACCCTCCTCCAATTTAAATCGCCCCAAGCTCCCCTAGTCTTTGAATGAGTGAATGCGCCGATCAGGGAAGGCCGGCAATTCAATCTTCATGAAACAATTACATCCGCTTTTTGGCCGCCGTTCACTGGCCTTTGCACTCTCGTTCTTGGCCCTGCATTCGCTGCACTCTTTGAGTTTGGCTCAATGGTGCCCTCCTCCTTTGCCCACTTCTCCCCCATGGCTATCTCTCCCTTCCCAACCCTATGATCACCATTGGAGCGAGGGGCAGCAGTCGGCCTCTGCTCATGTTTATGTCATGCCCAACAGTCAATCTGATTTGGGGCGTCCGTTTGTCTTTGTTGAAGGCATTGACTTTGGCCTTGGGGCAGAGAATTCATCGCTGCGCAATGGGAATTTCGGATGGGACGAATTCATGGGTTGTAACACTGAAGCCTACCCCATGATGGGCTACATGCCCGTTCTTTTTGACTCTTTGATGTCGCGTGGATTCACCCCCGTCTTGATTGACTTTGAGGATGGAACGGCCGACCTGATGGTCAACGCCCGGCTTCTTGCCGACATCTTGAAGCACCTCAACATCTACAAAACCGATGCGAGGCCGCTGGTGGTGTCCGGTGCAAGCATGGGAGGCCAATTGGCCCGCATTGCATTGAAACAGATGGAATTGGCGGGAGAACCACACTGCACATCGCTGTTCATCAGCTTAGACAGCCCCCATCAAGGGGCCAATGTGCCACTCGGGCTTCAGCAAATGATTCAATTCCTTTCTGGCGATGGCGGAACCATTGATGAGCTGATCGGGGCCCTTCAATCTCCAGCAGCCCGCCAATTGTTGATTCGACAAATCCCAGGATTGACGCCAAGGTTGAATTACCAGGATTCGCTGGATGCCATTGGCATGCCTTCGTTGAGCAGAAATGTGGCCATCGCCAATGGCGCCATTGATCCTCTATCGGGTGGCGACAGCCCCATTCTCTTGTATGACCATTCTGTGATTGAATCCAATTGGACGGGTGACGTCGGTCCTTTGTTCCATCTTGAGATTCAACCCCATCCAGGCCTTTGGTCGCACCCGTTGGCTGAATCTGGTCAGCCCCTCACAGCCCACCTGCAGGCCCCTGAAGAAAATGGATTCCCTTGGCCACTCTCTTGCATGATTGGGCATGGTGATGCCTCTGACGTGTCCCATTTGGGCCGGCTGGATCACCTGCCAGGAGGAACCCGGCCTTCTGTTCAGCAGTTTGTGGACGCCTTTAACGGAGCCGTTGCGGAAGCCGACCTTCCCTGGCCCCTTTGCATTTCCCCCATTGGATCTGGAGAATACCAACCCTTACACAGTTTCATTCCCACACTCAGCGCACTGGACATTGCTCCGCCTTGGCCAGATGCTCCCTATTCAGAAGAAACCCTGACCTCGACCACGTTCGATGCCCACCACATCGGAACCTCGAACGAACCGCACAGCCAAGTCAACCCGGCCAACCTTTCATTTCTGTTGCACCAACTGAGCGAAGTAGAGAGCCCTTGGCTCCCAGGACAAACTTTGTTGGACACCAACATCTCCAGTGAAGGGCTTTGGACATTGCCGGGATTGAACCTTCATGGAAGAGTAGGTCTACAGTCTTCTGACGATGATTTTTTTGTGCCGAGTTCGCCCATGAACAGCCATGGACAATTTCGGCTTCAAGGCTGTTCAGGTCCCATGACCATCCACCCCAACGGTGCACTGGAGCTGGGTTACACTGCCCTGTCAGGACAACCTGGTTCAACAGCGCACCTCGTGCTTGAGCCCCATGCATCGTTGGTCATTCAAGGCAGGTTGACCGTGTTTCCCGGAGGGACCTTGGAACTTCTTCCAGGCGCTCATCTTCACTTGGAATCTGGCGAACTGGACATACGTCCACAGGGAACCCTCCTGTGTCACGAGGGGGCATTGATCACCATGGAAGGACACATCATCTGGTCCCAATCCCCCCAAAGTCTGGCGTCATTGGATGGCGTCATTGAATTGAGCGCAAACAGCCTGTGGGATGGACATCTCGCATCAAATGCCAAAATGGAGACAAACCATGCTCTGGCCATTGTCGGATCTCCAGGGGCGGACATGCAATTGCAGTCTCCACAAGACGGCACGCAATGGATCCTTCATGAGGGCGCCCAAGTGGACATCTCTGAACTGAACTCACTCAGTTCAAATGGATGCGGATTGCGAATGATGGGCCATGGGCGGCTCCAATTGACCAGCACCACGTCCACCCAGTGGTCCTCCATGTGGATTGGAACTTCTTCCGATTCAGTGGTGGTGGATGGTGACTTGTTTTTGCAACAGCATCACCTTCAAGGACTGAACCTCATACAATCAAACGGCCGTTTTGATGCGCATGACTGCTCTTTCCAAGGGGGATCAAGCGTCCATTTTCTCTGTCAAATGAACGCATCCAACTCCCTGTTTTCCTCGCACCCTGTGGACCACACTTGCCAGCCAGAGGGCGGACCAAATGTGCTTCAGGACTGTCAGTTTGAAAATGCAGCCTTTGGCCTGAAGTCAAAAGGGTCCGGACAGTTTCGGGCCGAATCTTGCCTTTTCGAACGTTTGGGTGTTGGAATCGACAGCCAGAACGAATGGCTCCAATTGAATTGCTCAGAATTCAAAGACTGCGACACCGGTGTGCTGTCCAACCGAAGTCAATTGGCCATGAACCCAATGTCCGGTGGCGGGTGGAATCGGTTTGAAGACAATGACACGCACTTGCGGTTCATTCAGTCGCCAGTCCCAGATTGGTTGGGGGGAATCAACCACTTTGGAAATTGGGGCAGCTCTTGGGCTCAAGGCAATTTGGCCGTGACGTGCAATGGAATGCCCATTGACTTGGACATTTCCGGACAAAGCTGGAATTGGCCCACCGGCTGGGCCCAAGTGCAAAGTGGACTTTGGGCAACCTCTCCATCAGGCGACGCGTGCGCCATTCATGCCGTGGATCTCGCTCCCACCGAACCACAGCCCTGCCCGAACGGAAAAAGGTCCAAAGACCAATGATCAGTCCGAAGTCTGGAATGTCTCGAGCAACCAAATGTCTTTGGTGATCGAGCGGTCATTTTTAAAATAGTACACCCCGTGTTTGGCGACCGTTTTCCGGTAGATGTTGACTTCGTTGTCCACCCTCACGGTGCGCTCAATGACCAATGAGTTGCCATCTTCAAAACTGCGCTCTTCCACTCCTTCGCGGATGCCTTCCTTGGCTTGGACATCGTTGTAATCTGTCGAGGCCAAGGGAGCTCCGCTGTATCGATTATTCGCTTCGCGCAAGGACACAACAGCCCTGAGTTCCGCTGCACCCTGCCCAGCAGCTCTGGCTTGCGAATCTTCTCGTTCTACTTTTTTGATGGCCATCCAACTTTGTAGTCTTCTTTGCTCCTCCCCAAGCCCAATGGTGCCTTGTCTTTTTGCTTTTCGTTGCACCTGCTCATACCTCATGATCCGCGCATCCGCAGATGAGAGCCGGATGTCGCGGTTGAATTCTTCATAGGCCTTAAGCAATCGCTCCAAACTGTCTGTAAAAACAGCATATCGCTTGGTTCGATCAAACAGCAAATCCTCGTGGTCCTGGACCTTCTCTTCCACTTGGACCATTCGGTCTTTCCGCAAAGCGTTGGACATGGCCTGCCTGTCTTTGTTCTTCTCCTCCTGAACTTGAACACTGAAATTCAACTCCTCGATTCGCCCTTCTCTTCTGGACGCAGCAGTTTGTCTGCTCTGCTCTTGGGTCACCACCAAATCCTGGATGTCGATCCATTCGCTTCCTCGGCGCCCCGCTTGATTTCCTGCCCACAAGGTGTGACTGGTTTCGTTCTGATCGAACTTGTCATTGACGGCCTGACCACGGGCGCGAATCTCAGACTCGAGGGCGTTTCGGTAATAGGCCTCTGCATCATCTTCCGCTTCATTTTGACGGGCCAAGATGTAATTCCGGCTCCTGTCTTTGCTCGCATCTGACGACGCTTTGGCGCGCTCTCTTTGAAGAGCTTCCTCCGCCTCCAATTCCTCACGCTCCAAGTCCATGAGCCTCGCTTGATCAGCTGCGAGGAGGTCGGCTTCTTCCGCAATTCGCTGCGCTTCTTCCGCATCAGCCTGCATCAACTCCTCTGAATTTACCGTCAACTCGGACTCCATCTCCAGGCCATCTTCCTCCATCAACCCTTCCAAACGACGAAGTCTGTTTTTTGGATAGCGCTCATCTGGTTTTAAGGCCTGTGCCGCTTCATAGGCCACTTTAGCAGACGCCCAATCTTCTTGTTCAAAGGCCAAGTCCCCTTGTCTCACTTGGTCTTCATACTCCCTGTCCAAGGCCAAGGCTTCAGAATCAGACTCAGTGACCTCTTCCTCTTCTTCAGGGCGGCTCAAAACCACAATGCGCTCATTGGCTTCTGCGATTCGATCAAAGGGGTAAACCTCATTGGGATAGAGCAGTGACGCCTCCTCATATTGCTCCTTGGATTCGGCATAATTCTGCTTGTCGAAATTTCGATCGGCGCGTTCAATCAATCGGTCGTACTGCTTTCGACGGGCGGCCTCTTCACGGGCTGCATCGGCTTCCTCTTGTGCCGCAGTGTCCTCCTCTGGCTCTGGATCAGCCACCACTTCTTCCGCCTCTTCCTCGGACTCCTCTTCGGCTGTTTCGGCGTTGATTTCTGCCAAAAGCTCAGCGGGCTCTGACTCCCCTGGCTTGAGGTCCAGCGCTCCTTCGAAGGCTGTTCGCGCGCCCGACCAGTCTTTTCGTTTCATTTTGATTTTGCCCTCCCGCATGAAACGATCATACTCTGCGGATACGGCAGCCTCTTCATTCGCACGCTCCAAGTTGGCTTGGGCCTCCTCCACCATGGTTTCGGCCCGGTTGTCGCCAGGAACTTCCTGAAGGGCCCTCTCTAACCAATTGATGCTTTGCTCCCAGCGTCCTCGGCCAAATTCGACCTCGGCCTTTCGCATGTGCTCTTCATATTCTTTGTTGACAGAGGCTCCTTCATCACTGTCATCACCTCCTGAATTCTCCACCCGTTCCAATTCGTCCTGAATGCGCTTTTGCATCCGGCTGGTGTATGCTCCATCCCAACCCAGCTCTTCCTTGCGTGCGTCAAACCTCACGATGCCAATGGGCTCCTCAAGAATCGCAACATCGAAGCCATCAGGAACCTCAAATAGGCTCATTTCTACCGTCAGGTAAAACGGCTCACCTTGAAATTCATCTGGGATGGTGGACGCTTTGATTTCCACCTTGCGCACACTCAGGCCTCCCGAAGTGAACACCATCTCATAATCCAACCCGTGATCCAGCGAAAGGGCATACTTGCCATTTCCGAGCGTCTGAACTGCATCATAGGATTGACCGCCTTGAAAGACTTCGACACTCACACCCGAAATTTTGGCGTTGTTGGCCTTGTCTCTCACGGCGCCATTGACCTCGATGCCGGCTTGCCCCATGGCAAAACCACACAACAGCAAGAGGAAAGCGGCCGTTGACCACCTCAAACTTGTTCCCGAAGTCCTGTTCCCATCCATATTTGTCGCAACGTTCAGTCCAACCAACTCCAATAAAGGCCATTCAATCCAATGAACAACATCATATTCATGCCTCTTATGCAAAAGTATGCCCACAGGATACTGGGAAAGTGAATACTTGCTTCGGCCTGCAGATTTAACGATCGTAGGTGCCGGCATTGTGGGCATGAGTGCAGCGCTCCATTTCAAGAAGCTGCGCCCACACGCTCATGTCCGCATCATCGAACGCGCACCCATCTCTGCTGGAGGTACGACCCGAAATGCGGGCTTCGCCTGTTTTGGAAGCGCCGGTGAGTGGCTCGACGACCTCCAAGTGTTGGGCATGGAGAGACTCAAAGAATTGGTGGAGTCCAGGGCTGAGGGCCTTTCAGACATGCTCCAACTTCTGGGCGCAGAAGACATTGGCATGTCGTGGTCTGGCGGTTGGGAGCTTTTTTCTGAGCGCGATATCGACATCCAACTGGCTCAGCAAGTGATTCGCGCTTTGCCAGAAATCAATGAGACGGTGGGACCCATACTGGCCAAGGTATTGGGCCCCATTCACCCTCGACTGCAAGATTCCCCTGCCGCCTTGATCGATGACCACAGGGCGAGAAAAGTGGGGGCCCATCAAGCCGTAGCCCTGCCCTGGGAAGGCATGATTCACACGGGGAAAATGGTGGAGGCCTTTCATCGGGCATTGGACCAAGCCCGCGTCCATCGGGTTCATGGAATCCAAGTTCAATCTTTCCATCCACAAGGCGACCAATGGGCGATCCAGACCCATCAAGGTCAACTTCAGACTTCGCAGCTCGCCGTGTGCACAAATGGCATGGCTTCGGACTTGATTCCCGATATGGACACTGAAGCCGTCCCCAACCGCGTATTTGTGGCCAAAATCAAACCGGGATCTTGGCCCCTTGGCACCTACCATTTGGACCGAGGCTACCTGTACCTCAGAACGTTGGGGCAGTCTCACGTGCTGTTTGGCGGCGGGCGGCATTGGGGACACGACTTGGGCCTCTCAGATTCCGAGAATGCCCAGTCCATTCAAGACTGGGACGCTCAGCTGACGGCCACGGCAGAGTCCTGGTTGGGCCCTCTTGACACCATCACCCATCGATGGACAGGATGGCTGGGTGTTGGTCATGACCGCAGGCCGTTGATTGGACAAACCCAACCAGGGCTTCACCACGCTGTTCGACTCGGCGGCATGGGCGTGGCCATCGGAACCAAAGTGGGCCGTGAGCTGGCCACCAATTTGGCCGCTGAGTAACCTTTTTAAGTCGAGCGACGTATGGGGGCGTGAATACCACGTCATGTCTTCTGATTCACTCCTCCGCTCTAACGCGACAATCGGACTCCTCCAGTCCTGGATGGTCGCCCTCTTGATTTTGGGATCGCTTGTCCTTCCCACATTGGCCTTGGGTCAAAACTCCACAGCTTCCGGCACTTCATTGCATGCGGGGTGGCAGGCTGGGCCAACAGCCCTGTATTCTGAGCGGACCCAATCCTTGGGTGCACATCACCTCGGCAACACAGGTTATTCGCACGCCATGACCATTCAAGCCCGCTGGAATGGTCCATGGGAAGTCGAATTTCAAGGCGCCCGAAGTCAAGTCGTGGCCGACGATGGCGGACTGAATGGACTTCAGACCGAAATCCAAAGTGCCGCTGTCATGATGAACTACACCTTAGGTGGAGCAGAGAAGCAAAGAGCGAGCACTCGAAATGCGCGCATCACAGATGGGTTCCAACCTTTCATCGGAATCGGAATCGCCCATGTGGATCACATCATGAAACAAGACCTCGAAGATGCCATGGGCCGCCGTTATCACCTTTGGTCAGATGGCTCCCTTCGCGATGTAGATCAAGCGGGTGACCACGCTGGAAACGCCAACATCTTGAGGCGCGACTACTCCTATGAAAGCGATTTGAATGACCGTCAAAACAACCCAAGCAGCGGACAGACCTTGGCCATTCCAGCTCAGCTGGGTGTGCGCCTGGACGTCTCTCCAAGGGTGAGGGCTCGAATGGGAGTCAGCGCTTGGTTGGGATTGACCGATGCCATTGACGACCAATCCTCCGGCAACTTCTTGTCCGGAGATGCCATGGCTGCTGGATTTTTCGGGCTGGGCATTCGCTTGGGCAAGCTGGGCAAGAAGCCACAGCCTATTCCAGTGGTTCCAGGCATGACCAGCACAGATGCTGCCCTGCTCGCAGGCATGGACACCGACGGCGATGGCATTGACAATTTGCGCGACCGCTGCCCGGGTACCCCGTTGAATGCACAGGTGGACAGCAAAGGATGCCCTTTGGACTCAGATTCAGATGGGTATGCCGACTACCGAGATCAAGAGCCGCACTCTCCGCACACCTTCGTGAACTCGCTCGGCGTGGCCATCGACGGTCCCTTGGTCGCCCATTCTACCGATTGGGACACCATTCGTGGACAGATCGCTTCTGATTTGGCCGACATCGCTGGATTTACCCTTCGCGTGCCCAAGCCATCCTCTGGATGGACAGAAGCCGAGCAGAGTTCATTGATGGCTTTCCAACATTTGAAGGAGACCTCAGAGGCCATGGAAGTGAGCGTGGGCCACAACCCCCTCCATGCGGGACAAGCTGCCCATCAATTGAGGGCCAACGGCTTGACCGCTGAAATCATTGAACCTGCAGCACCAGAAGCGGCAGCGCCCATCATTGAAGGCATCGACATTTCTAATGAAACTGGACATTTCCGCGTTCAGCTCGGGGCGTTCCAAACCCCCGAATCTGCGGACCTGGATGTCCTATTTGCTGGGATTGACGTGGTCCGATTCGAAGGAAACGACGGTTTGACACGCGTGGTGTCGACGGCCTTTCCAGACCGCGAATCTGCTGTGCAGTACAAGGTCCAAATGGAACAACGTGGCTTCATCGGGGCGTTTTTGACCACCCATGGAACCCAAAGTGAAGGGCAGAGCCCATCCGACCGTTCATCCGCAGAGGCCTCACCTCAGTTTGATTCATTGAAGGTTCGATTCCGGGTTCAACTCGGAGCCTTGAAGGACAAGGTGTCCACCGACGCCATGAACGCGTTTTTGGAAATTGGACAGGTCGAACACCGTGCCGCTCCGGGATGGCACCGCTACTTGCAAGGCGATTACGCCACCATGGAAGCGGCCAAAGATGCCTTGTCAGACATTCAAGCCAATGGCTTTGCAGACGCCTTCGTGGTGGGTGATGTATCCGGCCGTATTGTTCCTGTGGCAGAAGCACTCATTCTGACCCAACAGAACTGAGGAGGCCATGGTCCAGTGAAAGGGCTTCGGCCACTTTCATGCCATCCATGGCAGCCGACAAAATGCCGCCGGCATAGCCAGCGCCTTCACCGCATGGATACAGTCCAGGAACGCCTGGCATGACGCACGTTTTTGGGTCCCGAGGCATCCGAACTGGACTCGATGTTCGGCTTTCTGGTGCCACAACAATGGCATCAGAATGGATGTACCCCGGCATTTTTCGTTCAAAATCTTGCAGGCCTGCTATGAGACGATTCACAATGAAGTCAGGAAGAACCTGAGTGAGGTCAACAGACTTCAAACCAGCGAGATAACTACAATCTGGCAACGTCTTTGAAGGCCTGCGCTGGACAAAATCTTGCAACCTCTGAGCCGGTGCAACTTGACCGCCGCCGCCTGCCGCGTGGCAGAGCTGTTCAACGTGACGCTGAAATTCCAACGCACCGAGTGGCCCCGAAAAACCCGCTCGGTCCAAATCTTCTTCGGTGACTGTGGTCACCAATCCACTGTTGGCCCAGCGGTTGTTCCTTTTTGAAGGGCTCCAACCATTGGTGACGATTTCTCCATTCTCCGTGGCGCATGGGGCGATGACTCCGCCTGGGCACATGCAAAACGAAAACACCCCACCACCTTCGACTTGGGTGACCAGCGAGTAAGACGCCGGGGGCAATGTCAATTCTGAGGCCCTTTGATGCGCCTTGAGCCGATACTGCCTTTGGTTGACCCAGGTTTGTGGGTGCTCCACCCGAACCCCCAATGCAAAGGGTTTGCGCTCCACTGGAAAACCTTGGTCATCCATCCATTGAAACACGTCTCTTGCCCCATGCCCTGTGGCCAACACCACGGCTTGACTCCGGATTTCCCCATCGGAAGTGAGCACCCCTCCAACGGCTCCAGAATCTTCTCGAATTAGGCCATCCACACGGGTTCCAAACCGAACGCTTCCTCCACATTTCACGATGGTCTTCCGCATCGCTTCAATGATGCCGGGAAGCTTGTTGGTTCCAATGTGAGGGTGGGTGTCCACCAAAATATCAGGGTGGGCTCCGTGTTCAACCAACCATCCCAAGGCGGCATACCATGAACCGCGCTTTTTGGCACGGGTGTATAGCTTTCCATCGGAGTACGTTCCTGCACCACCTTCTCCAAAACAGTAATTGGACTCGGGATCAACTGTGCCTTGTCGAACCAAAGACACCAAGTCCCTTCTGCGTTCTTTCACGCTCTTGCCCCGCTCCAACACAATGGGCCGAATTCCGCGCTCAATGAGGCGCAGTGCACAATACAACCCTGCAGGCCCCGCACCCACAATGGCCACAACGGGAGCCCCTTCCACCGACTGCCAATTCCCATGAACCACAGGCAACTCGGTCATGTCAAGTCCCACCTTGAGTTCCATGACTGCCGGATGTCGCCGGGCATCTAAACTCCGACGGAGCACCACCCAATCGTCCACCTGATCAACCTGCTGCTTCAAAGCCCGCTCAATGGCCACGGGATCCATGGCATCCTTGGCCGGCAAGCGCAGCATCACAGATCGGTTTTCCGGGACTCTGGAAGGGGATTTCTTGGCGTTGTTCATTTCCACGGGCAAATTACACCGAGACCCCCTGCTTCACGGGCTTGGGCACAGAGTAGATTTGACACATGTCGAACCCCGACGTTCCCCAGCTCCAGATCACCGACCGAGGCTTGTCTTCGGAACGCATGCTCGAATTGCTCGACCACCTGCTCTTGCCTCGGCTCATCGAAGAGAAAATGTTGAGTCTGCTCCGCCAGGGCAGAATCAGCAAGTGGTTCTCTGGCATGGGTCAAGAAGCCATCTCGGTGGGCTGCACAGCGGCGTTGATGGACGATGAGTTCATTCTGCCCATGCACCGAAACCTCGGCGTATTCACCACCCGCGGCATTGGACTGACCAAGTTGTTTGCCCAATTCCAAGGCAAGGCCTCTGGCTTTACCCAGGGCCACGATCGCAGTTTTCATTTCGGCAGCATGCCCCATCACATTGTGGGGATGATCAGTCACCTCGGTCCCCAGTTGGGCATTGCAGATGGCATTGCCTTGGCGAGTAAGATTCGAGAGTCGGGCAAAGCCACCCTGGTATTCACAGGAGATGGCGCCACCAGCGAAGGCGACTTTCATGAGGCCTTGAATGTGGCTTCGGTCTGGCAGTTGCCTGTGATTTTCTGCATCGAGAGCAACCATTGGGGGCTGTCGACCCCAAGCAGCGAGCAATTCCGTTGCGCCCAATTCATTGACAAAGCCGCCGGGTATGGCATCCCCCTGGATGACGCTTTAAGGGTCACGGGCAACGACATTTTAGAGGTGTACGAAACCGTCTCCAAAATGGCGGCTTCCGTTCGCGAAAACCCCCGTCCCATCCTTCTGGAATTCGACACCTTTCGGAGAAGGGGGCACGAGGAAGCCAGCGGAACGAAATACTACCCCGAAGGCTTGATTGAAGCTTGGGAAAAAAACGACCCTGTGGATCGGTTTATCGACTTCTTGATGGAAGCCGGCCATTTGAACGAAAAAGAACTTGAAGAGCGGAAATCGCGACACAAAGCCAACATTGTTGCCGCACTGAAGGAAGCCGAAGCCGAACCCGATGTGACGGCCGACAGAGAGGCAGAAGTGGCCAGGCTCTTCAAAGACCACGAAGTCGCATTGAGGCCTGCACAGTCTGAGACCCAAGAGTTGCGCATGATCGATGCGATTTCTGAAGGACTGAACCAATCCATGCAACGCCACCCCGAGTTGGTTTTGATGGGACAAGACATCGGAAAATACGGAGGCGTATTCAAGGTCACCGATGGGTTTGCTGACCAATTCGGCGCGCACCGGGTGCGAAACACTCCATTGTGCGAAAGCGCCATCGTGGGAACCGGATTGGGGCTGTCCATTGCCGGAGCCAAGGCCATGGTGGAAATGCAGTTCGCCGATTTTGTGACCTGTGGATTCAACCAAATCGTCAACAATTTGGCCAAGCTGCATTGGAGGTGGGGTCAAAATGCCGATGTGGTGGTTCGCATGCCCACCGGTGCAGGTGTAGCGGCAGGTCCGTTCCACAGCCAAAGCAATGAGGCGTGGTTCTTCCATGTCCCAGGGCTCATGTTGGCCTACCCCGCATTTCCGGAGGATGCCAAAGGATTGTTGGCCAGGGCCATTGACATGCCAAACCCGGTTCTCTTCTTCGAGCACAAGGCCCTCTACAGAAGCTTGTCTGGCCAAGTCCCCACCAATGACTACAGCCTTCCATTTGGCGAGGCCAGGCTCATCGGCACTGCCCAAGACGCCGTCATCATCACCTATGGAATGGGGGTGCATTGGGCCTTAGAGGAAGCCGATCGACGTCGCGAAGAATCAGGAACCGAAATTGGGGTTTTGGACCTCAGAACCCTGGCCCCTCTCGATTGGGACGCTGTCTACACCCATTCGAAGGCCACTGGCCGGGTCATTGTACTTCATGAAGACAACCTCACAGGAGGCATTGGTGGCGAGCTCGCCGCACGAATTTCTGAGCACTGCTTCGAGCACCTCGATGCGCCTGTTCAAAGGGTGGCATCACTGGACACACCTGTGCCTTTCGCTGCAAACTTGGAAAACGCTTACCTCGCCAAATCGGAATTGACCGAAGCGATGGACGCCCTGCTCGGCTACTGAATCTTCAGCGGCGGCGCATCACCGTCTGCGGGTTGTTGATGCCCTGCTCGATGGTGCGAATGTCGGCTTTCAACATGCCTTTTTTGTCCAACCTCTTGGCCCGAACCAACAGGGCTTTGGCCTCCTTTTTTCTGCCCTTGGTGCCTTGAATGGCTGCCAAATTGAGCATCACTGCTGCTTTCTCCTCGTCGCGCTTCAGCCCTACTTCTAAGGCTTTGCGAAAGGCCTTTTCGGCTTCAGCAAGGCTGCTTTCCAACACCAAGTTGCCCTGGAGAAACCAGTACTGCCCTCGGTTTTTGGGCCACAAATGCTCTGGGTTAATGCCCGCCAACAACTTGCGGGCCTTGTCCATTTTCTGCTGTTGAATGCGAATGGCCACCAAGACCATGCGAATGCTGCGCAATGCGGTCAAACCAATCAAGATGGCCAAAATGACCATGCCAACGCCGCTGCCAGTGTGACCGGAGAGGAACAGCTTTACGGCATATGCGATGGCGCTGGCTGTCAATCCAAACTTCAGAACGCGGGTGTCAAGCGGAAAATTCATGGACGGGCTTTGCAATATCTCACCCAATCATCGGGCGAGGTGCGAAACTAACGTGTGCGCCGCATAGATGGCTTAATTTTACCCGAGATCCTGACCCGATCATTCTGTCATGAACCTCATACGACTCCGCGTCATTGTCGACATCGAAGAAGACGTCTTTCGAGACATCGTCATCGGCCGCACAGCCCCACTCGAGGATTTACACCGTGGCATTCTTGCTGCGTTTGATTTTGCCGAAGGCGAAATGGCCTCATTTTTCCAGTCCGATGAAGACTGGGGACGAGGACGAGAAATCCCCCTTATGGACATGGGGACCGACGACGCCGGCAACCCCTTCCCTTCCATGCGCACGACGCCTTTGGAGGAAATGGCTTCTCTGGCCAATGACCGCATGGTTTACGTCTACGACTTCCTGAGGATGTGGTGCTTCTATGTCGAAATCATTGGGTTGGAAGAAGGCGAAAGTCCAGAATACCCGATGCTAGCGCAGGAGTTTGGAACCGCACCTGATCAGTTCAGCAAAGAAGTCGACTTTGGCGACGACCCAGTGTCCGCGCCAGCCGAAGAGGAAGATTCAGGCCCCTTGAAAACTGGAGACCCTGAGCTGGATGCCTATTTGGCAGACGAAGAAGACGAGGAGGACAACGGCCCCAGCTTCACCTCTCTGGACGATTTGGACGACGCCTCCTATTGACCAAGCCTTCGACCATGATCGCTCGGGCCAGCGGCCCATTGCTCATCACCGTGGTGGGACCAACGGCCATTGGCAAGACCAGCCTCGCCATTGAAATCGCCTGCGCGCTGAATGCGGAGATCCTGTCTTCAGACAGCCGTCAATTCTATCGCGAAATCCCCGTTGGGACAGCGCAACCTACCGCTGAGGAGCGGGCCATGGCGCCCCATCATTTTGTGGACTTCCTCTCCATCCATCAGGATTACAGCTCGGGTCAATTTGAAGGCGATGCTGCGCGATGGCTCCAAGGATATTTTAAAGAGCGCATCGAACAAACACAGCCTCCCGTCGCCGTGATGGCAGGAGGTAGCGGCCTCTACGTTCAGGCAGTTCATGCCGGATTGGACGAGATTCCTTCCAACCCGGAAGTCCGAGCAGAATTGAATTCGGTGTTTGAGAATGAAGGTTTGGCCCCTCTGCTTGCTGAACTCAAACTCAAAGACCCCAAGCACCATGCCGCGGTAGACACCTCGAATCCTCACAGGGTGATTCGTGCATTGGAAGTCTGCCGTTGCTCCGGACAACCGTACAGCACCTTTCGGCAAACCCAGGAATCTCAGCTCAAGGTTCATCCTGGGGGCTGGGCACGTCATGAGCGGCGACCATGGGACACTCTGACCATCGGCATTGGCGCCCCGAGAGAATTCTTGCACGACCGAATCAACAGACGTGTGCACACCATGCTGGATCAAGGGTGGCTCAAAGAGGCCGAGCAGGTGATTCCGCACAGAGAATTGAACGCTTTGAAAACCGTAGGGTACCCTCCGTTGTTTGACTTGCTCGAAGGCAAGACCGACATGGACACCGCTATCCGCAAAATTCAAGAGACCACACGTCAATTCGCCAGACGCCAGTTGACGTGGTTTCACCGCCGTCCCGACGTCCACTGGGTGGATGCACGACAGCCACAATCCGGTGTGGACCTCGCCATTCAATTCGTGAGAAATGGCCATCTCTAAAGCATCCAGCACTGCAATCAAAGGCCATGTGGACTTTGACGCTCAGTCCATGGAAGACCTGGGATTCAATGACATTCGAGAGCTGCTTGAAGGCCATTGCAAGACAGACTCCGCCAAGGCGCGTGCACTTCTGTTGACGCCCTCGTCTCACAGACCCACTGTGCTGGACGCCTTGGAGTCCACGGATGAATTGCGAAGAATTCGGGTCGAGGGATACACCTTCCCCTCCCTGGTATTTGAAGAAATCAAGGGAGAAATCAAACTCTTGGAAGTATCGGGATCGGCGCTCACAGAAGCGGGTTTCATGCGGCTGCTTCAGTGCACCAGGTTGGTCAATGACATTGTCGCATCACTGTCGGGAAGAGAACGGGCTTTCCCTCGCCTGTGCGGAATGCTGGGGACCATTCAAGAGAATGTAGAAATCGTCAAGGAAATTGAAGCCGTATTTGACCCCAAAGGAGGGGTAAGAAGTGCAGCGTCTCCGGCTTTGGGCCGCATCCGAATTGATCTACAAACAGGCCGAAGACAGGTCAATCGACTGTTCGACAAAGCATTGCGCAATTGCTGCCAAGCAAAACTGGTTGGCCGACACCCAAGAAGGCTATTTGAATGACCGGCGGGTTTTGGCCATTGCCAGCACCCACAAAAGGAAGGTGAGGGGAAGTGCATTGGGCACATCCAAAACCGGCTCGGTGACCTTCATCGAACCCGCAGATTGCCATCAAGTCAACCACGAGTTGGAGATGCTGCGGGACGATGAGCGCAAAGAGATTGTTCGGATCCTCCGGGCCCTCACGCAGCGCATCCGCAAACACACCCCATTGATCAAGGCCCAGCAGCGGCTTTTGGTCCGATTGGACTTCATTCAAGCCAAAGTCAAGCTGGCCCTGGACATGGACGCCATCAAGCCTCACCTGGTGAAGGACTTGAGAATCGAACTCACTGAAGGCCTTCCACCCGTTGCTTTTGCTGGCCAACCGAGGCAAAAACATCGCGGTGGAGCCCCAAAATTTGACCTTGCACAAAGAGCGGCGCATGCTGGTCATCAGCGGGCCCAATGCCGGGGGAAAGTCCATCGCCCTCAAAATGGTCGGACTGCATTCAGAGCATGGTGCAAAGTGGCCTTTTGGTGCCTGTGCACCCGAACAGCGCTTTTGGCCTGTTCAAGCAAATCTTGACCGACATCGGTGACAACCAGAGCATCGAGAATCAACTCTCCACCTACAGCTATCAGGCTCAAAAGAATGAAGGGCTTTTTGTCCAGCGCCGGACAAAACACGCTTTTGCTTCTCGATGAATTCGGAACAGGAAGCGACCCTGAATTGGGTGGAGCTTTGGCCGAGGTCTTTTTCGAAGAGCTCTATGCCAAGCGCTCTTTTGGCGTGATCACCACCCATTACGCCAACATCAAAACCCGGGCAACGCACATGGCACAAGCCATCAACGGCAGCATGCTGTTTGACGGCGAGACCCTCTCTCCTACCTACAAGTTGGACCTGGGGCAACCGGGAAGCTCCTTCACTTTGAAGTGGCCGAACTGAATGGAATTGAACGGGGGCTTCTGGATCGAGCCAAAGAGAAACTGGACCCCAAAAAAGTCAAGCTCGACGGCCTGATCGCCAGCCTTCAAAAGAAAAGATCTCGCCATGCGCGAGCTGAACGACCGACAGCTCAAAGCCGAGCATGAGGCCGAGGAAATGCGACGCGAATACGCCCGCAAATCAGAGCGACTCGACGAGAGGCAAGAATCGGTGCAGCAGAGTGGGACAAGAACAGAATTCAGCCCTGGTGAAGGGGAAGAAAGCTGCAGCAGTTCATCGACCGGTTCAAGGCCGGACAGGGCAACAAAGCCCTGCATCGAAGACATCCGAAAATACCTGTCTGTCGAGGCCACCAAAATGGCGGAAAAGGCAGAAGCCGCTGCTCAAAAAAAGGCGGCCCGAGCGGGCAAAAGAAAAAACAGCCGGACCAAGCAACACGTGGACCGAATCAACGTCGGCAGCACGGTTCGCCTCAAGGAGGGACGACAGCGCGGTGAGGTTCTCGAGATCAAAGGCAAGCGAGCCACGGTGGCCTTTGGCGAGTTCAGAACCCGTGTCGAATTGACCGACCTGATTTGGGTCCGGTAACCGGTTTAATCCAACACCACCCGACGGGTGACTTGAGCTCCATCTGCTGAGGAGAGCGTGAGGTAAATCACGCCGCGAGGCCAGTTTCTGGCATCCAAGGTCATGGCTCCCCCCCACATGGACACTTGGCAGAAGCATACGGCCCATCGCATCTCGCACCACCATGGTTGAGGCCGACGTCCAATCGCGGAAGGGCCAGCCTCACGTGGATTTGGTCGTGCGCCGGGTTCGGGTGCGATCCTCAGTCCCTGTTCCAATGGCCAACTGAGCCACATCGGCAATCTCCTCGCAAGCTTGAGCCGGTCCACAAGGGACGGCTGCATCCATATCTGGATAGGCTCCATGCAGAATCGTTTGTCCGCTGCCCACAGGATCCAACCAGAGCTCGAGTTTCTCATCAGATGGATTGGGGTTGTCGTCCCAGTGGTAACTCATCTTCCCATAGTAATCGTCTTCGTCTGGCCCTGTGCCTGGCCCCAGACCTCCATTGGAGCATGAAGACAATCCTGCAGAGAGGGTTCCGATGGAGAGCCCTTCCTCATTGAACAGATGAGAGCCCGACGAGCCTGGTTCTGTGACCCCGTGATCGGTTTCTGTGTCGACCCAACTGACCCTCCAGTGGGAGCCAAATGCCCCCAGACTGACGCTGGACGTGTTTTGGGTAAACGTGCTGATTTTCTTCGTGTCTCCCGACGGATGATGAATGCCTACTCCTGCTCCCGAACCACTGCCACTCGCGTCCCAACCCGCATAGTAGACGGGCCAGCTTGTGGGAATTGCGTCCTCGATCTCGACCAACAAAAAATCAGACCCTTGAAAGTTGCTGCCTTGGATGTCGTCGGAATCGGCCAATCGGAGAACCCCCGTTCTTCGGCGATTGAGCAAACCGTTTCCGTCACCGCACTCGGGCCTTTCGTAATTGAAATACACCTTGAACAGCGTGAACTCTTCGTCCGTGACTTCACTGGCGCAGTGCAGCGCGGTCAACATGTATCGGCGACAATCCAATGCCGTGGTGTTCACCATGGCGCCGGAGCACAAATACGACCCCCCATTCTCAATGATGCTCAAACGAACGGTGGCATCCCTCTGGCATTCCCATCCTTGAATTTCTGGGCAGGCCACATCCACATGACAAGGCTGGCTTCCACCCCGCGCACCATCGGCGTCTCTGAACAATGCCGCTGCGCCTTCGATGTGCAGGCGAACGTCCTGCGCCAAGCCGGCGGGAACCTTCAATCGCAAGACTGCCCATTCTCCGGGGACATCACCAGTTGCCATCCGACCGTGTTCGTTGTTGTCCCTGAAGTCGTAAGGGCCTTCTTGCCACAGGCCATCTGCATCGGTCACCCAAAGTTCTGCTCCGGCTGGCAAGTGGAATTCATCAAAATGCAATGCGACCCCCATGGCGAAAGTTCACATGAACACCAATGGCGTATACCTCCGCATCTACATCTGGGCTCAAGTCTTCGGATTGGCCCTGAACCACCCCATAAAGGTGCTTTCCCATAAACGGCTGCCTCGCGTTCGGCCCTGTCCCATGCCTGCTCCACATCGAGTGAAGGAAGCTCAATGGACTCATATCCCAGTGAAATCAGTTCATCGGGGCATGGCCGCATCTCGGTTTGCCCATGGGCAGTTGTCTGAACAGACAAGCACGTCGCAACCGCAAAACACAGAATCAAATGAAGATGGCGCATGGAGGGGTGGATTTAATCGGTTTCGAGCAGGAATGCGAAAGATAAGACCCCGGTTTCAAGGTTCAATTTTTGGCAATTCATCCGATCCGAAAGTACCGGTCCGGTTTTGTCACCGCTTATATTTCGCTCCATGACGCCACGGTTTCGCGCCCCCTTCCTCTCGCTCCTTGTTTTGACCATCCTCGTTTGCGGCTTCAACCGCACAGGATGGGGCCAAAAGCCCGTCCAAGAACAAGGTGAAAAATTCAATACGCTGTTGTATTACATGAACCGCATGTATGTGGACAGTGTGGACCTCGATGGCCTGGTAGAAACCGCCATCCGAGGCATGCTCGAGGAGTTGGACCCGCACTCGGTTTACATCCCTTCAGAGGACCTCAAACAGGCCGATGAGCCGTTGAATGGGAAATTCGAAGGGATTGGTGTTCGGTTCAACATCATGAAGGACACCATCATGGTTGTGGCCACCATTGCCGGTGGCCCCAGTGAGAAGCTGGGCATCATGGGAGGAGACCGAATCGTCGAAGTGGACGGAGAGGTGGTGGCCGGCGTTGGCATTCGAAACAAAGGCGTCATGGAGCGCCTCAAAGGCCCCAAAGGAACCCACGTGGAGGTGGGCATTCAGAGGGGGCGCATGGACGGCCTGCTCTACTTCGACATTGAACGCGACAAAATTCCGATTTACTCGGTGGATGCTCACTACATGGTGAACAACCGAACGGGCTACATCAAAGTCAACCGGTTCTCCAAAGAAACCATGAGCGAACTCAACTCAGCCCTGGATGAACTTCAGTCAGAGGGAATGAAAGACCTGGTGTTGGACCTGCAAGGAAATGGCGGCGGAATGCTCAATACCGCGATTGACATGGGCGATGAGTTTTTGTCTGGGGACCGATTGATTGTCTACACAGATGGTCGCTCTTTCCCAAGGGAGGATCGGGTTGCAGACACCGAAGGCCGCTTTGAAAAAGGTCGGTTGGTGGTGCTCGTAGACGAGTCCAGCGCTTCGGCAAGTGAGATTGTCTCTGGCGCCATCCAAGACTGGGACCGAGGATTGATTGTGGGCAGAAGAACCTTTGGCAAAGGGTTGGTCCAACGTCCGGTGCGGTTGCCCGATGGGAGCGCCGTGAGGTTGACAGTTCAGCAATACTTCACGCCCGCTGGACGGTGCATTCAAAAACCCTATGAAGATGGGGTCGATGCCTACCGAAGAGAAAAATATGAGCGCTTTGAAAAAGGAGAGCTGATGTCCTTGGACAGTTTGGACTTGCCAGACAGCCTCAAGTACAGCACGAAAATCCTGGGAAGAACGGTCTATGGCGGGGGCGGAATCTTGCCCGATGTCTTCGTCCCCATTGACACCAGCTACAACAGTGTTTATTTCACAGACTTGCTTCGGAGAGGGCTGTTCAACCGAGCCGTCCTTGAATATGTCGACAAAAACCGGAATCGCTTAGAACGGGAATATGGAGACCGCGAGGCGTTCATTGCCGACCAACCCTTGGAAAAGCAACTCCTCGACGGACTGATCGCATTGGGAGAAGCCGAAGACATTCCGTTTGTGGAAGAAGACTGGAATGGATCTATGTACGCCATCGAGTTGCGCCTCAAAGCCATCCTGGCCCGAACCCTGTTTGACACCACAGCTTTCTACGAGGTATTCAACCCCATCAATCCCGTTTACCGCAGGGCCATTGAAGTGCTCTCGGATGGGACATACAAGGCCTCTGGCGTCGGCCAGCGGTAATTCACGCCCCAGGATGGAACAACCCTTGAGAAAGGCGACACTTCCTCCCTCGATGGGATTAATTTTGCTTGAGCAACACGACTTTACAACATGAACATTGCCCGTACCCTCTCTTTGTTGGCCATCCCTGTTATGCTTTTCGCTTGTGGCGACACTGCGGACTCAGGAAACGCAACCGACAACACTGTAGCCACCGACCAGGCTGGAACCAACGAAATGGATCCCGCTCGTGAGACCACTGAAGCACCCGCTGCAACGCCCGAAGCGACAGGCCCGGTGACCTCCATGACATTCGCCGAGAACAGCCATGACTTTGGCACCATTGACGAAGGAGATGTGGTGACCCACGTTTTCAAGTTCACCAACACCGGTGACACTCCCCTCATTTTGGACCGTTGCAAAGGCTCTTGTGGCTGCACTGTTCCTCAATGTCCAAAAGAGCCCATCGCGCCAGGTGCCGAGGGTGAGATTGAAGTCAAATTCAACTCCAAGGGCAAGAAGAACAAGCAGACCAAGACGGTCACGATCAACGCCAACACGGTGCCAGAACAAACCAGGATCACCATTTCGGCCAATGTCACTCCCGCTCCAGTGGAGGACGCCGGCAAGTGACCCTTCTTCATATTCGATAAAAAAAGGCCCTCTGAGAGGGCCTTTTTTTATTCACGAATTTTTGGTGAGTGCCTCATTGCAAGAGCACATCAATGGCATCGGCCAATTTCCGATCACGGTCGGTGACCACATCCCCAGCATCGTGGGTGTGAAGCTCAATGCGCACATAGCTAAACTCATTGTGCATGGCCGGATGATGGCCTTGATGTTCGGCCAAAAAGGCCACCCTTGTCATGAAGGTGAACGCCTCTTGAAAATCCTTGAAACGGAACTCGCGAACGAGTCGATTGTCCTTTTCCAACCACATTTTGTTGTGCTTTCTATGGTGAATGTAGCACGGCGCGATGGGAATTGCCTCCGCAACCCCAACTTCGCGTCCATGGAAGACGCCTCCTTTTCCAATAACGGGTCCAAGCCCATCGGGTTTGCCCCCCCCTTCATTGATGAAGACACCATCGCCGCGGTGTCCCGGGTTTTGCGTTCAGGGTGGATCACAACGGGACCAGAAACCGCCGCTTTCGAAAATGAACTGGCCCAATTCTGTGGGACAGAGCGCGTGGTATGCGGCGCCTCATGGACGGGCTTGGCTGGCGTGATCTTGGACTGGTTTGGTGTGGGACCAGGCGACGAGGTCATTCTGCCATCTTACACCTATTGTGCCACAGCCAATGTGGTTCTTCACCGCGGAGCCACCCCTGTATTGGTGGATTTGCCAGAACCTTCCAATCAGGACGGCTTAAACATCCGTTGGGCCGATGTACTCCCCCACCTCACCCCACGCACCAAGGTCATCATGCCCGTGGACATTGGGGGTTGGCCAATACCCGCTTCCGACTGGATTTCGGAGCTCATCGCCTGGTCGAAGGAGAATGGCTTTCAGGCCAACAACGGCGTTCAATCTCAGCTGGGGAGGCCCTTACTGCTCTTGGATGCAGCCCACTCCCTCGGCGCCTCGGTGGACGGCGCGACCGTCGGCAGTCAAGCCGACCTCTCGGTGTTTTCGTTTCACGCCGTCAAAAACCTCACCACTGCCGAGGGCGGTGCCGTGGCCATCGCCTTGCCCGCCCCCTTTGATGCCCACCAAGTACACCAATCATTTCGCACCCTTGGACTTCATGGCCAAAGCAAGGACGCGGCGGCCAAATTTCAATCCGAAGCCAAAGACGCGTGGAGATACGACGTGACCACTCCGGGGTTCAAGTGCAACATGACCGACATCCAAGCGGCGATGGGTCGGGTCGCGTTGGCCAGATACAGCTCAGACTTGACAACCAGGCGACGTCTCGCCGATCGTTATGACGGGGGGTTTGAAGCTTGGGCGGAAGTGACCCTTCCCGTAAGATCCGATGCACGCAGAATGAGCTCGGATCACCTATACCCCATTCGACTTCCCCGATTTTCGGAGGACCAGCGCAATGCGCTTATGCGGTGGCTCCAGAGTCAGGGCATTGCCACCAATGTCCACTTTCAACCCCTGCCCATGCTTTCGGCATACGCAGATCGAGGCCACAAGCAGGAAGACCACCCTGCTGCCATGGACGCTTACTCTTGCGAGATCAGCCTTCCCATTCACCTTCACATGTCCCTTCAAGATGTAGACCGTGTGGTTCACGCCGTTCGGGAAGGCCATGCTCATGTGATGGCCCAAAACGAGGACTTCAAGGCATGAAGCGGGTCATGGACATCGGGGCTTCTGCCCTCCTGCTCGTGATCTTGGCCTTTCCGCTTTTGGCCATCGCGCTTTTGATTCTCGCCAAAGACGGTTCACCTGCGGTCTTTAAGCAACAGCGTATTGGCCGTCAAGGCCGCCCGTTCTCCATCCTCAAATTCAGAACGATGAAGGTGTCTGCGGCAGGTGATCAAGCCGTGACATCAGGCGATACAGATTCCAGAATCACCCCCGTTGGGAATGCATTTAAGGCGTCACCGATTGGACGAACTCCCTCAGCTCTTCAATGTGTTCCAAGGAGACATGAGCTTTGTGGGCCCTCGCCCCGAAGTCCCCGAATATGTGGACCTGGAGTCCCCCCTTTGGCAAACAGCATTGTCGGTGCGGCCAGGAATCACGGGGCCTGACGCATTGGCTTTCAGGGATGAAGGCAAGGCGCTTTCACAGGCGGAAAATGCAGATGCGCATTACCGAGAGCACATTTTGCCAAGCAAACTCGCCATGCAAGCCAAGTATGCAGAGCAACGCTCGTTGGTGGGCGACTTGATGGTGTTATTCCGAACGCTCGGCGTTTTCAGGGGTTGAGCATCCTTCCACGAAGAAGAGCAACTCCCTCAGCCTTTCAGCTTGCCCAAGGTCCTCTTGCCGCTCATAGGCATAGGCCAGATTGCCAATCAAACGCCTGAGGACATCGACGGGGTTACACGGGCCGCAATGTTGCTGCTCAACGGGCAAATCCAAATGCCCCAAAAACGCATTCACCTCCTCGGGATGAATCACACCACCTCGGTTAAATGGATTGATGTAAAACAGAACACTTCCTGGGCCTCCACCTTCTGCAAACTCACCGAGGTGTCCGCCATCGCAATACGCAAGAATGAAATGGTTGGGCAAATTCACGCCGTGGATGGGCAAGCCCAATTGCTGAGCCATGCCGAGGTACAGAGCACCCAAAGCGAGTGAGTTCCCTTTTCTCTGACGCAATACTTCACCGGGAAGTGCGTGGGTTGCGCGGGCAGCTCCTCCTTGGGTCCCCTCAAATCCGTGGTGCTCAAAAAAGATTCGGTTGATGACTTTGACCTGCTCCAAGGCGGTCATGTCGTCGTTCAATTCCAGCCAAATGTCTTGACGGATCCGCTGCAAATCCTTGCGCAACTCCCCCAAATCTGATGCGGGATCTACATATTGGTCGACCAACAATAGGGCCTCCGCCAGATGGTGCTCCGTGGACTCTATCCAATCGGCAAATGCGGAACGAACCTCATCGGTCGCCAACTGATCAAGCAGTGCCTTTGCGCGGTTTTGGAACACATCTCCATGGCCCTCCTCCTCGAGTGCGTGACGCAACTCTGGAACAGCGGCTTCGCCGATCCGTTCCAACTCCAGCTTTACAGTATTGTAAATCCCCTCATCTGGATCTTCCAGCAGAGAAATCAATGCATGCATTTCGGTAACACTCATGATCAAACGATTTGTGTGTCGGCAAAGTAGTTCTGAGTTGATGCGCGCTATTTTGCACCTGTGGGTTCTTATTCAAAAGACGATGTGGATGCAACGACACCTCCCAAATTTGGAGGGGTGTCTCACACGTCGAATCCCCAGCCAAAGCAGGAGCCACAGGCGCCAAAGCACAACCCCGGTGATGTCGACATCGCTCCAGGAGCGCGGCCATGGAGGCCACACAGGCGCCCCCCACGATCGCCTTCCCATGCTTGGCCCGATGAAAACGCCTTGGCTGCTGACCGAAAACGAATTCGACTCGCTCTTCTGGTGTCCCTTGGCTTGCTCATTTTGGTGTGGGGAGCCTTCTTCATCGACCTCACGTTCAACTTGGATTGGCGGAGGTTTGGGAACCGCCCTCTCCAATGGAACGGAGCCATTGGCGTGTTGACCATGCCCTTTCTTCATGGGGATTTTTCCCACCTTTGGGGCAACACTGTTTCGTTTTTTCACCCTTTGCTCCATGCTGGTCTACTTCTACCGTGACCTTGGCTTGAAAGTGCTCGGGTGGACTTGGCTGGGTGCGGGCGTCTTGCTTTGGCTCAGCGGAGCCCCCGGCAACCACATCGGACTCAGTGGTGTGGTCTATGGATTGGCTGCGTTTCTCTTTTTCAGTGGACTCATTCGGATGCACCCTCGCCTCATTCGTGTGTCCATGGTGGTCACCTTTCTATACGGCAGCATTGTTTGGGGGGTCTTCCCCATCGAAAGCGGCGTTAGTTGGCAGGGCCACTTGGCTGGGGCTGCACTGGGCGGATTTCTGGCCATCGCATGGCGCAAACAAGGTCCACAACGTCCGCTTCCACCTGCGGAGGACGAGGAAGAAGAGATGGATGAGGACTTTCCCGAACACCACGAGGGAACGTCGAGTCCAATCTAAGAAGGACTTGAACAGTCCGAATCGGCGTTCGTTGGAACGCTGCTCAGTTTTTTACCGAAAGTTCCTGAGGTGCCCAATCAGGCGTTGAGCATAACTGGCATCACCAACATCAAGATGTCTTCGCCAGTGGCCTCGCCACCATGCTGAGGACGAATGATGCCTGCGCGGTTCGGCGCACTCAACTCCAACGTGATCTCTTGAGCGTCGAGGTTGTTCAGCATGTCGAGCAAGAAGCGGCTGTTGAATCCAATCTCCATGTCGTCCGCCGGTATAGTTGCAAGCCAGCGTCTCCCGGGCCTCATTGGCGAAGCAGTCCACATCCTCAGCACTGATGGGTGAGGCTGCTTCCGGCCAAGGTCAAGCGCACCTGGTGGGTGGTCTTGTTGGCAAAGATGGATACCCTACGGATGCTCCGCTGGAAATCCTTTCCGGTCAATCGTCATGCAATTCGGATTGTCCTTTGGAATGACCGCTTCGTAATTCGGGTACTTTCCCTTCAATGAGGCGACACACCACGTCCATTTCGCCATACTTGAAAATGGGCATTGGCTTCATTGAAAGGACACCACCACCTCGTCCGTCATGGGCAAGGTGCCTTTTGAGCAGATTCAATGGCTTCTTCGGCACAATCATTTCCGCATTCTCAGGAGCAGAAGCATCCTTGCGGGCATAACGCACCAAACGGTGGGCGTCCGTCGCCACAAAACTCAAATGGTCATTCCGCAATTCGAAGAAAATGCCGCTCATCACCGGCCTTTAGGTCATCACTACCAGCGGCAAACAGAGTTCGGCTGATGGCTTCTGCCAAGGTGTCTGAGTCCAAAGTGACTGCAGCTGCTCCTTCCAATTCAGGAGTCCTTGGAAAACTCATCCGCATGGGCGCCCGCAAGCTTGTATTTGCCGGCTTCACTGGTCATCTCCACTCCGCAGGTCTTGGGATCCACCTTGAATGTCAAAGGGAAGATCTTCAAAGGTTTTGAGGATGTCCAAGAGCATTTTGGCGGGAATGGCGATGGCCCCTTCTTCCTCCGCGGTAACCTCGACCGCAGTGGTCATGGTCGTCTCGAGGTCGCTTGCGCTGATGGACGCCTTTCCTGGAGCCACTTCAAACAAGAAGTTGTCGAGGATGGGCAAAGTGTTGCTGCTGTTGAGCAACACCGCTGATGGCCTGAAGTTGGCGGAGCAAGGCGGTGCTGGAGGACGATGAATTGCATTCGTGTGTAATGGGACTCGAAAATACGTGCGCTCTTTTCGTTTTCGGACGCATTGCACCTGCACTTTTTCACAACGGATGCACCGGATAGCCGAGCATTCCTCACATTGCACAGGCCATTGTTCCGGGCTATTTTGCCAACATGATGAAAATGGCATTCACCCGGACTGCAACCTTTGCCCTCCTGTTCATGGGTCTCTCGACATCCGTTGTTCAGGCACAAGAAACCACAGAAGCAGAACCTGATGTGGTGATTGCCACCATCGAAGCCCCACTGAGCCGTGAAGCATTAAATGCTGCCCGCCTCGTCATGGAAGCAGAAGGCCACTCCGTTCAACTATGGCGGTTTTCAGTTTCGTTCAGATGGTCAGCTCAACGGCGTTGAGATTCGGATGACCATCGACGGAACGTCCACCCATGAATATGTGGAATTTGTTACGGGCACTTGTGTGCTCCAGATCTTGAAGGCCCAAGGCCTCAGGATGGAAGGCTGCTGACGCGCACCACTGCATCCATCACTTCTCTGACAGGGAAGGTCAAGTCCACACCTGAAGTGCCCTTCTGGACATTGTTTGAACCCGTGCAATCCACAGGGTTTACAATCCCAAGCCTCCTTCGGAAGCGGAAGCCAATTCCACATTGGCTCCAGAGCCATCGGCCCAAAGATTGAGGCAACACACCAAACCCCAAGGCGGGGGTGGTGCTGCAAAAAAACCCCGACTGCGGGACATTGAACGGCGCCAGCCATATGAAGGGGAGCGCTGTCGTTGCTCACCACCACTCTGGCATGGGACATCAAGGCCGCTGACCCGAGTAAACTGAGCCCCCCGGCGCACACTGCGGGTCGCTTGTCAGATTTGGATGCAATCTCTTCCAAGAGCACTCGATCAGCAGAACCGCCCAGCAACACCACCTCTTGATGGGGCCAATGGGCGTGAATCTGATTCACCAAAGTCGACCAATGCTTGGCTGGCCACCTCTTGGTGGCCCAAACGCTGCTTGGGGCGAGGAATGGACTGCTCCATCAGGCCAAGATGATGCCGCCGCCCTGTCCACGTCTCGGGGGTGCAATTGAGGCCGGTCCAATGCGGCATTGAACGCCCCAACGGCGTCGGAAATGTGGGCGTGATTCCGGCTGAGTCTCATGGCGGCCGTCCTCCAATGTTGTGCGGATGAAAATGTGCGCCTTGACCCGAGAGCGACACCCCTTCAAACACACTGGATTTTGGGGCACTGACCCGTTTTGGTAAGCCACGCCATGCTCGAATACCGATGCAGGTTCACCACATGATCTGGCCGTTGAGCGCGGGCCCGACGGCCAAGCGCCAAGAGCCGAGGATACTTCAACCACCCTTGCCGGTCCCAGACCAAGACTTGATCCACAAAAGGTGGCCTTGGAACAGCCCTTCAGCCCCTTTTCTCACCACCACACGAATGGTGTCATCTGGATGGACCCGATGCCAAGATTCCAAAGGGCTGTGGACAGCACAACATCCCCAAGGAACGCGGGCTGAAGCAGGAGAAGGCCTCCCAAACCTGTTG
>CALSMK010000017.1 GCA_943787435.1 uncultured Flavobacteriales bacterium | reverse complement strand
CCGTCAACATCGGATTGACGGATGGAAGTGAGGGAGGTGCAAAATTTGCTGATGACAGGGTGCATCATGGGCCTCACGAAGGCGCAAAACTCACTGACCACTTCCAGTTGTTCGTTGACCTTTACAGCGCCAACCTCAATGATTTCCACCCGCTTGGGCCGGCTGGTTCTCCAGCACGTTGCCTCTAAGTCATATAGGATGAACGCCTTTTCCATGCACCGCAAAGGTAACGCGGACAGATGGGGAGATGATGGCGTTTGTGGACCGGAATGAATGCCTCAGCGAAGGGCCCTCGCGATGGGAGGTGCTTCGGCCTTCGCATCTTCCAATCCATGGAGATGAATGATGTACTCGATGGCGGCATCTTCTCCTGTTGGATCATATTCGCTCTTCAAATCGTGACCAAACAGCCGGGCCAATCCCTGCCACATGAAGGCGCTGAGTCTGCCTTTGAGTTCCTGAACAACGCCAAACGTGGTTTGGTTGGCTTGACGGTCAATCAGGCGAATCAAGATGATTCCTTCGCGAATGGTGAGGCGGCGCAACTCCCCCTCGAATCGATCTTTCAAAGCGTCTTCGCGATCGGAAATCAGGGCTTTCCGTTGTTTTTTAGAGGGGGTGTTGGCCAATTCGGCTTCCAGAGAATCCATGGCAAGCCCAGCAAATGCAGCATAGGGCCAGACTTTGAGCACCCTTTTCTCCAATCGACTGAACCGACGTGTTCCCGGTTGGCATGAATGTCCGTCCGGTATACTGGGCGCAGGAGCAACGACCGCTTCATTCAACAGCACCATCGGAGGTATGCTGTCCGGCGCTTGAGTTTGAGACCACATGGGATTGGTTCCCGCAACAAGGGCGAAAATCAAAGTTGAGATCAATGGAAACAGGCGTGACATCGCGCGTCATTAACGAAAAGTCCGTCAAAAAGTTGCGTCTTTCGTCAAGCAGTCAATCCAAATGCCGCCTCTTCCAACGGGATCCTTCAGAAGTCCCGGAGGATGAGGTGGCGATTTGACCCGTGCTGTTTTCAACCTTCAAAGCAGCAGATGCGGCCGCCCAGTTTTGTCCTTCTTTGCGCTGATTGAGGTAGGCACCGAAGCGTGAAGCATCGAAATGGGTTCCCACAAAGCCAGTGTCGAAGTTGCCAGAGACAAACGCCTCGTGATCCAAGACGAATCGCCCGAAGTCCAGGGTGGTCTCCACCCCGTGAATGGTGGTACTCATCGATGGCGCGTCCGCAGCCGCTCAATGGCTTGATTCCTGTCCATGCCATGGGCGCACAATTTGGCAATCATGGGGTCGTAATGAATGGAAATTTCATCGCCTTGTTCTACACCAGAATCCACCCGAATTCCGGGGCCTTCTGGCGCAATGTGGACGGCCAAAGTTCCTGTGGAGGGGAGGAACCCTGAAGGCACATCTTCGGCATACACCCTCAATTCGATGGCGTGTCCTTGAATGTGCAGGTCTTCTTGGTGCAGCCTCAGTTTTTCTCCCCGCGCAATCCGCACCTGTTCTTCCACCAAATCGACACCGGTGATCATTTCGGTCACAGGGTGTTCCACTTGCAACCTTGTGTTCATTTCCAGGAAATAGAAGTTGCGGTCAGCATCGACCAAGAATTCTACAGTTCCGGCACCAACGTAACCGCATGCTTTGGCACAATCCAAGGCGCAACGGCCCATTCGGTCTCAAGAGCAGGTCCAAGCAATGCGCTGGGTGCTTCTTCCACGACTTTCTGATGTCGACGTTGGATGCTGCATTCCCGCTCAAACAAATGGACACCGTTGCCATGGGCGTCGCAGAGCACTTGGATTTCAATGTGTCGTGGCTGAGTGACAAACCTTTCCAAGAACACAGCCCATTGCCAAAGGCACTTTGGGCTTCGCTCATGGCCCTTTCAGTCTCTTCCCGGAGGCGAGCGGGGTCATGAACCACGCGCATGCCCTTTCCACCACCCCCGGCGCTGGCCTTGACCATGATGGGAAACCCAATGGTTTTGGCGAGGTTTTCTGCATCATCCAAGTTGGTGACTTCTCCGTCAGAACCCGGGACGAGGGGCACATTTTGCAAGGCCACAGCTTCTTTGGCTGAGAGCTTGTCGCCCATGGTTCTGATGCTGTTAGGTCGGGGGCCGATGAAGGCCATTCCGGCCAATTCTACAGCTTCGGCGAAGGCTGCATTTTCACTCAAAAAACCGTAGCCGGGGTGGATTGCATCGGCTCCGACGGAGCGAGCTGCGTCCAAAATGCGGTCGGGAATGAGGTAACTCTCGGAGGCCGTAGCAGGTCCGATCAGGACAGCCTCATCTGCGTAACGGGCAAAGGGCATGTTGGCGTCCACATCGGAATACACGGCCACGCTTGAAATGCCCATGCTGCGTAGCGTGCGCATGATTCGAAGGGCAATTTCACCGCGGTTGGCGACCAGAACTTTGCGGATGGAGCGTGATGCTTCTGCGGATGGAGAGGTTCCGATCATGCCCCAAAGTTGGGGAAGACAAGCCTTATCTCAGGCTTATAGGGGGTAGCGTCTTGCGATCAACCGCTCAAACACCCGTGCAGGAAGGCTTCGCTTCAGCAAAATGGCCAAGCGTTGCAGGGGAGGAGCGACTGTCACGTAAAGAGGGGGGACGGCTTTGCTCCAGAATCCGAAGGACGGCTTTCCCCATGTCATCCGGGTCCTTTGCATGTGCCACTTCCGAATTGACGGCGGAACAGACGTCCTCAAATCCAGGGTAAGTGGAGGCGTCCGGTTGCGCTACTTTGAGTCGGTTGTTGTTGATGGCCGTTTTGAAGTCTCCGGGCCTAAGTACGGTCACTTTAACGTGGTGTCTGGCCAGTTCCATGCTTTGGGCTTCAGCCAGAAGCTCAACCGCTGCTTTTGAAGAACAGTAAACCCCTCTGAAGGGCAATCCAACCACGCCTGCCACACTGCCCACATGCATCAAATGACCTTGTGATGTGATCAAATGAGGGATGGATAAACGGCTCACGCTGTGTAGCCCAACCACGTTGGTCTGGTAAACAGAGAGCAGTTCCGCTTCAGTGGTGTCTCCCATGGCTCCCATCATGCCAATGCCCGCATTGTTGACCAATGCATCAAGCCGCCCCTCTTCTGTGACGATGTGGTCTAAAGCGCGTTGAATGGTGTCCGGCTTGGTGACGTCCAAGGCAATGGTGCCAGGTTGACCCGGTAGGGGAGACCGGGTTTCGACCCTGCGTCCCGTTCCCCATACCCGATGACCTTTGGCTGCGAGAACTTTAACAATGGCCGCGCCGATTCCAGTGGTGGCACCGGTGACCAGAACGACCTTGGGCTGAGCGAGAAAGGATGAAGACATGGGGCAAAAAGAGAGGGCAAGCGATTCCCATCGCACCGCTACGACCACCTACCCTTGCTGCCTTCCGGCCCTGGGGGATTGAGTGGGAGCTGGTCGTGGGAGACTTGCCCTCCGCGTCAAAGGTAGGACAGGAGAAGGTCAAGTGTATTCTGCAAGTGTTACATTGTCCAAATTCATGAGCGCACACAAAATAAATCCCGGAAAAAGGGTCCCCGATGCCTTGTTGGGGCATGCCGTGGCGGGAGCGTTTATGATTTTGATTGGGTACTTCTTGGCCTACCTCGTCCAGTTTGATTGGCTGCTTGGCGCTTGGGCAACTCCTTTTGTTCTCATGGTGGTGGTGGCAGTGATGGTCATGGTTTTACTGACGGTCCGCGGTGATGAGGGACAGTTGCAATTTGGAAGGGCCTTTGGATTGGCCTTGTTTTCGGGCTGGCTGGCCAGGTTGGGCTACAACGTGTTTAATCTATTGTTGTTCAGTGTAATGAGGCCAGACCTAAAGGTGCCGTATGCGGACTTGGTCGTCGATAAGTCCATGGAGGCCTTCGAATTGCTTGGGGTCGATACTGTGGGTGGTGACCGCGATGAAATGAAACTGTTGACGATGTTTAGAGAGGAGGCAGAATGGACTTTAACTCCACTGGGTCAGCTCCGCGACGGAATGCTGAGTTTAGTTTGGGTCGCTTTGGTGGCCTTGGTGGTTTCGGCGATTCTTCAGCGCAATTCTCATTGAGGGCTACTCCTCTGGGTTATCTTGCAGCCGTCTTCTTTGAACACGAAAAGCATCACTTTGGATACACAATCACTGACCAGTCCTTTGCGTCCAGAATTGGATTTGAGCATTGTCGTTCCTCTTTTCAATGAGGAGGAGAGCTTGCCCGAACTCATGGATTGGATTGAGAAAGTTCTGGCTGACCGCGACCACGAGGTGGTGTTCGTCGATGATGGGTCAACGGATGGCTCTTGGTCGGTGATCCAAGGTTTAAAGCAGAAATATGGAGATCGGGTTCGGGGCATCAGCTTCGCGAGGAATCAAGGAAAAAGTGCGGCTTTGCATTCAGGCTTTCGTCTGGTCAAGGGAAAAGTGGTGATCACCATGGACGCTGATCTTCAGGACAGCCCTGATGAGATTCCTGAATTGGAGCGTCGCATTGTTGAGGATGGTTTGGATTTGGTCAGTGGATGGAAGCAAAAGCGCTTTGACCCCTTGACGAAAACCGTGCCGACCAAGCTGTACAACTGGGCCACCCGACGTGTCAGTGGCATTCAGCTGCATGACTTCAATTGCGGTTTGAAGGCTTATCGCAGGGAAGTGGTGAGGGCTGTTGAAGTCAATGGCGAAATGCACCGTTATATCCCTGTGCTCGCCAAGCAAGCGGGCTTTTCGAAGATTGGAGAGCAAGTGGTTCAACACCGGGCCAGAAAGTATGGAACCACCAAGTTTGGCTTGGAGCGTTTTGTCAATGGATTCTTGGATTTGCTCACCATTGCGTTCATCGGGCGTTTTGGAAACAAACCCATGCACCTGTTTGGTGTGGCAGGAACCCTGATGTTTTGTCTCGGGTTTGGGTTGCTAGGCGCAATAGGAGGCTACAAAGTATGGGCCATGACATCGGGCATCGAAGCCAAGAACATTGCCGACATCAGTGCGTTCTATTTGGCCTTGGTGTTTATGGTGATGGGACTCCAGCTTTTCCTCGCGGGCTTCCTTGGGGAAATGGTCACCCGGAATTCGCCAGCGCGCAATCACTATCTCCTGAAAGATCAGGTTTGAGAAATCAATGGGAAGAGGCGGTCAAGCAATGACTCCGCTGCCCAGAACCTCTTCTCCAGTCAGTAGGTCATGCCAAGCGGCAAATTGCCCCGAGGCGATTCCGCTCTGAGGCTCATCGAACTCCAACGTGGACACATGACCATCGTCCCCCAAAACAAGGGTGGCGAGCTGAAGGGGTTGTCGGTATCTGAATCGGGCCAACACGCGCATGGGCTCCCCAAATGCAGGTGCCAAATCTGGCCTTAGCCAGTGCACATCACCAGGAGACATGGACAGGCCTTTTCGCATGAGGCCAGGGTGCTTGTCGGATTCCCCGACAAAAAGGGCGTTTCTGGACATGTCCTTGCCAATCACAAACATGGGCTCTTTTCTGCCGCCCAAATGCAGGCCCTTCCGCTGACCAATGGTAAAGAAATGAGCGCCTGGGTGCGTGCCCACTTCCCTGACTTCTTCTAAGTCGAAAGACAAGGGAGACCAGGCATGCGCTCCGGTTTTTACGGCATGAGCTGGAACTTCTATGATGGGGCCATGCTCAACCGACAATTGTTGCTGTAGGAACTCCGGCAATTTGACTTTGCCCACAAAGCAAAGGCCTTGAGAGTCTTTTTTGTCTGCCGTAGGAAGGCCAGATTCCCTTGCGATTCTTCGCACCTCAGGCTTTTCCAGTTCTCCAACAGGGAACAAGGCATCCCCAAGTTGATCTTGGTCAATTTGACACAAAAAATAGCTCTGGTCCTTGTTGCCGTCTCGTCCTGCCAAAAGGCGATGCTGACCGAGCGTTGTGGTTTTTTTTCGGCAATAATGCCCTGTGGCCACGGCATCGGCACCCAGCTGCATGGCCGCGGATCGAAACAAATCGAACTTGATTTCGCGGTTGCACAGCACATCTGGATTGGGGGTGCGGCCGGCTGCATATTCGGCAAACATGTGCTCCACAATTCGCTCCTTGTAGGCCTCTGACAGGTCAATCACTTGGAAAGGAATGCCGAGATGCTGGGCCACAAGGAGGGCGTCATTGGCGTCGTCAACCCAAGGACAGGCATTGTCGATGGTCACACTGTCATCCACCCAGTTGCGCATGAACAGGCCGATTACTTCATGGCCTTCTTGCTGCAAAAGCCATGCTGCGACGCTGCTGTCGACGCCGCCGGAAAGACCTACCACTACACGCATGGTGCGAAACTAAAGGGCAATGCTGTTTGAATTTCAGTTTGACTATCGATATTGGCTCCTCACCGCACATCTTTCACTCGATTTGTGAATGCATGACCCTTGCGGGGCAACCATCTGTGAATCGATTCGTCAACCCTAAGTCTACGCTTCCGAATCCGGACCTGCTGCGAAGTTGGGTGCGGTCCGCGCAAGCAGGAGATCAACGGGGTCAACAGCATATATATGAGGCATTTGCTTCCAAGATGCTGCTGGCGATTCGCCGTTACATCCCCGGCGAGCAGGAGGCTTTGGACGTGCTGCAGGATGGATTCATCAAGGTGTTCCGCAACATTGGCGGTTTCACTTTCAAAGGGTCCTTTGAGGGGTGGATGAGGAGGATCATGGTCAATTTGGCCATTGATTCGCTTCGAGCCAACAAGCACCTGCATTGGGTGGGTGAGAACGAGGAGATGTTGGATGTGTTTGCGGAAACAGCGGTTTCCGACGATGACGATGGTCCGGAGTGGGCCGGCCTTGGTCAGGCCGACATTTTGGAAGCCATGGAAGAGTTGAGCCCCATGTACCGGGCGGTTTTCAACCTCTATGCCATCGAAGGATATGCCCACCGTGAAATTTCCGGTCAATTGGAAATTTCTGAAGGGACGTCCAAATCAAACTACGCCAAGGCACGCCGCAATTTGCGGGAGCTGTTGAGGCGAAAGCTGAGAGAGAAGTGAGCGAAGAACAAAACGAAGAAGAGAAAAAAGGAGCTGCGGGGGGCAGTTTTGAAGGAGGAATTCGTTCATCCTTGGAAAGGGCCCCGGGTTTGGCTGCCCCGAGCTGGGCAACCATTCAATCTGCCATGGCAGGTGGCGCAGCCGGCAGCGCTGCTGCCGCTTCTTGGAGATGGATCATTGGTCCTGCCGCCGGAGCGGCGCTGATTGGAGGGGCCATTTGGTTTTCTCAGCCTTCAGAAACAACGGCTGTCGATGAGGCCGCCGCCAAGGCAGAAACGGAGCAGATCGTTCGTGAAGAGGGAAAGACATTGGCTTCAGAAATGGAAGGCGACCTCTCCATGCTTGGAGACAATCCCATGGAGTCATCTTCTGAAAGCCCTGTGGCCACAGAGTTGGAAGGCTCAAACCCTCGGGTCGACAAGGATCCATTGGCGGTGGAGGTCAATCGTGCTGAGGCTGAGGAGGAAGCCGTTGAACCCGAATTTTTGGAGGACATTCCATCAGATTGGGCCAGCTTACCTGAAGACAGGGCCGCTGCATTTGGAGCCGACATTTCGGCGAGTTGTGTCGGAGCCGAAATTGGATTTCGAATGGGGAACCCCATGAAAGACATCCGTGTCCTGTGGAATTTTGGCGATGGTCAATTCAGCAGTAAGGCTGCCCCGAATCACACGTTCATGGCGCCGGGCACGTATGACATTACGTTGAGCGTGACCCGAATCAGCGACGGATTGATCCGGACCCGGACCATCGAGAACATGGTCACCATTCATCCCATTCCCGAAGCTGAATTCACGTGGGAGGTCCCTGCCACTGCGGAGGATTTGCCTGTGGTCTCCATTCGGGACAGAAGCAGGGAAGCGACGTCCACCACTTGGGTTGTAGATGGGGGGACGACATTGGAAGGAGAGTCGGTGTCTCTTGAACTGGCCAAAGTCGGTGAGCATGTCGTGCAATTGGTGGCGAGTTCTGCTCATGGTTGTCAGTCTGTGGCACAGCATTCCATCGAAGTTGGAAATCGCTTTGGACTGGGAGGTTCAGCTCGTTTTAGCCCGAATGGGGATGGGAGGTATGACACATTTTTGCCCAGGAAATTGATGAGGGAAGATTCTCCTTTTGTGTTCAGGGTCGAAGACGGCGAAGGGCGGATTGTTCATGAAACCTCGATCCCTAAGGCTTGGGATGGAATGCTTCCCAATGGACAGATGGCCAGTGCTGGGGAAACTTTCAACTGGACTGCGGTGATTCAAGGAAAGAGCGGTCCTTCCTACTTTTCAGATGTTTTGGTCATCGAATGAGTCCCTTCTTGCGCATTCAATGGTGAGAATCCTTGCAACAATTTGTTCCTATGCAACGGTTGTATTGCCCTTTGAGTTCCACCTTTGCCTTATCGAATGAAAATGTTCTGTAACCTGAAACGCTGTTTTCTACTGACGACTGTCCTTACGGGGTGGGCATTGCAATCCAATGCCCAGTTCTTCATCATGGGGAACGAGACGGTTGAGACTTGCACGGGAACCTTTGTGGACGCCGGCAATGGAGCGGATGGCACCGGCAATCCATATCCAGATGAGAACTTCACCTACACGCTTTGTCCTGACAATCCTGGTGATGCGGTTTCTGTGAGCTTTGTGGCTTTTGGTCTTCAGACCAACCCCAATCCCAATAACAGCGATTACCTCTTCATTTATGACGGCCCAGATGCAGGATCACCTGGCATGGGAAACTACACGGGCAATGCACTTCAAGGGCTTCCTGTGACCGCCACCATCAACAATCCCACGGGTTGCTTGACCTTCGTCTTTCAAGACAATGGGCCGGCCAACACCACATCTCCAGGTTGGGAGGCCAACATTGCTTGTACCACACCTTGTGCCACTCCGACTTCGGCCAGTTCCATTGTCGATCCGCCTTTGCCCAACCCTGACTCTTTGTCGATTGGTGTCTGTTTGAACGAGGAAATCACCTTTGGTGACGCAGGCTCATTCGCAGAAGCCGGCTTCAACTTGGATGACTGGATCTGGAACTTCGACGACGGCACCATTGACACGCTCAATTCTGCAGGAAATGTGACCCACAGCTTTGACGAGCCTGGTGAATACATTGTGAATCTCGCCGTGGTCGACAACAATGGCTGCGTGTCATTGAACCTGCAGCCTTTGCAGGTTTTGGTAAGCACGATTCCTTTATTCAACAGCGTTCAGAGCACGCCAGTGTGTGCGGGCAGCCCTGCTTTTGTGGATGGCAACCCCGTGCAAAAGCGTGACCTGGACGGCCCTGCCGCCGCAGGTGGTGGCAGGAGAGACGTATTTGGCCGACGGTGCTGGCTTTAGCTACACCAGTGAGCTGAATTTCGACTTTTTTGAAGACGGAGCGACATTGGAAAGCTGTGACGATTTGCTCTCTGTCACGGTCAACATGGAGCACAGCTACATGGGCGACTTGGACATGAGCATCACCTGCCCCGATGGCACCACGGTGTCGCTTATGAGTTTCCCCAATGGTGGGGGAGGTTGTTTTCTTGGAGAAGCGGTGGATGACGGCTCTAATACACCAGGAACGGGGTATGACTACGGCTGGTCGCCAAACGCGGACATTGCCACCAACATCAACGACAACGCCAATTGGACGCAAACCACATACAACGACAATGCGGGGAATGCGGAGAACAACAACATCGCCAACCCTGGCATCTACACACCGGAAGGTGACCTCTGCGATTTTGAGGGTTGCCCTTTGAATGGAACATGGAGTTTCTCTGTTTTGGACAATCTGGCCATTGACAATGGCTACATTTTTGAGTGGGGACTCAACCTCAACCCAGCGTTGATTCCAGGCGTGACCACATTCACACCCACCATTGGTTTGGATGCAGACAGTTCTTTTTGGACAGGGCCTGGCATCATCGATCAGGATTTTGATGCGAACTACTGCGACATCGTGTTGGATGACCCTGGTTTCTACGATTACGTCTTCACGGTCACCAACAACTTCAATTGCACGTTCGACACCACGCTCACCATTGAGGTTGTAGAGGGACCTGAGAACAGCATCACGGCTGGACCCGACCAGGTTTTTTGTGGAGACCCTGTTCAGTTGCAAGGCGCTTTTGTTGGGGGAGGGCCTTCACCATGCGGGGGCAGCCAAGGGACAACGACCTATTGCTACGGGAACAACGAGAACACCACGTGGACCTATTGTCCAGATGTCCCCGGCGATGGCACCTTGATGAACATCCTGTTTTATGATGGAGCCATCGAGGGCTTCTTTGATCACATTCAGGTGTTTGATGGTCCAGATACAGGGTCGCCCCAGTTGGCGGATTTGACAGGAGACTATCCAGAGACTTCGGTCACGGCGACAAATGCAGAGGGTTGCCTCACGGTCTTGTTCACCTCCGATGGAAGTGTGAGTTGTGATGCCAGCGCATTCTATGAAGAAGTCAGCTGGTGTGTGGGTTGTGGCCTTGATGCTTGTGGGTTCGTCTGGAATTGGGAGCCTGCCGACAACTTGACCAACCCGAACAGCTCACAGCCTACAGTGAATGAATTCGATGGTACACCCACTGAATATGTGGCATTTGTAGAGCCCATTGGTTTGGACAATTGCGCGACCACAGACACGGTGTTGGTGGTTCCCGGCTTCGAGTACACCACAGACTATAGTGATCCCACGTGTTTGATCACCGATGGCAGCATTGAAATCAACATTTCGGAACCCGCTGCAGACGGACCATGGCAAGTGGTTTTGAGTGACGCGACAGGACCCATTGAAACGGAGAGTTTTGGTGGTGGTCTGTTGGTTTTTGACAATCTGGAAGCGGGGTCATACACCTTGGAAGTGTCCGACGACACAGGCTGTTCGTACACTTCAGAATACGACTTGGCCGACCCAGAACCACCGGCCATCGAAGTGAGTGATGACGTGCAAATTTGCATCGATGGAACAGCTGTGCTCACTGCTACAGCTGCAACCGGTGGTCCCTATGGATTTAACTGGACTTCGTTGGGTGACCCGGTCGGAGTCGGAGCTTCTTTGCTCGTGAGCCCCTCAGGGACCACGACATATGACGTGCAGGGTGTGGACGCTGCTGGGTGCATCACCCAGCCCGGCTCGGTGACTGTGGGCATTTACGATGCATTCACGGTGGGCATTCAGGCCGACGATTTGATTTGCTTGGGCGATGAAGTGCTTCTTTCTGCGATTGACGTGTCAGGAGGAGAAGGCAACGGATACAGCTTTGACTTCTCCTATGAGGCCGTCACTTTTGCAGCAGGAGAAGAGTCGGAGGTCGGTTTTGTGCCTCCGGTGACAGGTGAGTTTTGTGTCACGATTTCCGAAGCATGCACCACGCCAACGGTTACAGCTTGCATGGAAGTGGAAGTGGAGCAACCTTACAACCTGTTCATCACTGCGGACACAACCCGTGGATGTGTCCCCGAAGCCATCCCGTTCGCCCACAGCATTCCATCGGCATTTGTGCAAAGCCAGGCTTGGGACTTTGGGGATGGAGGTCAGAGCGCCGAAGGTGCGCCCATCCACATTTTTGACGATCCCGGAGTTTATGACATCTCGCTCTCTGTGATCACTACTACGGGGTGCGTGAATGCCACCATAGCCGACAATTACATTCAGGTGTTCACTCCACCAGGTGTTGGGTTTGATGCGGGTCCTCAGCCCACGACTGCACCTGAGACGCGCATTGACTTCACCAGCAGTGTCTCACCCAATGTGGTGGATTGGGCATGGACGTTCATTTTGGGGCAGCCAGAAGCCATCAGTTTCGAGCCCAACCCCACGTTCACATTCCCCATGGGACAAGGGGGCATTTATCCGGTCACATTGGCTGTGGTTGACACCAATGGGTGTGAAAGTCAAGTCACCCGAAACATTGAAATCTTTGACTTTTTCAACGTGTTCATTCCCAACAGTTTTACCCCAAACAACGATGGGTTTAACGACCTGTGGAGGGTCTATGGCACGGACATTGATCCCGACCGATTTGAATTGTCGGTGTTCAACCGATGGGGCAAGGAAGTCTTCCGCACGGAGGATTTGGACGAAGGCTGGGCTGGACAAGCTGAATTTGAGGATGTGGACCCCAGTCAGTGGTATTACGCTCAGGATGGGGTGTATTCATACCGAGTGGTCCTGTACTCCGAGTCCACCAACGAGAAACGAGAAATCAAGGGTTACATCACGTTAAACCGTTGATGTGAACCCACCCATAAAAAAAGGCCGCCCTTCAAAGGCGGCCTTTTTTATGGGTTAAAGTTGGGCTTCAATTCCAAGCCAACAGTTCATCCATGGTCCCTGTGGCAACGGCGTGGTAACCGGGTCGGGCTTGCTTGTAAATGGCCAAGGCCATGTCCATTTGATCGGTCTCTTTCATGGCGCGGTACAGGGGCGTCAGGAATTTGCGTCGGCCCACTTCAATCAGAAACGATTCCAACCGGGGATAGGCGGGTTGGTATCCACTGCGCACAGCTTGTTCCATCCAGGCAAAGAGGATTTCGTTGTTTCCTGTGGCTCCAATTTCCCAGGCATTGTCGAGCTCGGTCATGCGCTCCACAGAGGTGTCATCGGCGAGGTTGGACAGGAACCGGTAGCGCTCTTGGTACACCCAGTCGTTCCAAGGCAAATCAGCGGTGCTGGTTTCTCCAGCTTCCCAGGCAGCCAGAGCCGCATCCACATTTTGAATGCGGGGGCTGGATACGGTGGGACAATTGGGAGGCAGTCCGGGACCGTAGATCCAAGCGTCCAAGTTGACCGCGGCCAATGTGGTGGGATCCGAAAGCAGCGTGGTCTTCAAGTAGTCCACGAACCGCTCCGTATCCATTCCCTTGAAGGCGTAGGTGGCGAAGTAGTCGGAGAGCCAGGCATCAAAGCGCTCTCGGCCCACGGTCTCTTCCATCAGGCGAATGAAGAAGTACCCTTTGTCATAGGCGATAGCCGTCATGCCGTCGTCGGGGTTTCTTCCTTGCAGGTGCAGTTTCAGGTGGGTGTCGTCTGGGTTCAAATCTTGAATGGCATCCACCTCGTCGACCAATCCTTGATAGCTCAAAGTGGCCAGCATTTCGCTGATTTCTCGTCCATAAACAGCCTCCATGATGCGCTGCTCGAAATAGACCGTGAACCCTTCGTTCAACCAAAAGTCATCCCATGTGGCGTTGGTGACGAGATTGCCACTCCAGCTGTGTGCCAATTCGTGGGCCACCAGGGCCACCAATGAGCGGTCGCCTGCAATGATGGTGGGCGTGGCAAACGTCAGCCTCGGGTTTTCCATGCCTCCAAATGGGAAGGCGGCAGGCAGGATGAGGAGGTCGTAGCGCTCCCAAGCATAGGTGCCATACAGCCCCTCGGCGGCGAGGAGGAGATCCTCCATTTCGCCGAATTCATAGGCGGCTTCTTCGATGAGGCCGGGCACAGCATAGACGGCGCAGCGCTCGCCCACTGACCGGTATTCCACTTCTCCTGCCGCCAAGGCCAGCAAATATGCGGGAATGGGCTGGGTCATCCGGAAGGAGTAGCGCCCGTCGGGGTCGATCGCTGTGGGGTTCTCCGCACTCATCAATGCCATGAGCCCCTGAGGAACACGAACGTTGGCTTCATAGGTGAAGCGAATGCCGGGTGAATCTTGGACCGGAATCCAGGTCCGGGCCAAAATGGCTTGACTCTGGGTAAACAAGAAGGGGGCCTGATCGCCTTGGGCTTCTACCCATAGCAGAGCGTCTGCACCTGGATCGGAGACATAGCAGACGGAAACCTGTCTGGCGCCAGGAGTGAGGTCCACTGTGAGGGGGCGCCCCAAGTGCTCTTGGGCCTCACCGAGTGCAAATGTGGCAGGTTGACCATCTACGGTGACCCCTTCAATGGTCAGTTCATGGGTGTCCAAAATGATGCGTTCCGCATCGTTCGACGTCTCAATGTCATAGGTGGCGCAGCCAGAGATGGTCCGCGTGTCAAAATCGACATTGGCATCCCAAGAGAGGTGGGTGATGCGCGCTTCTTCAGGACGGGCGAAGCTGTGGTGGTCGGTGACTTGTTTCATGGCAGCAATGCGTTGAGCCTTGGCGCTGGGCGCGCTGTTTTCTGAGGCAGAGGAACTTTCTCCAGTGTTTCCACAGCCGCACAAGAGTGCAGTGCCAAAGAGCAGGAGAGCTGTGGTCTGGGCCGAAATGTGGTTCAGGTTCATGCGGGCAAATTAAGCCCGCATCTCGCTCAACCGCATCACCAAAACCGACAAGAGCAATCCCAGGGCCGATTTCAGAAGTGCCGGCTTCATCAGCCCTTTGAGCAACGACACCACATCCAATTCAGGAATGAACTTCATTTGAATGGGAATGCCCAATGTTAGAATGACGGCATGTCCAATGAGCATTCCAGCTCCAATCCGCAGGTAGCGCTCGCGGTCCGTTGCGTTTTCGGGCGTGGCTTTGGCCATGGCGCCCAAGGCCAATGCTGCGACAGGCATTCCGAGCAAATAACCCGCAGTCGGTCCCATCAGGATGTCCATTCCTCCTCTGTAGCCCGCAAAAACAGGCAGTCCGGAAAAACCAAGGACCAAATACCCCAGAACACCTGTGACTCCAGCCCTCCAGCCCAACATCAGGGGCAGCCAGCACACCAGCAAGGATTGCAGGCTAAGCGGGAGTCCTTGTTCGAGATCAAAGACGATGGGACCCAATGCGCACAAGCAGGCCAAGACGGCCAGACTGGTGACGGGCCAGCGCCATCCGCGCAATTCGAATTGGGATTCGAGCATGCTTTAGGGGCGCTTTGAACCGCCGGAATTCCATTCTTGGATCAGGCCTTGGGTAAATGCCGCCGTGTTGTTGGTGCGGTCGGCATCTGCGGTCAATCGCTTGGGGTCCACTTCAACGGTGCAGCCTGGCGCGGAGATGGGCAAAGCGAGGGTGTAAGTGGGGTGGGTCCAAGGCCACGCTTTTTGAAGCGATTCGCCGTCTTTCAATGGGCGGTGGCCTTGGGTGACCACCTGGGGAATGTGGTGATCCATGGTGGTGCCGTCGGCTGTGGTGATTCTCACATCCACAGGGAGTGGGAGGGTCCCGATTCTTTCCAACTCAATGAAGGTGCTGTCGCTGGTGATGCGGACAGAGGTCAAGGCGACGTCGACGTGGTGCGTGGAATTCAGCATGTACTGGAAATAGGTGTCCAGTTCAAGGCCACTTTCCCTCTCCATCACCCGCTTGAAGTCCACGGGGCCGGGGTGCTTAAACGACCATTCTTTGAAGTACCGCTTGACGCCCGCGTTGCGTGCGTCTTCGCCAATGATGGCGCCGAGCTGGTTCAACAACACTTCTCCTTTGCTGTAGGCTCCCGTGCCGTAAGCGCGGTTGGTGACGTAGTGATCGGCGTGTGTGGCGAGGGGTTCTTCTCCTCCGTCTCTGACCAGATTCAAATACCCACCATAGGCCCAATAGTGGGGCTGTTCCCGGGATTCATTGAACTCTTCGGCCAGGAACTCGGATTCAATCCAGGAGGTGAAGCCTTCGTCCATCCACTCGTGGAGGCTTTCGTTGGTGGCCAACAAACCTTGGAACCAAGCATGGGCCATTTCGTGGGCTGTCACTCCGACCAAGCTTCGCAGGTTGCGGTTGCCACGGATCAAGGTGCACATCGGATATTCCATGCCGCCATCACCGCCTTCAATGACGGTGTACTGTGGCCAAGGATATTCGCCCACATTCTCAGAGTAATAGACCATGGCGCGCTCTGTGATGGCTGGGAGCTCATCCCAAGCGCCGTAGCTCGTGTCGTTTTGGTGAATGAAGTGAAGGGTGGGGCCATTGTCCACTTGGCGGATGGTGTGCACGAAATCGGGGTCGGCGGCCCAGGCAAAATCGTGGACGTTTTCGGCCTCAAAATGCCAGTGCAAATCTCCCTCAGCAGGCGCCTCTACGTCCGCGTATCCATGTCCGCATTCGCTGGGGTTCTTCAACACGCCAGTTCCTCCAACCATGTAAGCGGCATCCAAATGAATGGTGACATCGAAGTCTCCCCAAATCCCGTGAAACTCTCGCCCCACGTATGGATTGGTGTGCCAACCGTGATGGTCGTACTCGCAGGCCTTGGGGTACCATTGGGTCATGCTCAGCTCTACGCCTTGGGCATTCATCCATCCGGAGCGGCGCACCTGCCGAGGCACTTGAGCGTCCCATTCGAGGTGGATTCGAACTTTTTTTCCGGGGGCGAGTGCTTTTGGCAAATCCAACCAACCAATGGTGCCATCGGTGGTGAAGTTGGCCGTTGTTTTGCCCACTTCTGCAGTGTGAACTTTGATCCAACCCCATTCGTCTTCGGGCAAGTTGCCAATGCGGTCGCCGACCCGTCGATCGGGGTCTGCAATGTTGCGGCTCCGCACGTCCATCATGCTTCCGGGCTGAAAGGCATTGAAGAACAGATGAAAAGGAATTCGTTCCAGGCGGTCCGGGCTGTGGTTGGTGTAGACGAGGTCCATGACACCTGCGTATTGATGCTGAGGGGCATCCACGGAGATGTCCATGGTGTAGTCCACCTCTTGTTGCCAGCCTGGATATTGGGCGGACAGGAGAGAGGGAACGAGAAGAAAAATGGGCGCTGCGGCGCTACGCAAGATTGATTTCAGTCCTTTCATGGCGGTGTGCAAGTTAGTCCATCATCCCGCCTGTAAACCGGAGCGGAGGAATGCCCGCATGGGGGCTGCGGCTTTGAAATGGGCCATGACTATTTCGAGAAGGTTGTCTTGAAGAAGCGCTTTGGCCGGCAATTCAGCCATGTAGAAGAATTGCTTGTTCAAGATGTGCGGACAGACCTCGGCTGCCGCCTGAAATTCTTTGGGGAGTCGAACATTTCGCTCTCCCAAAACGGTTCCGTAGTGCCCTGAAAACTCCCGGTCTTCCATCAGCGCGTTGAACGCCATGGGGTCGGCGGCGATTTTTTCCCGCAAGAAGTACAGGTCTTCTTTCTCGACCCAATAGGCTCCACCTCCAATCATCACCTTGTGGGCATCTGCATGGAAGTAAAGGCCGGGATCCCCCGATTTTTTCCCGCCAGGGGCAATCCCTGCTGAAGCGTGAAGCTTGTATGGGGTTTTGTCTTTGGAGAATCGCGTATCGCGATGGATTCGAAAAATGCAGTGCTTGGGGGCGAGCTCCTCGAAGCCAGGTTCGTTTTCTGCGCATGCTGCGATCAACTCTGTCACAAAGGCCTTGAAGGGGTCGCGCACATGGTTCTCGTAGTCTTTTTTATGCTCGGCATACCACTCGCGGTCATTGTGGGCTTCAAGACCTTGAAAAAAAGAATGGAACTGGGAGGAGAAGTGCTTGGGCATTACGGACATGGAAGGGCGTCCTCCACAGCGTAAATCATGATGCGCTCAGAGGAGTTGATGGGGTTGAGCTGACTGAGCCAACGGTCAATGCGTCCCGCTTGGATGGTGGTGACATATCGGATGTCGGGCATGGCAGTCTTGTAGGCTTGAACGGCTTCGCCCAAGTGTTGATGGCCTTGAAACAGCAAAAATTCGGGAGGATGGGCGCACCACTTGGCTGCCACTTTTAAAGGGTCATCGCCTTGCCCATCTCTCCGGTTGTCAGTGTGGTACGACCCCCAGCTTCCAGAATAGAATTGAGGGGGCATCGCGCCACTGTCGACTTGAATCATGGCGAAGTGGTGGGCGTTGTTGTCATGCAAAAAGGACATGGCAGATACGCGGCTTTTCTTGGCTTCATAGGTCAAGGTGAAGGGCAAGACCAACAAATTGAGGCCCCAAAAAACACCCCACAGGGAGGTGTGAATGCGGGGTCTTCGCGACCACCATTGGCTTTGGTCTTTCCAAGTTTGCCAGCCCACAGCACCCAACGCAACGAGGGCAGGGACAATGGGCAAAATGAATCGTTCTTGCTTGTTGATGAATGCACTGTGAAACACCAGAAACGCGGCCACGGGAACGAGGACGCGCCACCAAACAACGGGCGCGGACTTCCCCCTGTGGAACGCTCCCCACAGCAGCATGATGCTGCCCGGAGGGATCAGCAAACCAAGCAAGGTCAAGATGTACTGGTACCATGGACCCTTTGGGTAATTCCCGGCATGGGTTTGGTTGTATTCGATGTAACCTCTGAGTTGGACAAACGGCTCACCCCACACAAAGAGGTCGGGACCTTGGGCGACAAAAAAAGTGACCAACGCGGTGGTCCCGATTCCCAAAAGTTCCCGCCATTTCCCCTCCAGAATGAGCACTGGAGCCAATGCCAAACCAATGATGCCACATTGATACCTCAGGCCTGTGGCAATCCCAATGCCGATGCCGGCAAACAGGATTTCTTTCCAACCCAAATCCCTTTGTTTGGCCAGCATCCAAAAGGCGAGCATCAAAGGCGGTATGCTCACCATTTCTACCAATTGATGCACGCTCAGCAATGGCCAGAGGCCCCCGGCTGCCAGCATCCATGCGACGTGCACGGCTGTCTTGGGTTGTCCCGGAGAGAGTGCCTTGGACAGCAAGTAACCCAAAATGATGATCAGGCACCCAAACAAACCATGGAGCAGACGGACCCAAAGCATTTGCGACTCTGGGTTGTCGATCCCCATCCACTCCAACGCAGAGAACACCAGAAATTGAGACCCCACGTAGGTGAAGTTGGCGGGCTTGGCTTCCGGCGTTCCTGATTGATTCCAGGGCAACCAGTTGTTGTAGTCTTCACCGTCTACCCAGCTAGATGCCGCTTCAACGACCACAAAGTGGTCGTCGTGCATCAGGTAACCTGTGCTGAATTGAGTGGCGACGAGGCGCAAAATCAAGCCGGCGAACAGGGGTGCCAGAAGGGGATGCCGCTGCATGGAGGAAGTCAGATGCCGATTCCCCAGTTGTCCTGGGCATTCAGCTTTCTTCGGAGCTTGGCCATTTCCAGGGCGGCCACGGCCGCTTCCGTGCCTTTGTTGCCATGAACGCCACCTGATCTGGCGCGGCTTTGGTCGATGTTGTCGTCAGTCAAGACACAAAAAACAGCGGGGCGGTCTGCGTCCATACCTGCGCGCAAGACGCCTGATGCTGCGGACTGACAGACAAAATCAAAGTGGGCGGTCTCTCCACGGATCACACTGCCAATGGCAATGGCCGCGTCGCATTGGGCATGCTTGAACAGCCATTGACAGCCAAGTGGGAGTTCAAAGCTTCCTGGAACATCATGCACGATGACATCTGCAACACCCGCTGCTTGGAGCACCTTCAGGGCACCATCGCGAAGAGAGTGTGTGATTTCGGGGTTCCATTTGGAGACCGCAAGGCCTATGCGCAGTCCTTGACAATCTCTCAATGCCTCCTGATCAAAGGAGGAAAGGTCGTGACCCTCGGTGGCCATGAAGAATCAGCGCGCGGCGATCGAAGCCGCCAAACCTTCAGCGGTGAGTTGAAGATTGGATGTAGGGTAATCCGTGGCGATGCGAGAAAGCTTCCTCTTGGCAGCACCCTCGTCTCCCAACTCCAAGTCCACCAGAGCGCCTTTGTAGAGGGCAATGGGGGTGAGGTAATCTTCACCCAGTGAGCTGGAGGACTTGCCAATGGCACTGTTGAAGGCGCTTTGAGCAGCATCGTAGTTGCCCAGTTCCACTTCGCAGTCGCCAATGTTGATGTCGGCAATGGCTGAAAGAATGTCATCTGCCAAACTCGCTCCGGAGAAGGCTTCGATAGCGCCCACGTAGTCGCCTTGACCGCGAAGAATCACGCCCATTTCATATCCGGCACGGGCAGCAGCTTTGGTTCCGCCGTGGTCTTCGGAAATTTCCAAAAGTCCAGCGTAGAGTCCGTCTCCGTTGAGGGCCAAGTCAGCACTGTCCATCATGAAGTACTGTTCTGCGCGCCATGCATCTTCATTCGCGGCGAGCTCAGCAGGCTCCACGATGAATTTGCCATAGCCAACAATGGCGACAATGACGAGTGCCACCGCTGCAATGGCGATGACTAGATTGCGGCTGTTGTTTTCAATGAACTGCTCGGTCTTGCCGGTCAATTCTTGAACTGAAGCGCCTTGGTTGTTCTCTTCGGCCATGGAGAAATGGTATCCTGTTTACGTTCGTTGATGTGGTCCGGGATTCAACGTTGAAAACCCTTCGCATTGCATCTGCGGACAAAAGCCCACTTTTGCAGACGGCAAAAATAGCCAAAGTGAACGAGTCCGAAACCTTCCCCACAAGCATGCGCCTCACACGGTTGCAATTGCTGGATTTCAAGAACCATGAAGAGGTGGAATTGGATCTGTGCCCGCAGGTGAATTGCTTCCTTGGGGACAATGGAACGGGCAAAACGAATGTGTTGGATGCCATCCATTATCTCGGCAATGCAAAGGGATACTTCAACCCCATCGACTCGCAAAACATTCGACATGGCCGCGAGGCGTTTTTGGTGGAGGGTACATTTTCTCTGACCAACGAACACGGCGAGGAGCTGGACAAAGTGGCTTGTGCAGTGGCCAAGGCGCAGAAGAAACGGTTGAAGCGCAATGGAAAGGCCTACGACAAATTGGCCGATCACGTGGGCCGGTATCCAGTGGTCATGATTGCGCCGGCCGATTCTGTGTTGGTGTTGGAAGGCAGCGAAGTCCGACGAAAGTGGATGGACATGGTCATCAGCCAATATGACCGGCCATATTTGGATCGGCTGATTCAGTACCATCATTTGGTGCAGCAGCGCAACAATTTGCTCCGGTATTTCGCGGAAAACCGAACTTGGGACGAAGATCAGCTGGCCCCTTGGGACGAAAGGATGGTTCCCCTCGCGGAGGCCATTGGCGAGGAAAGAAGTCGGTTTTTGGAGGAGTTTGAGCCAGAGTTCCAACAGATCCATGCGGGGCTGTGCAGGGGCAAAGAAGAAGTGAGGCTGTCAAGACTGACCCGCGTCGAAAAGGACAGTTTCGGTGAAGCTTTGATGGAAGCCAGAGACAACGACCGACGGCTGCGAAGGTCCACTGTGGGCATCCATAAAGACGACATTGATTTCAGAATTGGAGACCATCCTCTTAAGCGATTCGGAAGCCAAGGCCAGCAGAAGACGTTTTTGCTTGCGCTCAGGTTGGCCCAGGTGGAGCACTTGGCCAAACGCGTGGGGCGGCGGCCAATTTTGCTTCTAGATGACATTTTCGATAAGATCGATGCGCACCGGGCTGGGGCTTTGATGGAGACGCTTGGAAAGGCTCGATTCGGTCAAGTGTTCATTTCAGACACTCACCGCGAGCGGATTCCAGAGTTGTTGAAGGCGAGTGACGTTCCGTTTTCTTCTTGGTGGGTGGATGGCCAAGGCATGACATCTATGGATGTGGCCCCTGAACTGGAGGCGCCATGAATCGAGGAGGCAGAACCAGACGTGGAAGGGGACGAAACACTGGAAAGGGTGAGGCGGTCTCTCTGGGCGATGCGCTGAGCGAGTGGCTGAGGCTGAGCGGCCACGGGGCCAAATTGGACGATGCACGAGCAGAAGCTGCATGGCGCGAGGTCATGGGTGAAGCTGTGGCCCGAAAAACGCGTTACTTGAAAGTCAAAGGCGGGGTGATGACCATCGAATTGGATTCAGCTCCCATGAAAGAGGAATTCATGATGGCGCGTTCCCGCATTCGGACCTTGCTCAATGGGCACCTTGGCCGAGATCTGGTTCGGGAGGTCATCATTCGCTGAATTCATGGCCGGCTGATTGCCCCTTGGCCACGGGGGCTATCTTTGCAATCCCATGCGTGCCTTGATTTCTTTCATCACCCGTTTTGTGCCCAGGCATTTGCTTCAACGCTTTGCTCACTTGGCCCTTCAGATGGTATCACCCTTTTACCGGGGTCAGAAATTCGAGGACCCCATCAATGGGAGGATGTACCGTAAGTTGCTTTCCTATGGCCGGGCAGACCGCAGCCGCCCCAATGCGTTGGCCCCTGACACTCTGAGTTTAGAGCGCCACCGTGCGGTTTGGATCTACTTGACGGAATACAGCAATTTGATGGACGGAGGGCCAGACAGGAAAATGCTGCATCTCGCTCCGGAGTACTGTTTTCTGAAGCGTTTCAATCGGGCGGAAGGACTGGAAATCACCCGTGCAGACCTGGTTTCACCGTGGGCAGATGTTCACTTTGACGTCCATGACATTCCGTACGCAGACAACCACTTCGACATCATCATGGGCAACCACCTCATGGAGCATGTGGAGGATGACCGGAAAGTCATGGGGGAGTACTTCCGTGTGATGAAGCCCGGAGGTTGGGGAATCTTTCAGGTGCCATTGGACCGCAGCTTGTCCGAGACCTTGGAGGATCCGAATGTGACCGATCCGGCAGAGCGTGAACGCTTGTACTGGCAGCGGGATCACGTCCGTTTGTACGGCATGGATTATGCCGATCGCTATCGCGCTGCAGGATTTGAAGTGGAGGAACTGGACCTGAGAGAACTTTACGGGCCTGAACGTTTTGAACGCTGTGCCCTCGGGTCAGAGCGTTACCTGCATGTGGTTCGCAAGCCTTCTTGAGTGCTTGGCGTTTGCCACGAAGGGCCATTGGCCCAAAAGGCAGACAACACCACAATTGAGTTGAAACAGGAGTTGCCCCTTAGTGGGTGACAGGTTGAGGGAGAAAGCTGAACGAGACTTGGATTCAATGTCCTTTGAGCACCTGCACCTCGCCGCCTTCATCGCGGGCTTGAATGATGTGAATCTGCTGCACGGCAGGGTTCCAGAGTTCGCCATGGGTCATGCGCTTTGAGGCCAAGACGCGGCCGCTGACATCGAAAATGTGGACTTGGGCGTTGCGACGCACCAAGAATCCGTTTTCTTGACGCACCAACCAGGATTCGGGTGCTGTGGATTCCTCAATCTCAGTGACCCCGCCCGAGCATTGGGCCGAGAAGAAGTCCCACATGACTTGGGTGGAGTTCACGTCTTGGCTTCCCCAAGCTCCAAACCAATCGTGACCGCCGCCGTTGACGCGGTAGTGGTGGAATTCCTGTCCGCCAGGTGACCCGGCATAGCGCAAGAGGTCAACGGAGGTGTCGTCCACCAATTCCGCATTTGCAAGGGTGCTTTCTTCAAGGGTGGTTGTGCCCATCAATCCCGTCCAATGTTCGATGATGTCGGGTACGCCGGCATTTCCCCAGTTCCCAAAACCCACGCCGTTGTCATAGGAAACGGTGTTGTCTGATGTTCCATGCAGGTGCACAATGGGGACCACTTCACCCGGGACGCATCCAAAGTCTGCGGCGCTCATGGCACCGGTGACCGAGCCAATGGCACGAAAAACATCGGGGTGTTCGCAAGCGAGAGAGTAACTCATATAACCACCATTGGACATGCCGCAGGAGTATGTGCATTCCGGACTCAATTCATTGGACTCTTGCAGGTGTTGTGCGAGGGCCACTAGAAATCCATGGTCGTTGGTGGTGCTGATGCCGAGGTTGGCATTCCAATGGGGGGTTCCACCGCCGTCTTCAGTTCCTTGGGGGAAGACAGCGACAAATCCTTCGCTGATGGCCAAATCGCCCCAGTTGCTGTAGGCCCGAATCAACCCTGCGCTGCTGCCGTATCCGTGAAGCACGAAAACAAGTGGTGCCCCGGGAGGAATGGGGTCGGGTGCATCCATATAGTAGGTCCGCTCGGTGCCGTTGTGGTCAAAAGTCAGTTGGGCATTTGCAGAAAACAGCAAGCTGCAACAGAGCAAAATCGAGAAGAAAAGGCGCACAATCATGGGGATGTTGGGTTCTTGGGTTTAACGAGTTGAACACCATGGATGTTCAATAGGGTTTCAGTCAAAGTTTCTGCGCTGCCGGCGGCAACGGCGACGTCCAGTAGGCATTGGCTAGAATAGCCTTCTTTGAGGATGTCAGCACCTTGGATTTGGATGGCCTGCATGACATGACGTGTGAGGTCAGGTGCATAGCCAAAGGTCAAGTGGGTTTTGAGCACCGATGTTTCTGTGCCAGCGTCCTCCACGGCTTCTCTTCCCGCGGCGCGGTAGGCTTCGATCAGTCCGCCGACCCCCAGCTTGGTGCCTCCAAAGTAGCGGACCACGGCGATGAGCGTCCAGTGCAGGTCATGGGACCTCAGCACCCCATGGATGGGGGCGCCAGCGCTGCCCGATGGCTCACCATCGTCGGCTGCACGAAATCGGTCTGGACCAAATTGCCAAGCAAAACAGACATGCCGTGCGGCATGGTGGGCCTTGCGCACTTCTTGAAGACGTTGCTCCACAGCCACTTCCGATGCCGCTTCATCGTCAAAGGGCAACGGGAATGCATACCCATGGAATTTGCTTCCCTTGGCCTTGAAAAGGCCTTCACCAGGCCCGAGCAATGTGGGGAACGAGTCTCTCACCGGGTCAGCTCATGGGGTTGAGCATCACACTGAATACCTGAACGGTGTGGGGGTCGCGGCCGGCGAAGAACTTGTCCAAAGCCATCAGGATGTTGCCTGCACTGAAATAGCTGGTGTGGAACTCCAGCTCTCCAGCCACGCGCCATTGAATGGTGTAGCTCAATTCGCGGTCGCGGTGGGTTTGGATGTAGTCCAGCAAAGACTGCAACGCCTGAATGCGGGTGGAGCCTGATGATTTGTGAAAGAGAAACCGGTGGGTGTGTCGGGGATTGTATGTAAACAAGGCCACTTCGTGAACCCCTTCCGTGTCGGACCAAATGAATTCGACTTGGTCATCGGCGTATCCGAAATAGCCGCGGAGATCGTGGAGCAAGCGCTCTTCTGTGGGATGGTCAAGGCTCATTGGTCCGTGGTTTGGATGGAGGATTCAGCAGGGTGGTATTCTGGCAAGTGTCGAGAAAAGGCCTCCCGGACTTCTTGGGCTTTCCAGCCCATGGTGGGCAAGGCTTCAAGGCTGGTGTTGATGGTTGACCTTACGGCCTCTCTGTCCACATCAGCTCTGGCTGCCCGCAAGATTTTGGGGTGATGCGTGGGGAGCAAGTTTTCTTGGCCACTCATCAGCTCTTCGTGGAGTTTTTCGCCAGGACGCAGCCCAACGATGTCAATGTCAATGTCTTGGTTTTCCACCATGCCCGCCAGCCGAATCATCCGGTTGGCCAAGTCTGCAATCCGGACCCTTTCGCCCATATCGAACACAAAAATATCATCCCCAGCGCTCGTGGCAGCAGCTTCCATCACCAATTGCACCGCTTCGGGGATGGTCATGAAATAACGGGTGACTTCGGGGTGGGTCAGGGTGATGGGACCACCGGCTTGAATTTGTCGTTTGAACAAAGGGATGACGCTTCCATTGCTGTCGAGCACATTGCCAAACCGGGTAATGACGCACTTCATGGGGCCGTCTTCTCCAAAACTTCGGACAGCGAGTTCGGCCATTCTCTTGGATGCCCCCATCACGCTCGAGGGATTGACGGCTTTGTCTGTGCTCACCAAAACAAAGGTGCTGACGCCTGCCTTTTTTGCGGCATTCAAGGTGCAGGTGGTGCCGATGACATTGGTGTGCCAAGCCTCTTCTGGTTGAGACTCCATCACGGGGACATGCTTGTAAGCGGCAGCGTGATAGACCAAGTCGGGTTTGAATTCTGCCAAAGTGGATTGGATTCCAGAAGCGTCCCGAACGTCTGTGATTCTGGTGATCAGTCGGGAAGCCTTGTCTCCAAGTCGGGTTCGGGCCATGAGTCCCAAATCGTGCAGAGGGGTTTCTGCAGTGTCCAGGGCGAGAACTTCAGCGGCTCCCCGTTCCAAGGACTGCATGACCAATTCAGAGCCGATGGATCCCGCACCTCCCGTCACCACAATTCGGGCGTTTTTTACTTGTTCAGCAATGGCTGTGGCGTCCAGTTCAATGACGGGTCGACCCAGCAGATCTTCGATTCGAGCATCTCTCAATTGTCCTGCACTCAATTCGCCTTGGATCCATCGTTGGGCAGGGGGCACGTCCATGACGCGCAATCCGACATTGAGTGCAGCGTCCACCACTTTGGCCTTTCGCGCGGGGTCTAAGTTTTGGATGGAGACAATGAGCCGCTTGGCATTCTGGCTGCCCAAAATGCGAGAAGCGTCATTGGCGGGATGGATGGGCGCGCCATCGATTCTTTTGCCGTGCTTGGATGGGTCATCGTCGAGGAACGCAATGACCTTCATGGGGTCTGAGCTTGGACGTTCAACCGCTTGCTTGGTGATGATGCCAGCCTCGCCCGCTCCGAAAATGACCACAGGGGTGGGGCGCGACGTCTGGAAGCGTTCATAGATCGATCGGACTGCGATTCGGAATCCGATCAGGAGCACCGAGGACGCCAGAAGTTCAATGGCGGCTACGCTCAGTGGAATGGGGTAGGTCATCCCCATGCTGCCTGCGGCAATGTCCATGGCAATGAAAAGGGAGGAGCCAAAAGCCAAGGCCAACAGGACCCTTCTGGCGTCTCGGCTACCGCTGAACCTGATGATTCCAGCGTAAGTGCGAAAAACCAACATGGACAAACTGCGTGCGATGAGATAGCCAGGCAAAAACTGTCGGGCTGCCTCGAGCTCATGGGCTGGAGGGGCAAATTCAAAGCGCACAGCATAGGCCAAGCCCAATGCCACAACCCCCATGGACAGGTCAATCAGGAAGATGACCCACCTGGGCACCAACTGGGGCCGGGACTGGATTGTGCGAAACAGTTGGAACATCGAAGGCTGCAAGATACCGCGAGCGCTTTCGGGACGTTTATTTTTCGGCTTGAGTTCCATGAAGAAGAATTGCATCCGTCTGACGGCCCTTGCGGCTTTGTTTCTGTGTTCCGCATTTCCTGCGGTGTGTCAAAACATGGAGCTCGATTTGGTGGCCTTGGAAAAAGCAGTGGATGAGCTGTCCAAGGCTGTGGAGCCTTTTGACAAGGATGCGGCTCGCTTCTTGGACAGGAAGCTCAAGCCTTTGATGCTGAATCCGAAGTCGGATACCGCGATCACCTCTGTGTTCATCCAGAGGTTGGCTCAAATGAAGGAACGAAACCTTGGGGCGTTTCCCGAAAAATTCGGCTATGCGCGAAGCGTACAAGCAGCATTGTCGGGTGATTCTCTCCGGGTGCCTTTTGCGGCATGGGATGCAGCCGTTGAGCGCTCCTTAGAAAAAAGAAAGACGGCTTCTGACTTTTCTCCCTTGCTGGCCTCGGGCAAGGAGTTTTTGTTGGACGGTGTTTTCTATCAATCGGGCAGTGTGACATGGCGTTTTGAAGGGCCCATGGCGATTTCCCTTCCTGAGAAAGGAGCGCCCAGAATTTTTCTGGGCCCGACGGGAACTTTGATGGGATTGGCCAAAGGAGATACGCTACAAGTCAAGCGCACCGGTGGAGAATACGACGTGTCTGAAGGGCGGTTTTACGGCCGAAGTGGCCGTGTGGATTGGGGACGTTCTGGCTGGGACCCTGCACAGAATTTCGCAGATTTTGATGCCTTCTCGATCCGGCTGAAGTCCCCCAGCTTAACGGTGGACTCAGCGCGGTTCACCACAGAATTGTTTCCAGATCCTCTGGTGGGCCAATTGACCGATAAAGCGCGGGCCAGAAAGCGCGACGAAAAAACCGGGTTGGCCTCTGAGGCCTCTCGCTACCCCAGATTTGATACCTATGTCAACCGTTTGAGCATGCCCGACATTGTTCCAGGTGTGGACTTCCAGGGAGGCTTGACGGTTCGTGGTGCAGAGTTGCAAGGCAAGGGCAGCGAAGAAATGCCCGCTACATTGGATTTTCGAAGAGGGGACACCGTGCTCGTCCAGTGCAAGTCCAAGTTGTTCATCTTAAAATCGGATCAATTCAGTGGAGTGGGGGTCCGCGCCGTGGTTCGGTTGGGTGAAGACAGCCTCCATCACCCGGAATTGAATTTGCGCTTCAACTTGGCGGCCCAGCGCCTGTCTTTGGTTCGGTCCGACGAAGGTTTGGGCCCACAGCCGTTCAAAGACAGTCACCATGGTGTTTCGGTGGATTGTTCGGTCGTGTCTTGGAAGATGAACGAAACCCGGCTTCGATTGGAGGGCCCCCCAGGTGCCAGTCGCTCCACGGCCACCTTGTTCAGCGAGGATTTTTTCGACAAGCGCATGTTTCAGACCATGCAAGGCATAGACCCGGTGCACCCTTTGGTGAGGGTTCTCAACCACGTGAGGGGTGCAGGTGACAGCACGTTCACAAGCCTTCAATTGGCTTCTAGCTTCAGGTTAAGTGAAGAGAAGACCAGGGCCATGATGATCCGACTCGCCCATGAAGGCTACCTCGAAATGGACCTTGATTTGCGCGTCGCCACGGCAACCGAAAAATTGTTTGCTCACCTGGCCAGTGCTGCGGGGAGGCGCGACCATGACGTCCTGTTCTTTCGCTCCGAAGCTGCAGGTGTAGCCCACGGAGAAATCAGTTTGCTCAATCTGCAACTGACCTTGGACGGGGTTTCACGCGTGGACGTGTCCAAAGACAGGGGCGTGGTGATTGAGCCTCGAAATGGACGCGTGGTCATTGGTGAGGACCGAGATTTTCAATTTGGCGGAGGTGTTCGGGCAGGGAACCTTCAGTTTGACGGCTCTGATTACGAGTTTGATTATGCCTCTTTCTCCATCGAATTGAACGCTGTTGAGCGCTGCAAATTCAAGGTGAACGAGGAGGAGCGCGATGCTCGAGGACGTCCCAAACGAAAAAGGGTGCGCAACGAAATGTCCAACGTTCAAGGCGTTTTGAGGGTGGATGTTCCCATCAACCGGTCGGGAAGGCTGAGTGAATTGTATCCGGAGTACCCGGTGTTGGTCACCGATCAGCCCAGCTATGTTTTTTGGGACAATGCTGCCATAGAAAATGGAGCATATGAGCGCGAACGTTTTCGGTTTGTGGTGGAGCCCTTCACCTTGGACAGCCTCGACGCATTGGGCCGCCGCGAATTGATGTTTGATGGAACATTGGAGTCGGGGGATTTGCTGCCTCCGCTGAATGAACAGTTGAGGGTGATGGATGACGATTACTTTGGGTTCCAAACTTCAACACCAGCAGGTGGATACAGCGTTTATGGGGGGGCAGGAACCTTTGACCAGGACCTGACTTTGAACGGAGGAGGATTGCAAGGGGGCGGGCGATTGGCCTTTGAAACGGCCCATGCCGAAAGTGATCGATTTGTGTTGCTTCCCGACAGCACAAAAGGGCTGGCTCAAGTTTTTTCCAACGCTGAGTCAGCAGGACCGCCGCCAGTTCCTGAGGTGCAAGGAGAAAACGTTTTCGTTCTGTTTGAGCCCCGACAAAAGCAGATTTCGGCCACCACCCAAGATGTTCCTCTGCGGTTTTTTGAGGGAGAAAGTGAGTTGACTGGGGGATTGACACTTGGAAAGAAAGGCATGACAGGAAAGGGGAGCATGCGTTTCCAAGGGGCCTCGCTCTCCTCGGACTTGTTTGAGTACGACCGTCGTCGAATCATGGCAGACACGGCTGGATTTCAATTGGATCAAATGGTGGAAGGTGCCCTGGCCTTCAAAACCGACAATGTCCATTGTGTCATTGATTTTGATTCGCGCATTGGTGAATTCGCGAGCAACGACGGCGAAACCATGATTGAGCTGCCGGCGAATCAATACCTGTGCTACATGGACGAGTTCAAATGGTTCATGGACAAAGACAAATTGGAAATGAGCTCTGGACGAGAGCCCATGACCGACTTTGTGATCGATACAGATGACGCGGTGTCCAAGTCCAACTTCTACTCTACTCGGGGTGATCAAGACAGCTTGAATTTCTTGGCGCCCAAGGCCATCTACGACGTCTCCGAATCGGTGATTCGCTGTGAAAGTGTGAAGTTCATTCGCACAGCCGACGCCTTTGTGGAGCCCGACAGTGGTCAAGTGGTGGTCCGGAAAAGGGCCCAAATGGATCAATTGTCCCGGGCGGTGATTGTAGCCAATGTGGTCTCCCGTCACCACCGATTGTTCGATGCCGATGTGAACATCCTTGGCCGTTTTGACTACGAGGCCACGGCCAGTGTCTTCTACAAGGATGAAAATGGTTTGGAGCAGCTCATTCGGCTACAGCAGGTGGAGGTAGACACGAGCGGCGAGACCATTGGGCAGGGGACCATTCCTGTCCAAGATGGTTTTGGGTTGAGTCCATTTTTCGGGTTTTCTGGAGCGGTTCACCTGGCGGCGGCACGGCAGCATTTGAATTTTGACGGGGCGGTTTCGTTGGAAGCGGCATGTCCTGAGACGGACCAACAACAATTGCTGTTTGAGGCAGTGATTGACCCAAAGATGTGCGCATTCCCATCGACTCAGCCATGAGGACTCCCTTGATGGAGCACCTGGGAATTGGGGCTTACTTGAGAGATGTGGATGAGCCTGGCGGCGGCCCTTACGGCGCTTTTGTCGATGAGGTTCGAAGCCACGATGAGTATCCAATTTTGGCCGCAGCGGGTGAATTGCGGTACGACAAACGCGAGGGGAAATACCAGGCGGGCACCCCCGAAAAGATGCTCCAGCCCAATTTGCCAGGCACCCTGATAGAATTGGTCGCAGGCCAATGTGAAGTCACGGGCTCGGGGCCGGTCCAGCTGCCCGTGGATTATGGATTGCTCACCCAGCGCACAGCCGGTTCAGTGAAGGTGTTCCCCACGGGAACCGGGATGGAAGCGGCGCTCACTGTGGGCATGGATTTTCCCTTCGACGACAACATTTGGAAGGCATTGGCCGAAAGAATCTTGGCTTGGCCCACGGCCATTCCATTGGATGTGACCCAAACCACGTTCGAGCCAGCCCTTCGAGAGTGGTTGGGCTTGGAAGGTGCCGATGAGGTTTTGGGCGGCATGACCTTGATGGGGGCCTTCAAAAAGACCCCCGCGAGCATTCAGCACAGGATGCTGATGACCGGGTTGGACCTGTCTTGGGATGCGAGTGAAGAATCCTTCATCAGCGGTGAAAACGGCATTGGCATTGTGTCCATGGACAAGCAGCCGGTGTTCAGGCGCATACCTGGCCGAATCGAGTGGGGCATAGCGGGAACAGGGATTTTGCGCATGTATCTGCACCTCGATGAAGAAAATTGGTACCATTTTGAATACCGCAATGGGGTTATGAATGTCACTTCCAAGGACCAAGCCTTCATCGATCTCATCACAGAACTCAAGGACGACAAGCGCAGAATCAAAGAGGGTGACCAACGCTTCATTTATCAGATTCTGCCCTCTCGTTCGCGCAGAAACGAATTTGTAGACCGGTTTCCAGAGTTTGACTAAACCAATCGCGCCAGCCCCATAATGTGTACTTTTACGCGCATGGGGAGGCGCTTAACCATGTTCAATAGGCGGGTCAATCAAGGTTTGGCCCTGCTCTTTTTGTGTCTGGTTCTGCCGCTGAGCGTTTGGGCTCAATGGTCTTCGACCGATCCCAATCCCATGCTTGAAGCCTACACAGAATTCGTGGGTGAAGGCATCAGTTTTGTGGACTTCAACCAAGATGGTTGGGACGACTTGACCCTCACGAATCCATCGGGAGATCTTCGTTTTTATGAAGGAGGTCCAGGGGGCTTCACGTTGGTTGATTTGGGCATCACCCGTTCCAGCGGTGTCCCAATGTCGTTGATGTGGCTGGACATCGACAATGATGGAGACAGGGACTTTGTGCACACGGCTTCCATGGAGTTTTCGCTGTTTTTTGGGGCGGGCGAGGTGTCCAAGAGTCAAGTGTGGATCTGCGAGGAGGAAGGCTATGTGGACCGCACCTTGGAATGGGGATTCGATGTGCTGGAGAACCGCTTCTGCTCTGGAATGGCGTTTGCGGACATGGATGTAGACGGTGACTTGGATCTCATGGTGCCGATTTATTCTTTGCCTTGCCAAGGGATTTGGGCTACAGAAAACGCCTTGTTTTCTCATGAGGGAACCACGTTCTCAGATATTTCCCAGACTTCGGGCTTGGCCAATGGCTTTCAGCCTTCATTTCAAGGAACTTGGTTGCACCTCAACGGCGACTCCCTCTTGGACTTGCTCGTCATCAACGACGCAGGCATCGAGATCTATTGTGACACCTACAATTTTGCCTACACCAACAATGGGGATGGCACCTTCACAGAATCAGGAGCAGAATTGGGGTTGGACGTTTCGATGTCGGCCATGAGCATCACCATTGGAGATCCAGATGGAGACGGAGAGGAGGAGTTCTATGTTTCCAATCAAGACACCGGCAACGACTATCCCCACGACCAGCTCACAGGAGCCTATTTCGACCGCAATGACACGGGTTGGTATGAGGAGCGCTCCGCTGAAGTTGGATTGAACACTGAACGTTGGTCATGGGGAGGCATGTGGGTGGACTACAATTCTGATGGCTGGGAAGACCTCATGATTTCTACCTCTCCATTCATTTTTGGAGCGGCTGAATACCCCGAGTTTGATGACAATTATTTGTTTCAGCACCCCGGTGCCGGCTTGGGTGGCAATGCACCTTTTGTGGAATCGCTTGGCGATTGGGAGGGAGGCAACGCGCTGCTCTACACCATGGCCCGAGGAGACATCAACGGCGACTTGCGGCCCGATGTGGTGGGTGTGGGGCCTGGACAATTCGCGGAGTTTTGGACCAACCAGTCTGGAGCCGACCAACCTGATCATCATGGGATGACGGTGGGGGTGTGCGGTACATTCTCCAATTCAGAAGCCATTGGAACGCGGATGGTGCTTCATGCGGGAGGCCACCCTCAGATGCGAACGCTTCGGGCAGGTGAAGACCTGTACGTTCAGCACAGCGCGACTCAATTCTTCGGTCTTGGTGCGGCGCAAACGGCCGACTCACTCGAGCTGTTTTGGCCCAACGGTGACCGCACCGTGGTGTATGATCTGGCTGCAGACAGTGCCTATCGGTTCGTAGAAAAACAGGAGAGCATTTCGATTTCTGTAGGAGAGCTTTTGTCGGGAGACTCCATCGAGCTGTTCCTGACCGCTCCGCCCAAATGGACCAACCTGACGTGGAATGGACAGCCTTTGGACACCGCTTCGGTGGTGGTGCCAGTTGGGCAGGCCACGTCCTTTGAATGGTCATGGTTGAATGGGCTGTTTGTGGTGAACAGGGAGGTGGATTGGGCTGCTTTTGGGATTTCCCAAGTGGGGTGCACCATCTCCATTGCAGACAACTACAACCCATTGGCCGAATCAGACGATGGTTCGTGCACCTATGCGGGACTGTGCGGAGAGGGCACGACATGGTCGATTGCACTTCAGCAATGCGTATTAGAAAATGCTTCCTGCGCGGAAGACGTAACGGGCGACGGCATTGTTGGCGTCGAAGACATCTTGGAATTGCTCGGGATGTTTGGCGAAGCTTGTGTTCCAGATTGAAACCAAGTGACCGCGAGGAGTTCCACGGGTTGTCCGAACTTGGGAGCATGGCCGGAACTGCGCCCCGACAACCGAAGAATCCTCATTTGTTGTAGCCGCTTGAAGTGGCAGGCATGACCGCTCCCAGCCGGTCCATCATGGCGGGTTCCGAAGGAGGTGGTTTCTCGCATCTGACATGCCTGTGGCCCAGATTTTGCCCTCTCGTTCGCGTGCAAAAGAGTTTGCCGACTGGTTTCTGGAGTTGGACTGACGAAATCCCCCCCCCCCCCCCGGTTTATAATGTGTATTTTTAAAGCATGAAGTTGGGCGAAATCAGAAGAAGGCAGTCTCTTTTGCGCGGCTTTGCTACACTCCTATTTTTTGTGGGGCAGTCGGTTGCTTCATCGGCTCAATGGTCCTTCACTGAGCCCAATCCGTTGCTCGAGGCATACACGGACTTTACGGGCGAGGGGATGAGTTTGGTGGATTTCAACCAAGATGGGTGGGATGATTTAACCATGACAGATCCCGGAGGTCAGTTTAAATTTTACCAAGGTGGACCAGAGGGCTGGACCGAAGTTGACTTGGGCATTGTCAAGGGGACGGGTCGTCCAACCTCCATGATGTGGTTGGACATAGACAACGACGGAGACCGAGATTTTGTGCACACAGCAGCAATGGTCTTGTCTTACACCACAGGGACAGGGCAATTGTCTGCGGGACAAATCTGGATCAAGGAGAACGATGGGTACGTGAACCGAACCTCGGAATGGGGATGGGATGTATTGCAAAATCGGGCATGCACGGGGATGTCTTTTGCTGACATGGACTTGGATGGGAAATTGGACGCCATGGTGCCGGTTTATGCGCTTCCATGTCAGAACACATGGCTTTCCGAAAACGTGCTCTTGCATCAAGGGGACAACCTGTTTGAGGACGTTTCCCAATCGGCGGGAATTGCAAGTGGGATGCAGCCTTCTTTCCAAGGGGCTTGGTTGCATTTGAATGATGACTTGCTCTTGGACTTGGTGGTCATTAACGATTATGGAGTAGAGTGGTGCTCGGCCGGTGACGCCATTGTCAATCAGGCCTACATGAACAATGGAGATGGCACATTCACTGAATCCGGTGCGGCCTTGGGACTGGATGTTTCGATGTCGTCGATGTGCTTGACCATAGGAGATCCCGACGCTGACGGAGAGGAGGAGCTGTTCGTGTCGAACCAAGACACAGACGATCCGAACTACGAGTCTGAACAGCTGACGGGGGCTTTTTTTGACCGCAACGATTCTGGGTCGTTCGACGAGCGTTCGGCAGAATTGGGGTTGAACACCCAGCGTTGGGCTTGGGGGAGTATGTGGGTGGATTACAATTCGGATGGGTGGGAGGATCTGATGGTCTCTACTTCGCCGTTTGTTATCGCAGGATCGACCTACCCAGAATTCGACGACAATTACTTGTTCCAGCATCCTGGCGCAGGTTTGGGGGAGAATACCCCCTTTGTGGACATGCTGGAGGATTGGGAAGGAAGCAATGTGTTGCTCTACACCATTGCCCGAGGCGACCTCGACGGGGATTTGCGCCCCGATGTGGTGGGTGTGGGCCCTGGACAATTTGCGGAATTTTGGACCAATCAGTCCGGGACAGAACAAGCGGACCACCATGCACTCACGGTTGGAGTGTGCGGCTCGTGGTCCAACTCAGAGGCCATCGGAACGCGGATGGTGCTCCATGCGGGAGGCCACCTTCAAATGCGCACGCTTCGTGCCGGAGAGGATTTGTACGTTCAGCACAGCGCGACTCAATTCTTCGGTCTTGGTACGGCGCAAACGGCCGACTCACTCGAGCTGTTTTGGCCCAACGGTGACCGCACCGTGGTCTATGATTTGGTGGCAGACAGTGCCTATCAATTCGTAGAGCAACAAGAAGACATCGGCATTTCTTTGGGGCAAACTTTGTCGGGGGACTCTGTCGAATTGTTGCTTTCTGCTCCGCCCAAATGGACCAGTCTCACCATGAATGGACAGCCCGTGGACAGCACAGTGGTGGTGGTGCTGAACGGTCAGGAGACATCTTTTGAGTGGTCCTGGTTGAATGGCCTTTTTTTCCGTCACGCGTGACGTGGATTGGTCGGCATTGGACTCAAATGAACAGGGTTGTACCGTGTCGATTGCCGACAATTACAACCCTCAGGCGGTCACCGACGATGGCTCGTGCACTTACCATGGACTGTGTGGGGAAGGAACCGCATGGTCGGTGGCCTTGCAGCAGTGTGTTTTGGAAAACGCGTCTTGCTCCGAGGACGTGACGGGCGATGGCATTGTGGGCGTCGAAGACATCTTGGAATTGCTCGGGATGTTTGGCGAAGCTTGCGCCCCGGATTGAAACCAAGTGCCTGCGGGGAGTTCCATGAGATGTCCGAACTTGGAGGCATGACCGGAACTGCACCCCGACATCCGAAGTACCCCCATTTGTTGCAGCCGCTGGAGGTGGCAGGCATGACCATGCCCAACCGCTCCATCATGGGCTCCATGCACATGGGGCTCGAGGAAGAACAGGGCGGCTTCACCAAGCTCGCGAAGTTCTATGCCGAGCGGGCCGAGGGTGGCGCTGGGCTCATCGTCACAGGCGGCATCAGCCCCAACCGCGCAGGCAAGCTCGCTCCCCATGGAGCAGCCCTTATGCGTTCCAGCCAGAGCGCCAAGCACCGGGAGGTGACCGATGCTGTGCATGCAGCCGAAGGCCGCATTGCCCTGCAGATTCTGCACGGCGGGCGGTACAGCTATCACCCATTCTGTGTCGCGCCCTCCAAGGGCAAAGCGCCCATCAGCAAATTCAGCCCATGGGCCCTCAGTGGTCGAGGTGTGGAGCGGACCATCCAGGCCTACGTGCGCTGTGCGGTGCTGGCCCGCGAAGCCGGCTATGACGGCGTCGAAGTCATGGGCTCCGAAGGCTACCTCATCAACCAATTCCTAGTGCGGAAAACGAACCACAGGACCGACGCTTGGGGAGGTGATTTCGCCAACCGCGTGCGGTTTCCGGAGGAGATTGTGTCGCGCATCCGCCAGGCCTGCGGGCCAGACTTCGCCATCATGTACCGCCTGAGCATGCTCGATCTCGTAGAAGAGGGCAATGGCTGGGGCGAGGTGGTGGAACAGGCCCAAATCATTGAGGCCGCTGGTGCCGACATCATCAACACGGGCATCGGTTGGCACGAGGCGCGCATCCCCACGATCGCCGCCATGGTGCCGCGCGCCGGATTCGCTTGGGTCACCAAAAAGCTCATGGGGCAGGTGGACCTGCCGCTGGTCACCACCAACCGCATCAACATGCCTGAGGTGGCCGAGCAGGTGCTGGCCGACGGCTGTGCCGACCTCGTCTCCATGGCCCGCCCTTGGCTGGCCGACGGCGACATCATGGCCAAGGCCATCGAAGGCAGAGAGGGCGAGATCAACACCTGCATCGCATGCAACCAGGCGTGCCTCGACCGCACCTTCAAGGGCCAAGTGGCGGGCTGCGTGGTGAATCCGCGCGCTGGCCGCGAAACAGAATTCACCAAGGCCGCCCCACAAGGTCTTGAAGGCCGCTATGCCGTTGTGGGTGGCGGCCCAGCGGGCATGTCCACCGCACTCGAACTCGCCAAGCGCGGCGCCACAGTCGACCTCTACGAAGCCCAAGAAAAACTCGGTGGC
>CALSMK010000016.1 GCA_943787435.1 uncultured Flavobacteriales bacterium | reverse complement strand
ATCGCGTTGAGCCAAGGGCTGAGCACGGAAAAGATGTTCCAAGGCCACCGCGGCGTGAACCACCCTGTGAAGGATTTGGAGAGCGGTCGATGCGAAATCACCTCTCAAAACCACGGATTCGTGGTCAGCAGAGACTCCCTGGAAGGGCAAAAAGACATTGTGGTGACCCACGAACACCTGAACGATGGAACAGTGGCCGGCATTCGACTCGAGGGCCAGCCTGTTTTTTCTGTTCAATTTCACCCTGAGGCCAATGCAGGGCCCCATGACAGCCGGCACCTGTTTGACCGGTTTGTCAAACTCATTCAACAACACACCCCACACCATATCGCTTGATCATGCAATACATCGATCACATCCACGCCAGAGAGATTCTGGATTCTCGTGGAAACCCAACTGTAGAGGTTGAAGTCGTCACAGGAGAAGGCGTCGTAGGCCGTGCTGCAGTCCCTTCAGGGGCCAGTACAGGCATCCACGAGGCCGTAGAGCTCCGAGATGGACAAGAGGACCGGTACCTCGGAAAAGGCGTCTTAAAAGCCGTTCAAAACGTCAATGGAGCCATTGCCCAGGAATTGAGCGGCATGGACATCTTCGATCAAGTCGGCATCGACCATCACTTGATCGATCTGGACGGCACAGACAACAAGGGCAACCTTGGAGCCAACGCCTTGTTGGGCGTGAGCATGGCTGTGGCCAAGGCTGCTGCTGGGTCATTGGGTCAGCCGCTTTACCGTTACATCGGTGGGGTGAACGCCAACCTGATGCCGGTTCCCATGATGAACATCATCAATGGCGGTTCTCACGCAGACAATGCCATCGACATCCAGGAGTTCATGATCATGCCCGTTGGGGCGGACACCTTTGCAGAAGGTCTCCGCATGGGGGCCGAAGTGTTCCATCACCTCAAAAAGGTGTTGAGCAGCAAGGGCCTGAGCACCAACGTTGGAGACGAAGGCGGGTTCGCACCCAACCTGAAGTCCAATGAAGAGGCCCTGGATACCATTTTGATGGCCATTGAAAAGGCCGGTTACAAGCCCAACGAAGACTTCCAATTGGCTTTGGATGCGGCAAGCAGCGAATTCTACGACAAGGAAAAAGGGCTCTACATCTTGTCTGGCACAGGCCAGCAAATGGATGGAGTCGCTTGGGTGGACTACTGGAAGGAGCTTCGTGGCAAGTACCCCATCATCAGCATTGAAGACGGATGCGATGAAGACGATTGGGCCACTTGGAAGCTCATGACCGACGCCATGGGAGACACCACGCAGCTCGTGGGTGACGACCTCTTTGTGACCAATGTGGAGCGTTTGAGCCGCGGCATTGAGGATGGCGTAGCCAACTCCATCTTGATCAAAGTGAACCAAATCGGAACCCTCACCGAGACGATTGAGGCAGTTCAATTGGCCAACCGTTGTGGATACACCAGCGTGATGAGCCACCGCAGTGGAGAGACAGAAGACACCACCATTGCCGACTTGGCTGTGGCGTTGTCTACAGGTCAAATCAAGACGGGCAGTGCATCGCGAAGCGACCGCATCGCCAAGTACAATCAGTTGCTCCGCATCGAGGAGGAGCTGGGTGACACGGCTTACTATCCCGGACCGCATTTCGCATAAGTGCGCAGAGGAAGCTCTCTTCCTCTGAACCCGATAAAGAAAAAGGGGGACCGCATGGGTCCCCCTTTTTTCTTGGTTGGTTTGGTGAAACGAAAGGGTTAGTTCTTCGTTTCTGGGGTTCGAACAATCAAAAATTCTGTTCGTCGGTTTTCTTGGTGCTTGGCCTCGGAGCAAGGGACGCCGTTGCTGCATTCGTTGAGCAATTCGGCTTCTCCCACCCCAACGGGATGAAGTTGATCGGGGGATACGCCAAGGTCAAGCAGATACTGAGCAGCAGATCCCGCGCGGTTCTCACTGAGTTTCTGGTTGTAAGCATCTCGACCTCGAGAATCACAATGCGAGCGCAATTCCACTTCAATTCCAGGTCTATTTTGGAGGAATTCAGCCACAAGCGCAAGGGCGGGCTTGGCATCCTGCCTCAAGCGATAGCTGTCATAATCCCATCGGATTTCAGGCAGTTCGAATCGGTCTCCTTCGCGAATGGAGCTGGCGTATTCGTCATCGCGTAAGGTGCTGGTCGGAACCAAAGCGATTTCAATGCTCATGTCTCGCACCAGAGGGTCCACTGGAGTTTCAATGGACAGGTTCCTCGCGAAGTAGGTGTCCATCATGGCTTCAGCTCGGTACGACTTCGCCATGGGGCAGGTTGAGTTCGAAAGCGCCATTCATGTCGGAGTTCAGGGCAACAGCACTTCCATCGACCACATCCAACAAGTTGATGATGGCATTCGGAATGGGCTTCCCTGTCAGGCTGTCAATCACGGTGCCTCTGACCAGCAGCGGCTTGTCCACGATTTCGAAAGACAGAAGGCGGTCGTATCCGTAGCGGTCCGAGGAAATGAATGCCCGTCTTGCCATCGGGATTGAACGTCATGCTGAAATCGTCGCTTTGGCTGTTCAGCGGGTAGTCCAAATGGGTAGGGACGGTTCCAAGTGCCCATGGAATCTCTGACCGTGTAGAGGATGTCCAGTCCACCGAAGGTGATTTGGGCATCGGAAGCAAAGAACAGGGTGTCGTTGCCTTTCATCGAGGGAAAGACGTCGTCTCCCACGCTGTTGATCATGGAGCCCATGTTCACAGGAGGAAGCTCCCATGTGGTTCCGTTCCGGCGGATGTACCAGAGGTCCATTCCACCTTTTCCGCCCGGCATATCGCTGGAGAAGTAGAGGCGGCTGCCATCTGGGCTCCAAGCGGGGTGAGCAAACATGCTGGACTCATCACTCAAGCCAACCTCAACCACCCGTTCCCATTCGGAGAGGCCTTTTCTGGCGTAGTAGAGCGTGGTGTTGTTGACCGAGCTGTCGTCGAGAAGCAGCTTGTTCACCTTGTCTTCTTGGTGGCTGCTTCGGGTAAAGATGAGAATGCTGCCATCCGGGGAGGGAGCGGCCATGCCATCGTGGTAAGGTCCGTTCACGCCAGGAACCAGAGTGGGTGTTCCCCCTTTGGCTGGCATCTGGTACAAGTCGGTATAGCTCAGGTCGGTGTATGGGTCCCTTGCGCCTTGGCGTTCGACAGCCCCGGTGAAGTAGAGGAGGTCTCCGCTTCGCAGAGGGGCAAAAGCAGAGCGGATGCCTCTGTGTTTCGATGGGGGACACTTCAAAGGCAGTGGTGTCCCTGCGGGCATCCTGGGCGAGGATGGCACTTTGGCGAAGGGCGGCGGCGACCTCGTTGCTGGGGTCACGCTGTCCGATCTCATTCAGGATGCGCTCCGCTTGGGCGTACTCACCCTCTTTGAAAAGGGCAGCAGCATAGCTCAACCGGTCATCATCGGTGGCTTCCGGAAGGGCCACCAAGACCGAGTAAGCTGAAGCCGCTTCTTCGTGTTCGTTGACCCTCGCGTGGGCGCCGGCCAGCATGCGGTATGCTTCCGGTTCAGGAGTGCGAGTGACGGCCTTTCCAAAGTGATGGATGGCGTCTTGGTATCGCAGTTCCTGATAGGCAGCTTGGCCTTCCTCGAGGTGGAGCCGCGCACATCCGGACAGGAGGCTGCGGCAAGAATCACGCCAAGGAAAGAGAACTGGGTAGGGATTCTGGGCATGGATACCAACTTAGAAGTAACGGGGTGAACGCTTGGCACTGATGCCTTGACCAAAGTCGAAACCGATAAGGATTTCATTGGAACCAGCCGAATAGTCTCGGATGGCACTCAAAGTGAAGTCTCGTGCGTAACCGATTCGCAATTCGGGTGTGACTTGAATTTCAAACATGCCCACTACAGCATCGCCTGTTCTCCAACCCGCTCCCAGCCAAATCTTTTCTTGGAAAGAGGGCGTGGAGATTGAGGTCGAGTTGCGCTGGAGCAGACTCCACCATTTTCACCAGCACACTGGGCTTGAGCATGACCCCACTGGAGACCTTCATCACCACACCTGCTGTGGTCAGCAAATGGGGAATGGTGGTTTGTGCATTGGGGCCCAAGGCGGTCAATGTGGGAATGGATACGCCGATGTAGAGGCGTTGCATGTGGTAGTAGGCACCGAATCCAAACTTGGCCGATTGACGGATTTGTTGGTTTTCGCTGTAGTTCGGGTCGCCTGGATCTGTGGTTTGTGCCGAGAAAAGGTCCGCCCGGGTGTTGGACAAACCACCGCGGAGTCCGAGGGCCAATCGACCAGCACCCAGTCTCATGCGGTAGGCGAAGTTCATGGACACATCGGTCTGTGTGGTGAGTCCAATCTGATCATGCAGCATCAAGAGGCCGACGCCCATGCTGTTGTTCCGTAAGGCACCATCGATGGCCACCACGCTTGTGGTGGGGGCACCATCAAACTGGTTCCATTGACTCCGGTGAAGGAGCGAGGAGGACGTGTACGGATGTGAACCGGCATAACCGGGGTTGATGAGCAGACCGTTGAACAGGTACTGACTGATCATCACATCCTGCTGCGCAGAGAGGCTACCAATGCCGGCCAAAAGGGCAACCAGCAAAAGCCGGACAGTGCGCTTCATGGGGTCCAAGTGGGAAGTCATTGTGCGAAACATCACTGGTCTTTTCTGATGTCAACGTAAGTGCCCATTTTCCGAGTCTCATTGATCCGGAACAGGACAAAGTAGGTGCCGTCCACAAGGGATTCATTGTCTTCGGATCGACCCTGCCAATCATTCAAGTAGCGGGCGCCCGGTGGAGATGCATAGACTTGGTTGCCCCAACGGTTGAAGACCATAAAGTGCACCATGGTGGGGTCATCGCTCCAGTCACATGGGGGGTAGACGTCGCCGTCTTCCTCCTCCAAGGCCAGGTTCTCGACCACATAGACGTCATTGAAGCCATTGCTTCCCGGGCTGAATGCATTGGGCATCAAGAGCTGGGGCTCTTGGACAATGATCACTTGAACCACATCGGTTTCGTTTTCGCAATGGTCCGTGAGCGTCCAAGTTCGCTCCACGGTAAAGTCATTTCCATTCTGAGCGAGTACAGAGTCCTTGTACGAGATGGAGATCTCCTCGGCGGTGGCGCAATTGTCCGTCACGCTGAACGGGAAGTCATTGTCGCTGGCCAACTGAGGGCTGGTGTATTCCGGGACTTCGAATGGGCAGAAGAAATTGAGCTCTTCCACGATGGCCGTCGACATCATGGGGCCAATGGTGTCAATCACTGTCAGCGTGTGCACGAAGACCGTTTCGTTGCCGTCGCAGTCGGTGAAGGTGTAGGTGTCCACATGCTGGTAGTCGCATGGGTTATCGTTTTCACCAGTGGTGTCGCGAACAGCGCCAAACACCCAGTCGCTGCAGTCATCGGATACCGTGAATGCCGTGCTGTCGAGCACGTCAGGGACAAAGCCGCATTGGACAGTGGAGTCTGCAGGAAGCAAAGCCAAGTCGAGTTCAGGTCCCGTGGTGTCCTCCACTTCAAAAGTGACGGTCGCATCCGTGCTGTTTCCGCAGTCGTCAGAGGCCACGAGCGTCATGATCAACGTGAACGTTCCAGGACAAGCCGTGGGGACGGTGTCCATTTGGCAGTCTACGTTGGTTGTTCCACAATCGTCAAATGCAAGAACATCGAAATCGGCGCAAGTGGGGTGCACATCCGTACAGTTGAATGTGGCATCCGCTGGAATGGAGCTGGTGTCAAATTCAGGAGCCACCGTGTCCACCACTGTGATGACCTGGGCCGCTTCCGATGCGTTGCCGCAGTCGTCTGTGAAGGTGAAGGTCCGGGTCACCGTGAGGGCAGACAAACAGACAGGGTCTGTGGACACCGAGTCGACAGACACCGAGAGGGAAATGGTTCCGCAGTCATCCCCAGCGACAGGCACCTCTGAGGGCAGCTCAGTGCCACACTGGATGGTCACGTCGGCCGGCACAGAGCTGGCTTCCACCACTGGAGGTGCAGTGTCCACGTAATTCACAGCTTGGCTGTAGGCCGTGGTGTTTCCGCAGGCATCCATGGCTTCGAAGTGTCGGTTGACGATGTACTCACCGGAGCAAGCACCGAGCACGGTGTCAGGTGCCAATTCGGCAACGTTCACCATGGGGTCACAAGCATCGCCAAAAGTGGGCAGGTTCGTGGGCAGATCGCCACCGCATTCCAGGGTGACCGTGTCCAGCCCAAGGACCAAAACAGGGCCAACGGTGTCCACAATGGTCACCAGTTGGGAGGTGACGGCTGTATTTCCACAAGCGTCAGAGGCCTGGAATGTGCGGGTGACCAGCCAAGCTTGTGGACATTCGCCAACAACGCTGTCTACAGCCAGCAAAATGACGTTCACAGGTGAACTGCAGGCGTCTTCCGATGTGGGAAGGTCTTCAGGGAGGTCTTCGTCGCACTGAATGGTCACGTCTCCGGGAACCTCCAAGAAAATGGGGGCTTCATCATCCATGACTTGAATGGTTTGCTGATGCTGTGCGGCGTTGCCACAAGCATCCATCGCGGTGAATGTGCGAATCAATGTGAAGGTCCCAGGACATGGGACAATCAGGGTGTCGATGGATGCCAGAATGCTCACATCTGAGCAAGCATCCGTCGCGTCGACTTCCGTCTCGGGAATGTCCTCTCCGCAAGCGATCAAGAGGTCCTCCGGCAGCTCGCCAAATACAGGGGCCACGGTGTCAATCAAATCGATAACCTGGGTGGCTGTGCTTTCATTTCCGCAGGCGTCGAGGGCATGGAATGTGCGCTCATATCGCTCGACCACGGGACAGGGATCCTCGGCTTGGTAGGACATGTCGTCGTAGCTCGCAGCATAAGCAGCGGCGAGCTTGAACCGGCCTTGACTGGGCAGGTCTGCTGGAAGGTCAACCTCTAGAACGAGCATGCCGTCAATGGACAGGCTCAACTGGCTTTCTCCAAGGGTCACTTGAACCGAGTACCACTCGCCTTGGGCCATGGCCGCGTCGGCGGAAGCATTGAGGCCCAAACCAGTGATGTCAATCCCGGGGTTGTCCGTTCCGTTGGGACGCAAGGACAAAGTGATGCCTGAGTCCCCCAGGTCGTCACCCGCAAGCAAGTGGACCATGTTGTCGCTGATGAAACCATCGGCTCTGGCCATCACCTGGTAGGTTCCTCTGCCAGCGAGCACAGCGGGGTCGTAGAAATTGTGGGGGTCTTCTCCTGCGGCGTGCAGCATTTCCACGGCGCAAGTGCCATCGAATGCATCATTGCTGATGGAAATGGTTCCACCATCGGCCACGAGGCCATCCAATGCGCAAGCCTCAAAATCAAGGGAAAAAGACGTTCCAAAGGCGACATCAATGGCTTCAACCGTGGTCCAAGTGCTGTCCACTGCAGAGCAGTCGTCCATCGCGGTGGGTTCAGCAGAAGGCAGGTCTGAGCCGCAGGCCAAAGTGGTGTCTGCAGGCACATCCTCAAGCACGGGGCCTGTGGTGTCTTCTTTTTGAATGTTTTGCGAGACCGTGGTCTCGTTGCCGCAATTGTCGCTGATGGTGAACGTACGGACAATCAGTTCTCCGGGACACTCTGTGAATGTGGTGTCGTCCATCCAAGTGATGTTGACGCCGCTGCAGTCGTCAGAAGCCGTGGGAAGGTTGTCCCCTTCAGCGGCTGGCCATTCGTCATTACAATCGATCACCAAGTCGGCTGGAGAGGAAGTGACTTCCGGTGGGGTGGTGTCTTCCACATTCACCGTTTGCACGTGGCTAGAGGTGTTCCCTGCCAGGTCCGTGAATGAATAAGTCAAGGTGAGGGTGAAGGTCCCTTCGCAGGCTTGATCCACAACCAAAGTGTCCACTTGCGCTGCACCCAAATCGTCGGTGCAGTTGTCGGTGGCTGAAGGGGCTTGTGCTTGGTAAGTTTCCCATTCCACGCATGTCAAGGTGACGTCTTCAGGCAGGTCTGTCAGCACAGGTGCCGTGGTGTCGATCACGGTAATGGTGGCCGACTGGGTTGTGGCATTGCCGCAGAGGTCAGTCGCGGTATAGGACAACTCAATCGTGAAGTCAGATGGGAAGGCGCCAACAGGCTCTCCCTCGGTGTAGGAGGTCACAATGTCCTCTGAAGGCGTGCAGTTGTCTGTGATGACGGGAGTGGTGGGTTCAAAAGACGCCCACTCTGTACAGTCCAATTCCACATCGTTCAAGATGAACGTCGGGCCCGTTGTGTCAATCAGCGTCACCACCTGAAAGGTGTCGGTGTAGTTTCCGCACGCGTCAGTCAATCGCCATGTGCGGGTCAATTCTTGGTCGCAAGGCGGGCCGACAACCACATCGGACAGGACTTCAAGACTCAGGTCACTCCCGCAATCGTCTCCGACCTCGAAGGCATCGATGGATGCCGTGTCTGGGAGGGAGGTGCAATCTGCAGATTCCAACGGAGGCAAGGTCTCAAAATAGGGGGCTTCCAAGTCATGGCGCTCAACGGTGTAGCTGTGCACATCGTGTCCGCATTCTGACCAAGCCATGACAATCCGTTCGCGGGATTCCACAACAGGGCAAGAGACGCTGTCGTCCTCGCCATCGACCAGGTCAGCATTGACGTCTCCTGTGCCATTCACAGGTTGTCCGCCGATCATGCCTCGGTACCAGAACCACCCGCTGATTCCAAAGTTGGTGTTCTTGTTGTTCGCTCCATCGGCGCCCAATTGGAAACCAAACAGCTTGGAGAATGGCATGTGGTCCAAGTAGAGCATGTCGCCCTCGAAATCCCCCAAACCTTCCAATCGGCTCAACGTGTCGACCACCTCGTAGAAGGTCCAATCCACATAAGCGCCCAAGCCCAGGTCATCCTTGGGCAAACGTCCTTGGGCATCCCAGCTTTCAAAGTCTTGGCCGGACTTCAAGAACAGGTCCAGATGAAATTGCTCATTGGCATTTTCGTCATTCACCAAATCACCTGTGATGCGCACGGTTCCATTGGCGTATGCATTCAGCATGACCCCTTCGGAAGTGGGATTGAAGTAATCACTGGAACCATGACCCATGGCCTCAAAACCACCGAGCCAAAGCGCCCAATCCGCTCCCACGCCCAAGGCTGTGGTGAGGTCGTAACTCATGACAATCGTCTCGTCCAATTCCACGCTTGGCATGGCCGTGATGGGTGCGTCGTCGCAACCTTCCGCCAATGGCAAAACAAAGTCTGGAAATGGGGTGGTGCAGTCGACAATCAAGTCTGCATCCTCATTCAACAGAGCTGGGACACATAGACTGTCGCAACCTTCGTGAAGGAAGGGCTGAGACCATGAAAGAAAGCCCCAACAAAGGAGCATAACGGTGATAAGTGGTCGTGCAGGCATGACACGTGACGAAAGGGTACGCGGAGCTGACCCTGAGGGGGTGAGCTTATCCGAAGTGCGAACGTAGTAAAAGTGTCCCATATAACGTTTTCAGTTCGATTCTGGTTCAAACACTGAAAACAAGCGACAGGCGAAGACATCAAATATACGAACAAATGAAATAAATCGACCAAAATATTTTAATTGGTCGATGAGATTTGTCATTCAGCCGCCACTATCGACCGGTTCGTCCGCATACACACTCGGTCTTTTTTTCTCAGGACATCAAGTGATGGAGGGCGATACCGCCTGCGACACTCACATTCAGAGAGCCAGTTTTCCCCCTCATTTCGATTCGTGCATGAACGTCACATTTTGCCCAACTTTGCATGGAAATTCCGCGTTCTTCGTCCCCAAGAACCAAGCATGCTGCGTCAGAGGGACGGCAGTCTTCGAGCCTGGTCTCTGCCTTTTCACTCAGTCCTATTCTTTCCAGTCCGCATTGCCCCAAGTAATGGAGCGCCTTGGCGATGTCGGGCACCCGGGCAACCGGCAAACGAAGCAAAGACCCGGAACTGGTTTTGACCGCATCTTCATTGACTGGGGCGGCATGGTGGTCCTGCAGCACCAGTCCGGTGGCGCCAAAACACTCCGCTGTGCGTGCAATGGCACCCAGGTTGCCCACATCGGTGACGCCGTCCAACACCACCAGAAAGACCCGTTCTCCGGTCTCGAAACCAGAGGTGATCAACTCGTCCAGAGGGGTGAATGCGATGGGGGACGAAAAGGCGATGATGCCTTGGTGGTTCTTCTTGGTGATCCGGTCTAGCCTTTCCCCGGGGCACGCGCTGAACGGGGGATTTGCCTGGCCCGAAGCACGCTTAAAAGCTGCTTGGTCTTTTCATCTTTGCTGTCCCGTTGAATCAACACACGCGCCATTTCAACGCCTTCCTCGAGGGCTTCCTTGATGGGGTGCCAACCGATGATTCGGTCGTCCTGCTTTTTGGGTCTTGGTCTCATCTGTTTCTCACTTTGCCTCGGCGCCAACTCGACACCATGGCTTCCCACGGGCTTCTAAATCCAGGATAACGCTCCAAATCGTATCGATTGAAGTCGTCCCCGTTGTCATTTCTTGAAAAGCGGAAGATGAGTGCGTTGACATCTCCTTCCTCTCCGTACACCCATGTTTCGCCCTGAAAGTCACGCCGGACGCGGTCGGCATGGCCAAAGACCATGTGGACCATGCCCCCGATCGGTGCACCAACCTTCCTTGAGGCTCGTGAAATGCACATTGGCTTCCCGCACCCTCCCATAATAGGTGGCGATGAGCCCTCTGGCGACGTCTGGACCGGATGCAAAGCTGAGCCAGAATTCATCCAAGGCTTTCTTGGGGTCCCGGGCATTTCGCATGGTTTTGTACTCCTGCCGGGTGGCGATGTACCTCGTGGCGCGGATCATCTGATCCAGATCGCGCATGACTGGGAAGTGACGCCTCCTGGCCGCCACCAGAATGGATGAGGAATCATCTCCATAACTCCAGCGGTGAATCCCAGGGGCGTTCTCCCAACTTACCCATGACCACCCCGTCCAATTTCCCGCAGGAAAAAAGACATCCGAAGGGACTTCGGTGACGGGGATGGGCCTTTGAGGGGCAGATTTGTCTTCAGGAAAGGAGAGTGCTTTTGGGATTCTGTCCAGGAATGGCGCAGAAGGAAAGGAGTCCACCGGGGGCATGGCTGTGTGCCTCCAAGGAAGGTCTATCATGTCGGGCGGAACCAAAAGCCCACATCGACCACCGTCCGGCAAAGAGCGGTTCCAGGCAGGTTCCCCCGTCGCCAATTCAAACGCCAAACAACGCTCAGGGGCGTTGTTCCCCCAGCCGTCAAAGGCTGTCACGCCGGTCACGTCTGACCCCCTGTGCAGATCGCGAATGGTGTGGATGATGCGGTAGCGTCCGGTGGAAAGGGGAAAGGTGAACCGGCCCACCAATTCCCGCCGGTCGGGGTTGGCGGCATCTTCCCACCGAAATCGGTGAAGCATGGTGTTTGGTCGGCTCTCCTGATTGCCCGTGGGCCACTCTGTGGCGGCCACAAGAAGCTCCAGCTCCAATGAAAATCGAAAGGGGGCATCGGAATCCTCTCTCAGGTGCAGCGGTTCGTGGGCAGGGAGCCTAACGTATACGGTCGCAGAATCTGGATGGTGCCGGATGCCAAGCGAGCTGTGGATGGGTGGGGAAGGGGCTCCCACAAATAAGGTTTGTCGGCATTCGATCCCAACCGCGATGGGGTGGAACAGCCGTAACACATGAACATCGCAGACAGTGCAATGAACCACATGGGGTTGGAAGTTGAAATCGACAGGCTGTTCCTCACTTGGGGGGCAAGTTCGTCGAGGAATCGGCGAGTTCATCGCGCTCAGCTTCGGAATTTGAAATCCGGAGCTGGGGTTCTGCATTTTCGTTGGAGTCCATCGCGGCCTCTACTTCAGAAGGGTCAATGGCAAGTGGGGTTTCGATGCCCGCCAAGCTTGCGCAGCTTTTCAGCTTGGCTGATCAAGTTGCCCGTTCCCGTTGAGAGCTTTTGGAAGGCCCCAGTGTGGGCGCTTTGGGCCTGTTCCAGTCTGGTGCCGATCTGTTTCAGGTCGCTCAGGAAACCATTGAATTTTTTCAGCAGCTGCTGGCCACGGGAAGCAATGGCTTCCGCATTTTGCTTTTGAGATTCCTGTTTCCAGAGAAAGCTGATCAAACGAAGCGTGGCCCAACAAGGTGGAGGTGGTGACGGGCACCACTTTTTTGCCAGCCGCCATCTGGTAAAGGGTGTTTTGGCGCTCGAAGTCCACACTCAAGGCCGGCTCCACAGGGATGTACATGAGCACAAAGTCAGGAGCGGTGCCATATAAGTCTTGGTAGCGCTTTTCTCCAAGATCTCTGACGTGCCTTTCCATGCTCCCGTAATGCGATTTCATGGCGGTTTTGCGGGCGGCGTTGTCTTCGGCGGCTGTCCAAGCAGCATAGGCAGTCAGTGACACTTTGGAGTCAATGATCACCAGCCGGTTGTCGGGCAGTTTGACCACGAAGTCCGGCCTCAACAGCTTTCCGTCTGCGTTCCGCCCGGTGTCTTGGACTTCGTAATGCACGTCTTTTTCCAATCCGGCATTTTGGAGAAGGGTCTCCAGTTGAAGTTCCCCCCAATCGCCTTGGACCTTTGTGTTTCCGGTCAAGGCCTGGGTCAGATTGTGGGCCTCTTCGGTCATTTTTTGGTTGAGCTCGAAAAGCTGCTTCAGCTTCGCCGACAGCTCACCTTGTTGCTCGCGCTCATTGCCGTAGGCTTCGCGGACCTGCTTGCCGAATTCATCGAGCCGGTCACCAAAGGGCTTCAGCAAGGCGTCGATCTCATCCTTGTTGGTCTTCTTGAGTCTTTCGGTTCCAGCCTCGAGCATTTCGCTGGATAGGACCTTGAATCGATTGAGGAGGGCGGCTTCCTGGGCCTCTCTTTCCTGCTCTCCCCTTTAATTCTCTCTCACGGGCCGCATTCAGTTCGGTTTCGAGCCGAGCGAGGTCTGTTCGAAGCTGAGAAGAAGTCTGTTTTTCGCTGTCTATGGTCTCGCGAAGGCTGGCTTCTTTTTCGTCGAACTCGCTTCTGTCAGCATTCCAACGGGCTTCCCATTTCTCGGCTTCTTGTTTCAAAGAGTCGTGCTCGGCTGAGTTTTGACCGGCTCCAGCGGCCGGTCGGCGAAGCAAGGCCAACAACAAACCAATGATGGCCGAGCCGATGGCAAGAATGAGAATTGCAGAGATGTCCATAGAAACGGCAAGTTGGGAATAGAGAACGTAACCTAATTGAGAAGCGTCACGTAAAAGGGCCATGTGCCATTCAAGAATCCACATCTATCCATCATGAAGCACTTCAATTTTTGGGCCATGGCCCTCCTGATTTCTGCAGGCTTGAGCAGCTGCGCTCTTTCCTACCCATACTGCGACGCTTACAACGGTGTCGACTTTGAACAGACCACTCCCGAAAGCCAAGCGACGGGAGAAGAAAGTTTGGATTCGAACTGAATCCTTACTCGAAAATCACCTGAATGTCTTGACGAAGGTCAGGGTGCAAGGACATGGCCACAGGGCAGGCGAGCGCTTCGGAGCGCAGCCACTCTTGGTCTTGAACTGAGCCCCCTTCCAATTGGACTTTGAGCTCGATTGCGATGCGCCCAATGCGCCTCGGAGTCGGGCTCATTTTTTTTTCGGTCTCAGCGGTCATGGAAAGAACATTCAATCCTTTGCTTTTGGCCCTGAGGCCCAAAATGGTCATGATGCAGCTGGCCAACCCCACGGCCACCAAGTCTGTGGGGAGAGTAGGCTTCGCCGAGGCCTCCATTGTCGGTGGGGGCGTCTGTGATTAGGGTTTGTTGGTTGCCCGCGTGAACCGCTTTCGTTCTCAGGGGTTCAGGATAGGTGAGTGCATACTTCATCGTGCGCTAATTTCGTGACTCTCGATGGACTTCGTCTGTGTTTCTTCTTCCGCCACTTTGCGCACTTTGATGAGCGTACTTGCCTTTGTGGTGGGGCCGGTCATGTCCCATGGCCAAGGGTCACCTTCGGGTGAAGATGAGCCAGAAACCGTCTTCACCCATCGGGTGGAAACTGGCCTGTCCCTTCATACCCGGGGAATGGGGGTGCACGTTGAGCGAGGGACTTACCGCGGTGTCGGCAAGGTCAGGACTTGGTCTTTCGAAATCGTGAGCATGAAGCACCCGAAAGAGGTGCGCAGCTTCAATCCCGTTTACGATCAGGGCAAAAGCTATGTCTTTGGCAAAGTCAACAACGCCTACATCGCCCGACTGGGTTGGGGAAACCGAACCATCGCAACGCCCAAGCTCAGAAACGGTGCGGTCGCCATTGGGTGGAAGTGGGCCTTTGGTCCGGCCTTGGCGTTGACCAAGCCCGTGTATTTGGTCATTGGCTACCCGAGCATTCCCTACCGTTATCTGCTGACAGAGCGCTACGATCCGGATGTCCATGGCACCGATCACATATACGGCCGCGCGGGATCATTGAATGGGATTTTGGAAGTGACGCCTTCCCCCGGCGCGTTTTTCCGAGTCGCGGCTGATTTCGAATATGGAGGGGCGCGAGAATCCTTGCGGACCCTCTCCGTTGGGCTAAATCTGGATGCATTTGTGACCCCGGTTGTCATCATGGCACCTGATTTTGACCAGAATGACCGGTTCTTCCTGACCTTGTTTGTCCATTGGAGTTTTGGACGCCAACAATTCAAGACATGACACAGGCCCCCCCGACCCCTGAAGCGGACGGAAATTCCCGCCCTCGGCGCACCAAACCGCCATGGTTAAAGGTGAAGTTGCCCACTGGAGAGGCGTACCGAAAGGTCCGCGGCTTGGTGAGCGAGCACAAGCTGCACACCATTTGCGAGAGCGGAAATTGCCCCAACATGGGAGAATGCTGGGGTGAGGGCACTGCGACCTTCATGATTCTGGGAAATGTGTGCACGCGCTCTTGCGGGTTTTGCAATGTGTCGACTGGTCGCCCCGAGGAGGTGGATGTGTTTGAGCCGGGCCGAGTGGCCAACAGCGTGAAGCTGATGGAGGTGAAGCATGCCGTGATCACGTCAGTGGACCGAGATGACCTCGCCGATGGCGGAGCGGAAATTTGGGCACAAACGGTTCGGGCCATCCGTCAGCAGAGTCCAGGGACGACCATGGAGACATTGATTCCTGACTTTGCTGGCAAATGGGAAAATCTGCAGAAGGTCATCAACGTGGCCCCGGAAGTGGTGAGCCACAACTTGGAGACGGTCCGCAGATTGACCAAGGAAGTTCGGATTCAAGCCAAATATGACCGGAGTTTGGAGGTTCTGATGCGCCTGAGAAAAGCAGGGATTCGGACCAAAAGCGGGGTCATGCTCGGTTTGGGAGAAACGGTTCAGGAAGTCAGGGAAACCATGGAGGACTTGCGGTCGGTGGACTGTCAAGTGCTGACATTGGGCCAATACCTGCAGCCCACACCAAAACATCTGCCCGTTGCGGAGTTTGTGCACCCGGATACGTTCGAAACGCTCCGGCAAGAAGGCCTTGAAATGGGCTTCATGTTTGTGGAGAGTGGTCCTTTGGTGCGTTCGAGCTACCACGCCGAAAAGCACGTTGTCTAAGGGCTTCAGCGTGGGGTTCATGCCCCTTGCACCATGCAGTGTACCTGTTCGCAGAACCGATTGGTGTTAGGTGAGGTTCCTTCCTTAAATTCCGCCCTCCTACGAACGGGAACAGATTTACAATGAAGAAGATTGCCTTCCTTTCGGCCCTCGCTGGGTTTGCCAGCATTTTGGCCTATGTCCAGTTGGACAGCAACGAGAGTGCCCACTACGCCCCACGTGGCTTTGAGCAAGCGGAGCCGACCGCCGATGCCACAGGCATGGCCCAAGTTCTGATGGAATTGCGAAGCGATGTGGAAACCGGAGAAATGAACCACGACGGCCTTCGCCAACTTGGAGAACGGACCCGTCAAATTGCCGCTGTTCAATCCAGCAGCCGTTCTTCCAATGAGCATTACTGGAACCCCATGGGTCCCGACAATGTGGGCGGACGTACCCGCTGCATTCTTGCGGTCAATGAACTTCAACTGATCACAGGTGGCGTCAGCGGTGGACTTTGGAGGTCTTGGAACAAGGGCGACAATTGGGAGCGCATTTCCAGCTTTCCATCCGCCATGGTGGCCTCCATTGCGATGGCTGGCAACGGTGACATATACGTAGGTACAGGCACCCAGTTCGACGGAGTCAGTGGCGTAGGCGGTTCAGGTTTCCGTGGAGATGGTGTTTACCGCTCTACCGACGGATGCGCCACGTGGACCCGTGTCGAAGGAACGGACCCAGGTTTGTTCCAAGGTGGAGATTGGAGCGCAACCGATGCTTTGGTGGCTGACCCCAGCGTGGCCTCTCGTGTTTGGTACGGCGGCATCCAAGGTGTGGGTTACTTCGAGAACGGCGTGGTGACCGAAAACACCCTCAGTGGCATCTCAGGGACCACAGCCATCCAAGACATTGAAATCGCCTTTGACGGCAGCTACATGTTGCTGACCAGTTCAAACGGCCGCGTGTACCGCACCACAGACTTTAGCTCTGTGGAGACGGTGTCGGGCAGTCCCAACGATCCTGTGGTTCCCCAGGGCTTCGGACGTTGCCGTGTCGCCATCAGCCCAGACGACGCCCAAAGTGCATTTGCCCTTCGTGCCACTTCCGGAAGCACATTCGGTGGTGTTTACCATTCAGCCGATGGCGGTGTGACTTGGGACGAAATCTGGCCAGCAGGAGTGGAGGGCTATGACATCTGCCCCACCAACAACCAGGCCCGTTACGATTTGGCCCTCGGCGTGAAGAAGGGAGATCCCGGCATCGCTTACGTGGGTGGTCAGGCTTTCTGGCGCTGCGGTCCCTCGTACCAGGCAGAACAAGCCGCTTCCATGGGTGGAGGCGCAGGCAACCCCTACTACATCCATGCCGACGTTCACGAGGTGATGTTCACCCCAGCGGGCATGATGTATGTGGCCACGGACGGCGGCATTTTCCGGAGTGAAGATGGCGGAGAGACTTACCAAGCGTGCAACAGAGGTCTGCAGTTGACCCAGTTCTATGGCATGGCCTACGGACCCACTTCAGAAGTGATTGGAGGTGCCCAAGACAACGGAACGTCTTTGATTCCCGCCAATGGCAGCTTCTTCAATGACATGGATGCCGCAGACGTGTTTGGCGGCGACGGTTTTGATTGCGCCATGAGCCAAGCCACAGACTTGCAGGAGGGCATTCCATTCTTTGCCACATCGCAGAACGGAAACCTCGGTCGCGGATTTTACGTGCAGGGTTCGCCCTTCACCCAGGCTGGTTCCTTCTACGACAATTGCCTCGTCGACATCTTGGATGATGAAGGCAACATCGGTGGGTTCTACACCTGCATGAACCTCTACGAGAACTTCAACGACGAGAACAGCGGCATGACAGTGCCTTTGGTGAATCCGTTCGATGAGACTGTAGAAGACAGCACGTTCAATATGGAGACGGCCAACTTGAACCGTCCCTTCGAATACACACTCGAGGCTCCCCTTCGCTACTGGGACCAGTTGATTCGCCCCGAAATCCTCTCCGAAGAGGGTCCGGTGGAAAACACCGAATACCCTTGGTTGGACGATCAAGATTTGACTGTCCTCTACGATTGCAACGATGTGGAGGTCATCGAGGAAGGAGACACTTCATTGGTCACCGTGTGTGACACCACCTGGCACTATGCCGCCGACACCCTCTACGACGTTCACGAATCCATTGATGTTAAGGACCCCTACACGTCCATGACCGTGATTGGATTCAACAGCGGAAATGGGGTTTGGATGACCCGAAACGGACTGAACTTCAACACCCAGCCCCGTTGGTTCTTCCTCGGAAACGCGCCAGCCGGTTCTGGAACCAAGTCCATCGAGTTTGCGGTGGGAGACCATCCCGAGGCAGGCAACCACATTTTCGTTTCGGGTTGGGATGCCAAGGTGTATCGATTCAGCGGGTTGAACAATGTCTGGGATCACGATGGGTCATGCGACGTGCCTGAAGGTGTAACCCGCACTCAGATCATGGCCACAGGCGCTGTGGTGACAGGTGTGGCTGTGGACTCCAATGACCCGAACCACGTGGTGGTGACCGTCGGTGGATACGGAAACGTGTCAGGCGGAAAGGTGCAGGAGACGTTCAATGCGTTGGACGACACCCCATCTTGGAGCAACATTTGGTTTGCCAGCAACAACGATTTGAGCAAAATGCCCGTGTACGACGCGGTGATTGATCAAAGCGACCCCACCGGGAGCACCATTTTGGTGGGCACCGAGCATGGTGTCTGGGCCACCACCAATGGAGGCAGCGACTGGACGGTTGAGAACTTGGGCATGGTGGCCAATGTCGATGACATTGCCTCTCCAGTGTTCAGCATGGAGCAGCAGTGGCACATGCCCACCACTTGGTCCAACGTGACCAACAACGGAGCGATTTATGCGGGAACCCACGGACGTGGCATCTTCAGGAGCGACACTTACCTCGGTCAGGATGAGTTGACCTTCGATGATGCGGTGGACCAGCGCAATCTGCTGGTTTATCCAAACCCGGCAGAAGGAGCCGACATCACAGTGAAGTTGGGTGAAGGTTGGATTCAGCCAGAATTGACCTTGTTCGATGTGAATGGACGTCCGGTTCGCACGGTGTCGCGGCAGGCGACCATTGGCGGACAGGTGAGGTTGTCGGTGGCCGATTTGGCGCCAGGCATCTACCTCGTGACTGCCATGGAGAATGGCCACAGCGAAACGGCCCGTGTGATCGTTCGCTGATTCGATATAGGAACGATTGGAAGCCGCCGCTTTTCCTGATGGGGAAGCGGCGGTTTCTCTTTGGGGCCATTCCCTTTGGGCCCTGCTCTTCTGATTGGATCTCTTTTGAGTCCTTCCGGCTCAATCCCAACGATGCAGGGCAGGACCTTGGTGGTCCAAGGTGACGTACGTTCGGTGGTGCAGCCAGTCTCCGCAATTCAAATAACGGGCCGTGCGCTGGCCGTCGGCGGTCTTCACTTCCAAGTCGAGGGGCAAATGCCGGTGTCCAAAAATGAAAGCGTCAAACGCTTCTTTGGCCAAGGTCTCTTGACAATGGTGATACAGCCATTCGCCTTCAGGACCGCCATAGGTCGCCTCTGAGGTGGCGCCTGCTTGGCGGCTGTCGCGGCTCAGTCTTGAGCCCACAGCGAATGCGAGGTTGGGGTGAAGCCTCGAAAAGGCCCATCGGGCTACCGGATTGCGAAAGACGCGCTTCAGGGCCTTGTATTTGCGGTCTCCGGGTCCCAGACCATCTCCATGTCCAACCAAGCATCGAAAGCCTTCGTGCTCCACCACAATGGGGTCTGAATGAACCTGCACCCCCAGTTCATCGGCCAAGTAGCCTCGGGTCCACATGTCGTGGTTGCCCAAATGCCAATGCACCTCGAGTCCGCCGTCCACCAATTCGGCCAATTTCCCCATCAAACGAACGGCTCCTTTGGGAACCACGTGTTTCCATTCGAACCAGAAGTCCAGCACGTCACCAACCAGATGCAGACCGTCTCCCTGGCTGCCCACTTCTTCGAGCCAAGTCAAAAAAACGCGTTCTCTCTCCCTCGAGCTCTGGGCATCGGGGGTCCCCAAATGGAGGTCGGAGGCGAAGTGGAGGGCCAAGGTGGATGGGGTCAGAGCAACTTTTCGAGGGCAGATTCCAATTGCGACCCGCGCAAGTGGGTGGCCACAACGGTGCCTTGCTGATCAATCAAGATGGCATGGGGAATGCTGCTGATGCCGTAGATGTCGGTCACGATGCTGTTCCAGCCTTTGAGGTCGCTAATGTGGTTGGGCCAAATCAGTCCGTCTTGTTCAATGGCCCGTTGCCACTTTTCAGTGGTATTGTCTAGGGATACGCTGAAGACCTCAAAGCCGCGGTCTTTGTACTCGTTGTAGGCGCGAACCACGTTGGGGTTCTCTCTTCGGCAGGGGCCGCACCAACTGGCCCAGAAGTCTACAAGGACAACCTTTCCCCGCAAATCTGAGAGGGCGCGTTCCTTTCCATTGGGGTCATTTAAGGCAATGTCGGGCATGGCCATTCCGGTCTGAATCAGTCCGTTTCGGCGCTGCTGTGTGCGGGGTTTTTGTTGCTTCGCCAAGCGTCGAGACAGGTTTTTGTGCGCTGCGCTATGCCCCATCAGCGTTCTGGTGCTGTCCAAGGCTTGCTGGGCCAATGCCCGGTCCGCGGAGAGGTCCAAATACTCGATGGCCATCAATCCAACAGGGTCGTTTTTGTGCTCCCTCACCGTGCGTCGTGCCGTTTCCATGAGCAAGTCGCGGCCCGCGTTGAATTCGGTTTTGGCCGCATTGCGCTCATCATCGGTCAGGGTTCGATCTGCTGTACGAAGCTTCCAGACCTGTAGGCTGTCATTGATTGTGGCCGTTTCCCGGATGAATCCCGCAAAATTCGAAGACCATGCGTCGCCTGTCATGTCCAGGTCTGTCGCCAAGCCCTTGATGTCAGGCAAGGTGCCATTCACCTCGATGTTGGAGAGCGAGTCAGCAATGATGTAAAACATGCGCTCTCCCACCTTGACTTGGTAGACATCCAAGGCCAATCCTGCGAAAGCGTCAGGATCAAATGTGAACCGTCCTTCCGCATCGGCTTGAGCCGTGTCAAAGGGAGTGTAGCCGCTGGGGCCCAGGCTGGCCACGGTGATGGAGGCCTCTTCTGCACCTTGGAGTTTTCCGCTCAGTGGGGATCCGCCACCAACATTGCAGCTGGCCAGAATGAAGCAAGGAAGGGCAACGGAAAGCAAAAAGGAGTAAGGGCTTCTCATGGTTCAAATATCCGAGTCAGATGAAGACGCTTCAACTCGGTTTTTTAGGGTAGTGAACAGGTCGGAGAGGGCTTCTTCATCCCACCACTGAATCTGGAGGCCCACCACCAAAATCGGAAGCTCGGCTGCCTCGGCCAATGGCCGAATGCGCTCGGCGTCCTTTTCGGTGGTGATGATGGCTTCGGGCTTCACCCCTGACGCAGGGGTCGCTTGCAGCGCAGCCTTCCACTCGGATAGGTCTGCAGCTGCAAATGCATAGTGGTCAGCGTAGGAAAAATGCTGGGCCACTTTGCAGTTTTTGGACAGGTGATCTTCGAATTGCATGGGGTTGGCAATGCCAGAGACCGCAACGCAAGAGGAGGGCCATGCGGCATAGCGCTTGGTGGCCATGGCCCTGAGGCCATCGGGCCGAGCGCCCGTGTGGAGCAGGTGCTGATGGGCTTTTAAGCCCAAGCGGTGACGCCAGAGTCGAAGGTCTCCCTTGGTCATGGGTGCAGGGCAACGGGTGAGAATGACGGCATCGGATTCCGCCACCCGCGATGGCAAGTCCCTCAACCGTCCGCGGGGAAGGAAGTGGTCTCGGTCCACAGGTTGCGTGGTGTCCACAAGCATGATGCCCACTGTGGGTCGCAATCGACGGTGCTGCAATCCATCGTCCAGCATGACCGCGTCCGCCAAGCCCGTCTTGGCGATTTCCTCCAGCCCATTCAGGCGGTCCTCACAAACAAATACTGGGATTCCAGGATAACGACGGGCCACCTCGAGAGGCTCATCCCCAAACTCTTCTGGAGTGCCCTCTCGGTCCACGCGAAGAAACCCTTTGCTCTTTCGGCCATACCCCCTCGACAAGACCGCCCAGCGTGTTTCCTTGCTTTGGTCCATGAGCTGCTGGAGCAACGCTTTGAGGTGGGGCGTCTTGCCTGTGCCACCCACTGTGACATTGCCGAGCACCACCGAGGGCAGCGCCCCAGGTTTGGATGGAATAACCCCCATATCATAGGCGCGATGCCGAAAGCGAACGCCCAATTTGTAAAGGGCAGCCAAAGGGGCAAACCACCATTTGTCCTTCAGAACGTTGCGGGGTTGTGCACCTTTGTCAAGGTAAAGGGGGGCGGAGTTGGTCCGTAAGGCCATCATCGGCGAAATTGCCACATCCCTCCCGGAAACCACAGGCTACACCTGTAAAAACTGTTTTCATGTTGCGCATTGCAGACATCACGGGCCTTTTAGAGGCCATCGCCCCCCCCCTCGTTGCAAGAGGATTACGACAACAGCGGTCTCCTGGTGGGGGAGCCTGACACCCAAGTGACCGGAGTATTGGTCTCTTTGGATGTGACGGAAGAGGTGATTGCCGAAGCTGTGGATCGGGGGTGCAATTTGATCGTGTCCCACCACCCCTCGTTTTTAGGCCTTTGAAAAGGTTGACGGGAAAAGACCAGGTGGAAAGGACCATCATGGCTGCCTTGCGCTCCGGAGTGGGGCTGTATGCCATTCACACCAACCTTGACAATGTGGCGCATGGGGTGAACGCCATGATGTGCCGCAAATTGGGCTTGACCGGAATGCGGGTCTTGCGGCCCAAGTCAGGTACGCTGAGCAAGGTGGTGACCTATGTGCCTCAGGATGACCTTGAATCTGTGAGAGACGCGATGCTGGCCGCGGGGGCCGGAGAAATTGGGAATTATGACGAGTGCAGCTTCGGTTCGGAAGGGACGGGAACATTTCGAGCCTTGGAAGGGGCAGATCCGCACGTGGGTGACCTCGGTCAGCGCCACCACGAGTCTGAAGTCAGATTGGAGATGACCGTTGAACGCTGGAATGTGGGGCGTGTTTTGTCGGCCATGAGGTCGGCTCATCCCTACGAAGAGGTGGCGCACGATGTGATCTCCATGGACAACCTCCACCCCACAGCAGGGAGCGGTGGCATCGGACAATTCGAAGAGCCCATGAATTGGGAGGCGTTTGTGGATCGCGTGAAGTCCGCCTTTGGTGCTCCGGTGATTCGCCACACATCTCCGCCAAAAGGGCCGATTCAAACCGTAGCCTTGTGCGGAGGAACGGGCAGTTTTCTGCTTCCAGACGCAGTTCGAGCAGGGGCCGATGTCTTTCTTTCGTCCGACTTCAAATACCACGAATTCTTCGGCGCAGAGGGGCGATTGACCATTGCAGACATAGGCCATGCAGAGGCCGAAGGAGGCATCTCTGAATGGCTCGTGGATCAAATGGCTGTCCTCAAAGATGGATTCCCTAATTTCGCAGTCCTTTTGTCGGCAGTTCGCACCAACCCCATTCACGTATCCTGATGGCCAAGAAGACCAAAGCCACCAGCGCAGAGGAGAAACTCCGCGCACTTTACAACCTCCAACTCATTGACAGCCGGATCGATCGCTTGCGCGTGGTTCGGGGAGAACTCCCCCTTGAAGTGGAGGATCTGGAAGACGAACTCGCAGGACTTCAGTCCCGTTTAGAGCGCCTCAAAGAAGAGGCGGAAGGCGTCAAGCAGAAGATCCATGACCGCAAAGAGTCCATCATTGACTCCGGAGCCATGATCAAGCGCTTTGAAGAGCAGCAGAACAGCGTGCGGAACAACCGCGAGTTCGAGTCGCTCAACAAAGAGATTGAATACCAGAGCTTGGAGATTCAATTGTCCGAGAAGCGCATCCGCGAGGCGGAAGCTCAGCTTGAGCAGAAGTCCGAAATCCTAACGGAGGTCGAGGGCAAGCGTGACAACCGCGCCGAAGACCTGAAGACCAAGCAAGCCGAATTGGACGAAATCATTGCCGAGACCCGCGCCGAGGAAGAAATCCTCAGCACGATGAGCGGCACGATGTCAGCCAAGATTGACGACCGCTTGCTCCAAGCTTACCTCCGCATCCGCGGTGGCGCCAAAAACGGAATGGCTGTTGTGCCGATTGAGCGCGACGCCAGCGCCGGCAGCTACATCAAGATTCCACCACAGCGCATTCTCGACGTTGGTGCCCGCAAGCGCATCATCGTGGACGAGCACAGCGGTCGCATTTTGGTGGACCAAGATCTGGCCCTCGAAGAGCAGGAGAAGGTCCAGAAGTTGGTGACCAAGCAACTGAAGGCGGCCGCCAAGGCCTGATTCAGTAGCGGGCGCCGATGGTGAACATCAGCATGCCCAACCCCATTCTGCCCCAGGCCAAGTCTGGGCTCGAAGCATACAGCCTCCGCACGTCCGGCGTGGAAGTGTGGCGGTAGGTGGCTCCGGCATACCAGGTTTCATCGCGAAATTCACCGCCCAAGGCCCAATGAATGGTTTCACCGCTCTCTGGGATGATGGTGCCGTCAATGGTGGATCCCATTGAGACTTGCTGCGGTTTTGCTGCGGGCGACTTTCTGCCTCCGCCCATTCGTATTCTCCAAGTGTCCTGAACTCGGAATTCTAGTCCGCCATTGTATTGAATCGCCGCGGCGAATTGGTCGTCGATGCCATTTTGAATGGACTGAACATCGGAATCCAAAAAGTCATTGGACTCGAAGGTGGCTTGTCGGTAGTCACGGTAGCCGTAGTCCAAGGACAGAAGCGCGCGTTTGCCCATGGTCCAGCTCAAGCCAAGCCGATGCTGTCTGGGCGTTCTGACTTGATACTGAACGTAGCTGTTGGGGCTGTTCCATTCGTATCCATTCCCGTCTTGAAAATCGGAGGTGGCATCGACTTGATAAAAGTCGTCGAGGGTGTAAACGGTTCCGCTTCGGTAGCTCCATCCAAGTCGAATGGGGCTGGACTTGGGCTGAAGAATCAAACCAAATGACCAATAGCCACCAGACCCAGAGACTTCCAGCTGGTCGTTGAAGGTGAATCGGTCCAAAGAAGACGGCCCGGATGTTTTCTCCTCGCTGTAGACGTCGGTCCGTTGCATTTCCACTGATGACAAGCCAATGGCCATGCCGATGTGCAAGGCGTCGGCGTAAGTGGTTCCAAAGGCGAAGGTGGTTTCGCCCATGCGGCCGGAGCGGTCGCGGCGCAGGCTTTGTCGAACATCGTCGGAGGGGCCAAAAGCGGGGTCGTATTGATTCACGCTGCCACCAACGGTGTCGATGAGGTAGGTGTACCAAGCCAAGTCCGCATCGAAGGGCTGGGCGTACCACAAGCTGTCAAAGGAAGTGCCATCGGCTTGGAGGGCAAGTTGTTGCGTCAGGCTTTCGCCATTTTGATCACCGGCCCATTCCACGCGCTGGTGAAAATTCTTCAAAGGGGCGTAGCTAAAGGCGAAGGTGCCTCGGCGGAATTGGGGGTGGTTCATGGGCAAGGTGAGTGCGGCGCCCACTTGTCCCACCATAACATGAGGAGCAGCGGTCACATTTTGCTCTTCACCATACCTCATGTTGCCACCACCTGCACCCACTCCGATGCTGATGCCAATGTCGCTGGAGCGGTACATGCCCAGACCAGCAGGGTTGCTGGACACCGAGCCCAAGTCTGCGCCCAGGGCGGTCATGGCTCCTCCAAGGCCCATAGAGCGCGCCGACCCAAGTGGGTCCATGCGGCTGTAGAGCATCACATCAGAAAGGCCTTGGGCCTGAGCGGAAAGGAAGGGAAGCCCCAATGCGATGCACGCAAAGGACAACCTGAAGAGGAAGGAACGCATCTGAATGAAGGTGGAGTTGAATCAGCCGCCTCTCCCTGAGCGTCCAGAGGACTGTCGAGGAGATGTGGGACGCGGTGAAGACGATCGGGTGTTGCTTCCCCCTCGCGGCGTGCTGGGTGAAACATTGTTTCGCGGGGCAGGGGTGTCAAACCCACCTCCAGATCGGCCCGAATTCCGATTTGAATTCTGGTTGGACCGGTTGGAACGCGTCGAAGGCCTGGTTTCCGGCTCTTCTGTGGGGCTCTGTTGACCATAGTTGCCGCCGCGGTTGGAATCTCCAGCAGGCAGTGAAATGGTGTTTCGCGATCCTGACCTTGAGCGGCGATTGGCCCTTGAATTGCTTTCTCCAGCCCGGTCCGATGCGGGTTTTGTGGTGGCATTGGGCTTGGGAGAGGCGCCATCGCCTGAGCCCGCATTGTCGGAAGCCCCTGTTCCACCACCGGTATTGCCGATGAAGCCAGAGAAGTCGCCAAAGTTGGGTCGGGGTCTTGGGGGAATGAAGTCGCTGACGCCACCTCCACTGCTCCCATTGATGTTGCCGCAAAAACCGCCATTGTATGGGTTGCCATAAGCCCCAAGGGATCCGAAATACGGATGGTAACCATAGGCACCTCCGCCGCCATATCCATAGCCGGGTGTGCCCCAATAGCCTCCGCCCCAAGGGTCATAGCCCCAACCATTGCTGTAGCCGTTGCCAAACCCCATGCCGTAGCCAGGATTGTTAAAGCCACCCACAATGGGGTTGCCCCATGCGTCATAGCCATTCATGAAGGCCATGTTGTTGTAGCCATATGTGCTGCCATATCCGGTGTTCAGAGGGTTGAACGCGCTGTAGCCTCCGTATCCTCCATAGCCCGAACCGTAGTTGCCGAAACCTGAGTTGAAAGGGCTGCCATATCCGTTGGTGATGCCATTCCACAACCTTCCGTTGGACCGGTTCTGCATTTGGGGAGAACCTGAATATCCGCTGGAATATCCATCGTCGAACTCGTCGGCATACTCTGCATACTGGTTCAAGAGTTGCTCTTGGCGAGCGGCTTCCAGAAGCTCATCCCCAGAATGGGACTCTCCACCGGACAGATAAAACTCATCAGACTCCACAAACCGCTCACCCATGAGGTCCATGGACGTGGTGCATGAAGCGAGGCCCAAAGGCAGGGCCAGAAGCAGGAGGAAGGACTTTAAATTCATCAACGAAGGGAATGTACACTGAAAGTGCAGAGCCGCAACAGATTGAAGTCGTGACCTGCCCATTGGCGGTGGTGTATTTTTGCGGCTCATCGTCACCGACACTGCAAACGCCGTACCAAGTTTTACCATGGCCAAATTGACCCCCCGCGACAAGGACTACTCCAAGTGGTACAACGAGATCGTAGTGGAGGCCGACCTCGCCCAGCACAGCGATGTGAAGGGGTGCATGGTCATCAAGCCCTACGGTTTTGCCATTTGGGAGCGCATGAAAGAAGTGCTGGACGGCAAGTTCAAGGACACCGGCCACGTGAACGCGTACTTCCCCTTGTTCATCCCGAAGAGCTACCTCAGCAAGGAGGCGGCACACGTCGAAGGGTTTGCCAAGGAGTGCGCGGTGGTGACCCACTACCGCCTCAAGAACGACCCCGACGGAGAAGGGGTGATTGTGGACCCGGAGGCCAAGTTGGAAGAGGAACTCATCGTGCGCCCCACCTCGGAGACCATCATTTGGAAGACCTACAAGACTTGGATTCAGAGCTACCGCGACCTTCCGCTATTGGTGAACCAATGGGCCAATGTGGTCCGCTGGGAGATGCGCACACGCCTCTTCCTCCGCACCACTGAATTCCTGTGGCAGGAAGGCCACACCGCTCACGCCACCAAGGCCGAGGCCATGGAGGAAGCCGAAAAGATGTTGCACGTCTATGCGGACTTTGCCGAGGGCTGGATGGCCATGCCGGTGGTGCGCGGGGTGAAGTCCGAAAGCGAGCGTTTTGCCGGCGCCGACGACACCTTTTGCATCGAAGCCATGATGCAAGACGGAAAGGCCTTGCAGGCCGGAACGAGCCACTTCTTGGGACAGAACTTTGCCAAGGCCTTTGACGTGACCTACGCCACCAAAGACGGCGGAAAGGAGTTCGTTTGGGCGTCGAGTTGGGGGGTGTCTACCCGTTTGATGGGCGCGCTCATCATGACCCACAGCGACGACAAGGGGTTGGTGGTGCCGCCGAAGTTGGCCCCCATCGAGGCCGTCATCGTGCCCATCCAAAAAGGAGGGGAGGCCAATGAGGTGGTCAACACCGCCTGCGAAAAGTTGCGTGACGATCTGAAGGCCACAGGCCTGCGCGTGAAGCTCGACGACGACGACACCAAGCGTTCCGGTTGGAAGTTTGCCGAGTACGAGCTCAAGGGCGTTCCTGTGCGTTTGGCCATCGGCCCACGCGATGCGGAAAACGGCACGGTAGAGGTCGCCCGCCGCGACACCGGAGAGAAGGCCTTCATTCCAGCCGATCAAATTGTGGCCCATGTGCAGAACCTGCTGGTCGAGATCCAAGACGGCCTGCTCGAGCGCGCCCGCGACCGCATGGAAAAGGGCACCCGCGAGGTCAACACTTGGGAGGAGTTCACCGCCGGCCTTGAAGAGGGCGGATTCTTGAGCGCGCATTGGGACGGCACAGCCGAAACCGAAGAGCGCATCAAGAAGGAAACCAAGGCGACCATCCGCTGCATCCCACTCCAAGGCGACACCACACCCGGAACCTGCATCCGCACCGGCGAGCCCAGCGCCCGCCGTGTGTTGTTTGCTCGGGCCTACTGACGCCTCCCGGCTCATCCTTGGCTCAACATCAGCACATCCTTGGCTCATTCCTGACGCCCCCGAGAACAATCCCCGCCATCCAACGTTGATTCTATATGGACACCAATACGCCCATCGGATTGAATGCAGAGGCTGCGGCCCAGCTGTCTTCCGGTCTGAATGACCTGCTGGCCGACCTCACGGTCTTTTACATGAACGCCCGCGGGTTCCACTGGAACATTCGGGGCAAGGAGTTTTTTGAGCTCCACGCCAAGTTCGAAGAGCTCTACACCGACCTCCAGCTCAAGATCGATGAGGTGGCAGAGCGCGTGTTGACCTTGGGCAGCCACCCCACGCACACCCACGAAGAATACCTCGCCACCAGCAAGGTTCCCGTGGTCAAAGACGTGGCCGATGGCTCAGAAGCCCTCAAGCATTGTGTCGCGGCGTTCAGCGTGATCCTCCTTCGCGAACGCGCCTTGCTTCACCTTTCTGGAGAAGCTGGTGACGAGGGCACAAACGCCCTCATGAGTGACTACATCCGCGAGCAAGAGAAGTTGGTTTGGATGTACCGCGCCTACCTGGGATAAGGAATCTTCGGGGGCACTTGCCGGATTCGTTTCGCGCGCTATCTTTGCGCCCCCAATGGCCCGTTCGTCTAGGGGTTAGGACGCCAGGTTTTCATCCTGGTAGCAGGGGTTCGAATCCCCTACGGGCTACAGAAACGACAAACCCACATCCCGCGCGGTGTGGGTTTTTTCATGCCTAGCTTGACCGCATGAACCACACCTTGATCCTGTCCATGCTGTTGGTCGCCGGCTGCCAGAGGGCCACTGAGCCGACGACGACAGGTGCTGGACGAGTGGCGCACATGCAGGTAGACTCCACGGCCCGATGGCAGGTCGCGGACTATCCACTGGGGCCCATCGAGGATGCTGAGGGCAACCTTTGGATGGGGTCGGTAGGCAGTGGGGCGATGATGTGGAATGGGGTGGAGTTGCGGTATTTCCATGCGGAGGATGGCCTGGTCGGTGACCGGGTGACCGGCTTGACCATCGGGCCGAAAGGGCATCTGTGGATGGTATCGGCTGAAGAGAGCATGGGAGGAGGTTCGGCCTTGATGAAATGGGATGGAGAGTCGCTCGAGCAAGCCCACCATCCTGTCGGTTTTCCTGCCAACCCGGTCCGACCCTACTTTGACCGCGACGGCGCGCTCTGGGTGCAATCCGGGGGACAATTCCACCGCGAAGTGAACGGGGTTTTCGAAGCCTTTCCCTTGCCTGAGCTGAGCTTGCCCCGGACCAACACCACCGGCTATGAACCGAAGAATATGCGCCAGATGCGCAGTGGCGATTTCTGGTTCGCCACGTCTGATCAGGGCGCCTATCGATGGGATGGCAAGGACTTCCATCAGCTGACCACAGCCGACGGGCTCTCTACGAACAACGTCTCCTTGCACATGGAGGATCGGCATGGCAACCTCTGGCTCAGCTGCTTCCATTGGCACCTGACCTCTGGGGAAAAGCGCGGTGCCTTGTGCATGTGGGATGGCCAAACGGTCACCACCTTTCCGGACGTCCCCGGTTTGACCGAAAACGAGGTCTACTCCGTCACAGAGGACCGGAATGGCCACATCTGGATCTGTGCCACGCGGCATTGTGTGTACCGCTACGACGGCAGCACCTTCACTTCTTTCACGCAAACCCAACCCGAGCGCCCCGACTTCAGCTTCGGCTGCAATTCCATCTATGAGGACCGTCAGGGCCGCTTGTGGTTCGGCTTCACAGGAGGCCTGTATCGACTGGAAGGGGAGACATTTGTGAACGTCACCCGCGGTGGGCCCTGGGATTGACGAGCCCTGAAGAAGCGACACCGCACCCGATTCACGGACGGTTCGATCAGGAGGGGACCAAATTCAGCCGGGCTTGGATATAGGCCGCAGCCGTTGGGGTGAGGTAGGGGCCCAGCACTGTGAAGACATGGCGCAGTCCCTTCCTCCGCAAGTCTGCGTTTTCGGCCTCGGGGTACTTCTTCTTGGAGAAGTCCAGCCAGTATCGCCCGATGACCAATATGATTTCGGAGAGGTTTTCCATTCCATGTGGGTCCAATTCGAGCAGGCCGTGTTGGTGGGCATGTTGGATTCGACCCTCCGTCCAGTTGTCCAGAAAGTCGTTGACCATCCGCGCGGTGTGCAACGCAGGCTCGTCGGCCTGAAGCAAAGCGGAGAAATCGTCGCGCAGGATGTAGCGGAAGTCCCAGATGACGTCGTACGAGGCGAAGATCCCCGCGATGATGGTCTCCTCGTCGGTGGAGTCGGCATCGATGTTGCTTCCCTCGAAGACCTGCTGGAGCAGGTCAATGTGGGCGATGAGGATGTCTTTCTTGGTGCGGAAATGATACCACAGCGAGCCCTCCAACACACCGGCGTGCTCGGCGATGGAGGCGGTGGTCACCGCTCCGAACCCCCGCTCGTTGAACAACACGAGGCTGGCCTCGAGCAACTTGTCGCGTGTCTTGGCCGAGAACCGGTCGAGGGTGCCTGCCGTCAGCAGGCCGGCAGAGGCATCAGTCATGGGCGAGTCGGGCCTTCATCTCATGGGGAATCCGTGGGTTCATGACCCAGAACCACAGGGGAGGAAAGAAGCTGAGGAGAATGGACGCCGGATATCCCAAGGGAAGGGTGGGGCTCTCCTCGTGGCTGTCCAGCACCTGGTATTTTTTCGCGGACTTAAAATGATGGTCGCTGTGACGGGTCAGCTCGTACAGGGTGATCCGCCCGATGTTGAAATTGGAGTTCCAGGAGTGGAACGGACGCACGATTTCATAGCGCCCGGAATCCGTCTTGAACCTGCGCAGCCCGTAGTGCTCGATGTAGTTGATGCACTCCAGAGAACAGGAAGGCAATGACGCCAACCGTGGCAGCGAAGAGCAATCCCGACATGCCGAACAGCGCATAGACGCCCAGCAGGTAGGCCGGCTGGATGAGGTGGTACCAGAGCATGTCGTTCTTGACCGAGAAGAAGGACTTGCCCTGCCGCTTGAGCAGATCGAGCTGGATCCGCCATGCGCTCGCATACTGGCGGGTAACGGAGGTGAACCAGAATCCGTAAACGGTCTGGTTGTAGCGCGCCGTGGCGCCGTCTTCGGGTGTGGCCACCCGCAGGTGATGCCCGTAGTTGTGTTCGATGAAAGAAGTGCATGTACAGGCAGGGCATGTACAGCAGTTTGCTCATCAGGCGCTCTGCCAATGGCTTCCGGTGTCCGAGTTCGTGGGCGACATTGATGCCGTTTGTGGCGAGCAGGATGCCACCCGACAGGGCGAGTCCGATCAGTTCATAGGTCTCGTAACTGCCCATTTGAACGGTTCGAATGCCGAAGGCCAACAGTCCGAAGACGATGGGCACATTCAGGTACAGCATCGCATCGAAAATCCACTTGGTCTTCTTGTAAGAAGCGTCGTCGGCTTCGAGGTTGTCTGTCTTCTCGCCCGTGATCACGTCGAGGATGGGGATGACCAGAAAGGCGTAGAACACCGTGGTGTACGTCCAGATGCCCTCTGAAGCAAAGGACAGGTACACGGACAAGGGGATGGTGTAGGCGAAAAGGTATTTGAGGTCTTTCAAAATCAGAGCATTGCTGTTTTGGGTAAACACCCAAGAAGGGCAATTTAAGTTGATTTTGGGTGAACACCCAAATGCAGGCTTGTTAGCCCCATGTCCGGTTCACATTCACTGTCGGGATGCCTTTCAATTTTTCATCGGCGCCACGTGAGAGCCACAGCAGCAGCAGAAGGATGGATGGCGCCCTTATTCCTGGGCGGCGTTCGCTGGGTCGTGCTCATCTTCTGAATCCCCGTCATCGGTCAAGATGAACTTGAGCTTTTGATAACGGAAGGAGACCAACAGCAAGATGGCGCCGAGCAGGATAAAGGAGACGATTTTGGCGGTGGAGTTGCCGGCCAAATCGAAGAGAAACAGCTTGACAATGGTCAGCGAAAACAGCGCCAAAGAGGCGAGCCGCAGCGCCTTCAATTTCCAAGTCATGCCATAGGACATCATGCTCATCGCCAGCAGTGTCCAAACGATGGGCAGGGTGCCCTTGATTGCGGTGTCATAGTCCAGCGAGCCGCGCTGACCATAACCCATCATGACTGTCGCATGCCCCAGTTCGATGGACACCATGATGGTGGCGAGCAGGGCGAGGCCCCAAACCAAGTAATGACCCTTTGTGGACCGCAACGAATTCCGCAAAATGAACTGCTTGTAGAGTTCATATCCCCCCCATGTGAGCACCAATGGGCACAGGTAATGCAGCATGAAGCCATTGGAAATTATGGTGTTGGAGATCAATCCTTCGTCGCGCGCCACAACGGATGCGCCAAGCAAAACCCAGCTGTAGCCGTATGCTCCGAGGCCATAGATGACCAGCATCGCCTTGCGGAATGTTGCGTTTTCACGGGCCGTGCGCTGGGTCACCCAGACGCCTGCCCAAAAGAGGAAGATGTAGGCACCCAAAAGCAGGTCTTGCTCAGGGCTGGAATAGAGCGACTTCTCAAGTTGGTGGCCCAATTCCAGGTACAAACTGAAGAACAGGACCAGGACCAACAACACCTTGGAATAATGGGGGCGCCAAATGAACTTCAATGACCTCCAAGAAAGGGTCTCCGTGGCGGTGATCCATTGTTGGAGGAAAGCCAGCGCAACGGTGGCAAAAGCACTGCTGATGAATGCGGGATTGAAGACCGACGCCGCTGAAGACGGCACAATGGCGACCGGGGAGTTCCCGGAGTAATCGATGGTCCAGTCCAGTGCAAGGCGCATGAGAATGAGTGGAGTCAAAGCTATGGCCGCCCAGCGCAGGTATTTGATTTGAGATCGCCTTGCGAGCCACAGCATGAGGACACTTTGCAGGGACCAGAAGACGACAATGGACCCTCCCCCCAGGTTGGTGGGTGCTATGAGGGAGAGGAAGACCAGTCCCAATCCGAGCATCAGGGAGCCCAGGTTCGGATCCATAGACTTCAGCTTACTCAACACAAAAAATGCGCCCAAATGAGCGAGGGTAAGGGCGAGGGCAAACATCCCATCAGGCTGCGCACCGTATGGGTTGAGGGCGATTGACCCCACCAGGAAGAACAAGCCCGCATTGCTTAGCAATAGGGCAATATCGCTGGCATCCAATGGAGCTTTCATGGACAGTGTGCGAATGGAATTTGCGACAAAAAACATCACGAAATGAAAGGTCATCACCCGCATAAATTGGCGTTCGTCGTATTCCAAGGAACCGTGGATTTGGGCCAAAATCAGACAGATGATGTAGGTGGCGAAAAGGACAATGCGGTTGACCACCGGCCACTTTTTCCGACTTGAAATCCCCAAGACGGCCGCATTCAAAAGCAGGAGGTAAGTCGGTGTTGATTCCACCCCGAAGAGTCCATTCACGAAGAAGGGGGTGCCGATTCCGCCCAAAATGGCAATCACGGCCAATTCTTTGCGGTCATAATACAGGGACAATCCAAAGACCATTGCGGTCACCACGGTCATCCACACGATGGCTGCACTTTGGTCGATGAACAAATAGCGTTGGTAAGCCAGGGCGACCGTGAAGTACAAAATGGCCAAGGCCCCGCCGACCAGCACAGCGCTGTAAGTGCGGTAGGAAGTCCGCAACTGGTGAGCGACTGCAATCAGTCCAGCGCCAACGCTTGCCCCGATGACCACGCGCATCCACTCCTTGATGACGTTGGTGTCGATTCCCAGCTTGACCAAAAATCCCACCCCAATCACAAAAATCAGGATGCCGATTTTGCTCAATAGGTTTTCCCCAATGAAGGCCTCCAAGTCTTTGATGCCTCCTGCCGACTTTGCTGATGGGGCCGATTCTTCCGACGGCTGATTGGTCCAAACTACAGGCTCCGGTTCCAGTGGGGTTTCCGGCGCTGATTCTTCAGTTGGCGGCGGTTCTGGGGCTGGTGCAGACTCCTCTTTGGGTGCATCCACTGACCCCGTCCATTCATGGGCAAACGGTTCGGTGGAATCCTTGATCAACGCGTCCATGCGTCTCTGAATGGCCTCCATTTGCTTTTGCAATGCCCTTTGGCGTAAAAACAAAATGAAAACCACGACCAATAAAAGGAATGACATGCAGCGAACATAGAAGCAAAACGATGCTGGTGAGCACCCCGCACAGCGATTCATGGGGTTGCCCGCTGCAGCAGATGAAAGGTTTTACCTGGGCAAGCCCAAAGTTGGAGTCGGCATGGGACGGTCCGCGAAGAACATTTGTACCTCGAGGTATTGATCTGCCCTCCTTTATTCGCAGGGCTTGCCGAACTGGGGCAGGACCATCAGGACGTCGGCAACCCCTACATAGCCATCGCCGTTTAAGTCTGCGGTGCAAGCATTGACGCAGCCATACTCACCCACCACAATTAGGATGTCGCTGACATTGACTGCACCGCTGTTATCCAATTTGGGTGGGCATGGAAGAGGAGCGTTGGGGTTGAAAAAACCAAAGTCGACGGTGTTGTTTCCGCTTGCATCGCAGTCGAAATGGCAACCGAGAGGGGCACCATTATTGAGCGGTACACTGCCCGAGGTCAGCGTCACAGTTCCCGACGCCCCCGCTGTCCAAATGCCACAGAAACTCGATGCAAGATTTCATGTGAAGCTGGAGCCCTGAGATCTTGGCTTTTATCTGTCTTTTGTTTCAGGCATGTCCATTCCGGAATGACCTCGAAAGATTCAACCCAATCAATGGACGGGCTTTCTTTGCGGACAGATTGAACCCCAGATTTATGAAGGAAGCCAACGAAGCATTTGACATTCTTACTCCATTGTTTCTGGGCGATGAGGTGACGAAGGGCAAGTTGTTTGGACACCGCTGTCTTAAAGTGGTCGGCAAGGCATTCGTCGTGGACTTTGATGATGACCTTGTGTTCAAGCTGGGCCGCGACACCATGGCGCCTTTATTGGCCAGTCACGATGACCTCAAGGGTTTCGATCCGTCGGGTAAGGGAAGGTCCATGAAAGACTGGCTTCAGTCCCCCATGTCCCATCTCGATTCCTTCGTGGAGTGGGCAGAGGCCGCGCGCGATTTCACCAAGTCGACCGCCTGAGCAGCCAGGGCATGCGCAGTGCTTCCCCTGCGCATTACCTCTGAGAGCCGGCTTTTGGTCCAATCAAACCGAGCAAAACAAAGGGGAGGGTGCCATCGATCATGTGGGCCACGATGTCTGGATTTTTGTACCAGATGAAGTTGCTGTAGGGGAAGAACATGAAGCCAACCCAGCCTACAGCAATAGCGAGCATGATGCGCCGGTTCCGTGTGGGATTCGCCAGGTTGCGCATCATCCAAAAGAGCAGGAACGCTGTGATCAGGTTCATGATCAGACTGCGGATCAAGTTGAGGCCCATGTCAGAACTCCAGGCCTCGTGGTAGTGAACCACGGCCCATGGCTTTCCTTCCATTTCCGCGTTGATGGCATTCCGTTGATCGGGGTCTGCCATGTCCTCCGGGGGCAGATTGGCACCGACGGCGTACATGCCGGGCTCGAGGTCCATTTCGGCCAGGCATTCCAGAATCTGCCCTTGCTTCGGGGTATAGGCTTGGGCATCTGCGTGGAGGTTCAGACCGGCAAAGGAGAGGAACTGCCAAAAGAAAAGGACGAGGCCTCCAACGAGCGTGTAGACAATGGGGTTTTTCATGGAGATGTAGGGGTGTTGAATCACTGGCGGACCCAACGCAGGGTGCGGCGTTGCTCGCCATCGACAATGCGGATGAGGTAGACGCCTCGGCCTGCCGTGTGGGACACAGTATGCGTGGGTGACCCGGGTTGGGCTGAATGTATGGACCGGCCAGTGGGGTCGAATACCTCGATGGAGGCATTGGGGGAGAGGCCTGAGATCTGGAATTCACCCGTTCCTGGATTGGGAAACAGGGTGGTTTTGATGGTGCTGCGGTCCAGGCGCGCCACATCGGTGGTGCTGCACCCGTCGACCCACGAGATGCCATCCAAGTTCCAGTCGGGCTCGAGGGTCAGACACATGTGGTCCAGGGCTGTGACCGCCACATCGACGATGCGCGGGGTATTGCTATAGTCAAACGTGATCACGCCCTCTGGTTGGTTCCACTCCGCACCCTGCACCGCCCCTGCGAGGCCGCTGCCGGCGCTGTTGGTGACTTCAAGGCCTTCGCCTTCGGTCAGGGCCCAATGCCCTTGCAGGGAGGCCCAATTCGGGTGGGCGTCGTTCAAGCTGCTGCAATGCCATGCGGAGATGGCCTCTTCGGGGAGCACGTCATGCCAAAACCGCACCTCTGAAATGGCGCCCGTGTAGCTGTAGGCTCCCAAGATGTCCGAACCGAAAAACCACCCGCTGCCCACGTCGATGTCGCCGACGGCGGAGATGTCTTCCTCGGCAGAGAACACGCCATCAGTGTAAAGCCGCATCATCCCGTCGCGGTCAAAAGAGCAGGAGAGGGTGTGCCATTGGCCGTCGGCCACACCGCTTGACCCGTTGGCGTCCGCTCGTTCATTGCCATCGCCGATGTTGACCTTCCACGCGGGACCACCGGGGTATTCGAAGGAAAAGACAAACCCAGGGTTGAGGCCTGTATTCCAGTCTTTGTTGCCGATGATGGCCACATCGGGCGTGGCTTGCGCACGGATCCGCACTTCGAGGGTGAAGTCTTGGTCGGTTCCCAGTTGAAGGGCGGGGCTGTCTGCAATCACAACGGCATCGCCACCGCCTTCAAACCGCAATTCGGCGGCTCCAGGAGCGATGCAGTTTTCGGGAGCGGGCAAGATCTCCAGCGTGTCTTTGACCAGCACAGCAGGCTCCACCGAGGGGCCGCTGGCCAGGAAAAACATGGTTTCCTCTTCGATGGAGGTGCCCCCGTGGTTGTAGCCGATTCCCCCGTGGTCGGTGGAGACCAACACCAACCAGTTCTCGGCCGCGTAATTGGGTCGGTTGGTCAAGGCTTGCATCACTTCGGCGACATAGCCGTCTGTGGTTTGGATGGCACCGATGTATTGCGGAACCTCGGCACTGAACCCGTAGCCGTGCCCGTTGATGTCGACATCGTCAAAATGGAGGAACACGGCGTGGGGATCGCCCCCTTCCATGAGGGACACAGCCGCGTCGCGCACGGCGGCATCGGTGGGCGCATTGATGGCTTCGTCGACCACCTCTCCCAAGATGTAGTCGTTGATGGGAGCCCAGTGGCAGAAAGAATGGGTATTCAGCTCTGGGTTTTCCAATTCCAATCGCTGCATGAAAGAAGGGAACCCCTCAAAGTCGCTGCCCACGAAGTTGTTGTTGGTCACGCCATGGGCATCAGACCACACGCCGCAGATCATCGCGGACCAGCCGGGCCCACTGTAGGTGATGTCGTTATTGAGCGCATCAGGACTGTAGATGCCATCCGCAATCAAGGCATCCAGCGCTGGCGTTTCGGCGGCTTCCAGGCAGTCGGGTCGGGTCCCATCGATGCCAATGATCAAAACCCGTGCATCCTCGGATTGGCCCAGTACCGAAGTGCCGGTGAACAGCAGAAGACAGGCGAGGGCAAGATGGAAAACGTGGTTCATGGCCATAAAGAAAAGGTGCAGGCTGGCAAAGTATGAAAACTGCCATCGACAGGCCCAGCGGAAAGCGTCACTCCAGGCCGATCACCTTTTTCGTTCTGCCGTTTTGATCGCGTTGGATGTACATCTGACCCGGCTGGAGGGATGAGACTTTGCGCCCCATCAAGTCCAGCCATTCGATGCCGTCCCATGGGGGAGAGCGGGCGTGAGCCCTTCCACGGAGAGGGGGTGGTGCCAGCAGGTTGCTGCTGCGTCACACAGTGGACCATGCCGCCCCACTGCAGCATGTTTTGACAATTGATGCCCACGGCGGTGCGCGAGGGGTACAGCCCTTGCACAATCTCCAGGGCGGTGGCGTCCATGGGGTCATTGTATTCCGGAACCAGCACCACTGCATTGCCCACGTAGTAGTTGACATAGGAGCTTCGGAATCCCAGATCCATCCCCCAGGTCGTTTGCACCGGGTTTTGGGTCAGGGGCAAATTGACGCGCGTGTAGGGCATCCCTTCTGTGTTTTCGGCCTGGGCAATCTGGATGCGGTCTTCCGCGTCCACATACCAATACGCCAGGTCGGGGTTGCTCATGGTGACGATGGTGTTGCCTGAGGCGAATTTGACGAAACCATCGATGTGCTGGTCGGTGATGTCTTCATTGCCTCCAAACTGACCATCCAACCAGATGACCTGCTCCACACCCAAATACGTGGCGAAGTAGTCCTCGATTTCGGCTTCCGTCCATCCCGGATTTCGGTCTTCCCCGGTAATGGATGAACGGGTCGCCATCAAGGTGCCTTGACCATCGATTTCTATGGCGCCTCCCTCGAGCACCACAGCGTTCAGGTCAATCAGCGGCAGGTTCAATTGTTCGGCCGTCACGATGGGGACGTCGTCATCCAAATCGAAGGGGGTGTCACCGCCCCATCCATTGAACCCCCAATCCAAAACGACCCATTGTCCTTGGTCGTCTTGCACGAAGCAAGGCCCATTGTCCCTGGCCCAGAAATCGTCGGTGGGGCACAGGTAAAAATCAACCTGGGCCATGTCGATTTGGGCAGCGTTGAGCTGGCCGGTGATGTGGTCGATTTCGCCTGCGTTGTAGGCGATGATGTGAACGCGTTCGCCTTCGGTCAGTGCGGCGGTCATGGCCACCCAGCTGGCCTCTACATCTTCTGCGCCGGAGCCATACGTGTAGTTGTGTGGCCACTGCAACCAGGTGCCTTCGTGCGGCCCTTCCTCACTGGGCATGAAGTATTGCGCCATGACGGAGGGCGAATTGAAAGCCCATACGAGCAACAAGGCAAGAGGCAAGAAGGCCGTTCTCATGGGGAGAAGGTAGCCGCTAGAATGTTCAAAAAGCAGAAAGCCGCCCGAAGGCGGCTTTCTAAACCAAATTGGGCGCAGGTGTTGTCTGCGGCTTCACGAATCCATCACTGTACGATGACCCGCACCGTTCGCGATGAAGAGGTTCCGTCCACCACATTCAGGATGTAGAGGCCTTCGGCGACTCCATCCAAGCTCAGTGGGCTTTGACCTACGCCATTGAAACGGCGGACCAGACGTCCATCTGTACCGCGCAGTTCGCCGATCCAGTTTGCGCCAGGTTCCATTCCTACCAGCGTGACCTGACCTTGCGCCGGGTTGGGGAACACGGACAGGGCACTGGCAGAATGGCGGTTGGACCTGTCTGTTGGGGCGGGCATTCAGAGGTTTAGAACGCGCCGGATCACAGAAGGTTCGCCAGAAACGCCCCGGTGGGAGGGGCAGTTGATGACGGGCCAAATCCAATGTGGGGTCACCCGGTTCTTCAGTCGAAAGGGCGATAGGATCCAGTGATTTCTGGAAAGGTTCGCCCCTCTCTTGAGTCGACGAGAAGGGCCATCAATGCT
>CALSMK010000015.1 GCA_943787435.1 uncultured Flavobacteriales bacterium | reverse complement strand
TCGGGTGGTTTTGACCAGATCGGGTGAACCGGTCTACATAGCGGGTCGCGCGAACCACGTGGTTGTCAATCCAATGGTAGTTGCCGCCGCTGCGGCTTCCCCATGAGCAAGCCCATGGTAGAGAAAGCCATGCTCTGGCAGACCAGGCCTCGGTGACATCGCGGTGGTCCTCGGTACGGCTGGTGAAAAAGGTGATGATGTGGCCCTCATCCGTGCCATCGGTTCAAAGTGGCCAAGGGCGTCGGGAAAACGGCTCAGGCAGGTGGCCATGCGCTCCGGGCTGCTCATTGGGCACATCTTCGGTGATGGTGCCGTCGATGTCAATGAGGAAGTTCTTGACGTCATTCAGGCAACTGAGGAGACGCGGCGCGGCCTTCTGCATCTTGCGCAGCTTGGAGGGACTTGTTGGAAGAAGAATTGGGCATGACCAGGGTATTTTCACCGAAAGGGTCATTGCCTTCCACTGCAAATCTAATCCGATTCTTGCATCACCACATGCAGCAAGGGCCTCCAATCTTCGTGGTCATGACTTTGCTCGAGCTGGGCTTGGAGAATGGACTCCAATGTTTCCTTCTTCTCAGACTCCGAGCCCCAATTGGAGGCGAGGGCATGCCAATTGGCAACCCGCTCCTGGGCCTGGCCATCTGGGAACAACCCGGAATGCAGACGCGCAAGACGATCCAAGGCCACCTGAGACTGGCGACGAACCGCCCTTCTGCCCTGTTCATCAAGTTTGTCCAACAGCTTCATCATTTTGGCTGCGGTGGACTGCACGCTTCCTTGCAATGAGGCATCCAATGCTGTGAAAGACCGCAGGGCGGATTCAGACTCCCCCGCCATGGCCAACCGCCAATTTGCGGTGCTCGGTGGCTCTCCTTCAGAGATGAACCTGGACTCCCATTGGGGCAAACGCTCGCCAAAGTGACGCGGTTCGACGCTCAGTTCTCGGGCCAATGCGCTGAGCTTTCGAGGAAGAATGCGCACGCCATCGCGAGGAACCAAGGCTGGCTGAACCAAATCGAATTCAGGAAATGCACCCCGCCAATTGCATCCAATAGGACACTTCAGCCAACCCTCCTACGACGGCCACATCTGGCAACAACCAAGACTGATACAGGGGCCTGAAAAGGGCGTTCGGCGAAAACGACTCAGGACTTTGCGACACCGCTTCGGTCAGCCGACCCTCAGATTCCCACCGAATGCCAGGCCCAGCGGTCCATCCTTCTTCATCCCTTCGAACTCGAACTCGACTGCCTTCCTGCAAATGGAACAGATTGACGGGCCGCACATGGACTTGTGGCTGATGTCCACCGGCCATCAATGCCTCGTTGGCCATTTCTACGCGCGATGCCATGCTCTGTAGAGACAGTTCTTTGGACATGTGCCCAACGAATGTGGCTTTCAAATCGGCATGGTCACCATCGATCACCACGATGCGATTCGGGCCCAATGTCAGGTGCATCCAACGCCTCATTGCGTCTGCCAAACTCCCCTTTGCCGCACCGCGTAGCGCTTCCAAACGCTGCGGCTCAACCCCCGCCGATTGGCCCCATTCTGCCAAGGTGGCCTCAAGCCCACCGGTGTGCATTCGTCCAACGGCTCCTCCCTCCTCTGAGGGAGTCCACCGGTGCCAGCCTTGTCCGTCCCAAAGGGAACGAACCTCATCAAAATCATGGTCTTCTGACGCCAACCAAAACACAGGGATGACCGGTACACCCCATTTGCCCTCCAGCTGCTCGGCCAGAAGCACTGCAGTGAGCACTTTGTAATACGTAAAGGCAGGCCCAGTGCCCAAACACAGTTGATGGCCCGTGGTGACCGTTCTTGACGACTCCAACGACAACTCCACCACCCTCGACGGCAAAGGAACCCCTGCATCTGCATATTGCTTGGTCAAGGATGAGACCAAGGCCTTTCTGTGAGGAGCATTCTTTTCAACCAAAGGGCGAATGGAATCCAAGTTCTCGGCACTGGGACGAGATGGCCACTGCACCCCATTGGGCGGATCAGGCATGCGGTCCTCCCACCATGTGCGAACCAAATGCGATTCACTCAAGGTGTCGATCAAAGAAAAGGTAGAGGTCCCCATGCCAAGCGATTCAAAACCGATGAAGAAACCAACTGGAGCTTAACGCAAAATGGTCACTGCCCCTTGCTGTGAGGTGACCATCCTCGCGCCTGCAGGCCACTCAAGACGCCAGACATAGACGCCGGGCTTCAATGGTTTGCCATGCAAATCCGATCCATCCCAACGGAAATCTTGAGGGTTCAATCGGGCCAAAAGTTCTCCCCCAACGTGAGTATATCTCACACGACAGAGGATGCACTTCACCGAGTTCTGGAACGAAGTAATCGTTCACGCCATCCCCATTGGGAGAAAACGCGTTGGGCACATACAGCCCCCCTTCTTCCTCCACCATATCGGTTTCTGTAGACCCCTTGATGTCTTGTGCATCGGGTTGAAACCCTATTCCTGGATTGAACGGATTCAATTGAAAGTCATCCAAAAAGTAGTAGGCCATGGTGGGGTTCTCCCCCATCACCACCTCGGCCTCGAGGCTGACATCAGGACCAAACACGCCGACGGTCATAAAGCGAGAAGGCGCCGACGCCTCAAAACTGAACGACAACGTCTCCCAATCCGCACTGTATCGGGCAAAAGAGGATTGAAAGGTCGGCGGCAAAGCCAAGGCCAGCCCCCCCATTTGAATGGGCTGCTCTACAGAAAGGGCAATGCCCAAACCGTTGACAGCCAACCCGGCAGTGGAGGTAGGCAACCACTCACCATTGGACACTTTGAAGGAAAGTGTGTAGTTCTGCCCCACCTCCAAAGGCGAGCCAAACTCCATGACCAGATACTCTCGGGAAAGCGGCTGACCAGGGCTGTTTCTTTTGATGGCCATCAAACCAGCCACACCTCTGCCTTCAGCAGGCTGGATCAAAGCGATTGGCGTTTTCAGGGAGGTCACCTCCCAATTCTCCATCCAAGTGGAAAAAATCGGGTGAACTGCTGCCACTCAGAGCATTGTTCCAGCCCGGCAACAAATTCCACATTCCAGGGGCCGAGGGCATAGAGAATGACGACTCAAAGCCTGCGTTTTGCAGTTGGGCAGATGCGAGTGGAACAAACAGGCCAAAACTGCACGCCATCAAGGCCAGAACTCGACCGAGAATTGAATGGGTGCCTGTTTTTCCTACGCTCATACCTGCAAAATACCGAAAAAACCGATGTAAACGAGAAGGAGCCCCGCGTTCGGAGCTCCTTCACCTTAACCAAAACAACTTGAACCAAAATCTCGTTGCGTCTGCAGGGTGTTGCGCCCTGCATCTAGAAGACGCCTTTTCCCTCTGTTTTGTTGCTTGACCTTTTCCTAAAAGGTGCAAACGAATGTCAACGGACAAACCGATGCACCAGCCCCACTGCGATGATTCCATTGGCCCTGCGCCCAGAATTCCATTCTGTGCGAAGCATGGCCGACCACTGGGCATTGAAATTTCGCTCCAAAGCGAATCGAAGCCCTCCACCTATGGTCTGGTGTGGAACCCAGTCTGTGCGATCAGGACCCACCACATTGGATTTGTCGGGAACTCCAAATCCGGGAATCCTTTCCAGTTCTGTGGCACTGCGACGGAGCTTGGCCCATTGAAGTTGCGCCCCGAACCACCATGTCCAAGACTGCCCCCTCCTGACAGGCTTTCTGCCCCCCATGGCAAAAGACAATGTTGCAAACTGAGCCCATCGCGAAATCAATGGAACGGGCAATGTGTCCAATTCTACGCCCAAATCATATTGCCTTTCCACCCACTGCTCCACGCCTCCTTCTGCACTCGGCATCAAAGCGATGGCACTGTCGTCCAGGGTCAAAACATCCATGGTCAGCATTCGCCATGACCCCAGTTCCAATTCCCCCCTCCATTGTTTGCTTTCAGATGCCCATTGAATGCCAGCCAGGGCTTTGGCCCCGGGCTGGATGGAATGGTTGGAGGCGTCGGCAAGAGTTCTGCCCGCCAAGTCAGGGAATTGTCGGATGGCGTTGGACAGCACCCCCCGCGTAAATGGTGGGCTTAAACAGTCGTCCCTTGGTGTTGTTGGACTTCGTTGTGGACGAAGACTCCAAAGTTTGCACGTCCAAGTTCAATGTCAACGGAACGCCATCTACAGAGATGGTGTCTTGAGGTGAAGTTGCAAATGCAGCAGGTGAAAGCCACCACAGCGCCACCATCATCATTCCCAACTTCAACATGGCAAGCAAGTTGAGGCCGGGCGACCGGCCAAACAACCCCAAATAAGTGCAGTGCTTAATGCCCGCCACCCGATGGGAGCGTCAACGGCAACGTCAGAACGGGTTGGGCCTTTGTTTCTGAAGGCACCTCCTCTTGTGGCGAACCGGTTTCAGGGGTCTCCTCGGCGTCCTCTTCCGCCACAGGATCCAATTTGGCTTTGTCTGCTTCATCCATGCCAACATCGTCTGTGGTCATGTGATTGGCTTCAACAGAGGTCTGCGACGGGGCAACATCAACTTCAGCGCTTTCTGGGTTTGACAGCGCAGCGCTTTCCGTGGAAACAACATTCAAAGGCTCAACGCCTTCAGCGTTGGGTCTCATTTCTTCCACAACATCTTCTGAACCTGACACCATTTGGGCCTCCGCCCTTGTGTCTGGCAGCACTTGGGTCTTTTCCTGCTCTTCCACTAAAGCTTCACTTTCACTGGAAATCAACGAAGTGGACTGAGCTTCGAAGGACACTGGGTCGTTGGATGGCGATGGATTCGGTGAGGGAGTCACTGGCTGGGTCACGTGTACATCCGGCCCCGGCACTGCCTGTTCACCTCCTGAATCCAAAGAATCCATCAAGAACATCCAAGAGCCCGCCAGAAGGCAGGCACCAGCAATGATGACCAACTTTACCCCCAACCCGAGAGGTCTGGCTCCGGTCGAGAAAATGGCCTCATTGGGCGCAGGCGCAGGCACCGTGGATCCGCTCAGAATTGAGCGGCATTGCTGATCAAATGCAGCATCCATGGCATCCATATCGTGTGACGTTTGTTTCATGGTGTATCGACCTTTGCATCGAGGCCCGTACTGGGTATAGACTGCGCCCTGGCCGAAAGGGTTGCAAGGACGTTCTGTAAATATTTCCTCGCTCGGCTCAGCTGACTCTTTGAGGTGTTCACATCCACACCCAATTGATCTGCAATTTCCTGGTGCTTGTAACCTTCAATCACATACATGCAAAACACCGTGCGGTAACCCAATGGGAGTTTGGAAATGGCCAACTCCAATTCACCCGCCGTGAATTCATTGTCGTTTTTGTTCTGCAAATCACCGGGGGTGGCATGGACGTCATTGATGTCCTGATGGTGGCTGTGCTTGAGGTTTCGGCGATAGTGGGTAATGGCCGTATTGACTACAATCCTTCGCATCCACCCTTCGAAAGAGAAGTCGTCTCTGTAGCTGTTGATGTGCTTGAATATCTTGACAAAACTGTCCTGCAAAACATCCTCAGCATCCTCGCGAGCATTGGTGTGCCGAATGGCGGTGGCAAAGAGCTGGCCGCTGAACTTGGAATAAAGTTCACGCTGGGCTGAGGAGCGCTGAGCCTTGCACCCTTCAATCAATTCCAACAACTCTTTAGACGAAGCCATTTCGTTCTTAACGCAATCTTTGGCGAAACCGTTGCTCTCGTTCAGCCTGTGAACTGATCTTTCTTCAAACCGAGCCAATCCAACGCTGAGCCGTGGAAAATAGCGGCCCGCTGCTCTTCAGGCAGGTCCATGTCGGTCTCGATGTATTTCCCAAACTCCAAGTCACCCAATGGGAAGGGATAATCCGACCCCATCACAACCTTTTCATGGCCCTGAAGCTCCAACACATACTCCATCATTCTGGCGTCGTGGGTGATGCTGTCCACCCAAAATTTTCCGACCGCTTCACGGGGATTGTTTGGGTTGTCAACCGCCACCAAATCGGGACGACAACGCCACCCATGTTCGATTCTCCCGAGCGTGGCCAAGAAAGCCCCTGAAGCATGACTGAACATGACCCTGAGCTTCGGGAATTCGTCAAACACACCAGAAAACACCATGGAACAAGCGGCCCTCGAGGTTTCTGCAGGCATGCCCACTAGCCAAGGCAACCAATACTTGGTCATCATTTCCTTGCCCATCATGTCCCATGGATGCACCATGATGGCCATCCCCAGCCGCTCACAAGCTTCCCAAAGTGGCTTGAACCGAGGCTCAGATAAGTTGTACCCATTGATGTTGGAACCGATTTGCACCCCGTTTAAACCCAACTTCTTGCAGCGTTCCAACTCTGCAATGCTCAAGTCGGTGTCCTGCATGGGCAAGGTGCCCAACCCCACATAATGGCGAGGGTGGTCTTGAACGGTTCTGGCCACGTCATCATTGAGAAACCGGGCAATGTCCGCCGTGTCTTTGGGCTTGGCCCAGTATGCGAACAGAACGGGGATGGTGCAGATGACCTGAACTTGAACACCCGCTTTTCCATATTCTTCAATTCGGACTTCCGGGTCCCAACAATTGGATTGAACCTCGCGAAAAAAACCGGTCACCCTGCATCATCCTCGCAGCCCCCCTCTCGGTGGTGTTCGAGGTGAATGAACGACCCGTAACCCAGCTTCCGGCTCCAATCGGGCAGCTGTTTGGGCATAATGTGGGTGTGGGTGTCAATCTTCAGCATTGGGCTCAATTTACGGAGGGTGCCCGTCTGGACAGGCGGACCTTTCTCAAGTCGAGTCGATTGGTTGGACTGATTTGCCAACCGGTCCACTCTGAAGAAACCAAATGCAGCACCTCATCGTGCCAAAGCGGGATCAAAGGCATTTGGAACATCACGCGCTGCTCAATTTTCCTCAACAGGGCTTGCCTTTCCTCTCCTTCGTTCATTTGGGCAGCTTGACCGAGCCACATGTCCACCTCGACGTCAGAAAAATGAGTGTAGTTGGGGCCTTTCGGCGCCCACCTCTGAGAATCAAACAAGCTGAGGAAGTTCTCTGCATCGGCGTAATCGGCCAGCCACGACTTCCTGAACAAAGGCACTTGGCTTTTGGCCACCCTTTCGGCATCCATGGCACTGGGTGCAACGTCAATGGCCACATCCAACCCAAATTCGGACCAAGTGTGCTGGAGTGCTGCGGCCAAGTCTGCTGTGGCCGGCTTGGTTCCCAGCACCAGGCCTGTGAGCCTGGAGTCTTCGTCAATTCCATGCTGGGCCAGCAGCCAACGAGCCGAGTCCGCGTGGTGCTCCAACTCGAACATCACAGGGCGGTCCACCTCGGAAAACCCCGGCATGCCTGGCGGTACGAACCCCACGGCTGGGGTAGCCCCTCCGGCCCGCAATTCCTTCACCAATTCAGCCCGGTCCAACGCCATGCTCATGGCCCTTCTCACCCCCAAAGGGAGCGCGGGGAACCCTTGCTCCGCCATGGCCAATGAATCCACAGAGATCCCGATGTAGTCGGTTTTGAGGTAAGGGGTTGAATGGCGAACAAACCTCCCCTCCCACTCTGGCTTCCAAGCCCCGGAGTCGTCAAAAAACACCTCCATCCATTCTGCACTCGGAGCGGACACAAAATCATAACGGCCTTGCCTGAACCCCAGCATTTCCGCCCCCTCCTCGCGGTTGAACTCCAAGCGAACTCCGTCGATATAAGGCAGCATTGCACCCGCACTGTCCTGCATCCAATAGCCTGGATTGGCGTGCAATACCATGGCCGTTTCCGGAAGCCAGCCCCGAAGAATGAACGGCCCAGTTCCCAAGTCACCCGTGTCGGGATCGCCGCCCCATCCGCCACCTTTCAAAATGCTGGCTTGCGGCGTGGCCAACAATCCGGCAAACACAGGATTTGCTTGCGCCAAATTCAAGTGGAGGCTGTCCTCCGAAATCACCTCTACCCCAGATGTGGCATGCAAGTCCCGGAGAACCCATCTGCCCGGCAGAGCTTCGGCTGGATCCAACAACCGCTTGAAACTCATGGCCACATCGTTCGCCACGAGCCTTGTGCCATCGTGGAAATGGGCGTCCCGCAACTTGAAGGCATAGGCCAAACCGTCATCCGACACCGACCAATCCTGAGCCAAAGCGGGAACCACATTCAAGTCGGCATCCAACTCCAACAGCCCTTCGTACAATTGATCCACCGCCCACATGGACTCCAGGTCCATGGCTTTGGCCGGATCGAGCGTCCGAATGCCATCGGAGGCATTGTAGGTCAACAGGCGGGATTTTTCAGCTTCTGCGCCGGGCCCCGAACAACCCCAAAGGGCCACCAAACCTGAGGCAAAAAGCACCATGGTTTTCGTCAATCGGTCCTGCGGTCTTCCGAACATGCGGAAAAGTTAAACTTCCTGCGGACAGTGCGGTTCTACTTTTCGACGCCATGAACTCTACTTTGTCCACCCTGCGGATTCTTCTCGCTTTGGCCTTGGCCATAAGCCTTGCCCAATCCGTTGTTGCCCAAGATTTTACACTGAGCGGCAGGGTCATTGACGCCAACACAGGCGAGTACATTTTGGGGGCAACTGTGATTGTTGACGGGGCCACCATGGGCACGGCCAGCAACACTTACGGGTTTTACAGCCTGTCATTGCCCGAAGGAGAGCACCGCTTGAACTGTTCCTTCATCGGTTACCAGACCGAAACGCAACAGGTGTCATTGTCCTCGGACCAAGCCTTGGATTTCGAGCTCAAGACCAATGTGATCGCTGTGGCGGCTGCCGAAGTCGAAGCCGACAAGTCCGCCAATACGGAGAGTACCGATTTGGGCAAAGTCACCATTGGGGTGGAGACCATCAAATCCTTGCCTGCTTTGCTCGGTGAAGTCGACGTGCTCAAGGTGATTCAATTTCTGCCGGGCATACAAAGCGCTGGCGAAGGCAACAGCGGCTTTTATGTTCGGGGAGGAGGCCCCGATCAAAACCTGGTATTGGTGGACGATGCCGTGGTGTACAACGCCTCCCATTTGTTTGGGTTCTTCAGCGTTTTTAATCCCGACGCAGTAAAAGACATCGACGTCACGAAGGGAACCATGCCCGCTCGGTTCGGCGGTCGGGTGTCTTCCGTTCTCGACATTGGTTTGAAAGAAGGGAATGCCCGAAAAACAGTGGTCAGTGGAGGCCTGGGGCTGATCAGTTCAAGGCTCACCGTTGAGGCGCCCATTGTGGAAGACACAGCGAGCTTCATCATCAGTGGTCGCCGAACCTACATCGATGTTTTGGCCAAGCCTTTTGTCAACCCCGAAAGTGCATTCGCAGGATCGGGCTATTACTTCTACGACTTAAATGCAAAAGTCAACTGGAGGGCCTCAAGGAAGAACCAATTCTACCTCAGCGGCTACTTCGGTCGAGATGTGTTCAACTTCAGGTCCAACGCGGCAGATTTTGGAAGCCGAATTCCTTGGGGAAACGCCACGGTCACCGGTCGCTGGAACCACGTGATCAACGACAAAGCATTCCTAACCACCACCGCCACCTACAGCGATTACGAGTTTGCATTTGAAGCGCAGCAAGACAGTTTCATCTTTGGTTTCCGCAGCGGAATTGATGACCGTGGCCTGAAGTCCCGGTTGACCCTTTACCCCAATGTTCGGCACACGGTGCGCGCAGGATTGGAGTACACCTTTCACACCTTTCTCCCTACCGAATTTTACGCCAGCTCCAATGGTGTGGACTTTGATTTGGGCGATGCTGTTCGCAACCGAAGCCACGAACTCGGTGTTTACGTAGAAGATGAATTCGACATCTCCGAAGCCTTCAGAATCAACGCCGGCCTGCGATACAGCGCTTTTATTCAAACGGGCCCCTTTACCCGATACATCCCCCCGGCGGATGCAGACCCCTTGGCTGCCACCACCGACCCCGAAGAGATCGTTTACCAATCGGGCGACATTGTTTCCCAACACGGCGGGTTAGAGCCTCGGCTCTCCATGAGACTGAAAACCGGGCCCAGGAGTTCCATCAAGGCCGGTGTTGGCCGGAATCTTCAGTACATCCACTTGGCCTCTCTTTCACCCACGTCGCTGCCCGGTGACATTTGGCTCCCCAGTTCGGACCGGGTCGACCCCCAAGAAGGCACGCAGGTCTCTGCTGGCTATTTCCGAGACTTTGGCGCGGACCGGAACATCGAATTCTCCTTTGAGGTGTACCACAAATGGCTCACCAACTTGGTGGCCTATCGAGAAGGAAGCAGCCCAGAAGACAACGTCCGCAACAACGTCGACAACAACTTGGTCTTCGGAGATGGCACCAGCTATGGCGCGGAGTTCTTTTTGAAACGCCGACGCGGAGACTGGACAGGCTGGCTGGGCTACACATGGAGCAAAACCGACCGGAATTTTGACGACCTCAACAACGGTTTGCCATTCCCAGCCCGTTATGACCGCAGACACGACATGAGCTTGATTTTGGAGTGGACATTGGACGACCGCTGGAAATTGGGGGGAACCTTCATCTACGGAACAGGAAACGCCATCACGGTCCCCGCCCAACGTTACTTCCTTGACGGCACCCTGCTCGACGTGTATGGGCCAAGAAATGGCTTCAGAATGCCCGCCTATCACAGGGCTGACTTCGGTGCCACCCACACCCCCCGACCCAAAGGCGGAAAAGTGAGGCATGGCCAATGGGTCTTCTCGGTGTACAACTTATACAACCGCCAGAATCCCTACTTCATCTATTTCGGCAACGATGGCGAGATCTCCGAAGGCACCTTGGACATCCAAGCATACCAAGTGAGTTTATTTCCCATCCTGCCATCGGTGACCTGGAACTTCAAGTTTTAACTTCGCTTCCATGGGCGCGCTTGCGGCATTGAATCCATTCTTCTGGAAGTACCGCGGCAGGCTGGCCTTGGGATTCATTTTCGTCTTCCTGACGAATGCCTTTTCGGTCTTTGCCCCCGTGGTCATTGGAGAGGGCATCAACGCCCTTCAAGATGCCTATACCCGCTTCTTGAAGCCCCTGTCCGAGGGGGCCGAGCCCAGCTCTGTTTTTGACGGAACATCGATCTCTCTCCCGCCAACTTTGGCCGTTCTGGCCGATGGGTTAGGCTGGGGGCTGGATGCCTTTGGACAAATCAGCACCAAGGGGGAAGTCATTGCAGCTGTGTCTGCCATTGCAGGACTTCAGGCCTTGGTTTACATGTTGGCTTACTTGCTGAAAGGGGTCTTTTCTTTCATGACCCGGCAGACCATCATTGTGATGAGTCGGTTCATCGAATACGATCTCAAAGCCAGCATTTACGATCAGTACCAGAAGCTCCCGCTTTCGTTTTACAAGCAAAATGCCACGGGTGACTTGATGAACCGCATTTCGGAAGACGTCTCCAAGGTGCGCATGTATTTGGGCCCCGCCGTCATGTATGGATTGACCTTGGTCACCATGATGTTCCTCACCGTGGGTGTGATGCTCAGAATCGATCCCGTCTTGACCCTTTGGTCCTTGGCGCCGCTGCCCTTCATGAGCCTGGGGGTGTACCAAGTCAGTGCACGAATTCACCGAAAAAGCGACGCCGTACAAAGGCAGCAGAGTCTCTTGAGCTCCATGGTTCAGCAGGCTTTTTCCGGCATACGCGTGCTGGTCGCCCACCGCAGAGAAGCCCGCGCTGAGGCCCGCTTCACCTCCGAAGCAGACCTCTACAAAACCCGCACTTTGGACCTGGTCAAGGTGGACGCCTTGTTCATGCCCATCATTGTGATGCTGGTGGGTTTGAGCACCATCCTCACCATTTATGTGGGGGGATTGCGGGTCTTGTCTGGCCACTTGGAATTGGGCCACATTTTCCAATTCGTGTTTTATGTCAACTTGCTCACGTGGCCTTTTGCCTCTGTGGGCTGGGTCACTTCATTGGTCCAAAAAGCCTCGGCGAGTCAAGCGAGAATCAATGCGTTTTTGGAAGTCACGCCGGACATCGCCGACGGTCCACAGCATGTGCCCGACATCCAAGGACGGATTGAATTCAGCAACGTGAGCCTCACCTACCCCGACTCGGGAATACAGGCCCTGAAAAACGTGGACTTTGCTCTAGAACCCGGTCAAACCCTGGCCGTCATTGGCCGCACGGGGAGCGGAAAGAGCACCTTGGCGCAGATGGTCGCGCGCTTGTACGACCCCACAGATGGCGCTGTGAAATTGGATGGCATCCCACTGAGCGACTTGAAACTTGGCGATGTGCGCTCCGCCATTGGCTATGTGCCACAGGATGTCTTTTTGTTTTCAGACAGCATTCGCGCCAACATCGCATTTGGCACCGACGGCACCGAGGAAGCAGAAGTGATTCAAGCTGCGAAAGACGCCGATGTCCATCACAACATTGTGGATTTCCCGGACGGATATGACACCCTTCTGGGAGAACGCGGCGTGAACCTCAGCGGGGGACAAAAGCAACGCATCTCCATTGCTCGGGCCATCCTGAGAAAGCCCCGCATCTTGATTTTTGACGATTGCCTCTCTGCTGTGGATTCGGAAACCGAGGCCAATATTTTGGGCAACCTGAAGCGCATCATGAAGGACAAGACCTCCATTTTGGTGTCGCACCGGGTTTCAACTGTGAAGAGTGCTGACCTCATTTTGGTCATCGATGGCGGAAAGGTGGTGGAGCGCGGACAACACCAAGACTTGGTCCAAGCCAAAGGATTGTACGCCGAGTTGAACCGAAGGCAGCAGTCCGAGCGCGATTCTTGAATCTCAGCAACTGTTTCCGAGCAGACTCAGAATGATCAACAGGTCAGCGGCACCCACATGCTGGTCAAAATTCAAGTCGGCCTCGTAAAAACCAATGTCCCCGAAGAGATTGAGGAATTCCAGCAAGTCTTGAATGGTCACGACTTCATCTCCATTCAGATCTCCAGGACACCCCCCGTCTAGTTGCTCCAGACCCAAGATGTATCCGTTGCAATCGTTGTCCAACCCGGCCAAGGTCGGAGCTGCTCCAGGATAAACCGTGGCGTCCAAGTCGTTGCAATCATATCCAGGATTGAAAAAGGCACCTGACGGAGGTGTGCATGACTCGAACACGTCCGGCCCCGGAACCCCGTCCCCATCGATGTCCAAGAAAAACGGAAGCGACTCTCCATCTTCATCAATGGCCTGGTCACAATCGTTGTCTGTTCCATCGCACGGATCAAACAAGCCTGGGTGAATGTTGGGGTCTGCATCGTTGCAGTCTCCTCCAATGTGGGCAAACCCTGGGCTGAAATTGCAGCCAGAAACCGCACCTTCAAAAACGCCGTACCCATCGCCATCCGCGTCGGGATAATGCATTGCATTTGCCGTTACGTTGACAAAAATTTGTCCTGCATGCACCACACTTGCGCCTTCTGCTTTGAGTGTGAGCCCCGACATACCAGACCAGTCATACCCGGCCAGGTCAACAGACCAAACGCCGGGACCCGGCAACGTGTCTGTGGACACATAAGACACCCCTTCGGGCAATTGAAGGACCACGGGACCCTCCACACACTCATCCAATGTGACCATGAGGTGAAGCGTATCCTCTGGACAAACCGCCGGAAATTCTGGCCAAATCCGCATGAAACTGGTTCGAATCAAAAACAACCCTTCGGATTGATCGGAGACGGCAATGGTTCCTGAGTCGAAGTAGGGGTAATTGCTCCAGCTGCCCTCAAAACCTGGCCCATCCATATCGGGTTGAGAATCAAAGAACGCCTTGGGCTGCAACGTCTGTTCTGCCTCTGAATCAAAAGCAAAAAGTCTCCACCCATCCCGGTAATTGCTTTCTGAAACAAAATGACCCCTCGTGTAGAGGTTGTGGTCTGTCCCTTCGGTCCCCAAGTCCTCAGCGGACAGCAAGACAGGCGCATCCAAATCTTGAACATCAAAAACGTAGGTGTGCGTTCCGGGGACCAACATGGTGCTTTCATCGGACTCATCGCCCAGCAAAAAATGAGACTGGTCTGGCGTAAGCCAACCCTGATGGATGTATCCATACGGTTGGTGGCCACCGGATGAAATCTCGGTGATGTCCGACGGATCAGTCACATCCAAAATGCGGAAGGAACCCGCCGAACATGCCAAGGCGATCCTTTTTCCTTGGTGATCCACATCGGGACCGCTGTAGGTGACCACTTGAGCATCGTGCACATAAGCCTCGCTCCAACTCCCCACCAAAATCGGATCATCTGGGGCTGAAAAATCATACACAAGCAAGCCTTCAACGGCATTGGGGCCGCACACAAAGACCAGCGAATCCTCTTCATGAATCGCCAAGTTGTGTGCCTTACCAAATCCCGTCAACAGGGTGTCCGTGGAAAAGGTCACCGGCGGAGCAATGGTGGTGTAATCACGAAGCCTGGTTAAATCAAACACTTGCAATCGCGAATCGACCGCCTCACTCACCACGACCATGTGGTGGCCCACCACCTTGATGTCGCGCCACAAACTGTTGGCCAACCCCGTGGAAGGCAACTCTCCTACAATTCTGGCTTGGGACGGGTTCGTCACCTCGATCACCCAAGTGCCATCGCGTTTGCCGAGCAAAACGTATTCCCGACCGTCCATTGGATCGGTCCACCCCCAAATGTCATTGGCGTTTGCTCCCCCTGTGTCTTCATTGGGGATGTGGGCAATCAGCTCCACCTTCTCACACGGCCAGGTGTCTTCAACCCATCCATTGATGCACTTCCCCTGTCCTTGAATCTCCAGTCCAAAAAGACCAGGCATCCAGAGCCAAACCAAGAGCAAGAAGGGAGACAGTGCGAACCGCAAGACCAATCAATGTTCCTACAAGATACAAATTCGTCGTCTATTTTATGTGTTTCATCGAATATTTAGCGGCGTAAATCTGTGACCTTGATTGAACCCACAGTGCCCCCAAGCGGTTGTCTTGTGGATGCACGAGTCCAATACGACCCCATTTCGCTTGCCCAAAGTGGTGCTCATTACAGGAGCGACAGGATTGGTTGGCCGGGCATTGGTTCAACGAATCGCCCAAATGGACCCCGAGGTAGAGCTCCGTTTGTTGTCGAGGTCTGCTCAAGGCGCCCTCACCCTGGAAGGCACCAAAATTCAAGCCTTTCGGTGGTCACCCACTGATGGATTTCTTGACACCGAAGCCTTGCACAACGTGGAATGTGTGGTCCATTTGGCGGGGGAAACGGTGGCGCAACGTTGGACCCCGTCCGTGAAAGCCAGCATTCGATCGAGCCGAATCGATGGCTTGAACCTCATCACCGAAGCCTGTGTATCTCTGGACCTGGCGCCGAGAATCATTTCCGCCAGCGCCATTGGAGGTTACCGTTCCAGCAATCAAGTGCAGTCTGAATCTGCCTCTTTTGGTGAAGGATTCATTGAATACGTTGTGCGCGACTGGGAATTGGCCATCCGCACCTTGGGCGATTTGGGCGGTGGCCACGTGGCGCTTCGCATCGGATTGGTTTTGACACCAAAAGGGGGCGTCTTGAACAGGCTTCTGCCCTTATATCGGCTGGGACTTGGGTCACCTTTGGCACCTGGGCAACAGTGGCAAAGCTGGGTTCACATCGACGACCTCACCCAGATGTTGGTTCAGGCCATGGCGCAAAGACATTGGAGCGGGGCCTACAACGCTGTTGGGCCGCATCCCCTAAAGCAGCAACAATTCAGTGAGGGCTTGGCCAAAGCCCTGGGGCGACCTCATTTCATGCCCAAAGTCCCCCGATGGGCCTTGCGCTTGGTGTTTGGCCGTGCGGCCAGTGCCCTGTTGGCTTCTCATCGGATCACCCCTCAACGTTTGACTGACGAAGGCTTTGAATTTCAGCACCCCGAATTCGAGGAAGCGTTGAAAGACCTGCTTCACTGAAACCTGGAAATTGAGGGCTCAAGACGCTCATTATCATCTTGATACCAAAAAACCTCAAATTCGAGTGAACCCATAGGGCTTGTTGATGTTGTTATGATGTCCCCGAACGAGGGGCTCATGATCAGTTAAGGTGTTAATGATCACGTTTGATTTGCTGACGGCCTGGGCTTGACCCAGGCCGTCTCATTTCCCCTCATTCCCAGTTTGCATATCCCATGAAACCCATTGCGCTTTTCTGGCACCGCCGCGACCTCCGTGTCCACGACAACATCGGTTTATCTGCAGCCTTGAATTCAGGCTTGCCAGTGGCGGGCTTCTTTTGCTTTGACCGCAACATTTTGGACCATCTGCCCCCGCGCGATCACCGGGTTGGATTCATTCACTCCGAATTGAAAGTCATCCGCGACCAATACCGCGACGCCCAGGGACAATTGATCGCCAAGCATGGTTTGGCCTTGGACACCCTCCAGCAAACCGTGAATCAATGCGCAGACTCAGGATGGAAAGTCACCGCCATCTACACCAACAAAGATTACGCGCCCGGCCCTGTGAAAAGGGATGCTGAGGTGGCCCAATGGTGCGGGGAGAACCAAATAGAATTTCATGCCTACGACGACCATGTCGTGTGCCCCCCTGATGCAGTCTTGAAGGACGATGGGACGCCTTACACCGTTTTCACACCTTACAGCAAAAAGTGGCACAAGACCTTCGATGCTTTCGAGGCCAGTCCTTTGAAAGAGGCCAGCGTGCAACTCCAAGGCGGAATGGTACCTCTGGACGGTTCCTTTTCTGATTTTCCCGCCCTCTCCGCCATGGGATTCGATGAAGAATCTGCTTCACCCGAGGGTTGGGCCGCCTTCGAAAACCGAACGCCAGACCCCTCCACTCTGGCCAACTACGCGGAACGACGGGACATCCCCAGCCTGGTGGGCACGGCCAGAATGAGCCTTCATTTGAGGTTTGGGACCCTCTCTGTTCGCGAGCTCACCCGAGTGGGCATTAAACACAGCGACAAATGGCTCACCGAGTTGATTTGGCGTGAGTTTTACCAAGCCATCATCCACCATTTCCCCCACAGCGCATCCGATGCCTTCCGGGCCAAATATGACCGAATACCCTGGCGCCACGATGATGCCCACTTTCAGGCTTGGTGTGAAGGCCGAACTGGCTACCCCATGGTGGATGCAGGAATGAGAGAATTGAATGAGACGGGGTTCATGCACAACCGGGTCCGGATGGTGGTGGCCAGTTTCTTTTGCAAGCATCTGCTTTTGGACTGGAGACTGGGCGAACGCTATTTCGCCGAAAAGCTGCTTGATTTTGAATTGGCCTCCAACGTTGGGGGATGGCAATGGGCATCGGGCAGTGGCTGCGATGCGGCTCCCTATTTCCGGGTCTTCAATCCAGAAAGTCAACTCAAAAAATTTGACCCCACTGGGGCCTACGTCCGAAAGTGGGTGCCCGAATGGGGCACCGATGCCTATCCAGAGCCCATTGTAGAGCACAAAATGGCCCGCCAAAGGGCCATCGACACCTACAAAGCTGCGCTGGCAGATGCCTAACTTTCGCGCATGGCCCCTGATTTGTCTCTCCCCTCTCTCGAGAACGATCAGCCTTTGCGCGGAATCAAAGTCTTGGAACTGGCCTCCGTTCTGGCCGGCCCGCTCGTGGGCACCTTCCTTGCCGAACTCGGTGCAGAAGTCATCAAGGTGGAGCATCCCTCCAATGGAGACGTAACGCGCGCTTGGCGTTCGCAAGGAGAAGACCAAAATGGCCCGAGTGCCTATTACGCTGCGGCCAATGGCCCAAAGCGGGTCATTCGACAAGACTTGACCCTGCCAGAGGGGCAGCAATGGCTCCAAAGCGAATTGGAGAACACCGACATTCTTCTTCAAAATTTCAAGACCTCATCATTGGGGAGATTGAGGTTGGATCCCGATAAATTGGCCAAGCAACATCCGCGGCTCATTCACATCCACCTCAAGGGCTTCATGGATGACGTCAACCGCGGCGGTTATGACATTGTGGTTCAAGCCGAAACTGGATTCCTCGCCATGAATGGCACAGCAGAATCCGCTCCATTCCGCATGCCGGTGGCCTTGATGGACGTGCTCGCTGCCCACCAAATGAGGTCTGCTGTTCTGCTCGCTTTGTATCAACGTGAAAAGGACGGTCTGGGCGCTTACGCAGAAGCCTGGCTGGACGCTTCTGGGTTCAGTGCCTTGGCCAATCGCGCCACAGAGCACCTTGTCGCTGGTCAATCCCCGGCTCCCCTTGGACCACTCCACCCTCAAATCGCTCCTTACGGCGAGGCCTTTGCGTGCGGATGTGGAGAGACGTTGGTCACAGCGGTGGGCAATGACGCCCAGTTTGCTCGCCTGTGCCAGCTGCTCGAATTGACCGGCGTCCATCAGGATCCGCAGTTTGCCTCCAACCCGCAGCGCGTGAAGAATCGGGTGGCTTTATTTGCCGCATTGGAGCCTGCATTTGCGAAAAAATCAGCCGCAGACATTATGGAACAGGCTTTGCTTTTGGGCGTGCCTTTGGGCCAACTAAAGTCGGTTGAAGAGGCCCTAACAAGCCCCACGGGACGGGCCATGACGTCCCACTTTCAGCTCGACGGTCATCCAGTCAAACACGTTCGCCAAGTGGCGTTTCAAGTTCACCGAACAGGCAGTCGGACCACGTAATACTGATCTGACTCTATGGGCAACCTGCCCGTCCTCAGCCATGGATTCAAGGTCTTGAGGGCATTGTAACTCACCCCAGCAGACACAGCGAATGCAGCCAAGTCATCCACGCTGTCCAACAGAATGGTGTCCCTGCTAGCGATGGGCGCATACCAATCATCGGCCATCAACCTAAAACCATGGGACTCTGGGTCCTCCATGACTTGCTTCGTGGCATACAACCGGTATACATAGCGGGCCGTTTCGTCGTTGAGCATCAAATCCCAATAGGCCTTCCCTTTCTGCTGGCTCAGTCGCCTCGAAAGACCCGACATGCCCATGTTGTAGCTCGCCGCTGCCAATATCCAATCGCCGTATTTGCGGTGGGCCGCGTTGAGGTAGGCACAAGCAGCCCGGGTGGCCTTTTCGACGTGGTACCGCTCATCGACATCCTTGTCCACCCGAAGACCAAACTCCTGAGCTGCAGGCTTCATGAATTGCCAAAACCCTCGGGCATCCGATGGTGACACAGCATTGGCCAATCCAGACTCAATGACAGACAAGTATTTGAAATCCAATGGAATCCCAGAATCCACCAGGATGGGCTCGATCAATGGAAACCAGCGTCCGGACCGTTTCAAGGTGAGCAAGCTGCTGCTGTGGCGAAATGTGCCAATGAGCAACTCCTTCTCCATCCTTTCCCTCACGCCGACCCTGTCCAAAGGAAGGTCAACGCCAGCGAAACTGCATTCAGAAGCGATGCGTGGCGGACTCACCTGCTGAGGGATGCTGTCTTGAACGGATGGTTGCCGTTCATTGGATGGGGCGTTGGACGCACCCGAGGCCCACGCCATAATGACCATGGCTAAGGCCACGGCGCCAGCCCATTTCAAAGCAGATCTGCCCTTCACCTCTGGTTTCATTCGAACGGAGAATCAAAGTCAGAAAACAAGGGAGCCAATTCGTCTTTTGCAGACAACAATGGCTGTTCCAGCCCCCACTGGATGTTCAAGGTGGGATCGTTCCACCGCAACGACTGCTCGTGCTCAGGACTGTATACCTCTGTGCATTTGTAACAAAAAACGGTGTCTTCCTCCAAGGTCGCAAAACCGTGAGCAAAGCCAGGAGGTACCCAAAATTGCCAGCGGTTTTCTCCGGTCAACATGGCCGTTTGATGCTGGCCATACGTGGGGCTGGTTTTGCGCAAATCCACCGCAACGTCCAGCGCCGCGCCGCGCACCACGCGCACCAATTTTCCTTGAGCCCGATTCGGAACCTGAAAATGCAGACCACGCAATACCCCTTTGCCAGAAATAGACTCATTGTCCTGGACAAATTGCACCTGCTGACCAAGAGCGGCCTCGAAATGTTGATGGCGCCAAGTTTCAGAAAAAACGCCACGGTCATCGCCAAATTGGCGAGGGCGAATCATCATTGGACCGTTGATCGGACCGGTTTGAATTTCTAGCGGATGGTCCATGGTCAATTGCCGGACACAATGCTCAAGAGAGCGATAAAGCTGCTGATGGTGGTGATCAAGCTCAACACGGGGGTCAAATCCGACAACACCTCATTGGCCAGTTGTGGAAGGGGCTCAACGTAGACAATGTCTCCGGCCTGAACCGTGGCGTTGGCGTACTGCAAGCCCTCAATGGTGGACAGGTCAAACTGATGGATGGTTTGGCGCTCGGCGCCTCGGCGAATGAGCTTGATGTTGCGCGCATCTCCTCTCGCTCGAATTCCTCCGCTCAGGGCCAATACCTCCAGCAAACTCGTGTTGGGGTTCACCAGCGTCACCACCGACGCCACTCCTGCCTCTCCGGGAAAGACCAAGACCCGTTGGTTGGTCACTTCAATGAAGGCCAAGGGGTCGTTGTAATTCTCGGAGTAAGCCTCCTCGAGTTTTTGCTCAGCCTCATCGATGTTCAAACCTGCGAGGACCACCTCGCCCAATTCGGGAAGCTCCACCGCCCCATTGGGCCTGACTTCGTAAACAAAGCGATTCTGCTGGTTCAGCATTTGTGCGTTGTTCACCGTTCCATTCCCCCCGCCGGGTGATACAGCGTTGGTTCCTGCAGTCATTGCCAAAAGCCGCTCTCCTTTGTTGGAATACAGCTGAAAACTGATCAAGTCATTGGAGGCAATCCGGTAGTTGACATCGGCAATGGGGTTGAAGGGGTCAAATGCATAATCGGATGGCGTCTTGAACATGATGTTCCGGTTGATGGTGCATCCGCCTCCAAACAACAAGCACACCACAATCAACAAAGGCCACTTTCGCGCTCCTGATTTCAACATGTCTCAAAATTAAGCGCACCCCTCGAAGGTTCGAGCATCGGAATCCCGGTTTGTCCAAGTATTTTCGACCATTCATGTCTCTTCCATCGGATTTGCTTCAAGACGGGGTCACACGCCTTCGCACACTGGAACCCTCGGACATCGACGCTGTCATGTCTTGGGAAAACGAACCCGGGCATTGGATGGTGACCGGGACGGTTGCCCCCTTCTCTCGCGCCGCCATGGAGGCCCACTGTATGGGGCATCAAGACATTTACACCAGTGGCCAACTGAGGTGGGTCATTGAAGAAAATGGCCATGCCATTGGGGCTGTCGACCTCTACTCCTTTTCGGCCAAAGACCAGAGGGCGGGCATCGGAATACTCGTGGCTCCAGACAGCCGAGGACACGGCACCGCGCAACGCGCTTTGAACATTGGCTTGAGACACGCAGAACAGGCCTTGATGCTTCGCAGCGTCCACGCCGAAGTCCACGCCCACCATGACAAGAGCCTCCACTTGTTTGAATCGCGGGGATTCGACCCTGTTGGCCGGTACCGCGATTGGACCCGTTCCCCTGAAGGCTGGAGTGACGTGGTGTTGTTTCAGAAGCTACTCAATGCCACCGAAGCATGAACCTTAAACTCCTTCGCTGGTCTCTCTTTTTGGTGTTGCTGCTGGGTGTCGGCTCTTCCTTCCACATTTGGAATACCGCTTTGCGACCCAACTCCCTCGCTGTCGATGGCCGATTTGTGGTGGACACCAATGTCCCGGCCGAGGAGGTTGTTCGACAACTGGTTGAGCAAGGGCGTCTCCAAAACCCCGAATCCCTGTTGCGCTATTTGAGCTGGCGCGGCTGGATGAGGGAAGGCAGTTTGCGCCAAGGCCGATACCTCATTCCCGATCAGCTCGACAACCGAACCTTGGCTCGCCTTCTGCGTTCAGGTTCACGAGAAGCCGCTATGGTTCGATTTATGAGCGTTCGCCGTCCCGAGAACCTGGCCGGGGTTGTGGCCCCTCAAATGGCATTGGACAGCACAGACCTGATGTCGGCATTGAGTGACCCCTTGTTGGCGGCTCGCCACGGCGTCAACACCGAATCTCTCCGCACCCGGTTCATTCCCAATACCTATCAAGTTTGGTATGACCTAGACGCGACAGACTTTGTTGCGCGCATGGTCAACGAATGGGAGCGATGGTGGACGGAGGAGCGCCGCAACAAGGCCAAGAAATTGAACCTCACCCCCACCGAAGTGGGGATTCTGGCTTCCATCGTCAAAGCCGAAACCAGCAAAATGGACGAAGCCCCCACCGTGGCTGGTCTCTACGTGAATCGAATTCGAAAGGGAATGCGGCTCCAAGCCGACCCAACCCTTCTCTATGCCTTGGCTGACCCCTCCATCCGCAGGGTATTGAATGTCCACCGTGAGATTGACAGTCCGTATAATACCTACAAGAATTCCGGCCTGCCCCCCGGCCCCATCAATTACCCGGAACCAGCTTACCTCGATGCGGTGCTGAATGCGAAAAAGCACGACTTCATTTTTATGTGTGCGAGGGAAGATTTCAGTGGATATCATGCTTTTGCCAAGACCAACAGAGAGCATGAGCGAAATGCCCGGCGCTACCGCCGTGCCCTTGATCGGCAGGGCGTATACCGTTGATTCGGTTTGGTCCCATTCTGGCTTGTAATTTTGCCGCCGCATGAACCCCGGGATTTCACCAAGACAATGGTGGCGCGTTGCGCTCACTTTTGCCCTCTGTCTGACACAAGGTCTAGGATGGGCGCAAACATGGCCCGATGACCTTCCCCGAAAACCCAAGGCCCGAGCCGTTCGCGTCTCAGACGGGGCCATTGAGGTGGACGGCCGATTGGATGACCCAGCTTGGACCAACATCGCACCTGAGACCGAACTCAGAGAATTCAAGCCGAATCCCTTTTCGATCCCCAAGCAGCAAACAGAGGTTCGCTTTGCCTATGATGACCGTGCCCTTTACATCGGAGCGCGCATGTGGGATACGGCTCCTGACAGCATTCTTCACCAGCTGATTCAGCGCGATGGCGGCGGCAACACCGATGTCTTTGGCATTTGGTTCAACTGCTTTGATGACGGAGTCAATGGTGTGCGTTTCTCGGTGACCCCTGACGGGGTGCAGTCCGATGAGCTGCTGTCCAATGACGGCTCAGATGGGAGTTGGAATGCGGTGTGGACTGCGGAATGTAGAATTGATGACCGTGGCTGGGTGGCAGAATTGGCTCTGCCTTGGTCCGTTTTTAGGTTCAATGATGCCGGTGATTCCGAGCAGAACTGGGGAATGAACTTCTACCGCTATATCCGCCGCTACCGGTCAGATTACGTTTGGCGCGCCATGGACCCGAACCAGGAGGGTTTGATGAACCAAGGCGGACTGCTCAATGGCATCCAAGGGATTGCGCCCCCTCCAAGATTCAGCTTGTACCCTTATGCGAGTTCCTACGTGAATGTCGAAGGAGGCCAAACAGATGTGGCCTTAAATGGAGGGCTCGACCTCAAAGTGGGCATGGGAGATGCCTTCACCTTGGACATGACCTTGGTGCCCGACTTTGGCCAAGTGGTGGCCGACAACCTGGTCCTGAACCTGTCACCCTATGAGGTGCGGTTCAACGAAAACCGGCAATTCTTTACTGAAGGCACAGAGCTGTTCAACAAGACGGGCACCTTTTACAGCCGCAGGGTTGGCGATGGAGAGCAGCTTTTGAATGCGTCCAAAGTGTCCGGACGCACATCTGCGGGAACGGGCTTGGGCTTGCTCAATGCGGTTTCTCAGGATGGCAATGGTTCTCTCACTGATTTTTCTGTAGCCGTTGTCGACCAAAACCTGCCCAACAATGGCTTTGTCTGTGTTCAAAGTGGACAGGTCTTGAGGGAGGGAGACCGCCGCGATGACTGGGTGGGCAGCGCCGCCTTTGAGGTGCGCGATTCTTTGCAGCGGTGGTCGTTGTATGGAAAAGGGGCGGTCAACCGCCGCTCTGACCTGAGCAATGGTGAGGGAGAGGGACACACTTGGGCGCTGGAAGTCAGTCGGATCAAAGGACGCTTTCAGTGGACGGCAGGTCACTACACCGAGACTCCAGAATACGACCCCAATGCCATTGGATTCCTCTCGGCTCCCAACGCCGCTGTGGACTACGCCAATATGGAATACCGCATTCAGGCCCCCTTTAAGGCGCTTGGAATTGGCTTCAACCGCATGTCGTGGGAACTGCAGGTGGAACGTGAGATGTTGCACACGCCAAGGTCCTTTGTGAGCCAAACCTATGACCTTGAATGGCGGCTCTTCTTGGCGAGTTTTGACTTCATCAAGCTCGGTGCCTCCACCATGCCTTACGACGGTCGCGACTATTTCGCCCCCCGCTTGGAGGGCCGTTTTTGGCAGGTGCCCAAATGGTGGTCATGGGACGCCTTCATGAGCACGGACTACCGCCGGGAATTGGCCCTCGACATCGGCACTTGGAACGCCGGCGGTCAGCTCTATCCCGACTGGAAAGAACGGAATTTCAGAATCGAGCCCATTTGGCGGCCCAATGACCACTTCCGGGTCAGCCATGTCTACAGCCACCAAGACAAATTCAACGAGAGGGGCTGGTCGGGACTGATCGATGAACTCCCCGACGGCACTCCCCTCTCGGAGACCCAAAGTGTTTGGGCCAAGCGCAACAATTACTCGCGCACCCATGTGCTGAACGCCTCCTATGTAATCGACAACCGCAAGGGGGTCACCTTCCGACTCCGCCACTATTGGAGCCGCGTGGAGAATGGAAGCTTTTACTTCCTGGACGACTCGGGCCTATTGAATCCCACAAATGACATCACCCTCTCCGACGAAGGAGAATCCCCGTATGACATCAGCTACAACGCTTGGTCCATTGACTGTGTGTTCCGCTGGATTTTCGCTCCGGGAAGCGAGGTCTCTGTGGTTTGGAAAAACCTGCTCGAAAGCCAAGGCGACATGTTGCCCAACACATACGCCGACAACCTTGAGGACGTTTTGCGTGTACCTCACCGCAACAGCTTTTCCATCAAAGCCATCTACTTTTTGGATTATGCCGACATCACTGGCAAGCGATAACGCCACCAAGTCGCATGCCCGATGCCCCAGCTGACCTGATTCTGGGGCCAATGAGACCCGTTACTGGACCGGCCAGGTGAAGGTCCGATGTCCCAAGTTCCCAGACGCATCGACTGCCCAAACTTTGACTTCTTGGCCAGCCTCGAGGACTCCATCTTCGAGGGGATGCCACAACACCCCTTTTTCGAAGGCCAGGCGCATCCATTGATCTCCGCAACGCCCCTCCCAGCGCTTCAACCCCGATAGATCGTCGGATACGGTCATGCTCAATTTGCCCGAGGCCGCCTGAGGCCGCCCAATGACGGGGGGCAGGGTATCAGACCGCACTTCAAAAATCCCGAAACGGTCCAGCTTGGTCGACATGTAGCCCCCACTTTCATCGGACACCCAAGTCCCGTCCACTTCATCTTTCTCATCCAACGCGCACAGCACCAACGCGTCGCCTGAACCCACAAAATCAGCCGGCACAGGAACCGACAACGTGTAATCAGACCGGGTCACCCTGGCTTCACATTCCACCGCGAAACGGCCTGTGCTGTCGTCCAGAACCGTGACCACAGCATCCGCGTAAAGGGACCCAGGCGGCAATTCAACAGCTGCCCGCCCGCCTGTCACGCGATGTCGGCGGTTGCGGTCGAGGGCCACTGGGCGCAGCGCTTCGCCTGACTTTGGCAAACTGTCCCCCAGCAAGGCCATCTTGACTTGGGTTTGGTTTCCCGCCATGTCCAACACGACCACGTCCAAGATGGAGGTGTCTCCTGGGGCCACCTCAAATGGCGACATGCTGTTGACTTGGGCATAAATGTCCAAGCGGTTACCAGGAAGACGATGCAGGCGGTGAACGCGAGACCTCCTGTCTTGCCATGCCGCCAAATCCACGTGGGCAACCACGTCCCCGTTGGTCGAAAAATCGAGCGTGTCCATGCGGTGGCTGTGCACCATCTCTCCATCGAGCCACACATCCATTCCATATGGGCCATGAGAAAACGGTTCTCCGTCCATTCTGTCGAAAGCCTCTATGCCCAGCCGAAAAGGCCCTGCGACCTTGGCACTTTCCCCGTAAGCAGGGCTCCAGCGAAACCGCTTGGCTTCCCCCTCAACCTCAGAACCTTCGAGGGGCATCACCCAAACGCCGCGAAACTCAGGAGGGACATCGTCTTGGGTCACGCCTTGGCCCTTCATCACCCAATGCAACGGGTTGATGGGCCATTGGTTCCTCTGGTCGCGAACTTCAAAATGCAAATGCGGGCCAAAGCTTCTCCCCGAATTCCCACTCCATCCGATGGTGTCGCCCATGGCGAAGCGGAAGACTTGATCGGGCGGACCGTCAAACAACCATGACTCCTTTTCATACTGGGCTTCTTGCAGCCAAGCTTCGATGTCGGGGTGGAACGAAGACAGGTGAGCATACACTGTGGTCAACCCTCCTCCGTTCAGATAAAGCGCCCGTCCGTAACCTCGGTCAGACACTTTGATTCTGCCGATTTGTCCATCCTGAGCAGCCAACACCGGGACGCCTTCTCTCCCCTCAGTGCGGATGTCGAGCCCGGTGTGAAAATGGCCGGTGCGAATCTCACCAAAGTTCCCACTGAACTGCAGAGGGAGTGCCAATGGCGAGTGCAACGTGTCTTGCGCTTTGGGATTTTGCGGGCAAAGAAGGACCAAGAAAAATCCGCACACAGCCCCTTTCCATCGTCCCCATTTCGCGGTCATACCCTGTTGCATGTTCGCAAATTACCCCAGGACCATGAAGGCCCGTCCTTCAAGCCTTAAATTTGAGACTGTGGAAACGAATCAGCCTTCGGACCAAGCCCTCTTGGGCAGCATGCTTCAGGACATTCGAGAGAAAACGGCCCGGCTTGTTGCCGATCGCCAAAAGCTCTTGGATGAGCGAGAGAACTTGATCCAGAAAATAGACAGCCTGAAAGCCAATTTGGCCGAACGAGATGCCCGATTAGCGGAACTCGAATCCACACCTGAACCACAACCTACCCCTGTCCCCGCTCCCGACCCTGTGGTCGGTGAACGCATCCGAGCCCTCGTCGAGGAAATCGATGCCTGCATCGCTTTGATGCCGCACTCACGAGACTTGGCCACAGCTGAACTGCTTTCCGCATGAATGAATCGGCCATACAAGTGACCATTGCGGGCCGCACTTACCCCCTCACTGTTGCTGAAGGGGAAGCTGTGCGCGTCCGAGAAGCTGCGGGCAAAATCGATGAGCTCGTCCAGCGCTTTCAACGCGATTACGGAGTCTCAGATCGGCAAGATCTGATCGCCATGGCCGCCTTGCAATTGCTCAGCGACTCGCCCCTGGCTACAGACCAAGAAGAGTCATCTGCCCCCGTCATCCCTGCAGAAGTGTTTGACGATTTGGAAGAGATTCGCTCTTTGTTGGCGCAAGCGGGCATTGCTTCGGAGGGACCCAAGGATCCGACCTCCTAACCCATGGAATTTCTACCCTACATCATCGGCAGTCTTGCTGGCCTTCTCATTGGTGGCGGCTTGGCCTATGCAGCGCTGAACGCGTCGCTCAAAGGCAAAGCGTCTTCCATCATCAAAGAAGCCGAGCAAAAAGGCGAAAACATCAAGGAGAAAAAAATTCTCCAAGCCAAGGAGAAATTCTTGAAGCTGAAAGAAGAGCACAGCAAAGAAATCAAGTCTCGAAATGCGAAGGTTCAAAGCTTGGAGGACAAGCTCAAAAACCAAGAGCGGAACCTGAAGCGAGATGAAAATCAGCTCGCAGATCGCCGGAAGCGCTTGGATCGTGACGAAGAGACGCTTAAGGCCCGCCTGAGCAGCAACGAGGCCAAGCAGAAAGAGCTGGACAAAACCCAAGCTCAATCGGCCAAACTCCTCGCTGACGCAGCCGGTATGAGCGTTGAAAGCGCCAAAGAAGAACTCAAGGACCAGATCGTTGGCGACGCCAAGGCCATGGCTGCCCAAGAAGTTCAAGACATTCTGGACGACGCCCGCAGCCGTGCGAATCAAGACGCCAAGAAAATCGTCATTCAGACCATCCAGAGGGTGGCCACTGAGCATGCCGTGGAGAACAGCGTTTCTGTCTTCAACATTGGAAGCGACGACATCAAAGGAAGAATCATTGGTCGCGAAGGCCGCAACATCAGGGCTCTGGAAGCCGCTACTGGTGTTGAGTTCATTGTGGACGATACGCCAGAAGCCATCATCCTGAGTTGCTTTGACCCGGTCCGACGAGAAATTGCACGACTGAGTCTCCACCAATTGGTGAGCGACGGCCGAATTCACCCCGCCAGAATTGAAGAAGTGGTGGCCAAGACCCGCAAAAAAATTGAAGAAGAGATTCTTCAGGTGGGCAAAAGAACCGTCATTGATCTGGGCATTCCCAACATGGCCAATGCCTTGGTCCGCATGGTGGGCCGCATGAAGTACCGCTCGAGCTACGGACAGAACCTCTTGCAGCACAGTCGAGAAGTGGCCAACCTTTGCGCCACCATGGCTGCCGAATTGGGACTGGACACCAAAACCGCAAAGCGTGCTGGTTTGCTCCACGACATTGGCAAGGTGAGCGACGAGGAAAGCGAACTTCCGCATGCCATTTTGGGCATGAAGCTCGCTGAAA
>CALSMK010000014.1 GCA_943787435.1 uncultured Flavobacteriales bacterium | reverse complement strand
GCAACTTGGCTCCCGGAGACAGCATGCATTTGTCGCTTCCTGCCCTGGCCGTCATTCCAGGCTGGTCAGACTTCACAGCCATCGTCACTGGGGTCGATGGGGCTCCGGATGAGCGGAGCGCCAACAACACCCGCTCCTCTCGTTCACTGCGGATCGAAAACCCCGCAGAGGTGGTGGTTTCCTTCACCACAGATTGCTTCGCGTCCCAGAATGGCTGGGTGATCCGTGACGCGGTCGGTCGGGTCCTTCACCGGAGCGGCTGGCTGCCCCCGAGGTCCACCTCTTTGGACACCCTGTGCTTGCCCAACTCCTGCTTGCAATTCGAAGTCCATCGAGATCAACTCAGCGGATACGAAGCCCTGATGGCCGACTGTTCAGCACCCTTGGACTTTTCGCTGTCCTTGCTGGATGGAAGCCCCTTCCTCGAAGCGCCCAATGAAGGCGTGGTCGGCTTCTACTCCTTTTGTTTGAACGACTTGGACGCAGGCGGATGCCGTGATGCCTATGCATCCAACTTTAATCCGGATGCCGCCTTTGACGACGGGACGTGTGAACCCAGCTGCTACCCCTTGACCATCTCCATGGGCTTGGGTTGCTCCACCGATGAAACGGGTTGGGCCTTGCCGGATGACGGCCTGGCCATCGGCCCGGGCAGCATTCAAGATGCGTCTCCCTCTTGGACACTTTGCTTGGATGCGGGCTGCCGCAGCTTTGTGCTGCAAGACTTCAATGCCAATGGCTGGAGCGCATGCGAAGACAGCTCTTTCATCACATTGTCCTTGCCTCTGGACACCCTGTATCACGAAGTCAACCCTGAATTCTCGAGTGTGCTGTCCACGGAATTCTGCCTGCCTCCTGTGCAACATGCAGGCTGCATGCTTCCCTATGCCTGCAACTTCGACCCGGAAGCGGACGGCCCCGCCCCTTGCGACTACTCCTGTTATGGCTGCACCGATCCGGCAGCGTGCAACCATGACGTGATGTCGTCCATGGACGATGGGAACTGCCTCTATGCTTCGGGCTGCACGCATCCGGCGGCCTGCAATTTTGACGTCTTTGTGTTGTGCGACGATGGGACCTGCGTGTTCCCAGAAGAAGGGCTGGACTGCAATGGAAATTGCTTGAGTGGCGACCAAGACAACGACGGCGTTTGCGACGGCGACGAATTTGCGGGATGCACCCACCCTGACGCCTGCAATTATGCGGCTGGAGCCACCGAGGACAATGGTTCCTGCTTCTTTCCGATTCTCGCATGGCCCGACTCCGATGGAGACGGCTTTGGCGACGATCAGGAAGGCGCAGGTCAGCTGTTCTGTGGCGTTCCCCCTCCGGGTTGGGTCACCGTGTTTGGCGATTGCAACGACGACAACATCAATGTTTACCCTGGCGCCCCTGTCGCGCCATTGGGAGGCGACGTGAACTGCGATGGATTTGTGTCCAGTGGTGAACTCGCACCCTGCTCCAGCGATTTGAATGGAGATGGCCTCACCGCCATCGAAGACCTTCTTGGATTGCTGAGCGAATTCGGCTGTACCACCGACTGCGAGCAGGATGTAGACGGAAACGGAGCCGTCACCAGTGCCGACCTGCTCATCCTTCTGGCAGGTTTCGGAACGGATTGCTCCCCCTGATGGGGCACAGCTTGGTTTTTTGGCCGAATTTCGAGCCATGTCTGAAGCTGTACGCCAACTGAACCCAAGCGCCCTGTGGGGGCGATTTGCCGACTTAAACGACATTCCGCGTCCTTCCGGTCAGGAAGCCGCCGTGTGCGAATGGATCACAGGCCTTGCCCGTGAAGCCGGTTTGGAGGTCGAATCCGATGAAGTGGGCAATGTCCTGGTTCGCAAACCAGCCACCCCCGGAATGGAAAACCGCAAGACCGTCGTGTTGCAGAGCCATGTGGACATGGTATGCCAGAAAAACAACGACACGGTCTTTGACTTTGACACCGAAGGCATTCGAATGAGGGTCGAAGGAGACTGGGTAAAGGCCGAAGGAACCACACTCGGAGCAGACAATGGACTGGGGGCCGCCACCATGTTGGCGGTGATGGAAGCCTCTGACGTGGCCCACCCTGCCTTGGAGCTTCTGTTCACCATCGATGAAGAAACCGGGATGACGGGGGCCTTGGAGCTCCGGAAAGAATGGCTCAAAGGAGACATTTTGCTGAACCTGGATACCGAAGACGACCGAGAGATTGGAATCGGCTGTGCGGGCGGTGTAGACATGGCCTTCGAAGCTGACTTTGGCACAGTCTCCGGAACAGAAGACCACGGGGTGACCATCGAAGTGAAAGGCGGCAGCGGCGGCCACTCTGGCATGGACATCCACAAAGGCATTGCCAATGCCAACAAGATTTTGGTGCGCATTCTCCGCGAAATGATGGCCAAAAATGCCACAGCGGAGTTGGCCGTCCTCGATGGAGGCGGCCTTCGAAACGCCATCCCCAGAGAGGCCAAAGCCACAGTGGCCTCCAACCTCAGTGCTGCACAATGGGAAGCGGAGCTCACCGAGCTCGCCTCTGCCATCCAAGCGGAATACAAAACCACGGACCCCAGCCTGACCATCCAGCTGCACGACGTTGGAGCTCCGGATCATGTGGTGCCCGAGCATCACACCCAAGCCATCCTTTCGGTCTTGGACATCTGCCCCAACGGCATTGACCGCATGAGCCCGGACATTGAAGGGCTGGTTCAAACCTCCAACAACCTGGCTCGCATCCTCCTGTCCGATGGGAAGATGGAGGCGCATTGCCTCACCCGCAGCTCCGTGGACAGCGAAAAGCTCGACTTTGCCCGCAGGATAGAAGCGGGGTTTGAAATGGCCGGATTCTCCTCCTCTCGAGGCGGAGCCTACCCAGGCTGGACCCCAAATCCGAGCAGCGATGTGGTGCGCATGATGACCGATCTCTATCGGGAATTGTACCAAGAAGAACCCCTTGTTTTGGCTTGCCATGCCGGATTGGAATGCGGCATCCTGGGCAGCCGTTATCCCCACTTGGACATGGTCAGTTTTGGCCCCACCATTTTGGGTGCACACAGCCCCGACGAACGGGCCTCTGTCTCTTCTGTGGCCAAGTATTGGGACTGGTTCCAAGAAGCCCTCAAACGCATTCCTGAACACGCATGAGCTCCTCCCCCAGCAACGGCCAACGGCCGAGAATCGTGGTCATCAACGACGATGGCATCACCGCCAAGGGCATCCAATGCCTGGCCGAAGTGATGACCGAGCTTGGCGACGTTTACGTGGTGGCCCCCGACAGCCCCCAGAGTGGCATGGGACATGCCGTGACTTTCAGCCGAATTCTGCGCCTTCACCCTTTTGAATTTGGTCGAGGCGTCAAAGAGGCCAGGTCCTGTTCCGGCACCCCTGTAGACTGCGTAAAGCTGGCAGTGGCTGAGGTGTTTGGAGAAGACAACCTGCCAGACTTGTTGGTGAGCGGAGTCAATCACGGAAGCAACGCCTCCATCAATGTCATTTACTCAGGCACCATGTCGGCTGCCGTAGAGGGGGCCATGTGTGGCATTCCTTCCATTGGTTTCTCCCTGCTGGACGAGCGCTGGGACGCCGATTTTGGCGCATCGATGCAAGTCGCGCGCACCATGGCCGCAGCTGTTCTCGACAAGGGATTGCCCACCGGCACTTGCCTGAACGTGAACATCCCAAAGGTGGCTCCAGAGGACCTAAAAGGCATCCGTGTCTGCCGCCAAGCGATGGGACATTGGAGGGACACCTTTGACCAAAGGGAAACCCCCGGAGGCAGTCCCTATTACTGGATGCGCGGAGAGTTTCAGAACCCAGACCTGGGTGTAGACACCGACATCTATGCCCTCAAGGAAGGCTACGCCAGCGTGGTTCCGGTCCAGTACGACCTCACCGCCCACCACGCCATTGGCCAATTGAACGGTTGGAACCTGAGCCATGAACAAGGCTAAAAACATAGATCGGGTTTGGTGGGGCGTTTTGGGCGGCGTTTTGGCCGCCCTTGCGGGCTACTTGATTTTGGGCATCGGATGGGCCTGGGCCGAAGAGGAATCCCTGGCCTACTTCCACCGCGAAGTCTTTGTGGCCAGCCCCCTCTACAAGGACCGCATTCTCAGCCTTTGCACATTGTCTGTGGTTCCCCTCTTCCATTGGGCCTACAAACGGAAAAAAGACCATTTCGCCAAGGGAACCATGTTGCTCATGGTGCTGTTGGTGCTGGCGATTGTCTTTCTGCAAATGAGCGGCGAATGACCGCGGCACAGTCGCCAACCAAGGCCATCGAAAGGGTGTATGTCTTGGCGGGCGAACCCTCGGGAGACGCCCACGCTGCCAAGGTCATTCAAAAGGCCCTTCAGGCGCAACCAGAGCTGCAGTTTCGCGGCATGGGTGGCGACGAAATGGCCGCGCAAAATGTGGGGCTGGTGGAGCACATCAGCAACACCTCCATCATGGGGTTTTTGGAGGTCTTTGCAAAGCTGGGCTTTTTATGGTCCCTGTTTCGCCGGGTGAAGGCCGACATCTTGGGCTTCAAGCCCGACCGCATTCTTTTGGTGGACTACCCCGGATTCAACTTGAGGCTGGCCAAATGGGCCCGCAAACAAGGCATACCCGTCGACATGTACATCTCGCCCCAAGTCTGGGCCTGGAAGAAGCACCGCGTTCATCAAATCGCGCGCGACATTGACCGACTGAGTGTGATCCTGCCCTTTGAACCGGAGAGTTACGAAGGGTTGGACATCGAGGTCGAATACGTGGGTCACCCACTGGTGGAGCCCTCGCCCAACTTGTCCGCCTCTCAAAAAGCCGCGGGAACTGAAGGATCGACAGCAGGCGAAGATGCCCCTGAAGCCCAAGAAAATGCGCGTTCGGTCTCCTGGCGAAAGGCCCATGGCTTGCCCATTTCCGGGCCCATTTTGGCGCTCCTGCCCGGTTCGCGCCCCCAAGAAATCCTGCGCATGTTGCCGATCTTGGAACAAACCGCTCAAGCCTTTCCCGACCATTGTGCGGTGGTGGCGGGAGCCCCAGGGCGGACCCCTGCTGACTACGCGACCTCACTGCCGGTGCTGTTTGGGTCCACGCAGGCGCTTTATGCCCATGCAGATGTCGGTGTGGTGACCAGTGGAACGGCCACCTTGGAGGCCGCATTGGCGGGTTTGCCTCAGGTGGTCGCCTACCAAACCAGCGGGTTCACCTACCGCATTGCCAAGGCCTTTAGCCGGGTCAAATACATTTCGTTGGTCAACCTGATTCTGGACCGGGAAGTGGTGCCTGAGCGAATCCAAGAAGCGTGCTCGCCCTCCGTGCTCGTCTCTACCCTCAAAGAGGTGATGTCCAAGGAAGGCCGTGCCCAACAGAAAGCCGACCAAGCCATGCTTCGTGCAGCCTTGTCCAAAGAAGGGGCCAGCCAGCGTGTGGCCAAGGCATTGCTCCGGCCGGTCGGTTGACCCGCCTCACCCTCCTTGGATCACTCCGAGAAGCTCACGCCTTTATCGTGAATGACGTCGAAAGAGAAACTGAGCGTTCTGCGCTCACCAGCATTGAGTTCGATGTGCCACACAATGGACTCCAACGCCTCATTGAGAACCCCGCCATCCAGGTCTTCTGGAGACATTTCGATTTCCAGATTTCTGGCAGTCGGCAGCGGCTCGCGGACCGTCAAGACCCCCTTCTCTTTGCTTTGGTTGCTGATCTCGATCACAAAGGCCCGCTTGTGCTTGATTCGGTTTCCAAGGGGTGACTTGCTGCACAAGGCCATCTCCTTGGAGCGGGAGACCGACCATTCGTCGTCCACTCCGCAAGAGACTTGAATGGAATCCGCCCTCACCAGCAAAGGCCGCATGCTTGGGGTTTTGCCATTGTCTAGGACTTGAATCTCGCGGGAAGCCACGGCTGATCGGTGCAAGAGGGGAAAAGTGACCCAGGCCTCCACAACAGAAGCCGTTTTTGGGGTGCAACTGAATGACCGGACCACAGAAACTTCATGGCTGGCCACTTCGACCTCCCCTTGGATTGGACCTGCCAGCGAAAACCCACTGGGCACTTCAAACCGCTGAGAACTCTGTTCTGAACTCCACACGACGGCACCTTCATGGGGCTCTTCTGCCCTCGACACCTTGCCATACACTTTGGGATCTATGGCTACATCCGCGTTCAGTTTTCTCGGGGACCAAGGGCGGTCTACAAAGGTGGCTTTGGTTTCTGCTGTGGCCGGGACGTTCAAGGTGTACCCCACGCGTTGGGACCAAGTGGCTTTTTGACCGCCTTGTGCCAAGTTCAATTGATCCTTGGGCTTCCACCCCGCTTCTGAAGATTCCAGGACTTCGGTCCAAAGGGTGAGTCCTGTTCCATCGCTCACGTCAGCGGTCAATTGGTGCACATCGCGGCCATTCAAGGTGGCCAACTCCTCGAGGATGCCTTTCTTTTCTTCTTCCAGAAGGGTCAGCTCTCCCCGCAACTCTACCCTGCGGTACAGGGCCTCTCTGAACATCGTGTGCATCCAATCGGACACCTCTTCTAAATCCTCCACCAGAACCGATTCTGCGGTACCGCCCACTTTTCGGTTGGCCCGAAGCATGGCCAAATCCTCTTCCACCAAATCCAATTGGGCACTTTTGAGAGACAGGTCCAACTCGATCCCTTCCAGCTCAACCCGCAGATCTCCCGACCGCTTCTGCTGACTCGGGTTCTGGGCCATGCGCCCAGATTGGGCCGACACATGAATGGGCTTGGAAGCATCGGAAGGAATGACCCAATACCGGGCATCATCCAAAGGTTGGTCACTCAGGGCCAGCGTGCAGGGGACCTGCTCACAGTCCGACATCCATGTCACAACGGCTGCATCCCGGTAAAAAACAACGTGTTCTACAGTCTGGCTTTGCAACGGCCCAAGGCCGCAGGTCAGGAGAAAAAGAGAGGACCAGATTTTCGGGTTGAATCGGCGCATGCCCGAAAGGTACAGAGGAGCCGTGTCAGGGCACGCATATCACTGTATCCAGGAATGGCGCGTAAGCCACCCACAGGCCCAAACCTCCAGAAATGTTGGTGGCCACATCAGATGGGTTGGCAAACGGAGAGCCTTGGGATTGCACCTGTTCTTCCATGCTCGAAATGGCGTCATACACCCCTCGGTCAATGTGATCCCAACGCACCACCACCGTGTCGCCTGTTTTGTAAAACCCGATTTCATCGGGATTGGCGTCTTCTTCGAAGTCCTCGGCTGTGACCGGCCGGAAATTGGTGAATTCAAAAGCCAACCCATTGAAGAAGGCATCGTCCACCACCGATATGGTGGAGTAAATCAAGCCATCGTCCACACCCAACCGCTTGGAGGACCAACGGTAGGCGTTGCCCAAGGAATCGGGGTCCTCAAACGTCGCGTGAAGAATGCCCAAGGAGTCCACGTTGCCTGGGATTTCAAACCACAAGCTGTCCAACGGCACAGGCGCATTCAGCTTCGTGAGGGCCGTGGCTGTGTCGCCATCAAAAATGGCCTCGATGCCGTAGGTCCTTCCCGCTTCGCCCAACACTGAAAAAGAGGTGTAAGCGCACACATTGCTCAACAACAGCACTTCCACTGGAAATCCAAGGATGGCGGCGGCGGCTTCCAATTCAGTGGGGCTCAAATCCCCTGTGCAGATTTCATCCATGGCCACAGGCTCCCCGTCTACTGTCAGGGTCACCTCGGCTCCACCCGAGTACAAGCTGCCCAATGAAGCCGCATCCAGCGGGGCAAAATAGTCTTGTGACTGGCTCAGCAACACCACTGGAGGCCCGCCCAATTCAATGCTGCCTTCGACCACAATTTGTGGCTCTTGATTGGGAACAACCACAGTGATTTCTTGCTCGCAACCAACCAGGAGAAGCGCCACAAAAACGAAGGTGAAGTGGGCCGAAAAAGCGCGAAGAATCTGATTCATGAAAAAATGGGTACATCCAAGCAACGTTTGACCCGTGAACATGTTCAAAATTACACCTGTACTTCTTTGCTCGCCTTGCATTATCCGAGGGGAATGCACCAACTTGCAGCCGAATTCACTTTCCATGTTCAACCGCCGTCAGCTTCGCATCAAGGTTCTGCAAACCTTGTATGCTTTTCACTCCGATAAAGACGGTTCCGTGGAAGAGGCCCACAAGCTTTTGCTCAAAGCTCTGGACAAGACTTATGATCTTTACCTGCTTCTTTTGATGCTCATCGGGGAGATGCAAGATGCTGCTATTGAGCGCATTGAGTCCGGCCGGATGAAGCAACAGCCCACCCACGAAGACCTGCACCCGAACACCAAGTTCGTCAACAACAAGCCGCTCCGTGTGATCATCAAAAGCAAACTGCTGGCCAAGGAGGCCGCCAACCGCAATTTGGGATGGGGACAGGAACAAGACTTGATCAAGAGGCTCTTCAAATCTCTGGTTTCCAGTGATGAATACTCCGCCTACATGAACAATGAGGAGCGGGGATTTCAGCACGACCGCGAGTCGCTCAACCGCATGTTCCGAAAGCACATCGTCAACGATGAAAGCCTTCAGGAATGGATTGAAGAACAGAGCATTCTCTGGAGCGACGACATGGACTTGGCCAGCTCCATTGTGCTGAAGACGGTCAAAACCATCAATGAAGACTCCGAAGACCTGATTATTTCCGAAATGTGGAAGGACGATGGCGACGACCGCGAATTCCTGGAGCACTTGTTCAGCCGCACCTTGGCCATGGGTGCAGAGCACGACAAGGCCATTGAGGAAGCCGCCTCCAATTGGGACATCGAGCGCATTGCCACCATGGACCTTCTGTTGCTACGAATGGCTTTGGCGGAAGCCCGAACCTTTGAGTCTGTTCCGTTGAAAGTCACCATCAACGAGTACATCGATTTGGCCAAATTTTACAGCACCGAGAAGTCCGGAGCCTTCGTCAATGGCGTTCTCGACAAATTGTTTGGTGCCATGCGTGAAGACGGTCGCATCGTCAAAACCGGCAGGGGACTCATCGAATGAAGTCCCGTCGCCAAGTCATGTGGGCTGTCCAATGGGCAGCATTCGTCCTTGGCTCCTTTTGGCTAACATCCTGTACCTCGGGCTCCACCGAAAGTGTGGACTCCAGTTTCATTCATCTCCCTGGAGAAAGCGGCGCCACAGAAGCCCCCAAGATGTCGTGGGACAAAAAATCCATCGACCTCGGTCTGGTGGCGGCTGGCGAAAAACGCGATCTCCAATACCTGTTGACCAACTCGGGCAACTCCCCTATGGTCATCACCCAAATCTTGCCCACCTGCGGATGCACCGTGGCCAAAGACTGGGATCGATCCCCTCTGCCGCCTGGAGAATCGAGAGACATTACCTTGAGTTTTCAAGCTGGAGAACAAACCAAAAAAATGGAGGAGTCCGCCACGGTGGTCTCCAATGCCATTCCTTCATCCGTTGAGTTGAGCTTCACTGCACAAATCATCGGCCCCGACACCCCCTCATCTCTTTTGAATCCATGACACTCATTCCATCCATTCTTCTTCAAGCCGGCGCTGCTGGAGGCGGCAGCACCTTGGTCTTCATTGTTGGCACCATGGCCGTGTTTTATTTCTTCATCATGCGACCGCAGATCAAGAAGCAAAAGGAGACCCGTAACTTCCGAGAGAACATTGCCAAAGGTGACCGTGTCGTCACTGTGGGCGGCATCCACGGAAAGGTGTTGGAGATCAACGACAGCACTGTCTTGCTCCAAATCGACAAGGGCAGCATGCGCGTGGACATCGGTGGCATTTCAGCCGATGGTGCCGCCAGCGAAGAAGCGATCTCCAACAAGGGCTAAGGATGGGTGCCGGCAGCCGCATCCGAAAGAAAATGTCCTCCCTCAACGGCAGGACCTTTTTCATTTGCCTGAGTTTGGCGGCCTTTCTGTGGCTCTTGAGGGCCATGGATGGAGAAAGAACCGTCACTTACTCCTTTGCCATTGAACTCATCGGGGCGGAAGCCAGCACAGGCCTGCAAGCGGTCCTCATTGATTCCACGGCCAAGGCCGACGTGGTGCTGTCCTCCTGGGATCACCTCAAAGGCCGTTGGTGGAGCAACCAGACCCCTGTGACCCTTAAAGTCGTGGGGCTGAGGACGCCGCGAACCGAAGTTCCTTCGAGTCAATTGGGGGTAGAAATTGAAGCACGGTTGGGCAAAAGCGCGCGGGTCCGATCCATTTCGCCGGCCACCTTGGCCATTGACGTGCGCAGAGGACAGCCAAGACCATGAGCCACTCCCCCACCCCAACATCGTCTTCTTTGGGCATCGCCTTGCTGCCCATTGCCTGTTTGGTCCTGCTGCTGGCCGCCGACGTCATTGCCTTTGGTGAAGACAGCAGCTACGGCAGCAATCAAGTGGCCTTGCTCATTGCCTCGGGCATCACTGTGGCCTTGGGCATGTGGCGCGGGCTGAAGTGGTCGCATTTCGAAAGCCACATCAAGGACACCCTGGGCGATGCCGTGGGGGCCATTTTGATTTTGCTCATGATTGGCGCTTTGGCGGGCACCTGGCTGGTTTCGGGCATCATCCCCACCTTGATCGATGTGGGCCTGGACGTGCTCAGCAAAGACATTTTCTTGCCGGCGGCCTGCATTTTGTGCGCGGCCGTCAGCTTGGCCACAGGATCCAGCTGGGGCACCGTGGGCACCGTGGGCGTGGCCTTGATTGGCATTGGCCAAGCCTTGGGCTTGAGTGAAGGCTGGACTGCGGGCGCGATCATCTCGGGGGCCTACTTCGGAGACAAGCTCTCCCCCCTGTCCGACACGACCAACTTGGCGCCCACCGTGGCGGGGACGGACCTCTTCACCCACATCCGATTCATGCTGTGGACCACCGTGCCCAGCATCACCGTGGCATTGGTGGTGTTCACCTTTGCTGGATTGGGCGCTGAAGGGACCGCGGACTTGGGAGGCGCACAAGCCCTTCAGTCCGAATTGGCCCTCCACTTCAACCTCCACTGGGCACTGTTCTTGGTGCCTGTGGCTGTGATTGTCTTGATTGCCCGAAAAGTATCACCTGTGCCCGCGTTGTTTTTGGGGGTACTCGGGGGTGCCTTGGCCGCCGCCATCGCCCAGCCAGATTTGATTCTGCGGCTGGGGACCGACAGCATCGGACCGGCTTTGGGCCTCGGTGAAACTTACCTCGGAGCGGCTTTTGCCGCATTGATGAATGCAGCGGCTTTGGAAACGGCCATTGAAACAGGCAACCCTGTGGTCAATGACCTGCTGACCTCTGGTGGCATGGCGGGCATGCTGAACACCGTTTGGCTCATCATTTGCGCGCTCACCTTTGGGGCGGTCATGGGTGCCGCTGGATTCTTAGAGCGCATCACCACCGCCATTTTGTCTGCGGTTCAAGGGACCTTTTCCCTGGTCTTTGGCACCGCCTTTTCCAGTGTGGTGTTCAACGTGATTGCGGCCGATCAATACATCGCCATCGTGGTCCCCGGACGCATGTTCCGCGAAGCCTATGCCGAGCGTGGCGCAGCGCCCCAACTGCTCAGCCGAACGCTGGAAGATGCGGGAACGGTGACCAGCGTGCTCATCCCTTGGAACACCTGTGGGGTTGCCCAAAGTGGGGTCCTTGGCGTGGGCGTACTCGCCTTTGCCCCCTACTGCGTATTCAACTACGTGTCGCCCATCATGACCTTGATTGTGGCCGCCATTGGCTTCAAAATTCCTGCCCTCGAGCAAAAGGAATTGACCCCGACGGAAACCACCTGACCCTTTCGCGTGTTGGACCCACAGATGGAACAAGACGCCTACGTCTCACTGCAAGACGACCGCACCATTCGTGTGGAACGCGCTGCGGAGAACAACCTGCAGCAAATCGATGTGGACATCCCCCGGGATCGCCTTGTGGTGGTGACGGGTGTGAGCGGATCTGGCAAGTCCAGCTTGGCCTTTGACACCCTGCATGCCGAAGGGCAGCGCCGATACCTGGAGACCTTTAGTGCATACGCCCGTCAGTTCATGGGCGGATTGGAGCGGCCCAAAGTGGAACGCATCACCGGACTCAGTCCTGTGATTGCCATTGAGCAGAAGACCATCAGCCGCAACCCGCGAAGCACGGTGGGCACAGTGACCGAATTGCTGGACTTCTTGAGGGTTCTGTTTGCCCGGGCCGCCACGGCATACTCCAGCGCCACCGGAGAGCCCATGGTAAGGTTCACCGACGAGGGCATTTTGTCGCGCATTGTCAAGGACTATTCCGGAGAGCGCCTGCTGATCCTCGCTCCTTTGGTGCGGGGCCGAAAAGGCCACTACCGTGAGTTGTTTGAGACCATCCAAAAACAAGGTTACCTGAGGGCCCGCGTGGATGGCGAGGTGGTAGAGCTTGAGCCAGGCTTTCGCGTGGACCGTTACAAGGTTCACGACATCGAAGTGGTGGTGGACCGCATTGTGGTGCCGGAAGAGCCAGCCTTGAACGACGACGGGCAGCCCAATGGAGAGGATGCCGAGCGCGTGATGCGTTCCCTTCGCACGGCACTGGCATTGGGAAAGGGAAGCATGATGGTGCTCCCCATGGACGATGCGGTTGCTCGGCATTTTTCAAGGGCCCTGATGTGCCCCACCACAGGAATCAGTTATCCCGAACCGGAGCCCAACCTGTTTTCGTTCAACTCACCCTATGGCGCCTGCCCCACCTGCAACGGTCTGGGACAAGTGGCCGAGGCCTCCAAGGAGCTCATCATTCCGGACGGCACCAAAAACCTGAGGCAAGGCGGATTGGCACCGCTGGGTGTTTTGAAAACCGGATGGACCCGCCAAGTGGTCGAGGTGATTTTGGAATCGGCTGGGCATTCGGTGCGCACCCCGATGGACAAGGTGGACGAGGTCACCCTGTCCACCATTCTCTACGGAGCCGACCAACCCATCGTGCTGCCGGGAAAAGCGGGGACCAAAGAGCGCCGGGTTCGCTTTGATGGGGTCATCGCCGTGATCGAACGCACGGCCAAGGAGGGCTCTGGAGCTCCCCTGAAACGTTGGGCGCAGAAATTCCTTCACAAGCGCCCCTGTCCCTCGTGCAACGGGTCCCGACTAAAGCCCACTGCGCACCAGTTCAAAATTGCCGGAGCCACCCTGCCCGATGTGGTGTCCATGGACTTGAAGGACTTGGGCCAATGGTCGGCCGGTGCCATGGAGACCTTGGGAGAGCGCGAAGCCGCCATCGCCAAGGAGCCCCTGCAAGAAATCTCCAGCCGCCTCGGCTTTCTGCTGGACATGGGGCTGGACTACCTGACGCTCGACCGACCTGCGCGCTCACTGAGCGGCGGAGAAGCCCAGCGCATTCGATTGGCCACCCAAATCGGGTCCAAACTCACCGGCGTCTTGTACATCCTCGATGAGCCTAGCATTGGCCTGCACCAACGCGACAACCAACGCCTGATCGACAGCCTAAAAACCCTGCGTGATGTGGGCAATACGGTGATTGTGGTGGAGCACGACGAGGACATGATGCGCCAAGCGGACCACCTGATTGACATTGGTCCTGGCGCCGGCAAACACGGAGGCCATGTGGTCGCCGAAGGCCCCCCATCGTCGCATTTGGCGCAAGGCAGCGTCACTGCAGAATTCCTGAACGGCAAGCGCCACATCGCCATTCCCGGCAAGCGTCGGAAAGGCAACCGCAAGAAACTGGCCTTGCTCGGAGCCACCGGACACAACTTGAAAGGCGTGGACCTGAGGCTTCCCTTGGGCACCTTCATTTGTATCACGGGCGTGAGCGGAAGCGGAAAGAGCACCTTGGTGAACCAGACCCTCCACCCTGCCCTTCACAACCATTACTACGAGGAAACCAAACGCCCCCTGCCATTCAAAAAGCTGAACGGCTTGCAGCATTTGGACAAGGTCATCGCCATCGACCAAAGCCCCATCGGGCGGACCCCGCGGTCCAACCCGGCCACCTACACTGGGGTCTTCAATGAAATCCGCAACCTGTTTACCCAACTCCCCGAGGCCAAGATTCGGGGATACAAGCCGGGCCGGTTCTCATTCAATGTGACAGGTGGCCGTTGCGAAACCTGTAAAGGCGCTGGTCTCAGGACCATCGAAATGAACTTCCTTCCCGACGTTCACGTGCCCTGTGAAGACTGCGGAGGAAAGCGATACAACCGCGAAACTGTTGAAGTTCGATACCGGGGGAAATCCATTGCGGACGTCCTTTCCATGACCGTGGAAGAGGCCCTTGAGTTTTTTGAAGCCCACCCCAAAATCAAACGGGTGTGCAGCACACTTCGCGACGTCGGTTTGGGTTACATCACTTTGGGTCAGCCCTCCACAACCCTGTCGGGAGGCGAAGCCCAAAGGGTCAAGCTGTCTACGGAGCTGGCCAGAAAAGACACGGGAAACACCTTTTACATCCTCGACGAACCCACCACTGGCCTGCACTTTCAAGATGTGGAAATGCTCCTGAATGTGCTCCATCGCCTCGTGGATCAAGGCAACACAGTTTTGGTCATTGAGCACCAACTGGATGTGGCGTGCAATGCCGATTTCATCGTGGACATTGGCCCAGAAGGTGGCAGCGGTGGAGGTCAAATTGTGGCCCAAGGAACCCCCGAAGAAGTGGCCACCGCAAACAAAGGCGCGACCGCCGAACACATCAAAGCCACCCTGGACCGCAGGGCTTCCATATAATATTTCGTATATTGATAGGTCATGGTTAGAAAATCACACCTTGACCCGAGGAGCTGGAACGACATCAAGGCTCACGACAGCTGGTCCATCTTTAAAATCATGTCCGAGTTCGTTGAAGGCTTTGCTGGCCTTCAAAGGGTTGGACCCTGCATCAGCATTTTCGGCTCTGCCCGAAAGTCGCCCGAGGACCCCGATTACAAGCTGGCTACAGAGGTGGGTCGCAAGCTGGTGGAAAGTGGCTACGGTGTGATCACTGGAGGTGGCCCCGGCATCATGGAAGCAGGAAACAAGGGTGCACACGAAGCCGAAGGCGTGTCTGTGGGCTTGAACATGAACCTTCCCCACGAGCAACACCACAACCCCTACATCAGCCCTGAAACGAGCCTGGAGTTTGACTACTTCTTCGTTCGGAAAGTGATGTTCATGAAGTACAGCCAAGGGTACATCGTGCTCCCCGGCGGATTTGGTACCCTCGATGAGCTTTTTGAGGCCATCACCCTGATTCAAACGGCCAAGTCCAAGCGGTTCCCCATCGTCTTGGTTCGCAAAGCATTTTGGGAAGGCCTGATGGATTGGATCAAGGCCACACTGCTCGAGCAGCACGCCACCATCTCGGCCAAAGACTTGGACCTGATTCACGTGGTGGACACGGCCGAAGAAGCCGTGGCTGTGATCGACACATTCTACAAGACCTACGTCCTGAAGCCCAACTTCTGATCAAGCAACCCTGCTTTTTGAATTCGCGTTTATCGGCCATGACCGTGAACCGACTGCTCAGTTTCGCTTTGTGCTTGGCCTTGTGCGGGTGCGAGGGTGCCACCTATGTACGGCACCATTTTGAAAATGGCACAAGTGACACCTTGGAGCTGGTCTTTCGGGCCCAAGATTCATGGGTGGACTCCTCTGTTTTGGTGATTCCTCCCACGGAAAGCTCCACCGTTTGGACCCTGGACCAGCGCGGCAAATGCCACCAATGCGGCATTTACTACTCGCCCTATTCACTCATGGACTCCCTGGTCTTGACCGATGGTCTCTGGCTGGACTATCCCGGTCCTGAAGACTGGCATTTGGAGACTGATGAAGGCCAGAGCTGGATTGAGTTCAACCACCGCTTGCTCATCGACCCCAGCATGGTGGTTCAATAAGTCTTTGCGCGCTCCCCCTTTATACGGCAGTTCCATGCCACCTTGCGCGCTCAAACTCAGGAACATGATTGCACGTTTGTCCCTTTTCGCCATGGCGTTCACCCTGCCCTTTGGCTTGGTCGCTCAATCGCCGTACGACCTCACTGTTTTGAACCAGGCTTACGCACCCCTGCAAGAGGCCACGGCGCTGACACCCGACCAATTTGACGGCGACGAAGGTTGGGATGATCCAGAGTTCACGGCTCCCTTGGGCTTTACGTTTGACATGGCTGGCACCCCCATCACGGCCATGACGCAATACGGCCTGGGTTCATTGGTGATGGGCACGACGTTTGACCCCAAAACAGGCTCTCCCCTCCTCCATGGGGTGATGCCCACCAATTACGATTTGGCTGACAGGGCCATCAATGGCGGCGCCCCTTCCATCATTCAGTGGTCCACCACAGGCGCAGAGGGCAATCAGATTTTCACCATCGAATGGGTCAATGCCGGCATGTACGACGAGGTCTTTGGCCCGGACAGCGTCACATTCTCATATGTGAACCTTCAAGTCCGGTTGTTTGAAGCCGACAACAGCATTGAATTCCACTACGGCCCCTCCGACATCGCCGAGGAAATCACATCGTTCGAACCCCAAATTTCTGGGCTTCTGCTCAACCTCAATGTCGATTCTTACTTTGGCAACATTGTGGCCTTGGCCGGCAGCCCTACGGCCCCTTCCTTGGAGCTGCTCTACAGCATTGACGACTGGTACTACGGCCCCTACTTGAGCAACTACCCCGCCGATGGCACGGTGTATCGGTTTGGACCCAACGGAACTTCTCTCGGGGTGGACAACGCCCCCGAATTGACCGCCACCTTGTACCCCAACCCCACCGCTGATGTGCTGAACGCCACTTTTAATGGGCTTCGCCATTGGGAGGTGCGGGACCCGATGGGCCGCGTGATCTTGGCTGGTTTGGACCAAGATGGGGCACGCATCGACCTGACGAATTTTGCAGCAGGCACCTACCTGTTTGCCTTGGAAGGCGAGCCTGTTCAGCAGGTCATCCGACAGTGAGTCCTGACATCCTGACATTGGAACCGCCGGCCTGCTGACAGGTCGGCGGTTTTTTTGTGCCCCAACGGGCACGGCACGGCTTTTGATTTGGAGTCCGCGTCTCACGACACACCCATCAACTTTAGAAGCAACAGCATGCAACAAGGCCAGATCAACGTACAGACGGAAAACATCTTTCCGATCATCAAGAAGTTCCTGTACAGCGACCACGAAATTTTTCTGCGCGAGCTCGTCTCCAACGCAGTCGACGCCACCCAAAAGCGCAAGGCCCTGATCCGGGTCTCTGAAATCGAAGGCAACGCAGACGGCGCACAAGTCCACGTCATCCTCGACAGCGAGGCCAAGACCCTCACCATCCGCGATGCCGGAATCGGCATGAGCGAGGAGGAAGTCGACAAGTACATCAACCAAATCGCCTTCTCCGGCGCCACCGAGTTCGTGGAGAAGTTCCAAGAGAAGTATGCCGACCAGGCCGAAGCCAAAGAAGCCATCATCGGCCACTTTGGACTCGGTTTCTACAGTGCCTTTATGGTCGCCGACCGGGTGGACATCTTGTCTTGGAGCCAGCGCGCAGGCGCAGCCCCCGTGAAGTGGACCTGTGACGGTTCACCCAACTACGAGATGGGCGCTTTGTCAGAAGACGACTTCAAGGCCCTTGGCCGCAGCGAAGACCAACTGCACGGCACCGACATCGTGTTGCACATCGGTGAGGAAGGCGCCGAGTTCCTCGAGGACCAGCGCATCATGGGCATCTTGGAGAAGTACTGCAAGTTCATGCCCGTTCCCGTGATCTGCGGCACGTCGACCACCCAGGAAGACGACCCCAGCGGCGAGAAAGACGAAGAAGGCAACACCAAGAAGGTGTCGGTGGAAGTGCCGCGCGTGATCAACGCCAACGACCCCATTTGGCTCAAGTCGCCCGCCGACCTCAAGGACGAGGACTACCTGGAGTTCTACCGGACCCTGTATCCGATGAACTTCGACGAGCCTTTGTTCCAAATCCACTTGAACGTGGACTTCCCGTTCAACCTCACGGGTGTGCTCTACTTCCCGAAGGTGAAGAAGGAGATGGACATGCAGCGCAACAAGATCCACCTCTACTCCAACCAGGTGTTCATCACCGACAACGTGGAGAACATCGTACCGGACTTCTTGACGCTGCTCCACGGGGTCATCGACTCTCCGGACATCCCACTCAACGTCTCCCGCTCCTACCTCCAGGAAGACGCCAACGTAAAGAAGATCACGTCGCACATCTCCAAGAAGGTGTCCGACAAGCTGGCCAAGATGTTCAAGGACGACCGCGCGGACTTTGAGTCCAAGTGGCAGGACATTCAGATGTTCACCGAGTACGGCATGCTCATGGACGAGAAGTTCTTTGAGCGCGCCGGCAAGTTTGCCCTCTACGGCGACACCGAAGGCCAGCACCGCACCATGGACGAATTGGTGGAGTCCCTCAAAGAGACCCACACCGACAAAGACGGCAACGTGGTCATGCTGTACACGCCCAACCCCGAGGCCCAGCACGGATATGTGTCTTCGGCCCGCGACGCAGGCTACACGGTGCTCCACCTGGAGAGCCCGCTCACCTCGCACTTGATCCAGAAGTTGGAAATGTCCGCTGGTGACACCAAGGTTCAGTTCCGCCGCGTGGACTCCGACATTGTGGACCGCCTGATCCCCAAAGACGACGCTCCCGAGAGCGCGTTGGAAGAGGACAAGCAGAACGCCCTCAAGGAGGAGTTCGAAGGACTCGTCCCAGACAAGACCGTCTACAAGGTGGCCTTTGCAGCCATGAGCCCCACGGCTCCCCCCGTCACCATCACGCAAAGCGAGTTCATGCGCCGCATGAAGGAGCAGCAGCGCGTGGGCGGCGGCGGCGGAATGGCCATGTTTGGCAACATGCCCGACAGCTACGACTTGATCTTCAACGCCAACCACCCGCTGGTGACTGGATGGGCCGAAAGCGATGCGGAAGCGCGCAAGCCCAAAGTGGAACGGGCCATCGCCCTGGCACGCCTCTCCCAAGGCCTGCTCCAAGGCGAAGAGCTCACCACCTTCATCTCAGCCGGTTATGCCGGACTCAATGACTAAACTGCATTCATGAAATACGCACTCTGGGCCATTCTGGCCTTGTTCCTCCTCGGTGGCTTCAGCGCCATGTCCAGCTACAACGGCTTCGTTTCCAGTGAAGAAACCGTGGACTTGCAATGGGCCAACGTGGAAACGCAATACCAGCGCCGCTTTGACTTGATTCCCAATTTGGTCGCCACCGTGAAAGGTGTGGCCGATTTCGAGAAGAGCACACTGACGGCCGTGACCGAGGCCCGCGCCTCCGCTTTCAACGCCATGCAGGCAGTGGGTGACGGAACGGGCAGCATTGCGGACTTCCAGCAATCCAACATGGTGCTCGGACGCGCCATGAACGGCATGTTGGGGTACAGCGAGCGGTACCCAGAGCTCAAAGCCAATCAGAACTTCTCCGACCTTCAGGCCCAGCTCGAAGGCACGGAAAACCGCATCACCGTGGCCCGAAAGGACTTCAACGGTGCGGTCAAAACCCACAACGGCAATGTCCGCCGGTTCCCCGGTGCCATGTGGGCAGGCTTGTTTGGCTTTGACGTTCGTGACTATTTCGAGGCCGTCTCCGGCAGCGAGGCAGCACCTGCAGTGGACTTTGGCGCTTGATGGCCGCGCGTGACTTTTTGTCCGACAAGGACAAGGCCGACATCTTGGTGGCCATTTCTGACGCCGAGTCCCGCACCAGTGGCGAGATCCGCCTTCATGTGGAGTCGCGGTGCAAGGTGGATGTGTTGGACCGGGCCGCCACCGTGTTTGCCACGCTGGACATGCACAAGACAGAGCTTCGCAATGGCGTGCTCTTCTACCTCGCTACCGAGGACCGTCAGTTCGCCATTCTCGGCGACGGCGGCATCAACGCTGCTGTGCCCGAGGGGTTCTGGGACGGGGTCAAAGACACTGTGATCACTGGTCTTTCCCAAGGGAAATCTGGCGAAGGGCTGGCTGCGGGCATTCGGTTGGCCGGAGAGCAGCTCTCGGCCCACTTTCCGGTGGCCGAGGACGACGTGAATGAACTCTCCGACGACATCAGTTTCGGATCATGATGCGTTTCCTCCCTGCCCTGCTGCATGACGCTGGCCAGCATGCAGCTTGCAGGCCCAAGCCGAACTGGAATGCCTGCCCGAACAGGGCACGCCGGGCATCTTTGTGTACGACTATGCCGAGGTCCTGACTCCCGCAGCGGAGGCACGAGATCAACAGCACCATCCGCGCCCTTCAACGACACGACGCCCAACAGCATTGTGGTGGTCACCCACCCCGACATGTGCGCGAGAGTCTCCGTTTGACTTTGCGACCGGCGTAGGGCGCGAAGTGGGGCGTGGGCGATGCCGAATTCGACAACGGCATCGTGCTGGCGCTTGTCGCCGAAGACTTCCGCAACGGCAAGGGGACAGGTCTTCATCGCGGTGGGCTACGGCCTTGAAGGCGCCATTCCCGATGTGACCGCCAACCGCATCATCGACTTTGAGATTGATCCCCGAATTCAAGGTCGGAGGACGCGAAGCCTATGCCCGGGGCATCCGAAATGCAGTGGCGGCCCTTGGCCCTCTGGCCAGCGGTGAGGTTTCGGAATACTCGCCCGGTGCGCCCCTCTCCACAGGAGGTGCGATCGCGGTGCATGCTCGTTGCTCGCTTCTTTGATGTTTGTCCTGCCCGGACTGCTGTTCATGAGGGCGATCTTTCGCGTATGCCGAATACCAACGGTCTGGGCACCCTGGCCGCTTTCTATGCTGCTGGCCAACCAATCAAGCCGCTCTCGTGGCAGCCGATGGCTCACTTTCGCGGCGGCATCAGGCGGATTTGGCGGCAGCGGCGGCTTCGGTGGCAGCGGCGGATTTGGCGGCGGCAGCTTCGGCGGCGGTGGCGCGGGCGGCAGCTGGTAACCTAACACGACATTCATGAGCAAGTACGCGAAATACATTGGTGGTGCCCTCGGCTGGGCTTTGGGCGGCCCCATCGGAGGCATCCTCGGCTATGCCTTTGGATCCATGATGGGAGACAACAGCCTGTCCATGGAAGGAGGCCCGCAGCAGGGAGCCCCCACGGTGGCGGCCCGCGGCGCCGGCAGACCGGCGCCGGAGACTTCGCGGCCTCCATGATCGTCCTGAGCGCGGCGGTCATGAAGGCCGACGGCCGCATCCTCAAGTCCGAGCTGGACTATGTGAAGCGGTTCTTCGTGAGCAATTTCGGCGACGCCCAAGCCGAGCGCTACATCCTCACCTTGCGCGAGGTCTTAAAGCAAGACGTGGACGCCCGTGCCGTCTGCCGGCAAATCCAAGGCATGATGGAGCACAGCAAGCGCTTGCTCCTGCTGCAGTACATGTACGGCATCGCCCAGGCCGACGGCGACGTAGACCCCCGCGAGGTCGAGGTCATCCGCCAGATCGCCGGATGGCTGGGCATCAGCGCCAAAGACGTCAAGAGCATCGAGGCCAGCTTCTACACCGACGTCGCCTCCCACTACGCCGTCCTCGAGATCCCAGAATCGGCCACCGACAGCGAGGTCAAAAAGGCCTTCCGCCGCATGGCCGTCAAGTTCCACCCCGACAAGGTGCGCGACATGGGCGAGGACTACCAGAAGCAGGCCCGCAATCGCTTCGACCGCATCACCGCCGCCTACGAAGCCATCAAAAAACAGCGCGGCATCAAATGATCAGGCGACTTGGGCGTTGGCGTTGATGCCGTCGATGATGCGGATGATGCTGTGGACTTCGGCATCGGTAGTGAAGATGCCCATGATGCCTTGGTCGACTGGTCCGTGAAAGGCGGTTCAAACAGCATCGCCTGTGATCATGTTCGTAGAGGTTTCGGTGCCGGAAAGATAGGGTGCGAGCTGAGGCGGTATCTTGGGCCTGCTGAAACAAACTGCGCCATGGCACTGCCCAAATTCAACGAGACGTTTATCCCCATCCTCACGGTGCTGAGCAATGGGGAAATTCTCACGGCTGCTCAACTTCGGAACAGGGTGAAGGCTGAGCACTATGCTCATCTCACCGAAGAAGATTTTGAGGCCACCACGAAGCAGGGAAAGAACCTTCTGTTTGACCGGATTGACTGGGGCAAGACCTACTTGAAGTTGGGTGGCTTTATCCAACAGCCGAAGCGGGGCGTCGCACAAATCAATGAAGCGGGGATCGCCGCTTTGAAATCGGGTATCCTTTCATTGAAAGAAGTCAAAAGCACAGACGCTTTCATTGCCCATGAAGCTGGGAGAGCAAACAAGAAACAAGCTGAAGTCAGAGGATCAGAGGGATGAGACCAGCTCGCCGCAAGACCTCATTGATCAGGGCATCACTGCGATCGAAAAACAAGTGAAAAGCGAGCTCATCTCGAGGGTGAAGGAAATGGATCCCTACGAGTTTGAGGTGGTCATCTTGAAGCTCTTGCGCAAAATGGGCTATGGCGAAATGGTCACCACGAAGAAGTCAGGAGATGGAGGCATCGACGGTGTGATGAATGAAGACACCCTTGGCTTAGAACGCATCTACATCCAAGCCAAGCGCTATACCGAAAACAAGGTCCAGGAAACGGACATTCGGAACTTCATCGGCGCCATGAGCGGCGACACTTCAAAAGGCGTTTTTGTGACCACATCGGCCTTTTCTGCGAAGGCTGTTGACAAGGCGGATTCAGCCCACCACCGGATCATTTTGATTGATGGCAACAAGCTGGCCGACCTCATGTATGAGTTTGAGGTGGGCATCCAAGTCAAAGATGTGTATCCAGTCAAGGAGCTGGACGACGACTTCTTTAGCGCTTAATCCCACAGTGCCGTGCTGGCTGTCACCAATCGGCTTTGAGTTGTTTTGTGGGGCCGCTGAAAGCGCGATGAAGCCGGATGGCCGTATCGATGAGGAATTCGATGATGCTCGGCCAGTCTTCGCGGTTGTCCCACCCCACGCCATCCAGCTGATGTTTGATGCGCGAGTGAATGCCATCGTCGAGGCGCTCCCATTCGAGGGGTTCACCGAAGGCGCCTTCAATGTCTCCCCGTTGGTCATGGAAGTGGTCAAAGATTCGCTTGTTGTCTTCGGCCATGCCTTTGGACAGGTAGACTTCTCCCTTAACGTATTTGCGGGTGCAGTAGACATTGATGTTGATGCCGGACATGCCCAGCCCGTGAGACATCCATGCAATGGAAGGTGGCTTTTGACCTGAATACAAATCGCCCTTCTCGGCCATGCGTTCGAGAAAATGGCCCCAGAATTCGCGGCGGATAGCATCTCGGGCGGCGCTGTCCTTCTTCTCTTGGCCGATCTGCTTGATCTGCTCGCTTGGGCCTTTGACGACCGTGAACTGCGGTGCCGCTACGGGGTGGTCCCCGATGCGGATCGCTTCGAGCTTGACAAGGTAGAATGCGATGTCACCAGGTGTGTATTCATTGAGCCAATCGATGGCGCGGCCATGTTCTTCTCTCGGCTTTGGCGTAATCCAAATGGCCCTGTGGGCGTCAAGGTTGGTGAGGTAGGTCAGGACCTTGCCGAGGTGGTCGTGGTCGGTCTTTTCGAGTTGGTTCTCGATGATCACCTTGCCCCCCATCCCATCGTCACCGTATAGGTCGAGACTGAAAGAGCCTACGCGCTTCTCCCGCTCCTCAATGGTGACTTCGAAATCCAATACATCGTTCAAGTAATCGATGTTGTTCTCCAGCCACACGGTGAAATCGCTGTCTTCTCGCTTCCAAATCTCCCTGAGCGGCACCTGCTTGATCTTCCCTACTTCCATGGTGTTAAGATCGGGATTGGTGGGCAGTAAAAAAGCCGGGCTGTTGGGCCCGGCTTTTCTGTTGGTAGTGTTGTTGTCGTCGTGCTCGCGTTCAGTGGCGGACGACGGGGAGGCGCCATTGGCCGGTGCCGTCGGTGAGGCGGACGGTGTAGTGGCCGGGGGCCAATGCGGTGAGGTCGAGCTGGCGCTGGCCTGTGGTCTGGGCGCTCCAGTTGGTGGACTGGAGGGTGCGGCCCTGGAGGTCCAGGATGGCGACAGTGAGGTCGAGGACGTTGGCGCCGAGGTCGAGGTCGAGCGTCAGGGCGCCGGCCGTGGGGTTCGGGTAGGCGTCGATGCTGCTCAGGCCCGCGATCTGGCCCACGCTGGACGGGTTGGTCACGGTGACCGTCAGGGGCACGCGCTCCGAGCTGCAGCCCACAGCGTCCACGCTGACCTTCCAATCGTAGAAGAAGTAGTAGTAGTTCTGGGCGTTGCCGCCGTTGACGCTGGTGCCGGTGATGGCGCCGAAGTCGCCAAGGGCGTATGGGTAGTCGGGGTCAGAGCCGATGCCGTCGCGCCACAGCTGGGGTTGTCAGGAGCTGACGCAAGGCCGTAGCCCTCCCCTGCTGGCACAAAGAAGTTCAGGTCGACGACGTTTCTCGCCGTCGTGCCATGTGACCGTCACGACTGTGCCAGTTCTGCGCCATTGGCGTTGACCAAGCGATGGTGCGGTGCCCGAGGCCATTGGCATAGACCTTGACCGACTCGAAGTTCAGGTTCTGGTAGGCGTCAAAGACGAGCCAGAAGCCGCTGTTCTGGTGGAGCTGGCCGTTCTCAGCGTCGCGCACATCCTTGCCTCCTGTGGCCGTCGGTGCCGGGGTTGGCCGACTCGCTCTCCACCCAGAAGGTGGTGGTTGGCCCCCACGTATGTGGTCACGTCTGGACCGGCGCCAAAGGGCACGATGTCGCCTTCAGGCTCGTACCAAAGCAGGTTGTCGCCTGTGGCGTTCAAGGTCACGTCGGCAGGGTCCACAATGGTGAAGTCCTCGGTAGAGGGCGCTTCGGGATGGGGTACACCGACACTTCAATCTCCTCTCCCACGGTGGCCTGGTTGCAGCAGCGTCGGTGAAGGTCGAGCTGGAAGGTGCCCGAGGTGGACACTTCAATGGTCTGGTTTTCCACGCCCACGTTCCAATCCCATGTGCCTCCATCGGGGCCAGAGAGCAGAACAGATCCGCCTTCGCAGAACCCAAGCTGACCGTCACCATGGTCACTTCTGGGGCCACGGGCTCCAAGACGTCGATCACCACGGCATCGGAGGTGAAGCTGCAACCAGCGTCGTCGGTCAAGGTCACGGTGTAGGTGCCGGCTTCTTCCACATCGATGCTGCTTCCGCTGGCTCCGTTGCTCCAATCGGCGGTGTAGCCGCCATCGGTGGTGAGGGTCACAGACTCACCCGGGCACAGGATGCCTTGGGGTCCGCTCTGGGTGATGGTGGCGTCGATGAAGCAGAATGGAGGGCAGGACGATGTCGTCCACCCAGCAGGCATCGGCTCCGCCGACTGATGATGTTGTCCTTTTCGTAGGACCAGGTGATGGTGTGGAAACCAGCGGTGAGGTCAAAGGCCTCTTCGGCCCAGTCCTGTTCCCGGACTCCACTCGGCCACCATGGCTGCCGTCGATGTACATGCGCAGGTAGTCCCACCCGTCCTCGGTGGACACCCGGCGGGCAAAGCTGAGTTCACCGTCGCCCAAGAATTCCAACGCAATGGTCAAGGCCGTGCTTTGGTTGTCGCCAATGTCGCCGCTTTCCATGCAGAAGTCGCCCTGGTAGGGGTTGTTGTCGGTCACAAACCAATCCTCGCTGCCGTCATAGGCCCAAGGGAAAGTCTGGTCGTCGCCACTCTCCCACGTCTCCATGATCAGGTTGATGGGCTCGAAGAAGTCGGCAGAAGTCAGGTACAGGTCCTGCTCATCCGGTCCGAACGTATTGAACGTAAAGGTCATGGGCAGCAATCCACCTGGAGCGGCGTCCTCGGACACCTCCACTCCATAGCCCTGCGTAAACGTGGCGCCTGGCTCGATGTCCTCCATGACGTAGTCGCCGTTGTTGAACATCGTGACGTCGGGGTGCTCGAAGTCCAAGAGGCCCAAGCCACCGGGGGCGGCATCGTGGCCGTCGTTGATGATGGTAAAGGTGAGCGTGGCCGTCTCTCCACTTTCGAGGATGCCATTGCCTCCGTCTTCCACGGCCAAGTCCAGCACGGTGAAATGCGGTGCGTTCAAGACAGTGCTGAATGAAGTGTTCCAAACGTTGCCGTCGGCATCTGCAATCTCCACATCGAAGACCGCCACATGCTGGTCTTCTACGCCGGCCACCACGTCATAGGCAAAGCCTGGCAAGGTCAGCGAGGCGTCGGCGGTGATGTCGCCTGCCGACACAGAGCCGGTGGTGATGTTCACCCAAGCGTCGGCCGTGGTGATGGTCACCTGAACGTCCATGGCGGTTTCGATGCCCACGTTAGAAAGGTCCAGTTCCAAGTCAATGCTTTCGCCCTGGTCGACGTTGCCGTCGGCGTCACCGGCCATGTCAAAGGCGGCATTGCCGCTGGACAGCACGTAGGGACCTTCGGCTGGAACCGCCTGCACCACAGATTGGTACGGAATCGTGTTGTACGCCGTTCCGGTCAACAGGTAATCGCCGGGAACACCAAGGGGTGCATCCAAGGCGATGGTGGCCATTCCATTCTCCACAAAGGCCGTTCCCAAGATCTGGTCGCCAATGGTCAAGGCAATCAACGCGCCCTCTGTGGGGCAGCTCACTTCAATGCTGGGGGTCCCGAGGAAGTACACCTCTTGGTGGGACAAATTCAACTGGCTGGGGAAGGCCGTCCGCATGACCACAGAAGGGTCACCGAAGATGCACCACGTGTCCATCATTTCTTCTCCGCCACCTCCGTATGAATCGATCATGCCCGCACATCCGTGGGACACAATGGAACCAAAGGTGTGCTTGATGTCGACTTCGCCGTCTTCCACCACCAGGTCCACCATTTCGTCTTGGCCCCTCATTGGAGGAGCCCAGCTCTGCAACACGCTGGAGAAAGCACCACCAATGCCACCTGCAGGGGCGCCGTTGTTGGTTTGCTTGATCCAGATCTCGCCAAAGCAATCTCCGCTGCCTTCGCCCTCGTCAAAGTCGCCCACGCAACACGCCACGGGAACAAAGAACCCGTACATGCCTGCGTTGGTGGTTTGGGCAATGGCGTTCACATCGAATCCACTGGAGGCAATGCCGCCATGGTATCCGTGACCGGTGTAGTTGATGAAGCTCAATCCCTTGTTGACCAACTGCACCATGTCGTTGGCGTTGGGGCTGCCTCCTTCGTCGGCAGTTTCGCCGCCAGTGGGGCTGTTGCCTGTTTGGTTGCCGTCGTAGAGCTCCCACACTTCTTGGAATCCATAGTCGAGGAGCTTGTCCTTGATCACGTTCTGGTGCTGCCAGTCGCTCTCGTTGTTGTCGCCAATGCCGGCGCCTTCGTTGGAACCAATGCCCACGCCCACGTTGAACCACTCTTCACCCAAGAAGGGGTTCTTTTCGTATTCCAAGGTGCGGTCCACCAAGGTTTGCATCTCGGCCACATTGTGCACGAGCAGGCGGCCCACGAAGAACTCGGGGTAGTGGTCGTTGCCTTCCACAAAGGAGTAGCAGGGGTCACAATATCCATCTCCGCCTCCGTTGGACACCAAGGTGGCGGGCACCTGGTCCTCGTCTCCAGCCAAAATCACGTGGGTGAGCCCCTCGTTGAAGTAGGCGTCGGACAGGTAATCCTTGATGGCGTTGTAGTCATCGCCGAAATCCGCGGCGTAGATCACCTCGGTGGTGAGTCCCTTTTCGCGCTTCCACTGCACCAATGGCGCGAGCACATCGTCGTACATGGCATCGGTGACCACGATCAACTTGCCGTGCTCTTCGATGTAGTCATAGCGTGAATCCCCGGAAGAAGCGTTCAAGAAGCGGCGACCCAACTGGTCGGCGAATTCGGCCGTCACACGGACAGGTGCCACCGCGGGGTTCACAGCGGCGGTCTCGTTGTTCACGATGCGAACCGTGATGGAGGAGTGACTGCGAAGCACGTTCGTGACGGCATTGTACTGGAATGGGAAGGCCCAAACGCTTTGGCCGCGAACGCCACGCTGCACAAAGGGCGACTGCAATGAGGCCACTTGAGCAGGGTAGAATTGGTCCTGTCCGTAAACGGCGCCTTGCTCAAAGGGAACATCGGCGGGGGTCACGTTGCGGTACAGGTTGCCCTTGCTGGGGGCCACTTCCACATTGGGAATGTCTTGGAATTCCACATCGATCACCTCGAGGGCCGTTCCGCTGGCCGCATCGATGATCACTGTGGCGTCCACCTTCGACACGTCGGGTGCACTGGCGCGAAGCAGTGGGGTGTCGCCCAACACACGGGGGACAATGGCCTCTCCCATGTCGGTGTCAACCTCATTCAAAATGGGGTCCGAAAAATCGAAGCGAATGACGATGCCTTCGGCGTCGTCTGAAATCAAGGTGGCGTTTTGCGCCGCTGCAGGCGCCAGAATTCCAAAGAGGAATGTCAGCGCCATGAGCGCCTTACAAGGGGAAAAATTCATGTTGATGATTTGCAGGTCATTGAACAAAAAGACGAATGAAGCCGTCGGATTCCCTTGCCCGAAGCAAGTGCATTCCGCTCGTCCATCCTTGGGTAGAGATGCTCCACCCTGTGGATGTGGCTTTGACGTCACAATCATGCAACGAGCCCAATGGCCCGATACGTTGCATGGAAGAAGAAGGAAATTCCAAAAAGGAGGCATCACCCGAGATCCAAACCTCGCCACCCGACCTCACGGGATTGGGATGGGCCACAAGGGAAGCAGGCATTGATGCGGAATGAATGTGGCTCACGCCTCCATTGCGCAAGTCATAGTATATGTTGACCAAGGCGTCTTGGTTGCCGGTGGGCCAAACCCAGAAATGAAGGACGCATTCGCCTTCAATGCCCAAGGCATTCACCAGCAATTTTAAGTACCCCGCGCCATCGGGGGCACAGGAAATCATGTCGGCATCGGAAGGCACACCGGTGTAGCACTCCCCCAAGTCGCACAGGTTCACGTCCCAGCCCTCGGTCCATCCACCGCCCACGCGGCGCCAAGACAAGCCCAGTGAATCCTCGGTTTGGTTCGGAAAGTCAATCTGAAAAATGCGCGTAAGGCTGTCTGTGGGAAACACATCCACCAGACTATCGGTGGGCGCTATGCCAAATTGGGCCTGCGATTGGAGCGGAGCCAAAACGACAACGGCCATGGCCAACCCAAAAAGTGCGCGTGCGTGCATGCGGGCAAGTTAATGCCAGGAAGGGTGTCTCTGTTCAAGGAGGAGCACCAGTGACAAGAACATGGTTTGGATCAAGGTGCACCAAAGGCTTGATGCAAGGCTGCGGTGCGGAATTCAAACAGGCCTTCCATTTGCCGCTTGATCCACCAGCCGGCTACCGCTTGGCCCAATGCGCCAAGGGGCAGGCGGTACTCCAGCTCATCCACAATTTCGGTGCCACCATGGTCCATGGCCACAAACCGATGGGTGTGGTTCCACAATGAAAAAGGCCCTTGTTGTTGGGTGTCTCTGAACCAAGCTTCTCGCCCCCCATCCTCTGCGGGATGCACCTCTTCAATGCGGGTGAGCCAACCGGTTCGGATCCCGAGCGCAGGCGAAACAGAAATCCGAATCTCCAAGCCTGGACGCAGTGGAACATCACCGTTGCTCTCGATGCGGACCTTTTGTTCCGGCGGGGTCATGGTGGTGAGGTTCTGGGCCGTTTGGAAGAAGTCCCACACCTGATTCATGGGGGCTTTGACGCAAACACGGGTCTCCAACTTTTGGGTGGTCTTCATTGACAGAGGGCATCTGCGGCCCACGCCGCCATCAGCAGGTTGGGCTTGGCCGCACTTTGAAAGCCCAAAGATTGGATGTATCCAGCAGAAGCGCTCAACAGTTTATTGGAGGGGTGCGCAGGATCGGTGTTGAAGTCCAGGTCAATTTGTTCGACCTCCACCCCAGTCTCCTCGCGGATCAAATGGGCCAGGGCCACTGAGCGTTCCGTCTCCCCCCACAGTTTGGTCCAGAGGTCGGAGATTTTGGGCACCTTTTCCTTTCTGTAAATCACGTGGGCGCCCGAACGGGGAAAGCGAAAGACCACAGTGGTCACATAGACCGTGTGGTTCCTGTGGTTTTGACTGTCACACCCCACGTACAGAACAAAGGAGCTGCCCGAAGAGCCCATTTGTGAGACATAATCACACACGTCGAAGGTCTTCCTCCCCCCCATGATTTTGAAACTGCGGTCTGATCGATCTGGCACCATCCGTTCAAATTATCACGGGGTTTGGCTGTTGCAACCGGCCAGCCTTTGAGCTTCTCCACAAAGTAACCCGGACTCAAAATGCCTAAAATGGAAACACCCGCCGTTGCGGGTGCTTCTCTACGATTCACAACTGTGGTTGACTTCCCTTAACGGAAGTGCCTGTCAACCACATCTTTAATTTACACATTATATCTCTCTTCGCAAAGCGAATCCCCTCTTTCGTCGTAATTAAATATGCTTTTGTCTATTCTTTTGATGGATAAGACTCAGTTATATTCCGCTTCGGACGATGGCAAAGTCAGGCAGGCCTGTATTTGCGCAAGACATTCATCAGCTGTTCCTCGGTGTAAGGCTTGATCAAGTAATCATCCATTCCAACGCCCAGCGCTTCCTTTTTGTCGTGATCAAAGGCAAAAGCACTCAAGGCCACAATGGGGAGGTGAGCTTTGTCATGCTCCCTTTCTTCTGAGCGAATCACTGCAGCTGCCTCCAGCCCATTGAAATTGGGCATTTGAATGTCCATCAAGATCACATCGAACGGTTTGGACCTCCATTCTTCGATGGCTTCATGTCCATCCGAAGCGAAGGTGGCGTTGCACCCCCAGCGCTTGAGCAGGGTTCGAATGAAAAACAGATTCAGCTCGTTGTCTTCGGCAACCAAAATCCGGATGCCCCTCAAATCTGCAATTTCTCGATGGGCCTTGTTTTTCTCAAAGGCCACCTTCCTTGCCGCAAAATGAAACAAGAATGTGCTGCCCTTTCCCAACGTGCTTTCCACGGAGACATCGCCTCCATGCAGCTGACACAGCTCCTTCACAATGGCCAACCCAAGACCGGTCCCACCGTGTTCAACTTTTCGGTTGGAAGCCTGCTTAAAACGGCCAAAAATGTGTTCTACATCTGAAGCATCGATGCCCACTCCCGAGTCCTTCACTTGCACGTCCAGCCGTCCATCTTCTCCCTCCCCAACTTGGTTCCATTGGGCCGATACTTCAATGGCACCTTTGGCCGTGAACTTGGCCGCATTGCCAATGATGTTCATGAGCACGCGGGAAAGTACGGGGCCATCCACCATGAACTTGCCATTTAACTCCGGTGCCAAAGAACAGCTGAGGGACACGCCTTTTTCTTGCAGAAGCGGTTCAAATGAGGCCACAACAGCTTCAAAAAGGGGAGCCAATTCTGCAGCTTCCAACCGACACTCCATTTTATTGGCCTCCAATTTTGACAGGTCCATGACACCATCGAGCATGCGCTGAAGAAGGGCGCTTCCATGCTGGATGCCATTGAGCAATTTTCTTTGATCGGCATCCAAGCCCGTCTCACTCATGAGCACAGACATGCCCATGATGGCATTCATGGGGGTGCGGATTTCATGGCTCATTTTGGTCAAGAATTCGCGCTCTGCTTGACGCGCTTTCTCCGCTTCATCCTTGGCCAGCATCAGCGCTTCTTCGTCCCGCTTTCGCTCACTGATGTCGTAGTGGGTGCCCATCGACCCCACGATTTCCCCCTTGGTATTTCGCACGGGAACACCGCTGATGAGCAACCACTTCGCCTTCCCTGACTTGGTTCTGACAGGCACTTCATAAAGTCCTGACTCACCATTGTTGCGGGCCAATGTCTGCTTGTCCATTTGATCATGGAGCTCCCGATCCAACAGCTTCTCAGAGGCCTTTTCCCCCATCAACTCCTCCTCGGTATAGCCAAGAAGCTCACAGAATTTGGGGTAAGCCTTCACGATGCGTTCATCCAGGTCCACCTCCAAAATCCCCAATTCCATGTTCTCGAGGATTCCCTGGTAGTTCTGTTGTTTCGCCTGGAGTTTGGCCACCTGCTTTTCCAACGCCAAAATGCGCTCACGCATTTCCACATGGTGGATGGATTTCGAGGACATGGGCAGAACAACAGCTGGTTGGATAAAGAAGTTACAGGGGAAGGCCCGCATCTTCGTGTCCGAATATGCTGATAATGACCCGGTCAATGGCTGTGATTTGTTTGGGCCTCGCTTTGTTGCCCAAAAACCCTGTGGTTGCGCAGCCTGATTTGCAACGATGGGCGGTCATGGTGTCCGACTTGGAGAACAGGCCGTGGGCCGGTGATTTGGAAAGGATTGAGCCCGGGTGCCTCACCACCCCCATGAGCCCCCAACTGACCGTGAACCAATGGCGGCCCTTGAGTCCATGGGCCGAAACCTTGATTGAGGAGTTGGAGAACCTGCCGCTGGCCGAACACCACGCCGACCGCGCGTTGGGGCGAATCTTAGAAGGGGGCATGATGCGGTTCAAACTGGTTCACGCCTTGGCCGACCGGCATCGACCGGCCATGATCGAGAGCCTCCAGGCGCAAAATTTGCCCAGCGAATGGTCGGTGCTGCCCATGGTTCTGACCGGATGGGACAACAGCTATTACGGCCCCAACCGCAGGGCCGGCGCATGGGCCATGGACATGCCAACGGCCTTGCTCTTGGGCTTGGACATCCGACGAGGTTGGGATGAGCGCCACGTTCCAGAAGCCATGGCGGCTGCGGCCTGTGTTAGGATTGCGCAGGTGGGTCAAGGGTTCAAAGCATCCCCCATCCGACAAGTCTTGGCGTTTGTTCGCGGGGAGCAAGCGGCGAGGTCGTTTGATTCAGGTTCGTTGGATGCCGACTTGTTGGGCTGGCTGCACTTGCTCAGGGTGATGCTTCAAGTGGACCGGAACTTTGAGCGGGACAGCTTTTCTGCACTGTGGGCCCTGCGCTCCAAAGAATGGTCTTCTCATGTATGCGACAGTTCTCCCACCTTGTTCTTTCAGCATTTGGCCAAACTCAATGTCGACATCCGGGGTGTGAGGGATGAAAACCCTTGGTTCACCACCGACTCTATCGGCCTGACCCCATCCAGAAACCAGGTTTTGATTCCCTCCGAAATGATTGAAGGGACCACACCAGAGCAGCGCTCTGACTGGTGCCTTTGGCGACCCAGTCAAAAGGAACCTGGTTTTCTTTGGGTCCACACTGTCATGCCGGGCGAAGTCTTGGGCACCCTCGCACGCAGGTTCGGGGTGCGCATCGAAGAAATCCAGCGTTGGAATGGCCTCAACGGAGACTTGATCCGCGTGGGACAGGCCTTGAACATGCGCTGCGCTCCGCCCACAGCACCATCCAGCCCCAGTCCCCAAGCCCCAGTGTCCTCCCCTTCGGAAATCAGTTGGGTCTGGCACACCGTCAAAGACGGAGAGTCCTATTGGTCCATTGCCGCCCAGTACCCCAACGTGGGTCTCGAGCTTCTGATGAAGAGCAATGACACACCGGCCGAAAACCTGCAACCTGGCATGCGCCTGCGTGTTCCCGTTCAATGAATGCGCCGGATGCTCCATCCAATGATGGCCGTTGGCGGCCCTTGATTGCCTTGGTGGTCATCGGTTGTGCTGCCCTTACTCTGGCGCGCCTGTGTCCAGAAGACGGTTGGAACTTGATGGGGACCAAGGTCAAGTTGACCATGCCCCATGCTTTTGCGCCGTGGCTGACCCCTGAGTCGGTCACCCCCATCATTCCGCGCTGGTCTCCTGACGATGTGCAGGCCTTGCTTGAGGAATACGACAGCCAATTGTCCGCTGCAGAGGCGGCCGATGCAAGCGGGGATGGCGCCGAGGTGTCACCCTTCGCGGATTCCGTCAACTCCCAAACCGCTGAAAGCCCACTGTCAGGAAGTCCGCTGTCGGCAAGTCCGCAGGCTGAAGGTCCGCGGCCCGAAGGTCTGGACCCTCTGACTCCCCAAGGCACAAGCGAACCCTCAGCATCCATCGGATGGCCAACATCGGCAACCTCTGCAGATTCAACAGCCCGGACGCCGGCGACCGCCGATTCTGGCATGCCGCTCGAGGCTTCGTCAGGCGACAGCTCTGCCTCCGCCTCTTCTTCGTCACCCACGCCCACGCCGGCCCCTGTGCCATCCATGGCCAGCGACTGGATTTCCAGCGCCCTTCGGATTCGCATTCCCGAGGAAGCACAACCGGCCTTTGACAGTCTCTTTCGGCGTTTGGATGACGGCGTGCCCATCACCGTCCTTCATTACGGCGACAGCCAAATCGAAGGCGACCGCATTTCTGGGACATTGCGTCACCAGTGGCAGGAGCGCTGGGGTGGATTTGGACCGGGCATCCAACCGCCCATCCCCTTGGTGCAGAGCTTTGCCCTTTCCCAATCCCACAGTGGCGATTGGTCGCGGCACACCCGCTTCGGTCGCCGTGACAGCACCGACCAAGATGAAAATTATGGTCTCCTGGGCAGCTATGCGACCGCCGTGGCCGACTCTGGTGAAGGCCCTTGCTTGACCATCGGGCCCGAAAAACGCAACCACAAGAGCTTTGGCCGCTGGTCGAACTTGTCGCTTTGGCACGACACCGTTCACAGCGAATCCATCCTGAGCTTGAATGGAACGCCCATCGACACCCTGCGCCCTGGCGATCCGCCTGGCCAGCGCCTGGTTTCCATTCCTGCCGGACAGACCCGAGCCCCTCGCTCTCAACTGTGCTTCAGTGCGGCGCCGCCCCGATTGTTCGCCGTGCACCCCATTGGGGGCGGGGTGCAATGGCATTCGGTGGCCATGCGCGGTTCGTCGGGCACCTTGTTTCGAAAACTGCACCGCCCCACATTCTCAAGGCAACTCCGAAGCATCGACCCCGACTTGATTGTTTTGCAATTCGGCGGAAACACTGTGCCCTATTGCCGGGACTCCGTCGCCGCTGTTCGCTATGCCGGTTGGTTTGGTCGCCAGATTGAACTTTTTCAAGCCCTCCAACCGCGTGCGGCCATTCTGGTGATAGGCCCCTCCGACATGGCCGAGAAGTCTGGCCTGAATTGGACGCCATTCCCTCGACTTTCGGCTGTCCGCGATGCGCTCAAGGAAGTGTCGTTGGAGGCAGGCGCTGCCCATTGGGACCTGTTGGATGTGATGGGGGGATTGGGAAGCATGCCCGCCTGGGTCAAGGCCACTCCCCCACTGGCCGGACCCGACCACATTCACTTTACACCACTGGGTGCCAAACAGGTTGGCAAACTATTAGACCGCGCCCTGTGGGCCGAATTCAGGGCATGGAAGAAAGGAGGTGACCGCACCCCCATGACCAGCATTGCCCGGCGCCCAGCTCAGGCCGTTCAATCCATTCAAACCCCCAATGATGGCCCCTGATCGGATCTTCACTTGGCGAACGGTGGCCATGGCGTGGATGCTCGGCGGGATGATGACCGACTTGTGGAGTCAGTCCGACGCGGCGTTGGAAGCGGAGTTGACCTCCGAAATCCGCAAGCCACAGGCGACGGACCCGCTTCGATCCGAATCGCTTTCCTTTTTGCACCCTACAGAATCCGTCTTGTTCGGCGAAGAAAACCTGGGTCCATTCCTGAAGGATTGGCATGCCCTGCTCTTGGACCAGGGGCCTGCCACCTCTGCCCCGTTGAACCTCCTTCACTTTGGCGGGTCGCATGTCCAAGCCGGCAGAATTGGCTGGGCATTCCGCCAACGTTTGCAAGCGGATCGACCTGGCCTGACTGTGTCCCGGGGCATCCTCCCGCCCCACAGACTGGTGGGCGAAAATGGACCTCCAGGAACCGGTTGGGATTCTCCATCAGAGTGGCGCGGTCAGCGGTCGGCGCACCGCAGGCACAGCGGTCAATGGGGCTTGACCGGATTGGAAGCCAGCGCAGAACAAGGCGACACGCTGCGGGTGTGGACAGGAAAACCGGCTGGAGAATCCTGCGCCTCTTCACTGATGTTGCTGACCCGACCTGGCCACATTGGCCATTGGTCCGTGGCGGGATTGGAGCGCCCATTTCACGCCGATTCCAGTGGGGTCTTGACCGTAGATCTGGAGGGCGAAGACCTGCCCGACACCTTGCTCCTCATTCCTCCAGCTGGGGAAACGGCCTATGTGCAAGGGGTGGCCCACCCCCCCATGGACCCCGATTTGATCTACCATGACCTGGGTGGAAATGGCGCGAGTTCAGCCGCCTGGCTCAGGCACCCCCACTTGGTCCCTCAACTGCGAGAAGTGGGCGCCGACCTGGCCATTTTGGCTTGGGGCATCAACGACGCGCACATGGCCCCTGAGCGATTTAACCCTCAGCGGTTCAAACAGAGGTATGCCCGCATCATCGACTCTTTGCGCATGGCCTGCCCCGACGTATGCATTCTGCTGGTCACCAACAATGACAGCCACTACAAGCACAGGCACAACCCCAATGCCGAAGCGGTGAAGGACGTGATGCTGGACTTGGTCATTGAAAAAAAGGTGGCCTGCTGGGACCTCTATGAAGCATTGGGAGGCGCCCACTCCATGGATCAGCTGTACCGCGAGGGAATGGCGGCGAGCGACAGGCTGCACTTCAACCGAGATGGCTACATCCTGATTGGAGAACTCTTGTACGATACGCTCACTCGGGCCGCCGTCGCCCATGAATCCCTGACCGAATGACGGAGCTGCGCGATATACTGACCTTCCATCCCGGTGCGCCTTGGACCTTCTTGGATGTGGGGTTTTGGCTGTTTCTGATGGGGGTGCTGGCCATCGACGGTCTGATGCACAAGGACAAGCGCCGGACCCTGCGCCACGTTTGGCTGCTCATGGCCAGTCTGTTGTTTTACTGGAAGACCTCTGGGTGGTTTGTTCTGATCCTGCTTTTCTCCACCCTGAGCGACTACCTCATCGGACACCGAATTGAGCGCAGCGACCGACAAGGGAGCCGCAACCGATGGTTGGCCCTGAGCATCCTGCTCAACTTGGGCTTGCTGTTTTATTTCAAGTACACATACTTCCTAACCGATGCCTGGAACAGCGCCACAGGTTGGGACATCATTCCCCGAAACTGGCTGGCGATGGGCGCCAACGAAGTGTTGGGCACGCAATGGTCGGTGGACCGCATTCTTCTGCCGGTTGGCATCAGCTTCTACACCTTCCAAACCATCAGTTACACAGTCGACATCCACCGGCGGCAGGTGAAGGCCCTGAAAAGGCTCAGCGATTTTGGATTCTACGTGTCCTTCTTCCCTCAATTGGTGGCCGGTCCCATTGTGCGCGCTGCGGATTTTGTGCCGCAAATACTCCGCCCGGCGGCACTGACCAAAGACATGGTGGGCTTGGCCGGTTTTTGGATCCTCAATGGGTTGATGAAAAAGGTCTTGCTTGCCGATTGGATCGCGGTCAACTTCAATGATCGGGTTTTTGCCGCCCCCAATGCGCACAGCGGATTCGAGGTGCTCATGGCCATGTACGGCTATTCCTTGCAGGTATACGCTGACTTTAGCGGGTACACCGACATGGCCATCGGCGTGGCCTTGTTGATGGGATACCGGCTGCCCCAAAACTTCAACAGCCCCTACAAAGCCGACAGCTGTGGCAACTTTTGGCGCCGCTGGCACATGAGCTTGAGCGGCTGGCTCAAAGACTACTTGTACATCCCCATGGGCGGCAACCGCAGCGCCTCTTGGTTCACTGCCATCAGCGCCAGTTTCCTGCTCACGTTCGTGGTCCTCCTCTACCCCGACCCCACCTTCATCGGAACACTATTCGCGGCCTTGGTGGGTGGAGCCATCGCCATGTCACGCATCCCTCGGTTCCGTCGTTGGGTCATCACCAATGTCAACATATGGATGACCATGCTCCTCGGTGGCCTGTGGCATGGAGCGAGCTGGAACTTTGTGATTTGGGGGGGACTCAATGGCTTGGGCATCACCGTATACAAGCTTTGGAGAAAGGTGAGCCCTTGGGAAAACAAGGATCGAATATGGAAGCGCGCCGTGGCCATTCTCTTGACCTTCCATTTCATCACCTTCACCCGAATTTGGTTTCGCACGGCATCGCACACCACTTGGGCCAGTTTTGGAACCAACCACGATTTGGAAGGAGAATGGTCGGCTGCGAATTCGGTGCTGACCCAATTGGCTTCAGCCACATCGTGGGAAGTCATCCGTGAGGTCACTTCTCACTTTGGGCACGTCTTCTTGGTGATGGGCCTGGGCTATGTCATTCACCTGCTTCCATCGACGTGGAAGTCACGCTATCGGATGGCTTTTGCCACAGCGCCTTTTGGGGTGCAAATCGTCACCGCCGTGGCCGCTGTGGGCGTGGCGATGGCTGTGTTGTCCGCTGGAGGGACCCCGTTTATTTACTTTCAGTTTTGAGCGCCTGAATCCGGCGCTGTGGCGTTCAGCTCAAGCTGAATTCCGTCGTATGCACTGCAGTTCTTGGTGTTCCGGCTGCACCCTGTGGCGAAGGCAAGAACCCACAAACTTCCCATCAAAATCACGGCCATCCGCTGCATTCTCACTTGTCGTCCGATTCCCTTGAATGGGGATGGAGTTCCATTGCGCCGAAGGGCAATCACACGGACTTTGGGACGGTCTTGATTCGACATGGCAGAGTGACAACGAATGTAGGGTGTGTTTTGTTGCGTCGGAAATCTCTGGGTCGATTCCCCCCTCTACCTTCGCATCCATGGAAAGCGCTGAAGAATCCCGCACAGAGCAACGCATGCTCGATGTGAGCCTCATCTTGCTTGTGGCGTACAACGCCATTTACTTGGCCGACACTTCGCTGGCCTCTGTCTGGCCCAACAACTTGGCCGAACAGGCCATGGCCTTCATTGACGAGCGCCGTGGCTGGGTCACCTTGTTCGAAGCCGTGGCCGCCATCTCGCTCTTCTTGGATTTGGTGGTTCGCTTTGATCAGTACGAATCCAAAAGGCGGAATGCGCGCATCTTCTGCGTGGCCATTGCCGGCGCTGGACTGGTCTTCAAAGCCTTCACCTTCTACTTGAGTTCTTCCTACCTGGAGTAAGTCGCCCTTGGCGTCAGCTTCATTGTTCGCGTCAGCTTCATTGTTGGCGTTGGCTTCAACCTTGGTGTTTTCTTCACCCTTGACATCAGCTTTCCTTTCGGCGTCAGCTCCGCTTCAAATTCCGGGTCGACTCAATCGTCCCATTGGTATTCAAAGTCCGACCCCTCCAGCCGTTCCGGTTGAGATTTGAATGCAAGAAAACGTTCCCGAGTCCACAGGATAAACTCATATTGAGTCAAGGCTTTCAACACCGCTTCGCCCGGATCCACAAAGGCCACAAAAGCATCGAACTCCTCTGGGCTCAGAGAGACGATTTCAAAGTCCACATACTTGCCCAACAGCTCTTTCAAGAGCGCTTTCCTGCGGTCTTCATTTTCCAACCTGGCCACTTCCCTTTTGCTCCGCTCCATTCTGTTGAGCTGCTCATACAGGTAGGTCAGGGGACTGGTGAAGGCGTTGATTCCGCTGGTGCGGTTTTCCTTTTCGTTGTACCCCAGAGCCTGGATATCGCGCACAATCTCGCCAAGGTCTCGGGGAGCGATGATCTCTGCGGTGGCCACATCGACGGCCATGCGCGCCAAGTGAATGGTCCAGTTCCACCCTCCCGACTTGGTGGGCAAGTCGATGGGAACCTTGCGGCTGACGGTCCTGAATCCAATGGAGGCGAACTGAAGGGTGTCCCCGGGCGAAACGTCCAAAGCGAACCTGCCACTGGCGCTTCCAAAACGCCCCTCTCCAGTGGAACGGTTCACAATCATGCAGCCCGGCAGCCCCCTTCCATCTGGGCCCAACACTTCACCGGCCAACCCCACCGAAATCGACACCGTGGTATCGGGCACAACTTGGGCCGTGCCCATTGCACATGCGCACGTCAGCAAACACAAAGGCACAATCGCCAAAATCGCATTCATGGGTCTCATCTTCGGGCCTTAAACTACCGCTAACTTGTACGCGGCATGGCCAAAGATCTTGAAAACGAAGCCCGACGACGCGCGGTTGAAAGAATTCGACAAGCGAAAGCGCATCCCCCTGCCGAGATGGAGGATTGGGCCAATCGAATTCAATCCGGAGACCGGGTGGCCTTGGCCAAAGCGATCAGCTTGATCGAAAGTCACCGGCCTGAAGACCGCAACCGGTCCGAGGCCTTGATGACCGCCCTGCCCCCTGCCCATGGGCAGGCATTGCGCTACGGCTTTACCGGCGTCCCCGGTGTGGGCAAGAGCACTTGGATTGAAGCCGCTGGCATGTCCCTCATCAAACAAGGCCACAGCGTGGCTGTCTTGGCTGTGGATCCCTCCAGCAGCCGCACAGGTGGCAGCATGTTGGGCGACAAAACCCGAATGGACGGGCTGGCACAACACCCATCGGCCTTTGTCCGCCCCTCTCCCACTGGAGAAACGCTGGGCGGAGTGGCGCGCGCGACATCAGAAAGCGCAAGGCTCTGCGAAGCTGCCGGCTTTGACCGCATTTTGATTGAGACCGTGGGTGTGGGCCAAAGTGAAATTGAAGTGCGGCGAATGACCGATGTGTTTGTGCTGCTCATGCTGCCGGGCGGTGGCGATGGGGTTCAAGGCATCAAGCGTGGAATCTTGGAGTGGGCCGATGTGGTGCTCATGAACAAGGCGGATGGACCCAAAGAGCGCGTGGAACTGGCCAAAGCCAGCTTGGCGGCCTACCGAGGCGCGCTCGACCTTCTGCCCCCTCCTCTCGATGGGGAGCCCCCTCTTTTTGGCACAGGTTCCGCATTGGACAACAAGAGCGTTTCGCAATGGGTCGACCGAATCGAAGCCCGGCTAGACGCCGCGCGAACCCGGGGACACTTGGATGCGAGAAGGGCGAGACAACACGCGGACATGTTAGAATCGATGCTCAACAGCGAAATGCTCCATCGCATGCGATCCAAGCCCGGATTCCAAGCGGCATGGAAACAACTGCAAAGCGAAGTCCAACACGCACAAATTCAGCCATTTGACGCTGTGAGACGTCTGCTCGACGGCTTAGATTGAGGGGTCCCCATCCTTTGGGCATGGTGGACGCGCATCATGAACGTCCCCCTGACCATAGGCTTGACACCTTGGCTGATTCTCATCGGCTTCTGCATCGCCGTTCGAGATGATGTCCACCTTGGTTGGAGCGTCAAGAATGGCCAGGGCAACGAAGATCAACAGCGCCTTTCACGCTTCCTTTTTGTTCTCTCGACCATCGCATTTCTGGTGGCAGCGGGCATCCTTAAGACCCTCGCCTCCCCTCTTTCCGATTGGGCTTGGGCATGCATGAGCGCGGCGTTGGCCATGCCTGTCTTTGGCTGGGTTTGGGAAAACAACCAAGGCCATTACCGGGCCATGCGAGATCGCATCAACCAAGAGACGTCATGGATCATTTGGAAGCGGGGCAACGTGCAGAATGAAATCATGCGCGCCAGGGAACACGAAGCCATGGACCGGCGACTGAGGCGGTGCCGCTCTGCCCTTTTGTTGTCCCGTGGCGATGCACAAGATTTTGACTTTCTGTTTGGGGAACTCGAGGGCCGACTCCTCGAATACCGAGATGACGCCGATCAATGTGCCCTTTTGGTGGGCGGCATTGCCGCCCATTTGCGCCATGTATTCATGGAGCGAGATCAAGATGACATCCCAGTTGCAGAGGCCTGCCGTCACGTCAACCGTTGGGCCCAATGGCTTCGCACCATGGGAATCGAAGGCCTTGAAGTTTTAGGAACACCCGCACAGAACAGCCCGACGCTGCTCAGAAAGGTGCCTTCCATGCTGTTTCTCGGCGCGGCCGAGCGAATGGGCATTGCGGCCTTGGAACACAGGAATGAAGGACAACTCCAATGGCATTGGACGTTCACCGAATCTTCTGCAAGGCTCTCGGCATCGGGCAGCCCACATGCCACTTGGTCCAATCAGATGGTCAAAGATTGGGACGCCGCATTCATGCTGCGGCACGGAGGCATTGCACATGCCGGTGGCATTTGGCACTGTGAATTGCCCTTGCTTCCTGCTTGAATATTCAACGCCGCTCCAAAGCCAATGCCCAAGCGGGCTCCAGAGTCGATTCCCAAGCCGGCTCCAAAGTCCGAACCTTTGCCCGCTCCATCGGCCTCACCGACTTGTAGTCGGCCCAAACCTGCCACCAGTGAATTTTAACCTCGAAGTTGAGCCACCAGCGCATCCACCGTGTCGGTGACTTGGTCTCCATTCTTCATGTTGCGAAGGGTGGCCACGCCTTGGGCGGCTTCATCGCTTCCAATGATGATCACGTGGGGAACTCCCCGATCATCGGCATACTTGAACTGCTTCTTCAGTTTAGCAGCATCGGGGTAAAGCTCGGTGCGAAGGCCACTTTCGCGGCACAGTCTGGCCGCCTTCAATGTCCCCTCCAAGGTCTCTTCTCCCATGTGCAAAACCAGGACGTCTAAATCTGTGGCCAAATCAGACGGGAAGGCCTCAAAATGCTCCAACACATCGTAAATCCGATCTGCACCGAAGCTGATCCCCACCCCGCTGACGCCGGGCATTCCAAAGATGCCTGTGAGGTCATCGTAGCGCCCGCCACCGCATATGCTGCCCACAGGAGAATCCACCACTTGCACCTCAAAAATGGCCCCTGTGTAGTAGTTCAGGCCCCTTGCCAATCCTGGAGCAAACACCAATTCCGGCTCTCCTATTCCCTGGCTTGCGGCCAATGACCACAAGGACATCAAAGCTTCAGTTCCCTCCAGCACCAAAGCGTGGTTGAACTCCTCGGCCAAGGCCTTCATGCCCTCGAGGCCACCTGGTCGCGGTCCGAACAACTTGGCTGTCCCCTCTTGCACCGATGCACCGAAGCCGCGCTGGTCCAATTCCTTGCAAACGCCTTCAATGCCCACCTTGTCGTGCTTGTCCACAGCCACCGTCCAATCGGTCAACCGGTCGCCCACGCCCAACTGGGCCGCAATGCCTGCCAAAATCCGGCGGTCATTCACCAAAATCCTGTGGTTGGGCACCTGAAGACTGCGAAGCGCTTCATCGAACAGCGAAATCAACTCCAACTCACACAGGACCCCCGTGGAGCCGATGATGTCTGCATCGCATTGCACAAACTCTTGGTAGCGTCCCTTGCCAGGTCGGTCACCGCGCCAAACCGTTTGCATTTGGTAGCGCTTGAACGGCATGGGAATCTCATTCCTGTGCATGGTCACAAAACGCGCAAAAGGAACGGTCAGGTCATAGCGCAGCGCCTTTTTGGACACCTGAAAAGACAGCGCCTTGCTGTCGCGTGATGCCAATGTTTCTTCTTGGGCTTTGGACAGAAAATCCCCGTTGTTGAGGATTTTGAAAATGAGCTGATCCCCCTCCTCTCCATACTTTCCTGTTAAGGTGGCCAAGGCCTCCATGGCTGGGGTCTCGATGGGCTGGAACCCGCGAGATTCAAAGGCCGCTCGAAGGGTCGAGAAAATCCACTGCCTCCTGGCCATCACAGCGGGGGTAAAATCACGGGTGCCCTTGGGAATGCTCGGTTTGCTCATGTTCTGGGGTCAAAGTTAATCCGCACCATTGGGCTCCCCGGTGCATTCGGCGGTTTTCAGGTGCTTTTCAAGCCCCAGATGAGGATTCTCCCATCGTCTCCGGCCGAGGCCAGGGTGTGTGGGTCCAAAAAACAAAGGGCATTCACCGACCGTGTGTGCCCTGGAGAGGTGGGGCGAGACAATCGCTGGTGCAATTCCAAGGTGTCGGCGTGCCAAATGGCGATGCTTCGGTCTCGAGAAACAGAGGCCACATATCGACCATCTGGAGAGGGCAACAACCGGTAAACCGATCCCTTGTGGGCATCGATGTTCACCAACAGTTCCCATTGGGCATCCGACGCTTTCCACACCCGAATGGAACCGTCGCCACCAGCTGTACCCCACACATCCTTGCCCGGCCATTTCAAGATGGCCCTCAAACTGCCTTCGTGAAGCGATTGAGAACTCCTCCCTTCCAAATGATGAACCCTCCCGTCGTGGGTGCCCACCCAATGGTGGCCGTTGTGGTTGGCCACACAGCGAATGCGGCCTTGGACTTGGCCCAAGGTCTTGCCCGACTTCCACAGCCGGAGTTTGCCGTCTGCCCCGCCACTGAATTCACCTTGCACGCAATAGGTTCCTCCTTGGTGTCCAGACAGGATGGTGATTCCTTCTTGGGTCCATTGGACCAAGCCCCCATCAGCTCCACCGGCCAAAACCTGGCCCTGCACCACATCCAAAGCAAAAAGGGCTTGCTCTGTCCTGGCCATGGCCTCACCGGAAACCGACCATGCCCCATCTTGTGCGGGCCACCGGACCATCCAACCATCTCCACCGACACTCCACAAATCCCCCTCCTCTCCTCGCGCTAAATCATACACGGCACCTTGGTGGCCGGACAGCTCTTGGAGAAGTGTCCATTTTCCAGATTCGCCTGCTGTGTTTTCGAGGGCACTCATGAGACGAAAATACCGACTCCATTTGACCCATCGGCCATCACCACGGACCTGTGAGCCATTGAATTTCTGATTCGCCTCTCGAAGACAGCCATTGGTTGACCTTGGAGAAATGTCCGCATCCCAAAAAGCCGCGATGCGCACTCAGCGGACTGGGATGGGGTGCCTGTAAAATCTGATGTTCTGGGTGAAGGCTTTGTAATTCTGCTGCCCGCATACGAGCGTGTCGCCCCCACAAGAGAAAAACCACGGGACGGTGGGTCAATTGCTCCAAAATTGCCCGGGTGACCGCTTGCCAGCCAAACCGCGAGTGTGAAGCGGCTTGGCCTTGGCCCACCGACAGGACGTCGTTCAGCAGAAGCACCCCTTGGGCGGCCCAAGCAGACAGGTCGCCATGAACAGGCGGCACACCCAAACCATCGCGTGATAGCTCCTTATATATGTTGCGCAATGAAGGCGGCAACGCAACACCTTGGTTCACAGAAAAAGCCAGGCCATTGGCTTGGGATGGGCCGTGGTATGGATCCTGCCCCAAGATCACCACCCGAACTTTTTTTGGTGACCCCACCAATTTCAACGCGCGAAACCAATCCTCAGGTCGCGGGTGACACGGCCCTTCAGCGTACGCCTTGTTCACAGCCGCAATCAACGCATCATCAACACATTGTCCTCCGTTCAGGGCCCATGCTTTCTCGTGATTGAACAGGCTCCGCAAGTCGTGCGAATGTGAAGTATTGTGCAACATGTGAGAAACCTCCTAAAATACAAGTCCGCATTCATTGTCATCCGTCATTCCGGGGGGTACTTTTGCAGAATCACCATTATGATCGAAGCGGTAAAGGACAAGTTGATTTCGACTGAAGGCAAGCAGCTTTATGGCTACCAAGCCCAAGCGATTGACTCCATTATGGAGCGCATGAAGAAATTCAACGAGCGCTACAATCTGCTGTACCAACTCCCTACCGGAGGAGGCAAGACAGTGATTTTTAGCGAGTTGGCAAAGCGCTTCATTTTGGAACAAGGCAAGAAAGTCTTGATCCTCACCCACCGGATTGAACTCTTGGGGCAAACGAGCCGGATGCTTTCCGACATCGGAGTGGACAACAAAATCATTGATTCCAAAGTCAAAGTCCTCGACGAAGACAAGGAACATTGGTGCTACGTGGCCATGGTGGAAACCTTGAACAACCGCCTGAACGATGAGCACATCTCTTTCGATAAGTTGGGCTTGGTGGTGATTGACGAGGCACACTATAACAGCTTCAGAAAGCTCTTCAAATTTTTCGACAATCAGATTTTGCTGGGTGTGACAGCCACCCCCCTTTCAAGCAACATCAAATTGCCATTGAAGGACAACTACCAAGAAGTCTTGGTGGGTGAGTCCATTTCAAAACTCGTGGGACAAGGATACCTGGCCAAGGCATCCACCTACAGCTATGACGTCAATTTGAAGTCCCTCAAAGTGGGCATCAATGGCGACTACACCGTATCGAGCTCGGAGCGGCTGTATGGCAATTACTTCATGCAGGAGAAGCTCCTGTACGCATATGAGGAGAAGGCGAAGGGAACCAAGACCTTGATCTTCAACAACGGCATTCACACCTCCTTGATGGTGGCGCAACTGTTTGAGGAAGAGGGATATGAGATCCGACACCTCGACAACACCCACACCGAAAAGGAAAGGCAGGACATCTTGACCTGGTTTCATGAAAAGCCCGATGCCATCCTGACTTCGGTCAGCATCCTGACGACGGGTTTCGACGAGCCTTCTGTGGAAACGATCATCCTGAATCGCGCCACCAAATCCTTGACCCTGTATCACCAGATGATTGGTCGGGGATCTCGAATCTTCAAAAACAAGAAAGATTTCACGGTCATTGACCTGGGCAACAACGCGCGCCGATTTGGATTGTGGGATGCCCACGTGAATTGGGAAGACATCTTCCGAGCTCCAAATGCCTACCTCGACGGCCTCTATACCGACGAGGAAATCGAGGAGACGTTTGTCTACGAGATGCCTGAAAGGCTCAAGGTGATGTTCAAGGTGCAAGATCTGCCTCCTTTCATCATGAAAGATGCCTACATCGAGGCCACACGCAAAGGCCGCAGACCCAAGGCAGCCATTGAAGACAGCCTGGCCCACCACGTGACCATGATCTCCAATGTTGCCGAAGATGAATTCCATGGAATCGAACTCATCGAGGAATTGGAAGGCGACATTGAGCAACGCATTCGGGACTACACCAAGTGCATTTCCAAGACCACGGACAATTACCGCCAGTGGTTGATGGACGAATACAACCGCAAGCTCAAGCAGCAATTGCGGATGGCATTCGAGGACTGAGTCCACGCCGACAAATTCTTGCCTTGCGCTGACAAAGCCTGGGCCCCTTCTTTTTGGTCTTCCGGTGTCGCATGGCCTTCATTGGGTGCATGTTGGGCCCATGGTACAGCGAATCCACAGGGATGGCCTGCGCCATTGCACTGTTCATAGGTCAAGCCTTTGGCATTGCGTTCACGGCTTTTCGTTTGACTCCGATGCAATGGAGAAAATGGAAAAGGGCTTACTGGTTGCGCAGGCCCACGGCCCAATGGCCCTTTTTGCTCATGCTGGCCGGCCTGTGTTTCGCCTGGTCGGTGGGTTCTGAATTCACCTGGCCCGTGGCCGCCTTTGGACTGCTGAGTCTAACCGGATTTTGGATCAACCTGGATTGGACTGTTCGACACCACCTGCAACGAGAAGAAGCCCAAAGGCAGTCCGAATTGGACCATTGGCGCAATCGCATCCCCGCCGAAGAATGGCTCGCGCGTCAATCTCTCATCAAACGTCGAGAGCTCGCCGAAGTCCAAGCCACAGCGCTTCGACACCTCATGGATCCCCATTTCCTCTTCAATGCCCTGAATGGCGTCATGCATGACATGCTTCAGGGCAACGGCGAGCGGGGCGTTTCCAATTTGGGTGCATTCAAACGGCTGGCCACACGTCAAATTCGAGCCAGCCAAGACGGCTGGTGGAGTTTGGAAGAAGAGTGGGAGGTCTTGGAGGACTACTTACAATTGGAATTAAGGCGCTTGCAACGCCCCTTAGAATGGTGTGTTTCTCCCCTACCCGACCGCATGAAGAAAAAAACCATTCCTGCATTTTTGGTTCAGCCGCTGGTGGAGAATGCCTTGTGGCACGGGTTGGGCGGAACGGCAGAACAAGGATCGGGCAGCCTCCACATTCATGCCGTTTCTTCCGGAGCCGAACACGCCGAGATTGTGGTCACCAATTCGGTCATGGAAACTTCCCATGTGGGCATTGCCCCGCACGAAGTGGAATCCCCCTCGAGGAGGCGACACGCCACGGATTTGATTCGCCAGCGGTTGCGGTTGATCGATGGGTTGGCCACGTCGGGACTACACATCTCTACCAAGGATTCACTGACCCACGCTCGGCTCATCGTGCCTTGTCGCGAAAAGATGTGGAGAACGAGTTGATTCGGTCATGGCTCCTACGTCGCCAATGGGTATTTTTATCGTCACACTTTATTGACTCATGAAACTCCAAACGGAGAACATTTATCAAGTCATCGAACTGCCTGCGCCCCCTGCGAAGGTGTTCGAGACCCTGCTCGATCAGGATGCACATGTGGCATTCACTGAGAAAGAAGCTTTCATCCAGCCCCATGAGGGCGGTGCCTTTTCCTTGTGCAATCAGAACCACACAGGGTATTTTCTTCACTTGGTCCAAAACAAGCGCATCGTTTTGGCTTGGACACACAAGAAATTCCCAGCGGGTCATTTCACAACGGTTGACCTTCGCTTATCGCGAACAGAAACTGGTGAGACTACCCTGATTCTGAATCACATCGGCGTGCCTTCTGGCGACGACGGTTGGATGACGGAATCTTGGACCAAGAGTTACTGGTCGTTGCTCACCGAGCACCTGGCCGAGTCTCTGGTCATCGCCGACTGACCCCGGTCAAAGGGGGGACTTGGTGGGGGACTTCGGTGACTCAATCAAGTCATCGGCCACCTGGGCAAGGGGCCATCCCCAAGTCCTCCAGCCTTGTTTTTCATGGACGAAAACTGTCCGGACATGGCAATCATGGCCCCATTGTCTGTGCAATATTGAAATGGAGGAATGTGCACCGACCAACCCCGACGTGCGCCCAGTTCTTGAATGGCACTTCTCAAGCCTGAATTTGCGCTGACCCCGCCTTGAATGGCAATGGCCCTGCGCCCAAACCGGTCGGCCGCTTTTTCCAAACGCGACACCAAAATGGCGACGATGGTGTGCTGTAAAGACGCGCAAACGTCCTGCTTCCACTTCAAGTCTTTCTCCCTGCCCTCTTCGTTCTTTTCGAGTGTGCGAAGCACCGAGGTTTTGAGTCCACTAAAACTGAAATCCAGTCCCGTCACCTGTGGCGAGGTGAATTCAAAGGCCAACCTGTCTCCTTCCTGGGCCAATCGATCGACCTCAGGCCCTCCAGGATAAGGCAACCCAATCATCTTTGCGACTTTGTCGAACGCCTCCCCCGCCGCATCGTCCAAGGTGGTTCCCACTACATTCAAGTCCCATGGCGACGACACATCCACCAGTTGGGTGTGGCCACCAGAAACGGTCAAAGCCATCATAGGCTCTGCTGGTGCTTGGCCCCCGGAAATCCAATGGGCCAAGACATGCGCCCTCATGTGGTGCACAGGCCACATGGGCAAATCCAACGACCACGCCAAACTTCTGGCAAAGGCACTGCCCACCAAAAGAGAGCCATTGAGACCGGGGCCACGGGTGTAAGCGACCCCGTTTACATCCGACAACGCACAACCCGCCTGTTCCAAAGCCCCATTCAACACGGGCAAAATGTGCTTTTGGTGGGCCCTAGACGCAAATTCGGGAACCACGCCCCCGTATTTGGAGTGGATGTGTTGCGCCGCCGTGAACTGCGACAGCACAACATCGCCCTTCATGACGGCAATGCTCGTGTCGTCGCATGAGCTCTCAATGCCCAGCATGATGGTGGAGGGAATCCTCACCGGAAAACCCCCTTGATGTACAAATTCCGGAATCGATTCTTCCGACATGAAGTCTGGCATTATTTCTGTTGCGAAGTTCGCAGTACGCAATGAAAGAGCAGTCATCCACACCAAAACCCCCACGTGGCGGGGAAATGGCGTTGGGTCAAGTGGCCCCTTGGGGCATTCTTGGTCCTGCTTTTGGCGCCTGTGATTTGGCTTGCGACCCCTTATGGTCAGCGGGTCACCGTGCGTTTTGTCGTGGAACACATCAACGATGCATTGCCAGCGACAGAAGACCCCATCCAAGTCTCGGTCGAAGGCATTGGCGTGGACCGACTGCCTCTCGGGATTGCGCTGCAAGGCTTGGCCATCCTTGTGGATGAGCCTGGGGGAGACACCTTGGTTCAGGTGAACCAAATCAGCCTTCAACCGGAAGGCTTGGACGTGAACCAGTGGCGCTCCATCGAGATTGAAGGCATTCGAGGCTCCAATCAGGCATTGGATCGGCTTGAAAATTGGTTCAACACTTCCGAGGATGTGCAGCAAACGCAAGACCAAGCTGTCGACCTGCATTTCCAATCCATTCGGATATCTGACTTGCTGTGGAATTTCGACACCATGGCCGACGCTCCCCTTCAGCCTTCTTTCATTGCATTGAAGAGCTTGGACCTCGTCCACCTTGATCGAGAGGACGGAACCTGGACGTTGGGAAACCTGCAAGCCTCGCTGGAGGTCATGGCCACCAGCCAAGAAGGCCTTCCCTTGGGCTATTCTGTTCTGATGAATGGTGACCACACCCAATGGGCGTGCAGCGGCCAGCGTCAAGAAGGCCCCGTTCCCGTTCTGGATGGATGGGGCACCCGGTGGTGTCCAGACAACTGGACCCTCGGAGGGGACTTGAACACCGGGGGGTTCGATGTTCGGGTCAACAATCCAGAGATGAGCGCTCAGGTTTTGGGTGCTTGGAGCCCCGATACCATCGGCCTTGAACGCATCGAGCTGAAGACCGAGGACATGGCCCTTTGGATTCCCGAATGGCCATCCAGTTCGGCTGAGTTGATGCTGGACGGACCGCTCAGGGTGCCATTGGATTCAGCGGCCATGCCCAAAGGAACATGGGGCGGGTTCGAGGTGACCGGAGACCTCTCCTGTCGTGGCAATTGGGTCCAACCTTCGGGAGAAACCATGGCGAGTTCTGGTCACTGGTCCCCAAACTCAGGGGCCATGGCCTTGACATTGGATGTGACCCCCGGGTTTTTCTCTCAGTCGCAGGGACATGGCCCTTCCATCAACATCCAGGGGACTTTGCCTGTTTGGGGTGCCCCGTTCAACCAGATGGATGCCCAAGGCACTTGGGAGTTGAACCACCTGGGAACCGAGACCGGGTTGACGGCCAAAGGGGGGACATTGGCTTGGACCGCAGTGCAAGATTCCGCCGGGGGTTGGTCAACAGACTTGAGCTTATCGGCCCTCATGGCGCCGCTTGACATGGGCAATGCCATTGAACTCAACGGTCCTTTGGAAGCCAACGCCCACGTTGAATTGGACGCCACTGGACAGCTGCTCAACTGGAAAGGCGGCATGGATATCACCGGATCGCAATGGGTTCCACGCGAGACTTTTGGTCTGCAGATTGGGAAATCTGCCCCGCCATTGGCCATGAAGAAGTTCACCCTTGATGCATTTGGCGATCAGCAACGATTCAATGCCGAATTGGACGGCGATTTCTTGCGTGGATCCGTGCAAGGCCCCTTGTCTGTCGAGCATTGGTTCCAGCCCTTCGAATTGGCCCTTGCCTCGGGCGGATTTGGTCCGCGCCCCTCATCCTTGGTGAAGCCCAAAGACTGGTCCATAAAATTGAAGGTCCTGCGCGATGACTTGCTGGAACGGTGGAGCCGAGGCTCGCAGTCGGTGGGTCCTTATTCCCAGATCTTGGCCTCGAACGTGGACGGCGAGCTGTCCGTGGACCTCAAACTATCTGCCTTGCATGTAGGCCCCGTCAAAACAAGAAGGCTCCACTTGAATGGCACGGGGAGCGACCACTCTCTCACCGCTGACCTGAACGCCCAACGCATTCAAGTGGGCAACACCGAATCGGTAGAAGCCCTCTCCATGATGGCCAATGTTGACTTGGACGAGCGCTCCCACATTGACCTGGAATGGACGGGGCCAGTGGAGGGCGAGGTGGCCCTGATTCATCACATGAGCGATGAGGTTCAGCATGTGGTGACCCCCACCCTGGCCTCTTTCCGCCATGCTTCTGGAGATTGGAACATGTCCTCTGGCACAGGCGCAAAATTGACGTGGCAGGACACCGATTGGCGCTCCTTGCGCATGGACTCATTGGACTTCACTGGCGCCTTAGGCACCGTCACCTTTGGAGGGGCCGACTCCAGTCAATTGGAGAGCCCCAACTTCAGCATCAGCTTGGATGGGGTGCCCCTGGGCCCTTTATCGGAATGGACTTCAGAGACGCTGGGCGCGGAATACCCATTGCTCAAAGGCAACCTCAATGGCCATGCTTCCTTGGACCTGCGCCGTGAGCATGCCACGGCCAACTTGCAATGGCAGGATGCGGCCGTGAATGAGTTTGACTTTGGAGACCTCTGTTTGGCCATGAATTGGTCCGATCACTTCGAGGGGCAATTGCAGCAGTTTTTTGACGAAGAAGAAAAGCTCACCGCAGAAGTCACCGGCCCCCATAGTGCCTCCATCCAAATGAATGGTTGGCCCCTGGACGTGCTCAACCCCATTCTGTCGAAGGGAGACGTTCACATCGAAGGTCTTGCCCAAGGAAAGGTGGCCGTAGACTGGAGTTCGGGACTGCCTTTGCCCAAAGGACGCTTGGCCGTGGAGGCCAGCAACATCAAGGTTGGAGCCACAGGAGGCCAACATGGAATCCGAGGTGACCTCATCCTCGATTCGGACTTTATCGGAATGGACCAAGCCGTGGTGACCGACCGCTTGGGCAACACCGCTTTGCTCAATTTGTCGGTGCTTCACAGCGACTATACATCTTGGAACTACGACCTCGGACTGTTGCTGGACAACGGCCCATTCATGGCCATCGAATTGCCTCCTTCTCACACCGGTCTCTTCTACGGGACCGTCATGGCCACGGGCAGCATGAACGTATTTGGCGATGAAGAAGGCCTGTTTTTGGAAGCTGAAGTCCAAAGCGAGGTCGGAACCAGCTTTACCCTGCCATTGGATGCCCTCGAAGGGGCCGACATGCCCAGTGGAATTCGGTTTGTTGGGGGTCCTTCTTCCGCGCCGCCGCCACCTTCTCAGTCTCCTTTTGGCTTGACGCTCAATTTGGAATTGGACGTGACCCCCGAAGCCGAACTGGCCTTGGTGCTCGATTCCGAAGCTGGTGAACGAATCGATGGCCTCGCCCAAGGTCACCTGGCCATATCCATGAGTCCAGAGTGGCCCCTTTCTGTCCAAGGCGGACTGAACATTGTTCAGGGTCAATACCGATTCAGTCTGAGGGACTTATTCACCAAGACCATCGACATTGCTCAAGGGGGAAGAATCGACTGGGACGGCGACCCATACTCAGCCGAGCTCAGCGTATTGGCCGTCTCCAACATGATGTGCACCCCCACAAACCTGCTTCAAAACGAAGGGCTTGGACAACCTTCCATCTCGGGCAATGTCGAAAATCAAAGGACCAAGGTGGAAGTGGGCATGGACATCCAAGGGCAATTGACGGCTCCTCTGTTGAACTTTTCACTGACATTCCCCGAACTGGAGGCGTTTGAGCCCAGTTTGCTGGCCAGGGTCAATTCCGTTTTGTCCACCCCTGGGGAGACAGAAAGGCAGGCCTTTGCCTTGCTGGCCACCGGTGGATTCATAGGAGGACAAACCAATTCCAACTCCAACACCAACTCGCTGCTGCTGGAACAAACGGCTGTCGCCCAGGCTTCGGAGCTCGTTTCTTCTCGCATTTCTGAAATGCTCAGTGGGCTGTCCGAAGATCTAGACATTGGCCTGCGCTATGTTCCTTCTTCAGAAACCGGGGCCTCTTCGGGGGGCTCGGGTTCGGCCGCACCATCGGACATCGCCAATGCAGAAGATGCGTTTCAGCTTGACCTTGGAATGAACCTGATCAACAACCGCCTCCGCATTTCTGGAAGCCTCGGCGCAAGGGGAATGGATGGCTTCTCGATGAACGAAGAATCAGAGTTCATGGGCAGACTGGATGTGCGCTACAAACTGACCCCAGACGGACGATGGGAACTCATGGGGTACCAAAAGCCGGAGAGCACCTTAGAAGACGGCATGAAAATGGGCATAGGCGCGGCATATCAGATTCGCTTTGACCACTTCCGTGATCTGTTTCGAAGCGACCGTCCTTGAGCCCTTCACCACAGACCTTACCTTGCCCGCATGAGCATCCTTCGCATTCTTGGCTTGGTCACTTTGGCTGTTTCGTTTTCCGCATCGTCTCAACCGGTGCTCAGCAGCAATGATTTGCCGCAAGGTGGAACCACGTATGTCCGCGCCACAGCCATCCCCCCTTTCAATTCCGGGAACCTGGAGGATTCTGGAGCGGACTTAACCTGGGACTACAGCGGACTGGAAGTCGCCAATGAATCCAACACGGAGTACTTCTCCATGGGTGACGCCAGCTTGACCACGCAGTTTGTGTTTTCCTCTGCGGACCATTTCACGGCCTTTGAACTCCCCGATCTCGGAGAAGATTTCGCTTTGCCCATCAGCGGGGCCACGAACTACCAAGAGTTTGGATCCAATGCCTACAAGACCATTGGACTGGGCATCACCACCGACATTTTTGATTTGCCTGTGACCTATGATGACGAAGAAGAACTGTTGCCATTGCCTTTGATTTATGGCGCTGAGCTGGAGGGTTCCTCGGCGTATACTGTGGACCTTCCGGAGCTCATCTACTACTCCACCAGCCAGACCATGACCATCGAGGTGGACGCCTGGGGAACCTTGGTTTTGCCCGGAGGCAGTTATGAGTGCTTGCGTGTTCGGCGCGATTTCTTGGCCATGGACTCTGTGAATGTGGCCGCTGCAGGGATTGGGTTTTCTCTGCCAAGAGAGGGCACGGTATTCGAATGGTACGCCGCCGGCGAAGGCATGCCTGTTTTGTCGGTTCAGACCTTGGCGGACCTGCCTGCCAATTGGCAATTCAAGCCCAACACGAGCAGCGTCCATGGCGCTCCTCTGCTGACCACCGACTGGACCGCTGGTCCTTCCCCACTGCAAGCAGGAAGCCGGCTTGGCACTTTTGGGCTCGAAGGGCGACGTGTTCTGGCCATGGACATCCAAGGCCGCACCTGGTTTGATGGCGTGCCTTCTGCCGATGCACAAGGCGCCCATTTGAACACCAAAGGGTGGCCTTCAGGGACCATGTTGATTCAAGATGTGGTCTCAGGGCAAACCGCCCGGGTGATCATCCATTGACCGCTGTGGCCATGTCCATGGCTGCCACTGCAGGGGCCGAAGCCTGAGCTGGTGTGAACGTGCCGGCCCGGTCTTGCAGCCAGGCTTTCGCCACCCGTTTGTTTCGGAACACCCGAACATTCGGGGTCAGACGGCTCATCATTTGGTACAGCCTGTCTCTCCACACCAGCAGATGTGCAGGAACCACAATGGAACGGTGGTGAACACCAACCATGGCGCTGCTCTGGGCCATCCAAGTGAGTGCCGCGCGATCCAAGAGCAGGTGGGCCCGAGGAATGACGATCAGTTCGGCCACCTGGCGTTCCCCAAGCAACTCCAACCGCTGCGCCGCCACCCTTTGCATGAGGGGCAAATCCACAATCAGGTCTTCGGCCAACTCAACGGTGAGCAGCCCATCAGAAAAATGGAACACCCCGTAAGGCGCTTGGTATGTGAACGCATGCGACATGCCCACAAGATGACCCCCAAACCGACCTTCCTGATGCACAGAGGAGCTCAGCTATTCACAATCCAAATGGGGAACCTTGCAAGTCGGCGTCAACGCCGTTTCAACACCGTGTCAGGGACAGGCGAATTCGGCCACGTCTCCCTCGGTCTCTGAAGGCACGCAGAACTGCAAGGCAGCCGTGTGCTCTCCCTCCACCAGTTCCTGAACCGATGGCTTGGACACACCCAACCCGAGAACCTTCTGCTGGGTCCGGCTGGCGAACAGCCCCAAGCCCCCCGCAATGTTGGTGTAGACGGGGCGGTCTTGAATGATGCCCGTCACAGGGGCATTCACAGCGAGGTAGGTGTCCAACTCTTCGTTGGCGATGCTCAGCACAAAATCAAAAGCGCGAATCCGATCGATGTTGTCGTCCCAAATCCCGAGCTCGCGCGTGATGAGCGGGTCGGTCTCCAGGTTGTTGGCCAAGAACAAGAAGAAGGCCTCGCCGTTGACCGGGAGCTTGATTTCTTCGCCGCCTTCGTCATCATCGGTCTTTTCCTCGCCCAAATCCCAGCGCAAGACCCTCTCCGACTCTGAAGCCAGCATGGTGTGTGCGGGGTCGGTCCAGATGCGTTCCTTGAACTTGATCTCAATGGAGGCTTCGTAGCGCTTGGCCCCCGGAGTGGAAGACCACTTGAAATTCACATTGGGGTAGTTCACCAGGCCGCCGGACCCACTGGCAAAGTTCAAACTGAACCCCGGAATGCCCGAGGGGGGATTGCTGATGTTGCCAAGCGACTCACCGATCAGGGTGGTCACAGCGGTCAAAGGACTGCGCCCATCGGCAAAGTCAACCTGGAGGCGATACACCCTCAAATCCTCGCTGTTGTTGGATGGCGCAATCTCCAAGCCCCCTGGCGTTTGGAAATGGTACGCCCGGTATTCGGGGCCAAAGAAGATGCCGTTGTCGTCTTTGTCTTGCAAAACGGTGTCCATGGCCATGAACGAGACCAAGGGCGACTCAAACCCCACATCGTCTCCTGCAAAGCCTTCCACCATGATGGTGACTTCGCCTGGGCCGTATTCGCTGCTGTCTGCGATTTGGGCAAATTCCAAATTGTTGCCCTCACCCAACCAGGTGCGGTTCACCCTCACCCACTGCTCATCTGAGTTGGGGTCGAGCAAACAAAACGCCAAAGTGCGCTCCTCATATGGGGCATTCAAGTCCACATCTGTGGTGCACCCCATGCCCAGGCAAGTGGTGAACAGCAGAAACCAAACAAAGCCAGACGCATTTTGCATGGTGCAAACTTACGCTCCGAGGCCCATCAGAAAGGCCATGGTGTCCACGCCGTCCGCGTAGTCGGACAATCCGGGGCATTGGGCATCGCCAAAAGCCAATCCACCGTGGCCCACGCGGCACTGAATGGCCTGGGCATCGTTCTGAAGTCGTTCCTCCACCAAGGCCACGTCCGTGTAGCGCTGGTAATGCAATGCCCCCACGGGAGAGACCCAAGCGGGGTCTTCTTTGAGCAGCACAAATCCATTTTCGAGCAGGTCAACAGCCTCCATCAGCCAAAGGGCCTTGTGGTAGGTGTAGTTGTTGTAAAAGCGGTTGTGGTGGCCCAAATGAGACCAGTCCACAAAGGCGGCAAACAGGCGGTCAAGGTCAAAATCTTCTGGAATGAAGACCTGGGTGACGTTGCGACATCCCAGTCCGTAGTAGCGGAAGATGTCTTGCGAAAGCGCCTTGAGCTGCTCCAGCGATTCGCTGCCATCGAGCACGGCCACCGATGTGCGCTGACCGCGAATGATGTGGGGCACTTGCCCGAAATAGTGCTGGAAGTAGCGACCCGAGTTCTTGCTCCCGGTGGCGATCACGGCATCGAATCCAGTGAGCCGCTCCTGCTCTATGCTCACCTGTTCTTTTAAGCCCGGACACACATTGGACCAACTCAAGAGCAACGCTGCCGTGAGCCCTGCGTCATCGCGGCTGGGCTTCAACTTGACCTGGTGACCAGAAACCACAGCGCAGATCAAATCGTGCAACCCCACCAATGGAATGTTGCCCGCCATCACAATGCCCACCGTCACGGTGCTTCTATCCTGCGCGGTCTCCGGCAAGCTCTCCAGCCATTTCTCTACCTCTTCTGGGGCCAAGGCCTGGCTCCAAACGGTGGCGGCGTGTTCCACTTCGGATGGGCTAAACCACCCGTTGCTGTGCTCGGCCACAGTCATCGCTTGCTTCAAAGGGGCCCATTCAGGAGCGGCGTTTTCGCCGCCAATGGCGGTCAATCCGGTGTGAAGGGCAGAAAGAAGTTGACGGGCTCGGGCCTTGTCAACCGTGGCATTTTGGGCAACCATTGGGGAGAAGTGCTTAACGATGCAAAGATGGTGGCAACATCTTCAGGGTCTGAAGGGTTATTTTTGCTCAGCGCAAGATTCCAAGAGACAGCACCACGCCATGGCCATCATGATCACCGACGCCTGCATCAATTGCGGAGCCTGCGAACCCGAATGCCCCAACAACGCCATCTATGAAGGTGGCGCAGAATGGACATTTGCCGACGGAACAGGCCTCAAAGGAGAGGGCGCCCACCCCTCAGCGGGACCAATCAATGCCGAGTCCACACAAGAACCCGGCAGCATGGACGTTTACTACATCGCCACTGACAAGTGCACCGAATGTGTAGGCTTCCACGACGAACCCCAATGCGCCGCAGTCTGTCCTGTAGACTGCTGCGTGGACGACCCCGACCACGAAGAATCGGAGGACCAGCTGCTCGCCAAGAAGGCGTTCATGCACCTCTGAACGACTACGCCCTGTAAATCAGTACCTTAAGTGCCCACGTGCCGGTAGCGTGACAAAGTGGAAAACTTTGCCGCTTCCCTCCTGCTCGGGAACCGCGTCCCATGTCCCATTTGGGACACCCACGATTCAACAGGGACTCACTCAAAATCGCCGCGACTCTAGACGCCTGACACCGGCGATGTACAAATCGGCGCACATCTTTTTCTAAATGGGCTACCCTATTGACGATATTTTGGATATTCCCAGCATGGTAATTATTTCCCTGACCAAGGAGGAACTGAAGCAGATTGTCAAGAACCGGCGTGATTACGGACTTGAGCCTGGAATAAACTTATCCTTCGTTGACCTTTCTAAATTAAATCTTCAACGCACCAACCTCTCCGGTGCCAACCTCTGCCATTCCGACCTCGGTGGTGCCAACCTCTCTGATGCCGACCTCTCTGGTACCTCCCTCTCTGGTGCCCGCCTGTCTCAAGCCAATCTCCAATCTGCCGAACTCGAAGGTGCTGACGCCTGGAATGTCAAACTCACTGGTGCCAACCTCTCTGGTGCCAACCTCACTCAATCCGACCTCAGAGGTGCCAACCTCATAGGTGCCGACCTCATCGGCGCCAACCTCACTGGCGCCATCCTCTATGCTGCCATCCTCAATAATGCCAACCTCTCTGGTGCCGACCTCTCTGGTGCTACGCTGACCTGCCTTCAAGGCGGCCGCCCATCTGCGCTCCCATCAGGCTACACCTGCGAACCTGATCCTGACAGCTCGGAGCCTGACGGCTACCGTATCGTAACAGAGTAACCCGCCGCCCGCCTGACGGCCCCACTTCGCCAGCGGCATGGCATTCTGCGCTTGCGGTGCGAACTTGACCGCATGAGACATCTACTTGCTTGCCTGGCGATCCTGGCCGCGTTTAACGGATCTGCGCAGTCCACGATGCCGTACAACCCTGACGCCGATGACGACAGCTATATCGGCGCTTCAGACATTCTCGGTCTACTCCCTCTCTACGGACAGCAGTTCGGAATCGACAGCAGCTTGACGTGTGACTATGACGGTTCAGAGTTTGAAGATTTCCTGACTTCTGTTTTCGATCAGAACGTAGTAATGGATTCCGTTCTCATTCAATATCATGTAATTGACTCAGGACTAGTTTATTCTCCTGGATGTCCAGACCCTGTATGGGAAGTTGTCTCCCTAGAACGGTCTTTTGTTCTACCACTATATGCATTCTCCACTAATGGGCCTTATCAGATTTATTTCCGTCTGTACGACAGTTTTGGAACTAAACGGTTTGTTATCGACTACTCCTCCGACACTGGGGTTTACCAATTCACGATTCGCGATGAGGAAGTTTCTAGTCAAGGATATGAGGTAATTCTTGGTAGCCATATCTCATATGCGAAGACAGATAGCCTGAGTGGCACCTCATGGACACTTCCGTTCGCAGACTCATACAGTTTCTCAGAGAGTGGCTTGAGTTTCTCATACTGGGCTAACTTCCTCAGCAGTGCTACCTATATGAACATCCTCCCATACTGGCACTACGCGGAGTAACCCACCGCCCGCCTGACGGCCTCGATGCCTTCAGCGGTAAAGTCTCCATCCTCCTCCAGCTGCTGCATGATGCGCTCGCGCTCCTGCTGGCTTGGAATCCTTCGAATGATGTGTGCGGCTTGCGCTATGCGCTCGGCGGTGTGATCCATGCCCAATGATGGGCGATGACTAGACGCTCTCGCCGCGCGGTTTGCTGGCGGCGCAAGTGGGTTTGTCAGCGCGCAGTGCACCTAGCGCGTTTTAAAATTGACTTGATACTGAATGCGTTTGTTCTGAATCAAAGCCTCGTATTCTGTAAATGTCAGCAAGCAATGCTTCCTCATTCCAGTATGAACAATGCCAAAGCCTGTAATTCGATTGAGACTTAAATAAGGACTCTTCGTTCTCAGTAAAACCGAAAAACACTCCAAAAGGCAATTCTTTCACTGTCTTTGACGCCGGTCGTCTTGACCTCAACGAACAAAAAGTCGTCACGACGTCGGACGTTTTCAAAGCCGTCTACTTGTAATATTCACGCCATCGATACTCTGAGAGTAGCGGCGGTAATCAATGTCACACATATCATAAAGTGCTCGTTTTTGATCTTGTGAAGGCACAACAAACCCAGGAACTCCTTCTCGCAATATTGTGATCCCGACTTTTTCAGTTCTTAGATTCTTCAAATTCTGTTCTCTTAGCCATAGGCATTAATCTAGGCATAAATCCATCATGTCAATTTTCGGTTTGTCAGCGCGCAGAAAAGGCCACGCTTTCGCGCAGCCTCTCCCATGACGGGCCTCCGTTTTTCGCCTGGAGACGGGCGGGCGACTAACCCTCTAATCGCTGTTCAAGCCTTTGAATTGCCGCTCTCTCGGCATTAGCGCGCTCCTCGTTCCCAGCGGCTTCGAAACTGCATAACCTTTTATGGTGCCATTTGATATCGCGCCTGATCTTTTCCTTGTCAATCACGACTTCCTTCTTCCGCCTCACGCCATTTGGCATGGCTTTCTCTAGACGATAATTGAGGTGATTATGGGCGTACCGCTCTACGTCCTGAATGTCCTTTCCATGTTTGTCTGACCATCGACCGTCGCGGTGAAACTTCTCATAGAATTCGGCGGCCCAATCTTTGACTACCGAGCGGGATATCTCAAAGGCGGAGCTCCTCTTTAGGAACATCCTCTCTGTCCATTCTTTACTTCCTTCATCCATCTTGATAGATGATTTAGTAGTTGATGTAGTATCTGTTCTTGTATGGGTGAAGTTTCCTTCAGGGAGTGCGTGAAGGTTTTGCGTTCCCTATGGAGCGTTCGTCCAAGTGACTCCAATCGGACCCGCTCACGGTTGCCATGAATCGTGATGTGATGATAGAATGTGATCAGGCCATCAGTACCTTTTCGCTCGTAGACAATGACAGGGCGTTTTGCTCGTTTCATTCGGCACAAGCTGTCCTAACTTTCTCGCATTCGCGTGACAGTCACGTGACAAAAAGTACACAACAGGTCACCCATTGGAGACACATTGGATACACAGATTGATGCTCAAATGAAGCCCTTAGTTATTTGCCATACAGATACTTATGCAATGCGTAAGCAGGTGATTTGGGAGGGTGGCTCAATTCATGCACCTCTGATGTTTCGGTTGCTGGGGTTGATTTTGGGTTGTGGCTTTTTGACCGCGACATCATGGGGTCAACCTGACCCCTTGGATGGCCTGCGGCTTTTGCATGGATCGCTGGCCGAATGCAAGGGAGAAGCTTGTCTTTCCCTGAGTGACGACATCGCCAGCGAGTTGGAAGGATTGTTGTCCAACCCAGACTTGGATGAACGCTGGATTGAAGAAGTGGACTTCATGGCGGCTGTGGCCTCTGGTGATGACCGCTTGCGCGTCTTCACCTGGAACTGGACCCACGACGACCGAACGTCTGGATATGGAGGCTTGGTGGTGGACCGCGTTCAGAAAGGTGAGCAGCCTCGCTACACTCGGTTGCAAGACGAAAGCAGCGCCGATGCGCCCGAGATCAATCGCGCTTACAAGGCAGAAGAATGGTGCGGCGCCCTGTACTACGACATGGTGCCAGACCCCGTCGACGACAACACTTGGTTTTTGCTGGGGTGGGACGATGCCGATGCACAGGTGACGCGCAAGGTCATTGAGACCCTTCAAGCAAGGCCTCGGGGCATTCGATTTGGTGCAGCCATGCTTCAGTCGGCCATGGGCATGCAGCGCCGCCATGTGCTGGAATTTGCCGATGCGGTTCAGGTGTCTTTGCGGCATCAATCCAAGACCAAAGGGCGCGACGGACATGGCCAACGCATTGTCTTCGATCACCTGTCTCCACAGGAGCCTCACCTGTCGGGCATCACGGCCTATTACGGCCCCGACATGACCTTTGAGGCCTACGTCCCAGGCAAACGCGAAGGCGCCCCTTGGGTGTTGCAAACCAACATCGAAGCCATTCAGCCCCTTCCCCAAGATCGCCCCTTCAACGACCCTCGTCCACGAAATCGAAGAAGAAACTGATGCCCAACGCGGCGGCCTGGGTTAACTTCATGGCATGATTTTTCGCTCCCTCCCCTTTGTTGTCGGCGCCCTGTTGTTCTCCCTCTGCACCCGTGCTCAGGAGACCACAGACAACCTGATCAACAGTGTTTATGGAGAGGAAGTCGAACGCCCAGGGTCGTTCACCTTTGATCATGTGATCCATTACTCCCTGGTGCAACGGGTGGATGCGGGAGAAGGTCGCCCCCCCAAAAAGTTGGAAGGTGGCATGGACCTTTATTTTACGCCTGGCGACAGCGCATATGGACGCGTGGTGACCACAGATCAGGCCACCCTCACCACCATTGGCGACTTGGTCTCGGGCATGCGGTTTAGCCTGTCCGATTTTGGTGAAACCAAAGTGGGGGCCGAAGCCAAGTTGATCCCTACAGAAAACGACACCCTTTTTGTTTCTCGGGTTTCTGGTGACCGTGAGATTCAAGGCCGCATGAGCGCCCACTACTGGTTCGAAGAAGGCACCCGCATCGATGAGCTCTGGGCAGACAGCCAAGCGAGCGAAACGGAGTTGGCCATTGGAAGACTATGGCCCCAGTTTGAAGTCGGCTTTCAATCCCTTGCCTTGGGCACCTACCAAGGATTTGTGACCCGCTGGATCTCCATCGACACCGAGTTCAGCCGTGAGCCCCGCCTTGTGCTGGAGTTCAAAGGCATCGAAAAGCTGGAAAACCCCGTCAACATTTCTTTGGAAGGGTATGTGTTTCCCGTCAGCGAAGGGGACATGATGCGCCGCCGTTTGGAGGCGGAACGTCAGTGATCAGCGCTGCCCGAAACGGACTTCTGTGGCTCCGTGGCCATACTTTCTGGGGTCGCCTTCACGGCAAGAACAATGCGGCCAGTAAGCCGTCAAGGTTTCTCTGATTTCCTGCCTGAGCCTTCCCTGTCCCACCCCGTGGATGAAAATCACCCGGGGAATGCGCTTCTCCTCTGCCCTGCGCATCATGCGGTCGAAATGGTCCATTTGAAGCGTCAGCATCTCGTGGGGTGACGCGCTGTCTCGGGCTCCGGTCAAGGCGTGAAAATGCAGGTCCACTTCCAGGTGCTCATCTCGCTTGCGCATGTTGGTGGCATCGGGATTCCGGTACTTGACATCGAAGTCTTTTTGAGACGCTTTAATCAGGTGCTCGTCCACGTTGCGCTCGAGCAGTTCTCCTTTGGTGATGTCTTTGGAGGCATACGCCTTGGCCTCTTCGGCCAAGTTGGGCATGGGGAGGCAATCCTTGGCCGGAAAGCGCATGGGGAACCCGTCGTCGTCTTCGATCAGAAGGGTTTGTCCACCGTCCTCCAACGCGAGAATTTTCCCCTCACCACTCTGGTGCAAAAAGCGCACCTTGTCTCCCACGGAAAATGCCGTTGCCATGCGCACAAATTAAACCCAAGCTCCGACAAAATTGCCTCGGCCGAGTAGCTTTACTTTCACCTTCGTTCAAGCCCCTCTTTATGCTTCGGCTCCTTCTTTTTCCTTTCTTCTTTGTGGCCTTGTTTGCCACACCAGCCTGTGCTCAGGAGACGGCCGACAGCACGGATTTCCCTCCTGGCTTTCGCCCTTTGTGCACTTGATTGGCGAGGCAGAAGTGGTGGCTGCCGAGGATGGGCCCAATTGGCGCGCGGTGGACATCAAGGATTACGACGAATCCAAAGACAAGTACATGGAACTCGAAGCTTTGGTGCTCAAGGTCTGGCCACAGGTCATGATCATCACCACCATGCTCGACACCATGCGGCCCGCCTTCTCGGAGGGCATTGGCGCAGTGCCAGACAGCACGCTTCAGGCCCAGCGCGACTCCATCGCAGTCGGAAAAGCGGAGCGGAAAGCCGAGAAAAAGGCAGAAAAGAGAGCCGAAAAGCAAGCGCGAAAGCTGGGTGTTCCCGCGGAGGATGAAAATTCGGCTGTGGCCGGTGCCGCCAACAAAGGGCAAGACGATCAGGACACGTCAGAACCCGGCCTTTCCATCGAGCGTGGGAACGCCGAATCCGAACCCTCAATCGACACCATTTCGGTCTCCAACGATCCCTGTGTCATCGCACTTCAAGAACAGCAGGGCTATTCTGTATTGGACAGCTTGGATGCCGACGGCATGCAGCTCATGGTATCCGACACGACTGTGCAAGAAGACCTTGGATTCAAAGAGGGCTTTTTGATGGTGCACCTGCTCGACCGACAAAACCCGGGCATGTTGGCGTTTGCCGATGACTATGCCAAAGCGGTCAAACTGCCCTTTTGGAGCACCATCAAAATGTTTTCTCGGCTGAGTGGCTATCGCCTCAACAAGAGCTACAACCCCGACCGCTACGACGGCAGGCTAGAGCACATCATCCGCAAGCACGGCCTGGACCTTCAGGTCTCCCCTTGCGAATAGCAGCAGGGCAGGAACCGCTCTCAGACCCAAGCCTCTGATCCGAGGCGCTCAGCGCATGGGGCGGCCGGCGTTGACGTCTTCGATGAAGCTCGCCACGCCGCCCATGAAGGCGTCTTGGTCGTCCCACATGCACAGGTGCGACCCGTTGTAGCAATGCAAGGACCGGCCGTTGGCCACGAGCGTGGCTTGCTGGGTCATCTTGTCGGGGTCCATGGTGTCGTGCTCTGCGCCCACCATGAGGGTGGGCACCGTGATTTCGCCGAGGCGGTCGGTGATGTCCCACTCGATGAGGCGCCCGCCCACGCGGAACTCGCTGGGCCCTTGCATGAGGTCGTAGAGCTTGTAGTTGAGGCGCTCAAAAGAACCGGTGATGGCTTCGGGCCACTCCTCCAAACGGCAGAGGTGCTTGGCGTAGAAATGCTCGTCGACCAGTTGGAGGAAGGTCTCGTTTTGAATGTCGCCGGCGGCTTCAAAGGCCTCGAGGCTGTCGAGAATGGCGGGGTCCATTTGCGGACGCAAGACCTCTTCGTTGTACGCCGCGTACTCGGGAATGCTCGTGACCATGTTGCTCACAATCAGACCCTTTGAGGTTCTCTTGGTAACGCAAAGCATACTCCATGCCCAAGATGCCGCCCCAGCTGTTTCCGAGGATGTAGAAGTTGTCTTTGTTCAAGCCGAGGGCCATGCGGACCTCCTCCACTTCTTCGCACCAGCGGTCGATGTTCCACAGGTCTTCGGTGGGCTGGTCGCTGTAGTAGCTCCCGAGCTGATCGTAGTAAATCACCTCGTATCCCCGTGATTCGGGCAGGACGTCGCCAAGAACCGTCATGTACTCGTGGGTGCAAGCCGGCCCGCCGTGAAGGGTCAAGATTTTGACGTCGGCACTCTCCCCCACCGTTTGCGTAAAGACACGGTAGCCATTGGACAGCTCCACCATCTTCACACCCGGCTCGGCATGCTTGGCCGCCCGGCGCGCGCTGTCGGCCGCCGTAAACTCGAGGGCACAATTCCCCGTGGCGTGGTAGTCGTCTTCTACCGTGACGCCCTCATGGGCAGGGCCTTTGTGACTGTCCGCAGAACAGCACTCGTCGTTGGCGCAAGAAGCAAGCAGGAAAGCAGGCAGCACAGCCAGCATCAGAAGTGAATGGAATCGCATGCCGGAAAGTTAGTTCAGGCGAGGAATTCGGCGGCGCCGGCGATGACGCCATCGACGACCGTGGGGTCGAGGAGCGTGGAGGTGTCGCCGAGCTGGTCGTGCTCGCCGCTGGCCACCTTGCGGAGGATGCGGCGCATGATTTTGCCCGAGCGCGTTTTGGGCAAGCCCGGCGTGAATTGCACGCGGTCTGGGCGGGCGATGTTGCCGATCTCGGTGTTGACTTGGATGCCGATTTCCTTGCGCAATGCCGCGATGCCCGGGGCGTCGGTGGGCAGGGCGCCGTCTTTGAGGATCACATAGGCGTGGACCGCCTGGCCCTTGATGGGGTGCGGATAGCCGATGACGGCGCACTCGGCCACGGCGGGGTGAGAATCGATGGCGTCCTCGATCTCGGCGGTGCCGAAGCGGTGGCCGCTCACGTTGACCACGTCGTCGACGCGGCCGATGATGCGGAACATGCCGTCGGCGTCGCGCCGGGCCCCGTCACCGGTGAAGTACTTGCCTTTGAAGGCGCTGAAGTACACGTTTCGGCAACGCTCGTGGTCGCCGTAGGTGGTGCGGATCATGGACGGCCATGGGCGGTCGATGCAGAGGTAGCCTTCGGCCTCCCCTTCCAAGGTGTTACCGTCCCCGTCCACCAGCACGGGACTGATGCCCGGCAAGGGGTAGCCTGCGTGGGCCGGCTTCATGGGGCTGTGCGATCCGAGGCCGCTGATGAGGATGCCGCCGGTCTCGGTTTGCCACCAGGTGTCGACCAGCGCGCACTCACCGCCACCAATCGCGTCGTGGTACCATTGCCATGCCTCTTCGTTGATGGGCTCCCCTACTGAGCCGATGACCTTGAGCGCCGACAGGTCGTGGCCCTCTGCGAAGCGGGGCTCGCAAGCCATCAGGGCGCGGATGGCCGTCGGAGCCGTGTAGAACTGGTTGACCTTGAGCTTCTGGCAGACCTCCCAGAAACGGGCGGGCGAAGGGTATGTGGGTACGCCTTCGAACATCACCGTGGTCGCACCATTGAGCAGCGGGCCATAGACGATGTAGCTGTGTCCGGTGATCCAACCGATGTCGGCGGTGCACCAATAGACGTCGCCGGGCTGGTACTGGAAGACGTTGGCAAAGCTGTAGCCTGCATACACCATGTATCCGCCACAGGTATGGACCACGCCCTTGGGCTTGCCCGTGCTGCCCGAAGTGTAGAGGATGAAGAGCAGGTCCTCTGAATCCATGGGCTCGGGCGGACAGTCGCCGGAAACGGCAGTGAGCGCCTCGTGGAGCCACACATCACGGTGGGCGTTCCATTGGACGTCTTCGCCGGTGTGGCGAACGACAAGGTTGGTGGTGACCGTGGGGCATTCGGCGAGGGCCTCGTCCACGACCGCCTTCAGGGCCAGCCCCTTGGCGCCGCGCTTCATGCCGTCGCTGGTGATCACGCACACAGCGCCGGCGTCCTGAATGCGGTCGGCCAGGCTGCGCGCGGAGAAGCCGGCGAAGACCACGCTGTGCACCGCTCCGATGCGGGCGCAGGCCAGCACCGCCACAGCGAGCTCCGGCACCATGGGCAGGTAAAGCGCCACGCGGTCGCCCTTCCCCACCCCACTGCTTTTCAGCACATTGGCAAATCGGCACACCCTGCCGTGCAGCTCCGCGTAGGTGATCGCCACGGTGCTGTCTGCCGGGTCGTTGGGCTCCCACAGGATGGCAGTTCGGTCGCCATGCTCGGCCAAGTGCCGGTCCAGACAGTTGGCGGTGATGTTGAGCTCTGCGCCCTCGAACCAGCGCACGGACGGCGTTTCAAACTCTGCGGAACACACGTTGTTCCACGGCTTCATCCAGTCGTAATGGCCGGCGATGTCGGCCCAAAAGGCCTCGGGGTTGTGGGATGCACTCAGGCGGGCAGCGGCCACCGCTTCGGGCGAATCGAGCAAAAAAGGCATGGCCACAAATTAGCCCGCTTGAGCGGAAGGCCCTCGTGAAAGGCCGGCTTCCATCTCTAGAAGGGGCGGCTCCAATCGCCGTATCTTCCTGTCCCACCTTGCGTTCATGAATCCACTCCGCTTCATTTGGCCACTTTTTGCGTTGCTGTTGTTCAGCGGGGTGAGTCAAGCACAGCATGGTTGCGAGCACCAGAAGCAGCGCGACGACATGCGCCTCGCCCACCCTGAGTGGATGGGGGGCCAAGAGCTCAGGAGGTTGTCGCTCGAAGACCACACGCGAAACTTTGCCGCCCAGTCTCTTTCCTGCACGGACGAGGACCTTTTGATCCCCATCGTGTTTCATGTGGTGCACGACAATGGGCCAGAGAACATCTCTGACGCGCAAATCCATGAGGCCATTGTGCAATTGAACGAGGACTTCTCCGCTTCAAACGCGGAGCTGACCGAGGTCCACCCCAATTTCTCCGGCATCGTCGCCGACGTGGGCATGGGCTTTCGTTTGGCCGACTTCGACCCCAATGGCCAGCCCACCACCGGCATCAACCGCATCCAATCCGAATTGACCTACAACGGCAGCGACATTGCCCTCAAGCAATTGGTCCAGTGGGATCCCACCATGTACCTCAACGTTTGGGTGGTGAACTCTTCGGATGGGGGCAATGGATCTGCCTTCGCATTCTACCCCGCCGATGTCGAAGGGTCCGCTTCCATTTACGATGGCGTGGTGTCTTCGTATTGGGCCGTGGGTAGAACAGAGACTGCGGTTTGGACCCATTACAAAATTCTGACCCACGAGGTGGGGCACTGGGCCAACCTCAAACACACTTGGGGCGACCAGTCGGGCAACCAATCCACGGCGGGCTGCGGTTTCGACGACGCGGTGGAAGACACCCCCAACACCATCGGAAACACAGGCTGCGACCTGGAGGCTGAGTCATGCGACTCCCAGGACAACGTGCAGAACTACATGGACTATTCCAATTGTTCCAACATGTTCACCCAAGGTCAGAAGACACGGATGCTGGCGACCATGTGCTCGGACGTGGCGGGGCGCAACAACATTTGGTCTGCGGACAACCACGCGCTGGTCTTTCTTGAAGGGTTCCTGCCTCGGATGGTGTACTTGGAGTCCTCCTTTTCGGAGTCTTTCGCCAACGATGGCACTGTGGACAGCGAAATCGGCATTGAATTGCTCGACCTGACCTTTGGCGCCACCGGCACACTGGTAGAAGGGGTCGACTTCAGTACCGAAAACCTGCCCGCTGGGACCTCCTTGTCTGTGGTGGTCGTGGACTCCACCCATGCGACGGCACACCTCACCGGTCAAGTGGCCAGCCATGCGGCCGGCGACAACCTGGACAACCTCGCGCTTCACTTCACCGTCAACCCCTTCGCCGGAGTGACATACGAGGACCTCTACAACCCGTCCAACACCGCCCTCGGGCTGACCTTCTTGGACCCCTACGAGATCGTATTTGTGGACTTGGTGGACGATGCCCACAACTTCTTCGAAGGGCGCCGATGGACTTGGTTTACCATGGGATCTGGCGGTGCCGACTTCGGTTTCTTTCACTACGACTTGGTCAACATCAAGCTCGAAACCTATGGCAACGGGGCCGTGTGCCACCCCGGCACCTCCAATCTTGTCCCCCTCGCTTTTGGAGCCGTGGTCGGCCCCGAATCCGACATCACCGAGCCTGGCCCTTGGTACCCCGACCAGCTGGACTTGTCCAATCCCGACTATACCGACTGGAACGGACAAACCGCATACGCTGGCGTGCAATTCCAGCGCAACGGCAATGACCACTACGGATGGATTCGGATGCGCGTGAGTGAGGATGGCCGCCATTACTACGCCCTGGACATGGCGTACAACGAGCAACCGGAACGGCGCCATTGCCATGGGCGAAGTGCAGTCTCCAGTGCTGGCTTACACCCAGACGGTGTTCCACGAAGCTTTGGAAAACGATGGAAGCGTTTCCTCGGAGCGCAGCATCGACCTGTTTGGGGCCACATGGACCGAATTTGACACCCTTGGGACCGGGTCAGGCTTCGACGTTTCCGACCTTCCCGAAGGTTTGACGGCCCACATTGAGCGCGTCTCCGATTCCCGCATCCATTTGTCTCTGGCGGACAGGCCAGTGCCCACACCGATGTGGACGACGCTTCATTCCACGTTTCATTGGACGCCTCCCTCCTCTCCGATGTCCCCAGCGGCATGGACCTCTCGCGGTCCATGTCCCTCGACTACGCCGACCCCTATGCCATCCAATACGTGGAAGTGGATCCTGCCGAGGGCATCGCGATTGCCAACCCCGGAAACAACTGGAAATACTTCAGCTGGAACGTGGGCGATGCAGACTTTGGACTGTGGTACGTCAATGGCCATTTCCGGTTGGAGACGTATTCCAAATCTGGCGTTTGCAATGTGGGTTCCACCAACTTGAGCGCGCTCCAAGCCGGAGACACCATCCAAAGCGAAAGCCACTGGAAGTACTTCTCGGAATTGGAAACCCAATTGGTGATCACCTCTCCCACCTACAGTGAATGGAATGGCCAAACCACGTTTGCCGGCGTCAAATTCACATTGGCTGAGCGCTTCCATTACGGATGGATGAGGTTTGAGGTCAGCGAGGCAGGCGACATGGTGCGCCTTGTGGACTACGCATACAACCGCAAGCCCGGGGAGGAGATTTTGGCGGGGCAGATCTACGCCACTTATGGATGCACCGATCCGCTGGCATTGAACTTCAACCCTTTCGCAGTAGACGATGACGGGACCTGCACCTATCCGCTGGACTGCGGAGAGGACAACGCCTTGACCCTGCACATGTACGACTCCTATGGCGACGGCTGGAATGGCAACGAACTCGACATCTCCAGCACCGACGGCGCACTGATTCAAAGCTTGACCTTGAATTCTGGGCCAGAAGGCATGACCGAATTCTGCCTGCCCGATGGGTGCTACACCTTTGGTGCAGGAGGCGGCAGCTACCTCTCTGAAATTTCGTGGGAACTGCTCTTGGACAGTGTGCCCGTGGCCAGTGGATCCGGCGGTTCATCGGGGCTGTTCTCGGTCAACGGCGGCTGCGATGCGTTCTATGGATGCACCGATGATCAGGCCTTCAATTATGACCCCAATGCCCTCCTCGATGACGGATCCTGCTACTATCCCATTGTGGGCTGCACCGATCCGTTGGCTTTGAATTTCGAGGAAGAGGCCCAAGAGGATGATGGCTCGTGCTATTACGAAGACGATGTTCTAGGGTGCACAGACGCGTCGGCCTTGAACCACAATCCAGAGGCCACCTATGACGACGGTTCTTGCCTCTATGTGGGCTTGTCCCTGGACGATGTGGCCAGTGAATGGTGCCTGGGCGACACCCTCTTGATCTCATGGTCTGGAGGAGACCCCAACACCAGTGTCTACCTGAGCTTGATCAACATCAACGCCAACGCCGCTGTGGCTGACTTGGGGGTTGTGGACAACACCGGCTTGCATCCATGGGCCATCGATGTGGCTGCAGCAGGTGTGGAGTACCGGATTTACCTCGCGGAACACCCCTACCCTCCGAGCAGTTGGGATTATGGAAACCCCTTCACTGTGTCTCCAGATTGTACGCCCGTTGTGCCGGGCTGCACGGACATCCTGGCCTGCAATTATGATGCAGAGGCCTCCGAAGAAGATGGCTCGTGTCTTTACAACGTCGATGCCTTGGACGTGTGTGGTGGAGATTGTGCCGCAGATGTCAATGGCGACGGCATTTGTGACCCCGCGTGTCCTCACGACTTGGACCAAGACGGCGTGGTCGCCGTGAACGACATTTTGATCATGCTCGGCGAATTTGGGTGTTCATCTGCTTGCATGGCCGACATCAACCTCGATGGCTTCGTCTCCGTAGAAGACTTCCTGATCGTCTTGGGCGAATTCGGGAACAGCTGCGACTGAGCCTATACCTTAAGATTCCGGGCACCAGTGTCCCAAAATCGAAAGCCCCCGTTGCGACATTGCAACGAGGGCTTTCTGTAAACTGTGGCGACCATGGAAGGATTCGAACCCTCAACCTCCTCATCCGTAGTGAGGTGCTCTATCCAGTTGAGCTACATAGTCGGCTTTGCCCCAAAGGGAGCGCAAATGTAGACGAAATTTCGAGCCTGCCAATGGCCGAAAAGAAGGAGAGTTGAAATCTGAAAGACCATGCTGTGTATTTTAGAGGATTACAGATGGTTAGATTGTTTCTCCCCCTCTTTCTTTTGATGGCATTTGGCTCCTTTCAGGGGGCTTCACAAGTCAATTTTTCTGATGAAAAGTTGATGATCCAAGACGAAAGCCTGGCACTTCAGGAAAGAGTCGACGCCTTTGAACGCGCCACCGAAGAACTCGAACTGGTGAATGCGGAAGCCATTTACCCACTGGCCGACTTGCTCCTCAAGGAAGCGTTATCTGATGATCAACAGGTCGTGGTCTTGTCCCGCAAAGCCCGTGCACTTCTTAAAGCAGGTCAAGTAGAAACAGGCTTCAACCTGCTCACCCAAAGCATTGACCAATACAAAGAATCTTCAGCTGAAATCCTTCTTCCCCTCTATGTCGAACGGGGCATGAATTCGAGGTCTTTCATGGATACCAAGACCCTCGGAGAGAAAATTCTTCTGCAGCTTGACGACCTCACGCTGGCATTGACGCTGGCAGAGAGCATTGGAGACATCAACAGCATCTGCGACGTCCATGACCGGTTGGGATACGTCCACAACAAGATCAAAGACCCCGCTTCAGCCAGGGGGCATTATGAGTTTACCGTGCTCAACAGCAACGACGAATTGCAAATCACCCAAGCCAAGGTCAACCTCGCCAAACTCTCCAGACCCGAAGACGGCATTGAGCGCGATACCGCACTTTACTATCTCAAAACCTCTCGGCAAGTATTCGAACGCTACGGGTTGCAAAGAAAAGTGGGCTTGACCACCCTCACCATTGCCAAGTATTTAAGAGAGGCTGATCGCCTCGGAGAAGCCCGTTCTGAATACTTAGCTGCCCTCAAAATGGGCCTCTCAGTCACAAGCCAGATCAAATGCAAAGAATATTTGGGACAAATCGCCAATAAACAAAAGCGGTATGAAGATGCGGAGCGCTGGTTGCGCGAAGCACTCACGATGGATTTGGGCGAAAGAGGTGAACGCACCGCATACATATCCGCCAAGATGGGGACCTCCCTGATTGCCTTGGGAAGGCCCAATGAAGCCTTGATGATGTGCGATTCCTTGGTTCAGGAAGTGAAGCAAAACCCAAAGCTCAGGAACTTTAACCGAGCCACCCGACTGACGGACTGTTGGGACTGCATCGCCAACGCCAGATTTGCCCTGGAGCAATACAAAGCGAGCATTGAAGCTCGCAAAGTGAGCGACAGTGCTGAAGCAGCTTACAAACTGATTTTGAGCCAGAGGCAAACCCGAGTGCGACTGGACCTCTACGAATACGACACCCTGCGCAAGCAAACCATGCAGGATGAGCAGTACCGACTTCAAGAAGAACAGCAGACTTACCTGTATGCCATCGTGGCGTTGCTCATTGCTTTTGCGATGTTCATCACCTACCGATACCGATTTACGCAGCGCCAAAGCAACTTGATTTCCACCCAAAGACAACAATTGTCTGACAGGCAGCGCGAGCTGATCCGGGCCAATGCAGATTTGGAAATCGCATTGAACCACAAGGCGGTCTTCCTCTCCAACATGTCACATGAGATCCGGACGCCATTGAACGCCATCGTGGGCATGTCCAACTTGGCATCCAAAGAAAACATGGCCGATACGGCCAAGAAATATTTGAGGAACATTGTCATTGCCTCTTCCAACCTGATTGACATCGTCAATGACATTTTGGACTTCTCGAAACTGGAGGCAGGCAAGCTCGAGATTGCCGAAGAGCCTTTCTCTGTGAAGGACGCTTTGGAGGTGGCCGAAAATGTGATGCGCATTCCTGCCGAACAGAAGGACCTTTCATTCACGGTGGAAGCCTCCCCAGACCTCCCCTCCCATTTACTCGGCGATTCCAGTCGCCTCAATCAAGTGCTGATCAACTTGATTGGAAATGCGGTCAAATTCACCCTGGACGGAGGTGTCACCATGCAAGCGTCCGTTGGCGAGTTGCCCGAGTTGCCCACTTGGTGTCCCGCCCCATCCAAGGACCATGATATGTGGTTCATCATTCGGGTAAAAGACACGGGCATCGGCATCCCCGCCGACAAACTGGAGAAGATTTTTGAAAGCTTCAACCAAGGCGATTCCTTGAAAACCCGAAAGTTTGGTGGCACAGGATTGGGCCTGAGCATTTCCAAACAAATCGTGGAGCTCCAAGGGGGCGTCATTTGGGTCGAAAGTGAAGATGGCAAAGGGTCTGACTTCTGTTTTGCTTTGCCTGCCACTCCCGTCGAGGTCGAAGAAATGGCCGAAGAATCGGAGTCATTGGCCGAGCACATTGGCCCCATTCGGATTTTGATTGCCGAGGACAATCCATTCAATGTGATTGTGACAGAAGACACCCTCAAATCGGAATTGGAGGGGGTCACCATTGGCAAGGCCGAAAATGGACAAGTGGCATTTGAAATGGTCCGCGATGGAGAATGGGACCTTGTGCTCATGGACATTCACATGCCGGAGATGAGCGGACTTGAGGCCACCTCGGCCATCCGAAAGCTCCCCAACGACAAGTCACGGACCTTGATTGTGGCCATGACGGCCAGCGTGTTGCGCGAAGAGACCGACAACTACATGCGCCATGGCATGGATGGATTTGTGCCCAAGCCATTTCAGGCGGAGCAGCTGAAACGGGAGATCTACAGGCTCCAGAAGTCTCGGAAAGACGAGACCCTTGCGGAACGACCTGCGATGCCCCACTTGCGCATTTTGATTGCCGAAGACAATCCATTCAATGTCATCGTGGCCGAAGACACCTTGCGCTCGGAATTGCACGACATCACCATTGGCAAAGCCGAAAACGGAAAGCTGGCCCTCGAAGCCGTGCGGGACGGCGAATGGGACCTTGTGTTGATGGACATCGCCATGCCTGAGATGACGGGAATTGAGGCCACTTTGGCCATTCGTGCTTTGCCCGACGAAATCAAAGCGAGCACCACCATCATTGCAATGACGGCCAGCGTCTTAAAAGAAGACACAGACCATTACCTCAAGCAGGGCATGGACGGGTTCGTCCCCAAGCCATTCAAGGCAGGACAGCTCATTGAAGAAATCCAGAGGGCCCACCTTTCCAAAGGTTAACGGCCCGCGATCGAGATTGCCAAAAAGAGGGAAGTCCTTCTACTCAGGGACTTCGCTTCAATCAGACTGTGAATCAGTTGGCCACAAAGAGGGCCACACCGACCAAGGTCACCATCCAACCAATGGCCAAGGCCCAGCTGATGCGCGCGTTGCGACGTTCGCTGAGCTTGAGCACCTGAAGGTCATACACCTTGTCGAGCGACGTCTTGACCAATGCATAGGCGGCGTTGGACTTGACGATGTAATCATCGGCGCCGTTCTTCAGAGACTCCACAGCCACTTCCAAGCTGTCCTGACCACTGAAGAAAATGACGTGCGTCTGAGGGCTGCGTTCCTTCACGGCCTCGAGCACTTCGAGTCCATTGAGTTCACCACCTCCACTCAAGTCAAAGTCAAGCACCAAAGCACGATCGTCAAAACGCTCCAAAGTCTCCAAAAAGCTCTCTCCATCATGGTACTTGTCCACGTGGCTGTATCCATTTCGGATGAGGAAATCACGAAGGACCTCGGTATTGGGAATGTCGTCGTCGACGAGGGCGATTTTCAGATGCTTGCTCATTTCAACAGGTCTTGCATGTTTTGAATCAACACGGACAAAAGCTCGCAGGTATTGTCCAGCTCGCTTCGGGTGATTTGCTTTCCTTCTTTGATGGTCTGCTCTTGCGCCGACATCAAAGCATGGGCATCGACAGCGCCGATGGTTTGCACTTGGCTCTTCAGTTTGTGAAGGATCGCACGAATGGGCTCTTGATCCACCGATATGTCGATGGCCTGAAGGTTCCCCAACTCTGGCTCAATGGTGTCGAGAAACAAGCGGATGTAGTACTTCTTCTTCTCTGGATCCCCTGCAGAAAGACGGTCAATGATTTCCATGTCGTTGTGGGCCCAAGATACCGCATGAAAATCAACCCACCATGTTAGAATGAGGCCGATGTCATCTGAGGTGGAGGAAACAACCAAGTCAATTGTAGACCGTGGTTAAAGACCCGGAAATCGGAGTTTCCAAGAACCACACCATCGTAGCCCAAACAATAGGCCAATTCCAAGCCAGCTCCCGCTTCCAAATAGGCTTCCGCACCCAATCTGACATAGCCACCATAGCCCACACCCCAAGTCAATTCGGGCGTTCCTGCCCCAAAGATTTGGCCCTGTCTGGGCACAATCAGATCGTAGGTGTTTTGGTTCACTTCGATGTAATGCTCCCGGATTCTCGCCGCCGTCATGCTGCCCCCGAGCTCAAAAATCCAGCTCACGCTTTTGTCCACGGGACTGGCGGTTCGGTAGCCCAAATGAAACTGCATCCGTTCTTCCGATGCGAAAATCCCGAAGTCGCGCAAATCGGTCGCGCCCTGGCCCTGGTCGGGCAGCATCCCAGTGTCCAGCTGCCAAGCACCACGGCTCTTTAACCTCCAAATGTCCACATCCATCACAATGGCATTCTCCAAGTTGAAGCGCTGCATCACCCTCAGTCCAAAGCCAAAACCCACATCATAGCGCTGATCAATGGGGTAAGTGGCCACAGACATGGCTCCTGCGTCGGCCAATCCCAATTGCTGTGCGATTTGATTGCGAACCGAATTCCCCGTACCGCTCGCCACGCTGTTCCAATCCAACCGTTCTGGAATGCTGATCAACTCGCGAAAGACATCGCCAAGCTCTCCCAGACCCGTGCCGTTGTAAAACACACTCGAGCCCCCTCCTGCTTTGCCCACGTTGATGTTCATGCCAAAGTGCAGCTTATTGGGCCGCTCAAAGTCTTCCAAGTCCTCCTCATTGTACGGTTCGTAGTTGTAAACCTGAGCCAGACCTGTTCCGTGCACCGCAAAAACCAAGGCCGCGACCTTGAATACGTATCCAATGGAATTCATGTCTGAAATTTAACCACGTACTTCCATGATGGACCTGTCACCGTCCATTGAATCCATGACTGAGCCCAAAGCCCTTCTTTTTGCCATTGTCGACATTGAAACCAATGGGGGCGCCCCCACGGGAGACAACATCACAGAAGTGGCTGCCGTGCTCCACGATGGCGTGCGCGAAATCGACCGTTGGGTTCAGCTGATTCGGCCATCCAGCTCCATTCCGCCCGGCATTACCCGGTTGACTGGCATTGACAACAGCATGGTTCAAGACGCCCCAGTGTTTGGCGAGGTGGCAGCCGACCTGCATCAGTTTTTGGGGGACTCGGTCTTTGTGGCGCACAACGTGTCGTTTGACTTGAAGCACCTGCAAGCCGGCTTCAAAAACGCGGGCTTGACTTACAACCCCCGCCGTTTGTGCACCGTGCGGATGTCGCGCAAGTGGTTAAAAGGACCGCAGCGATACAGCCTTGGCGCCTTGTGCGAATTCTTCGGCATTGAAAACGAGGCCCACCACAGGGCTTGGGGCGACGCCGTGGCCACAGCCGAACTCTTCGCCAAGCTCTGGAAAAACCACGCCGACGACATGGCCCAAGAATGGGGACGCGGAGGCGGCACATCTTGGTGGCCACCACACCTGCCACCAGACGCGCTGGCCGCCATTCCTTCCACACCTGGGGTCTATCGTTTTTTGGACAGCGACGGCAAACTGGCCTATGTCGGAATGAGCAAAAACCTGGCCTCTCGGGTGCGCCAGCACTTCAATGGTTCTGGCGGAGAGGCCCGTTCCCAAAAGCTGCGTCAACTGGTCCACCATGTGACTTGGCAGGAAACCGGGGTCGGAATGGATGGCCATTGTTTTGGAAGATGTTCTGATTCGCAGGCATCATCCCCCATTGAATCGGGCGCAAAAAGTGGTGGGCAAAGGGTGGGCCCTCGACGGCTTCTCTTGCCGTCAAGGCATCTCTCGGTTTTCCCTGTCCAAAGGTGGCCGGGCCACCTCTTTGCACCGCTTCCGGTCTAAGGTGGAGGGCGAAACTTGGCTTCGGAAAGTGGTCGAAGATGAAGGCCTAAATCCAGCTTGGTCTGGTCTTCCGGGTACAGCATGGAAGGATGGCTGGTTGGACAACCAAGCGGCACGTGCGCTTCACAACGAACGGGCATCGGCATGGCTTGAGCGGTTCAAAGCGGCCAAAAGACAGCAAAACCAAACCCAGGTGATCTCCTTGCCCCCCACCCCAAAAGGCTGGATTCCAGAGCTTCAATTGGAACAAGGAAAATTCAAGGCTTACCGCTTTGTCGGCGAAACAGAGAACGCCGAATGGATTCCCGACGCCGGGTCAGGCCGCATAGACGCCATGATGGAGCGATACTTCTCCGAAGGACAGGCCGCCCATTTGGAAGCAGAAAAAGCCTCCGAGGGCTGAGCCGTTGATTCTGCGAAAGGGCCCCAAGAAAAAACCCTGTTCTCGTTGTGAAGACAGGGTTTTCGTTGGGGACACGGGGCCAACTCGTCAGTTGAGGTGGATGCGTCCGATGATGTTTTCGTGGCTTCCGCTCGTGGATCGCACATGAGCGAGAACCAACGCTACTGCGCTTTCCGGCGCTGACCATTGGTCGGCTTTGGGAACGAAAGAAGTGGAAGAAGGTGAATTCGGGGTAATCTGCTCCATGCACATTGATTTGATGCGTCCGCGAATTTGCGGTCAGGCTCTTAACGCAAAGAGCCGAGGCATATTGCCCCGGCTCTTCAAATTGTGTTTTGGCGAGAGATGGAATCAGTCCAGTGTCAGAGAGACATTCTGTTCTTCCATCATTCTTCGAAGGTTGATCAATGCATACCGCATACGGCCCAAAGCCGTGTTGATGCTCACGTCTGTAGAATCCGCGATGTCTTTGAAGCTCATGCCCTTGTATACGCGCATGTGAACCACGTCGCGCTGCTCCTCGGGCAATTGATCCACCAAATGCTGCAAGTCGGAGACAATGCGCTCTTCAATCAGCTCGTCTTCGCGATTCGGACCTTCCTGAGCAATGTTGCCCAGCAGGTCAAACTCTTCGGTGCCCCGGCTCATGGGCATCTTCTTCTGACGGCGGAAATGATCGATGCCTGCGTTGTGTGCGATGCGAAGCACCCACGGCAAAAACTTCCCCTCTTCGTTATATCGCCCGCTTCTCAGTACGTCCACCACCTTGATGAAAACGTCTTGAAACAAGTCTGCCGCCAAGTCGTGGTCTCTGACCAAGAGGTACAACTTGGTGTACACCTGGTCGCGATGACGGGCGAATAGGGTTTCGAAGGCACGTTCGTTGCCTTGCTGAAATTCCGCGATTAAGGCGCGGTCCTGGGAAGCTTTGTGGGCCATAACACTACAAATTGCGCACACCCCCTTTTTCAGGAAGCCTTCAATCGGGAAGCATGCAGTTGGGTAGTGTTTATCGTATAGCCTTTGTTTCTGTCCGCCTGTAGCGGGTTCCACATAAAGATACGGAAAAGGTGAGGTCTTTTCCGAACTCCATTCGCCCAAAGCGTGTTAACAAGGCCAGAGAAGACCGAAATTCGCCTCCATGCCCAACCACTCCTCCACCGATTCAGCTGACCCTGAAATGGTGCAACAAGGCCCCAGTTCACCGCCGCGGTTCATCAGGATTCGCGGAGCCCGTGTGCACAACCTCAAAGGGGTCGATGTGGACCTTCCACTGAGGACCCTCACTGTGGTCACCGGTCTGAGTGGTTCCGGAAAAAGCTCGTTGGCCTTTGACACACTTTACGCCGAAGGGCAGCGGCGGTACGTGGAGAGCTTGAGCTCATATGTGCGGCAGTTTGCTGGCAGACTTGAAAAGCCCGACGTCGACAAAATCGACAACCTCACCCCCGCCATCGCTGTAGAGCAGCGGGTGGCTTCGCGTTCCAGCCGCTCTACCGTGGGAACGGTCACCGAAATCCACGATCACCTGAAACTTCTGTGGGCGCGCATTGGCAGGACCTACAGCCCTGTAAGCGGAGAGGAAGTCCGAAAGGACACCGTGACCGACGTGGTCAATGCTGCTGCGGATGCACCAACAGGTCACCGTTTTATGGTCTGTGCCCCAGTTCGACTCCAAGACGACCGCACTTTGTCCCAACAACTTGAAGTCTGGCAACAGCAAGGATTTGCCCGGCTGCTCACAGACGGACAGCCCGCCAACATGGCCGACTTGATTCAAGCGGAAGCTGAATCAGAGCACGACGGGTCTGCCAGCACCCACCACCTTCACTTGGTGATTGACCGCTTGGCCATTCCAGAAAAGGAGGACTGGGAAGAATTTCAGCAGCGGTTGGCCGACTCGGTGGACACCGCCTTTTACGAGGGCCATGGATGCTGTGAATTGCATTGGATGGAGACCTCTGGTGAGACCCGAATCCAAAGCTTCAGCGATCGATTTGAACTCGATGGCCTTTCGTTTGCCCTGCCCTCTCCGGATTTATTCAGCTTCAACAGTCCTCAAGGGGCCTGTCCCAAATGTGAAGGCTTTGGGCACGTGATTGGAATCAGTGAGGACTTGGTGATTCCGGACCCGTCCAAAAGCGTCTATGACAATGCTGTGGCACCATGGCGTGGCGAAAAAGCCAGCCGCTACAAGCAGGTGCTGCTTCAAAACGCTTACGATGAAGACTTCCCCGTTCACGCGCCCTATGCCGACTTGACCGCCAAGCAAAAGCGCCAACTGTGGGACGGAACGCGCTCATGGAAAGGAATCAACGACCACTTTGCCAAGCTGGAGGCCAAAAGCTACAAGATTCAAAACCGGGTGATGCTCAGTCGCTACCGGGGGAAAACCCCCTGTGCACACTGCGAAGGCACCCGTCTCCGACCCGAAGCCGGCTACGTTCAAATCGATGGATTGACCATGCCATCCCTGCTGAACATGCCCGTTGAAGATGTCGCCTCCACCCTTCGTGACCTCTCATTGAGTGAGACCGACCGCGAAATTGGAAAGCGCCTGCTGCTAGAAGTGAGCCACCGGCTTCAGTTTCTGCTCGACGTGGGCTTGGGCTACTTGACCCTGAACCGCGGAAGCGCCACACTCAGCGGTGGTGAAAGCCAGCGGATTCAACTGGGAACCAGCTTGGGCAGCAGCCTCGTGGGCAGCACCTATGTTTTGGATGAGCCCAGCATTGGCCTCCACCCCCATGATACAGACCGGTTGATCCGCGTGCTCACCGGGTTGCGCGATCTGGGCAACACCGTGGTGGTCGTAGAGCACGAGGAGGCGGTGATTCGAGCCGCAGACCACATCGTGGACTTGGGCCCAGAAGCGGGCACCGAGGGTGGCGAAGTGGTCTTTTCAGGCACCTTTTCTGATTTGCTCGGGGCCAAAAATTCACTGACTGCAGACTACCTCACTGGAGAGCGCAGCGTCGCATTGCCCGCATCCCGCCGTGCAGGCTTGGGAACGATTTCGGTCAAAAATGCAAAAGCGCACAACCTCCAAGGCGTGGATGCCGACTTTTTACTGGGCGCCCTCAACGTGGTAACCGGTGTCTCGGGTTCTGGCAAAAGCACTCTTGTCAAGCGCATTCTATACCCCCTGCTCACCCGTCACCTGGATTTGGGTGGAGACCGGCCGGGGGTCAGCGATGGTTTGTCCGGGGCGCTTGACCGCATCGAAATGGTGGAGTTTGTGGACCAAAACCCCATTGGCAAGAGCAGCCGCTCCAACCCAGCCACCTACGTGAAGGCTTGGGACGATGTGCGCAGCCTTTTCTCGTCTCAGCCCATGTCGAGAAACCGAGGCTACAAGCCATCTGTGTTCAGCTTCAACACTTCTGGTGGGCGCTGCGAAACCTGCGAAGGCGAAGGGCGGGTCTCGATTGGCATGCAATTCATGGCGGATGTGACCCTGACCTGTGACGCTTGCAAGGGACAGCGCTTCACCGACCCTGTGCTCGAGGTCATGGTAGACGGGATGAACATTTACGACGTGCTGTGCATGACCGTCTCCGATGCCATTCAGTTCTTTTCGTCCCGAGAAAAAGCCACAGCTGCCGATCGGGGCATTGTGCGAAAACTCAGGCCGCTGTTGGATGTGGGCTTGGGGTATGTCACCATCGGACAGAGTGCCACTACGCTCAGTGGCGGAGAAGCACAGCGGATCAAACTGGGCGCGTTTTTGGCCAAAGGTGACCGGGTGGGTCACACGGTGTTCATTTTTGACGAGCCCACCACAGGCCTGCATTTTCATGACGTGGCGCAACTCCTGGAGGCGTTTGAGGCCCTCATCAGGCAAGGCCACACAGTGATTTGTGTGGAGCACAACCTGGATGTGATGGCCTGTGCAGATCACGTGGTTGACTTGGGACCTGGAGGAGGAAGACATGGAGGAAAATGTGTGGCCACTGGCACTCCAGAAAAAGTGGCACAATCCATGCAGTCGACCACTGCCGCGTACCTCAAGGCGCGGTTGAATCCTTAAAAGACACAACACATGAAAACAGCTCCCCTCCTTTCATGGGCCTTTGCCTGCGCCATGGCACTCACCAGTTGCCAGGCCCAGAGTCAGTCCTCCAAAAGCACCGACGCCTCCGCCAACGCCGACAGCACGCTGAACGTGTCCAAGTCCGAAGCTGAATGGCGTGAAGAATTGCCCCACATGGCTTGTTTCATCCTCCGCGAAAAAGGAACCGAACGCGCATTTTCCGGCGAATACTGGGACAACCACGAACCTGGGATGTACTGCTGTGCCGGATGCGGCCAGACCCTATTTGACGCCGATCACAAGTTCGAGTCGGGCACAGGTTGGCCGAGTTTCTTCCAACCTGCCGAAGGCACTTCCGTTCTAGAAGAGTCAGATGACAGTTGGGGCATGCGCCGGGTCGAGGTGATGTGCTCGGCTTGCGGTGGACACTTGGGACACGTCTTTGACGACGGCCCCCAGCCCACTGGCCTCCGCTACTGCATCAATTCAGCTGCCTTGTCCTTTGTCCAGAGCGATACCACGTCAGTGAAGGGCATTCAATACGACTGAAAGAGGTCCGTTCCCCTTCCTCTTCAGGAACCCTCTACAAACGAAAAACGGCGCCCTCGGGCGCCGTTTTGATTGAATTCGATGGTTTGAATCAACGAATGCTCAATTCCACATTCCTCACGTCGATCAAACGCGGGGCAAGGCTGTCTGGAAACTGAGCCAAATCTTCGAGGTTGCGCAATGGCAGCGGACGGGTGCGTCCATGCAAATTCAATTGTCCGGACACTTCTCCCTCCGTGGTCAACTGCATCAAGAGGAGCTTGCCGTCCGGACCTGCTGCAGCTTGGCGCATGTCAGGGGTTACAAACCATGCACCATTGTCGGTGAAGAGCGTATCCCCCTTCTCAAAACCCGAAAAGTCCATCAAGAACGCGGTCAACGCATTCATGTAGTTGTCCTCAAATCCAATCGTGACCCAGCTGTCGTACTTCAACCCCGGTTCGCTTTGAACGGTGGCACGCTGAAGGTCGTTGGCGCTGTTGGCTCCCAATTCGTGCTGATAAAAAGGTGCAGTGCTGCTGACCTCCAAGTAATCGTCGCCATCACCAAACACAGCATCAATCACGTCACCTTCGCCCTCCATTTGGGCATATACCCGATACGTGCGCCCAGGCACTTCACCCTTGTTGTCCACTTCCTCCACGACCAAACTTTTGAATTGGGCTTGTGAAGCAAGAACGGCTCCTAAGAAGAGAGCCAGGGTCAAAAAACGAGAAACCATGTTTGAAATCAATTGCGAATGATGAGATTCCTGTCCAAGAGTCGGCCACCAAAGCCTTTGCGAGAAAAGCCAACTCCACGGCGTGGGAGGACGTAAGATACCGTGATTTCGTGGGTGTTTGGTGAAAGATTCCCAACGGCGCCGGTTCCTGCATCGTATGCATAACCCACTTGAATGTCTTGGAAAATGGCCCCTGCAGACAGGATGAAGGCATCTCCTTGACGGAAACCCATTCCTCCCCAGTAGCGGTTGTCAAACAATGCCCGAGCGTGCAAGTCAAGTTGAACCGGTGTCAATTCCGTGAAACGAAGCATCACCGCTGGCTGCAAAGTCCACTGTTGGTCCAATGCATAGTCATAGCGTCCGGAAAGGGCATAGTGGCGCACGCCCCGATTCCGGGTGTTGGTGGGCTCAGACTCCAAACCGAAAGGGGTTTGCATCAAATTGCTCACGGCGAAGCCAAATTGATAAAACTCACCAAACACCATAAGCCCAAAACGGGCATCAAAGGCAAAGTTGCTCTCTATCGCACCTGTGATGGCGGGGTCATCCGGTTGCCACAACTGCAGATCTGACCCATCAAAACGGGTGTTTCTGCCCATCAGGCCAATGCCAAATGCCACAGCATCTTGGTTGTTCAAGTCCACGGTGTAAGTGCCTGCAAGCTCCACACCTGTGTTGCGGAAAGCCCCACCGTGGTCGTCCCTTTCCACCACAACGCCGAAACCAAAACGGTTGGGCAGGCTGGACGTGACGGTCACAGAACTGGTCGTGGGCGCCCCATTGAATCCCGCCCACTGTTCTCTGTGGTTCAAGGAGGCAAAGGTCCCCAGCTCCGTCCCTGCAAATGCCGGATTGATCAGAAAGGGATTCTGAACGAATTGACTTTGGCGGGAAAGCTGCTGGGCGTTCACTCCACCTGTGAAGAGGAGTGCAACAACAGCGGCCAATTGGGCCGCGCGCTTGGCGATGATGATCATGTTGCGCATGGCTTCAGTATTTCAAGGTTACCGTTCCTGTGATGGGCTCCGCTCCCGCGAACACCGTGATCACGTAGTAGTAGTCACTGGCGGGAAGCAACGCACCATTGAAGGTGCCATCCCACCACGTTGTTCCCGGAGAGGACCGGAAGAGCATTTGTCCCCAGCGATTGAACACCTGGACTTCACTCTGGGGGAAGAACTCCAATCCTCCAACCACCCAACGGTCGTTGATGCCATCGCCGTTCGGGGTCAATGCGTCGGCGATGAACAGGCAGTCTTCCGTGGGTTCGACAGTGGCCAAGAAACCCAAGGTGCAACCAATGTTGTCGGTCACCGTCACGCTATAGACATCCTCGGGCAAACCAATGGCCGTGGCTGTGACTTGGTCATCGTTGTCGCTCCAGATATAGGAGATGGGCTGCTGCCCCCCTGTCACTGCTGCGGTCGCCGTGCCATCTGAGGTTTGCCAGCATGTGACCGGTGAGGTGAAAATCTCGACCAACATGTCGGTGATGATGTCGGCCTCCACCAAGAAGGTGGAATCGGCCGTGCAACCCGCAGTGTCGGCAGCGGAAACTGAATACTCCCCTTCGAACAAGTTGAGTACATCTACGTCTTCGCCTACGAATTCCCAAGCCGACTCGCCTGTACCGCCAGTGGTTCCGATGATGGCCACCCCGTCATCCATTCCTGTGCAGGTCACATTTTGAATGGTGATGTCAAACAACAAAGGGTCTGGCTCTTCAATCACCACCGTTACTGAATCGGTGCACAACTCTTCGTCCGTCAGATACAAATCGTAGGTGTCGGCGCAGAGGTTCACCAGGTTGCTCACCACCACCGAAGTGGAGTCCGAAATCGAACCGTTGTACAAGGTCAACACCCCTGTTCCCCCGCCGATGCTCAACTCAATGCCACCGCTGCAATCTCCACCGCAATCTGGCAATACCGTTGTCAAAACCTCCAACTGAATGGGGTCGGGCTCCGGAATGGACACAATCAAACTGTCGCTGCAGCCCAAGGTGTCCCCCACAACCAGGGTGAGGCTGTCTGCTCCCAAAGAAAACAAGGTGTCTGGCAGGGTGGAGAATACAAAGGGTGAAAGCAGCCCCAAGGTGCCACTGCCGCCAATGGCATTGATCACCAACACGCCATCCCCTGCACCTGTGCATGAGATCGGAGAAATGGTGGGAAGGATTTCGATGTTCGCTGGCTCTTCCACGCTGGCTGCATAAAAAGCACTGGTGCACCCAACACTGTCCTGAACCAACACTTCGTAGTTGCCGGCAGGAACATTGAAACAATTGCCGTCCAAGCTTCCCGTGGGGAGAGGAACAAGCTGCGGCTGCAACGGGCCCGTGCCTCCTTGCAAGCTGTCCAAACAAATTTGGCCGTTGTCCTCGCCACTGCAAGGGACATTGGTGACCGAGTACGAGAACTGAATGGTGTCCGGCCCTAAAATCGAAAGGGTATCCACCACCAAGCACTCATTGCCATCCTCTGTGATGTGGAGGTAAGTGCCTGCGCAAAGCTGACCTGAAATGGCATCCAAGCCGTCCACAGTGGTGACCGTGAGCTGGTAGGGCAATTCTCCGCCTTCGATGTCGGCCAAAATCAGTCCGTTGCAATCTCCAGCACAAGCCACATCCGTGACTGCGTATTCCACCGAAAGTCCATCGGGCTCTGCGATCACAATCGAGTCAGTCAGGGTGCATCCATTTTCATCGATCAGGGTGAACGTGTAGGTTCCGCTCGGAAGGCTGTCTTGGGCGTAGTCCACTGCCCCTTCGAAATCAATGGAAACCCCGATTTCGGGAACCTCAAAAGTCACAAAACCTGTTCCTCCTGCTGCAGAAGCGTCAAAGCTGGCATCGCTGTATCCCGTGCAACTGACTTCAGTGTCACTCACATCAAAAAAGAGCGCCTCAGGACATGAAACCGTGATCAACGTGTCTTTGGAACATCCGGATTCGTCGGTCACCTCAATCAGGTAGTTCCCGTCCCCACCGAAGCATGAAAGGGGGCCAAAGCACCCACTGGCATCGGGGACGAGCAAGAGTCCGAGGGCATTGGAACCTTGGGTGGTCAGGTCGCCTGTCCCTCCCTCGGCCGTGAAGCAAACGGTGGCCTCATCGAGCTCTCCGCAGAGGTTGTCTTCAGTCAAGGTGGCGTTGAGGACGATTTCATCGGGGGACAGAAAGGCAAAGACCCCAGTCGTGTCTCGGCAGGTGTTGGATGAAAACGCCACTGTTCTGGCTGTGTCCACCAATGCCACGAAGTAGTTGCCCTCGCCAATGGCGTCAAATGTGGGGTTGCCTACTTGTTGCTGAACCAGCACCGTATCCGTGCTGGTCAATTCAAACAAGCTGTATTCCACTGAAGCATTGAACGCCTCTAAGGGGTTGTTCGGGATCACCTCCACGCTGGCAGAGTCTCCAAAACAGTCGATGCCCTGCATGACCGTGAACTGCGGATCGATCATGGGCTCGCAGAAGTCTCCAACCTCCACAAGGCCATCGGTGCATTGGGTCAAAATGTCGGTCCCTTGCTGAAAGGAGACACATACTTGAAACGAAAAGCTTTCACAGGTGACGATTTGACCAATCAGGGCCCGTCCATCCACCACATTGTCGTGCACAGGGCTTGCGTTGGTCACAAACAACCCACCTTGACTGACCAGGTCTGAGCACATGTCGAAACCAGGAGGAAATGTTCCTGGAGGCACGGTCACCGTGACACCTGAAGTCAATTGCGGAATGTGTGTGGTCCACCAAGAGTCGTAATTCAGCGTAGGAAAGTTGTTGGCCAATGCAGGGTTGATGGTGGCTGCATTGTGATAGCTCTCTGTTGGAGGAAGGCTCCAGTTGTAGCAACCGCAGGGCGCATCGTAACCAAATGCCGGGATCACTGGGTCGGAAATGTCGTCTGCAGCCAGTCCCAGCATGATGAAATCATCATCGGGCAAGACCGCATAAAGACGGTAGCGGCGGTACCCATCGGGCACCACGCCTTGCGGACCTTCAAAACCGTCATAAAGGACGGTATCCAGGACGACGTCGACCTGAAGGTCAAAGGTTTGGGCTTGTGAAGATTGGGCCAGAACTAGGCCGATCAACAGGCTCAGGAATAGGTGAATTCGTTGTGCTCCCATGGCTTTTGGTCCGGTAATTTGCAGTGACAGGCCATCACGCACTTTCCGGAGGGGGCCGCAAAATAACGCAATTGATGCAGGGTGTAGTCATTGAATCATCACGTACTGGTCACATAAGGTTGCTTCATGAAGATGATCGCTACTTGATCGTGTCCAAACCGGCTGGACTTTTGGTCCACAAAACCCCAATAGATGCTTACGAACCGGAGAACTTGAAGGACCTGTTGCGCGGCCATTTTTCGGGGAGACTTGATCCGGTTCATCGATTGGACAAACCCACCAGTGGGGTGATCGTCTTTGGCAAAGACGTGGAAGCGATTGATGTCTGTAAGCAACAATTCGAATCCAAGAAGACAGATAAATCCTACATGGCCGTTGTGCGAGGCTGGATCGATGCCGCGGGTTGCATTGGCAAACCCCTTCCCAAAGGCATGACCGGCCCCACCAAGTTGGCACAGACCTCGTTTGCACCATTGGCCAAATGTGAATTGCCTTACACCGTCAGCCGCTATTCCTCTGCCCGGTTCTCCCTCATGCAATGCACGCCTCACACAGGGCGTTACCATCAAATACGTTTGCACTTTAGACACTTTCGTCACCCCATCGTGGGCGACAGCCAACATGGCGATAAGCACCAAAACAGAGCTTTTGCGGAATTCACCGGAACCCATGGACTTTTGCTTCATGCCCGGAGTTTTGCATTTGACCACCCGGAAGGCGGCCGCCTGTCCATCACGGCAGGATTGCCTCCCAGCTGGATCCAGCTCCAACAGCACACGGGCTGGGACTTGAATGAATTCACCTCTGAGCAAGCCATTCGAGATGAACCTTGAAAAATTTGCCCCATGATTTTTGGTAGCGACCACCGCGACAAGACTGAGCACCCTGGCCCCTTTAGCCAATTTCCTGCGCCTGAGGCTCCGGACTACACCCAGGCGAGCGCTTGGGCAGCCCACCCCGAACACAAGCCGCTGAAAGATTGGCCGTCCCGTGTGGGAAGCTTGCCTCCTGCTCCAGGCAGCCATCCAAATTCGGTGCACACCTTTTTCATTCACCCCACCACATTCAGGGGGTTGGGCGTGGGGTGGAATGCACGTTGGGACGAACCCGACATTGCCAAAATCACCGATTCTTGGCCACTGAAACACCAGGCCAGCCTGTTCCGCTCTGTTGGCCGTGTGATGTCGCCTCGGTATCGTCAAGCCCATTTGCGCACCTTTTTCTTGCGGGGTGACGACAGCCATGCCGCTTTGGACTTGGCCTATTCTGACATCCGCCGCGCCTTCCTCGAATTCCTTCAAAGCACAGGAGATGACGGCGCCATCATCATCGCTGGACACAGCCAAGGCTCTCATCATGGCTGGCGCCTGCTTCAGGAGTTTTTTGATGGAATGCCCTTGCAAAACCGATTGGTTGCAGCCTATCTCCCTGGCTACCCATTGCCCTCAAACAGCTTTCAATCCTTGCCCTTTGCCGACCGTGAAGCCCACGTGGGAGCGGTTCACAGCTGGATGACGTTTTCGGAGTCGTTTGTGCCCGAGTTTCACGCTTCTCACATGAAAGACATCGGAACCATACACCCCGTCCTCTGGACAGACGAAGAGGGCATTTGGAGCCATTGGGAAGCCCATGGCGGGATTGTCAATCGCCAGTTTAAACTCAAGCACCAGGAGTCTCTGTCCGGCGCATTGAATCAGGGTATGCTCTGGATTAAGCCTCTTCGCGTTTTGGGTGCAGGCATGTTTGCCATGAAGAACTGGCACGTGGCCGACTACAACTTGTTCTGGGAAAACATCCGGGCGAACTTGACCAAGCAGGTGGAACTCTACCATTTCGCCGCCAATCGCGCACAAGAACTCCGCTGAAATCCGTATCTTCAAGGACACATGCGCATGTCAATCTTAATGCCTACTCGCTCCCTTTGCACCCTGTTTTTTGTGGCGCTCACATTTGGCCTTTGGTCCCAAGACACGACTCAAGTGGCTTGGGCGGGCAATTTGGCTGGCTCTGAAGTGGGAACATTTGAGGTGACTGCAGGATGCAACTTGACCGGTTTCGACATCAGCTTTGACATCATTGCACCCGGAAACAATTGGGCTGGAGACATGGCCATGGCCATCACCGCTCCCAATGGCAACCAGGCGGAATGGGGCGGGTACAATGTGAACTTCGGATACCCGGAAGCTGGTTCATGGCCTTCGGGTTGGAATTCCAACGTCGACGGCAATTACACCGCGAGCATCACTGACTTAGATCAATTGGGGTTGTCGGGGTCTGGCTGTTGGACCATTGAAATCATGAACGCCTGGAATTCTGGCGGGAACAGTGAATACAGCGCCGAGATTGACCTCTTTGGACTATGCCCCAATGGCGATTCGGAAGGATGTACAGATTTGGCCGCTTTGAATTTTGATGCATGCGCCATGGTGGATGACGGAAGCTGTGTCTACCCTGTTTTGGGAGCAGCTTTTGATTGGACTTCGACATGCGGTTTGCCCGAAACTGTCTTCTTCACCGATGAGAGCACGGGGAATGTGAGCAGCCACTTATGGACATTCAACGGAGGCTCCCCTGCTTCATCCTCGGAAAGCTCTCCAGAGGTGGTTTGGACTGAAGCCGGCCTCTATGCCGTTTCCCTGACCGTGTCGGATCCCGAAGGCGAGACTTCCACCACCACAAGTTCAGTGGTCGTTGGAGAAAACCTGCACCGTTTGGAAATTGACATCACCCCAGATGCCTTTCCCCAAGAAACCGGATTCGCTGTGATTTCCGCCTTGGGCGACACCCTCCATACAGGCGGCCCCGAGGGATTGGATGTGTGCATTCCAGAGGGATGCACTTCGGTGTGGCTCACCGATTTGGGTGCAGACGGATTCTCCATCGGAGGCACGTATCAAATTCGATATGACGGCAATGTGTTGCGGGATGGAGAGCATTTTGATGCCGCTCAACTCACCCTTGTAGGCTGCCCGGTAGGCAGCAGCTGCGACGACGCCTTGCCCCTCTCCATTCAGGTAGAGGATTCCATGCAATGGATCACAGCCCCCATGGAAAGCAGTTGGTATGTGTTGAATGTGGACACCACTGGACAATACCGCTTTTCCACGTGTGGCTTGACCACATGCGACACGCGAATTCACCTGTATGACTATTGCGACATGGCCGTATTCGAAACCTCTTCGGAGGCCTTCATCACGATGTCAGAAGACGACTGCGACTTGCAAAGTGTGGTCACGCCTGTTCTCACCAGTGGACAAGTCATTTATGTACACATCGAGGCAGACGGTGGGCTGTGTGATGACGGTGCTGTTGGTGTTCCTTTTGAAGCCAGCTACATGGGAGGCATTCCGGGGTGCATGAACATCGAGGCCTGCAACTACCTGCCCATTGCCACCACCCCCGACACCTGCTTCCTGATTGGAGACCCCGAATGCCCCAACATCGGCCCCGACCTCATCATCAATGGACCTCGGGCATTCAGCACCTTGGAGTACACCACCGAAAACAGCACCGATGGATGCATGATTGAAGAAGGCTGTCTTCAAGGCTACGGCACACGAGAGATTGTTCGATTTGACACCGAGATCGCCAACATCGGCACAGAGGACTACTTCATTGGAGCCCCCTCCGACAACCCCGAGCAATTTTGAGTGGGATGCGTGTCACAACCACTACCACTACGAAGGCTATGCCGACTACGCCTTGTACACCTCAGGTGGCGCGGCACTGCCCACCATTGGCTTCAAAAACGGCTTCTGCATCATGGATTTGGGCAGCTGCAACTACGGCGGAGGCCCCACCAAGTACAATTGCGCCAACATGGGAATCACTGCGGGATGTCAAGACATTTATTCCCGATTCCTCGATTGTCAATGGGTGGACATCACCGACATCCCAGGGGGTGAATACACCTTGGTGATCCGGGTCAATTGGGACTACAGCCCCGACGCCAATGGCAGCTACGAGCTGTCTTATGCCAACAACGCTGTGGCCGTGTGCTTTTCGTTCGATCGAGATGCCGACGGGAATGCAGTGAACTTTGCCAAATACCAAGACTGCCCTGTGCCCTTAGACTGCATTGGTCACCCCTATGGCACAGCGGAACCCGATTGTGCGGGCAACTGTCCTGGGTTCCTCACCAAAGGCGACTTGAATTCAGATGGAGAAGTGAACCCCGCCGATGCGTTGATGTACGCCGACCTTTTGATCGAAGGGCAAGACACTGACGCCCCTTGTTTGGATTTGAATGCCGACGGAGAGCTCACCATCACCGATGTGGCCCTTTGTGCGGACTGTGCGCACTATGGTCACAACCACCTCGGCGACAATGGTGTGGAGGACCACTGCGATTGGAATGGCCCCCTGACGGTGCCCGATGAACAGGTGCAGTTCTCTTTGATCCTGCCCCACGAAGATTCAAGCTATGTGGAGGTCTACGTGCACAACCCCAACACCTGGCTCAGTGGCTGGTCGGTAGAACTGGATGGAGCCCAATTCAGCAATCTGGTCCCCTTGTTCGACACCACGGGCTATCATCACTTGTTTCACCTTTCGCCCGAAGGCCGAGCGTTTGGCGTGGCACTTCAAGACAGCCTGATCTCCAAAAGCACCCTCCCTCAGCCCCTCTTTAGGGTGGACTTCACCGCTTCCACGGGCACGTTGTGCCTGTTGGATGTGTCCGAAGTCACCAATCAAGACCGCCACAATGTGGCTTCGGTCAGCACGGGCTGTGTGACCCCTGGAGCCTATTGCCTGGGGGACGTCAACGGAAACGGAATTCGCGACGTGGGTGATTTGCTCACCGCGTTGAGCATTTTCGGCTGCGATGATGATTGCGGCACTGCGGATGTCGATGCCGATGGATTGGTGGGCGTCAACGATTTGCTGATCATGCTCGGCCTGTTTGGCGAGCCTTGTCAATGAACGATTGTCCAGTCGGGCATCGGAATTGCCCTTGAGGCCGTCTCCTCGAATTACCTTTGGGACGATCCATTGAAACGCGCATGGAAACCCCCCAACCCACCGACGCTCAAAAGGCAGCTGCCAAGCGGCTCGGGCACCCCATCAGAATTGTCACCGCTGCTTCCTTGTTCGATGGCCACGATGCCGCCATCAACATCATGCGGCGAATCCTGCAACGTTCTGGCTGTGAGATCATCCACTTGGGACACGACCGGTCCGTAGATGAGGTGGTGAATTGCGCCATTGAAGAAGACGCACAAGCCATTGCCATGACGTCCTACCAAGGGGGGCACATGGAGTACTTCAAATACATGAAGAACTTGCTGGACGAGCGAGGCGCTGGGACACATTCGCATTTTTGGTGGCGGAGGAGGCACCATTTTGCCCGAGGAGATCGCGGAACTCCAGGACTACGGCATTGAGCGCATTTACCATCCGGACGACGGCCGCGAACTCGGCCTTCAAGGCATGATTAACGATGTGATTCGCCGGTGCGACTTCCCCGTGGTCGGTCAACCTTCTGGTGAAGCAGACCGTTTGAACGCCAAGCAGCCTGGGGATTTGGCGCGCCTCATCAGCGCCGCTGAAGTCAATGCCGATTCTTATGCCGGCATTCTGGATGGGATTCGAACCGCCTCCGCTGAT
>CALSMK010000013.1 GCA_943787435.1 uncultured Flavobacteriales bacterium | reverse complement strand
GCAACTGTGGCGGTGATTGCTCGGCCGATGCCGACAGCGATGGCGTCTGCGACGACGTAGACGACTGCGTCGGCCAGCTTGATGACTGCGGGATCTGCAACGGACCTGGCGCCATTTACGACTGCGGATGCTCTGGCATTCCCAGCCGGAGACTGCGACTGCGACGGCAACCAGCTCGACGCCCTCGGCAACTGTGGAGGTGATTGCTCGGCCGATGCCGACAGCGATGGCATCTGCGACGACGTGGACGACTGCGTCGGTCAGCTCGATGACTGCGGGATCTGCAATGGCCCGGGCGCCATTTACGACTGCGGATGCTCCGGCATTCCAGCGGGAGACTGCGACTGTGACGGAAACCAGCTCGACGCCCTCGGCAACTGTGGCGGTGATTGCGCGGCCGATGCCGACAGCGATGGCATTTGCGACGACGTGACGACTGCGTCGGCCAGCTCGATGACTGCGGGATCTGCAACGGACCCGGCGCCATCTACGACTGCGGGTGTTCCGGCATTCCAGCGGGAGACTGCGACTGCGACGGAAACCAGCTCGACGCCCTGGGCAACTGCGGTGGCGATTGCTCAGCAGACGCTCGACAGCGATGGCATCTGCGACGACGTAGACGACTGCGTTGGCCAACTCGATGACTGCGGGATCTGCAATGGCCCAGGCGCCATCTACGACTGCGGATGCTCCGGCATCCCAGCTGGAGACTGCGACTGCGACGGAAACCAGCTCGACGCCCTCGGCAACTGTGGAGGTGATTGCTCAGCCGACGCCGACAGCGATGGCATCTGCGACGACGTAGACGACTGCGTCGGCCAGCTTGATGACTGCGGGATCTGCAATGGCCCTGGCGCCATCTACGACTGCGGATGCTCTGGCATCCCAGCCGGAGACTGCGACTGCGACGGAAACCAGCTCGACGCCCTCGGCAACTGTGGAGGTGATTGCGCGGCCGATGCCGACAGCGATGGCATCTGCGATGACGTGGACGACTGCGTTGGCCAGCTCGATGACTGCGGGATCTGCAATGGCCCTGGCGCCATCTACGACTGCGGATGCTCTGGCATCCCAGCGGGAGACTGCGACTGCGACGGAAACCAGCTCGACGCCCTCGGCAACTGTGGAGGCGATTGCTCGGCCGACGCCGACAGCGATGGCATCTGCGATGACGTGGACGACTGCGTTGGCCAGCTTGATGACTGCGGGATCTGCAATGGCCCTGGCGCCATTTACGACTGCGGATGCTCCGGCATTCCAGCTGGAGACTGCGACTGCGACGGAAACCAGCTCGACGCCCTCGGCAACTGCGGAGGTGATTGCGCGGCCGACGCCGACAGCGATGGCATCTGCGACGACGTAGACGACTGCGTTGGCCAGCTCGATGACTGCGGGATCTGCAATGGCCCTGGCGCCATTTACGACTGCGGATGCTCCGGCATTCCAGCCGGAGACTGCGATTGCGACGGAAACCAGCTCGACGCCCTCGGCAACTGTGGAGGTGATTGCTCAGCCGACGCCGACAGCGATGGCATCTGCGACGACGTGGACGACTGCGTTGGCCAGCTTGATGACTGCGGGATTTGCAATGGCCCTGGCGCCATTTACGACTGCGGATGCTCCGGCATTCCCGCCGGAGACTGCGACTGCGACGGAAACCAGCTCGACGCCCTCGGCAACTGCGGAGGTCGATTGCTCAGCCGACGCTCGACAGAGATGGCATCTGCGACGACGTAGACGACTGCGTTGGCCAACTCGATGACTGCGGGATCTGCAATGGCCCTGGCGCCATCTACGACTGCGGATGCTCCGGCATTCCAGCGGGAGACTGCGATTGCGACGGAAACCAGCTCGACGCCCTCGGCAACTGTGGAGGCGATTGCTCAGCCGACGCCGACAGCGATGGCATCTGCGATGACGTGGACGACTGCGTTGGCCAGCTCGATGACTGCGGGATCTGCAATGGCCCTGGCGCCATCTACGACTGCGGATGCTCCGGCATTCCAGCGGGAGACTGCGACTGCGACGGAAACCAGCTCGACGCCCTCGGCAACTGTGGAGGCGATTGCTCAGCCGACGCCGACAGCGATGGCATCTGCGATGACGTGGACGACTGCGTTGGTCAGCTCGATGACTGCGGGATCTGCAATGGCCCTGGCGCCATCTACGACTGCGGATGCTCCGGTATCCCAGCGGGAGACTGCGATTGCGACGGAAACCAGCTCGACGCCCTCGGCAACTGCGGAGGCGACTGTGCAACCGACATTGACGAAGACGGGATTTGTGACTCCGACGAAATCCCAGGTTGCACCAACAACGAAGCATGCAACTACAATGAAAATGCTACGGATGACGATGGCTCATGCGAAACAGAAGACGCCCTCAACATCTGCGGCGGTGATTGCTCGGCAGACATAGACGGCGATGGGATCTGCGACGATCAGGACGATTGTGTGGGAGACTACGATGCCTGCGGAATCTGCAATGGACCTGGTGCCATTTATAGCTGCGGTTGCTACAACCAACCCGTCAACGATTGCGACTGTGACGGCAATCAACTGGACGCGCTCGGGATCTGCGGAGGAAGCTGTGAATTCGACGTCGACAATGACGGCGTCTGCGACTCTGACGAGGTGTTTGGATGCACCGATGACACCGCCGCCAATTTCGATGAGAGCGCCACCGAAGAGGATGGCAGCTGTTCGTTTGAAGGTTGCACCGATTCGGAAGCCTCTAACTTCAACCCATTCGCCACAAGCGATGACGGAAGCTGCGAACACATCTGCATCGGACAATCAGGGTGCACATACCCAAGCGCATTGAATTACGACGAAAATGCAAACTGTGAAGACGGCACTTGCACCTTCTTTGATGGACCGCCAAACGACACCTGTCCGTTCGACACAGACGGCAACGGCATCATCGGCTCCGCCGACCTCATCGTGCTCCTCTCCTTGTTTGAAACCACCTGCGAATAAGAGTTCACACCTTGGCTGCCTGAGTGTTGTGCTCACCCCGGCAATGAAACCAATGAAATTCAGAGGCAACGAAAGGCCCTGAGAAAAAGGGGTTGGGTAGACAAGGAATCGCGCTATCTTTGCCCGCCTTAATGGTGGCTATAGCTCAGCTGGTTAGAGCATCGGTTTGTGGTACCGAGGGTCGTGGGTTCAAGTCCCATTAGCCACCCACTTGAAACGCCTGGTCCCCTTGGACCGGGCGTTTTTGTTGACCTGCAGAGTCAAACCAAATCAGACAGGTCGGTGATTCCCAACGGTGTTTGGCTCTCAAAACCTTCGCCAGAATTCACACCAATGAACCGGCCCATTGTGATGTCTCTCCCCCGCACCACAGCCATGAATTCAGGTGTAGAAATTGGGGTTGCCAACTCTGAAGCACTCGGCACCCTGAGCACTTCAGCGGGGTCTGCTCCGGGAACGTGAAATTGAGAAGAGTAACAGGCAATGGCTGCATACTTGGCTTCCTCTGCCCCTGTGATGTCAACCACAATGGAGGGCTCACGAAAGCGATCTTGGATGTAGTGAAGAACATGCTTCGGGCGATGCGCCTGCTGACGGGTTCCATCTTCTTCCGCAGTTTCAATCTTCGCCAAGCCCGCCAAAAAACAAGCGCGGTGCACAAACTCCGCAGCTCTGCCATGGTCTGTGTGGCGGTCAAAAATGGCATTGGCCAGAACCGTTCTGGGCCTGTAACGACGCACGGCAGCCACCAAGGACATGATGACGTGGTGCTCGTCATCGGGCAACCCATCCTTGAGCTCTAGGTTTTCGCGAATGGTCAACCCCAAAGCCTTTCCAGCCGCAGCAGATTCCCGATCCCGAAGCTCGGCAGAACCTCGGGTCCCCAACTCTCCGCGGGTGAGGTCGATGATGCCTGTTTTTTTTCCTTGCTGGCTCGCTTTGATCAAGGTTCCTCCCGCGCTCAACTCAACGTCATCAGGGTGGGCGCCAAAGGCCAGGATGTCGAGGGGCTCATGAATGGTCATGCCCCTAAGTTCTGCATTGTGGATTACTTGCCCGTGGCAAAGTTCACAATCCTCTCTCCCATGGGGTCTTCACCCGACTTCAACGAGGCGACCAAGTTGCCCTCGGCATCGACCAAGAATTTGTGGAAATTCCACCCCACTTTGTGGTCTCCCACCCCATTCTCAGCAGCATTGCAAAGCCAAGAATAGACTGGATCCTGGTTGTCCCCTTTCACATCCACCTTGGACATCATCTGAAAAGTGACCCCAAAGTTCTTTGAACAGAAATCCGAGATTTCGCCAGCACTGCCCGGTTCTTGACGTCCGAATTGGTTGCATGGAAACCCAAGAATCACAAACTCCTCCCCTCCGTGTTGGACTTGGAGCTCTTGCAATTTCTTGTATTGGGGCGTGTATCCACAACGGCTCGCTGTATTCACTATTAGCACCTTTTTACCTTTCAAATCTTGGAAGCTAAACGGCTGACCATCCAGGGTTGTGGACGACAAATTGTGAAAATCAGACATGGACGTTGTGGGTGAATAAAAGGCCTCGGTGCCACCTAGAATGGCGCCATTGAAGATTCCAAAGGCAGCCAAACCGATGAGAGCGACAACAAAAAGAGCAGTGTACATCAGGGACTTCATCATGACAAAGGAACACCGCAAGTTGCGGAAGGTTCTGATGAGTCCGCTGGGGACCCATTCCCAAGGGGGCCTAAACAGAAACGCCCCGGCTCTCCGGGGCGTTTCAAGCAATTGGAAAAAACCTCATCATGCTCTTTTTGAATCTTGCAGGATTCGGTCTTTGGAGTGTTAACGCCAAAACGTTCGTTTAGGTTTCAATTTTGGCTTTCTTTTTTCGTCGTGGTCAAAAATATGCGCCTCATACTCCAATTGAACCACTTGTTCCCGAATTTCACGAAGCGGAAAATTGAACACAAAGGCAATTGAATTTGTTGCCGTTGCTCAACATGGCTAAAATAACACCCTCCAAAATCGACGTGGCCGTCATCGGATCTGGATTCGCTGGATTGGCCGCTGCAACCACTTTGGCGAGCAAAGGGCTAAAAGTGACCGTTTTTGAGCGGCACCATCAAGCCGGTGGCCGCGCTCGCCAATTCAAATGCGACGGCTTCACATTCGACATGGGGCCGAGTTGGTATTGGATGCCCGATGTGTTCGATCGGTATTTCGCTCAATTCGGCAGGACCGTGAAAGAGCTGTACGACCTCCGGCGCTTGGACCCGTCATACCGAGTGGAGTTTTCACAAGGGCCCATGGATGTCCCAGCGGACATCGACCCTTTGGCCCAATTGTTCGAGACCATAGAGCCTGGCGCTGGCGGTCAATTGAAGCGTTTTCTGTCCGAGGCCAAAACCAAGTATGACATTGGCATGGGGCGATTCGTGAACAAGCCTGCCCACAGCCCTCTTGAATTTGCACGGCTCGACATTTTAAGAGATGCACCACGCCTTCAGTTGCTGCGCAGCTTTAGCAGTCACGTGAGAAAGCACTTTAAAGATCCGCGGTTGATTCAGCTGATGGAATTCCCAGTGCTGTTTTTGGGCTCGAAACCGCAAAACACTCCCGCCTTGTACAGCCTGATGAACTATGCCGACACCGCCCTTGGCACATGGTATCCCATGGGAGGCATGCATCAGATCGTAGAAGGCATGGTCCAAGTGGCCAAAGAACAAGGGGTCCATTTCGAATTCAATTGTACCGTAGAGGCCATCCTTGAAACCCAAGGCAAGACCTCGGGTTTGCGCGTGGGGGGCGTCAATGTGCCTTGCAACAATGTGATTGCAGCCTGTGATTACCACCATGCGGAACAACACCTCCTCCCCAAAACGCATCGCCGTTATGACGAAGCCTATTGGGACAAGCGTGCCATGTCACCGAGTTCATTGTTGTTCTATTTGGGGGTCAACAGGAGGATACCAGGCTTGAAACACCACACCCTGTTTTTCGACACGCCATTTGACGCCCACGCCGAGGAGATTTACGACGATCCAGCTTGGCCCAAAGACCCCTTGTTTTACGTCTGTGCGCCCAGCGTGACCGACCCCTCAGTCGCACCAGAAGGCTGCGAAAACATGTTCCTTTTGGTTCCCACAGCACCGGGAATGGCCGATGACCAAGAAGCCTGCGACCGCATCTACGGGCAAATCATGGACCGCCTCGAGGCCAGAATGGATGTCCCCATCCGAGATCACATTGTGTACAAAAGGCAATACGATCACCGGCAATTCGTGGCCGACTACAGCGCCTATAAAGGCAACGCATATGGCCTGGCGAACACCCTTCGACAAACGGCATTCTTGAAGCCAAAGCTGAAGTCCAAATTGCCCGGCACCTGGTTTGCGGGACAATTGACGACCCCTGGACCGGGGGTTCCGCCCAGCATCATCAGCGGCCAAGTCGCTGCCAGCGAAGTACTCAAGGCCAGCGGCCTCGATGGAATTCCCGAAACTGTGAACATCGAACAATTAGAAGTCTTCGAAGGTTAACTTATCCCTTGGAAATGAACGCCCGTCCTCCCATAGCCGACATTCATACGCGTATGAAACAGCACATGTCCAAAACGTCCCATGGACACCCTGCGGTGGATCAAGGATTGTTGGACACAGGCAAGCCTCTGTTTGACCAAGTGTCCCGTCAGTGCAGCGCCCTCACCACCAACGCCTATAGTACCTCTTTCTCCATGGGAATTCGGCTGCTCTCCTCAGAATTGAGAGCACCGATTCACGCCATTTACGGATTTGTTCGATTCGCCGATGAAATCGTCGACGCCTTTCATGATTTCGACAAGGCTACTCTCCTAGATCGCTTCAAGAAAGACACCTACCGAGCCATCGAAGAAGGCATTTCACTAAATCCCATCCTCAACAGCTTCCAATGGGCGTTTCACACCTATGGAATGGACTTGGCTCATGTCGACAAGTTCTTGGAGTCCATGGAACGCGACTTGGACCAGACGGCCTACGACCGAGATGGGTACGACGATTACATTGTTGGCAGCGCTGAAGTGGTTGGACTGATGTGTCTTTCTGTGTTTGTGGAAGGGAATGAGGCCCAATACAACGCGTTGCTCCCCCATGCACGAAGCTTGGGTGCCGCTTTCCAAAAAATCAACTTTCTACGGGACCTGCAAGCCGATTGGGAAGGCTTAGGTCGAACCTATTTCCCGGGTCTCGACCTCGGAGAATTTGACCAGAACGCCAAGCGGACCATCGAGGCTGAAATCGAACAAGATTTTATGCATGCATACCAAGGCATCATCCGGCTTCCCAGCTCTTCTCGCTTGGGGGTGTACATGGCGTACATCTATTACCTCCGCCTATTTCGCAAAATCCGGAAACTCTCCCACCACAGGGTACTGGAAGAGAGAATTCGCATTCCCAACAGGCAAAAAGCCGCGCTGTTGATGGGCTCTTACTTGCGCCATCAATTCAACCTGCTGTAAACATGCCTTTTGCATTGCCAAAAATGGCTGTGCTCCTGGTCACATTCAACATGGCCCTGGGGCAAGGAACCGCCCCCCAAGACAATTGTGAAGCCCTTCATGCTTTGCGCATGTTGTTTTTGGATCACAGCACTTTGGAACAAGCCGAAAACGCTGAAAACACCGCTTTGGAGCTCTTGGCGACTGCCCCAGAAGAATGTGCCCCATTGATCGAAGCGCACCGCTGGGTTTCTTTGGCCAGAAGCGCGGATTTTGGATTCAATCCAGCTTCTAAACTCTCCCGTTTGAATTCAGGGCTGAACAAGTTGGACTCGCTCGTCCTGCGCCATCCCAACCTTGACGAATTGAAAGCACTGCGCTTGTCTGTCACCGGCACTGCCCCCCGTTTTTTAGGGGTGGGCGAGCATTGGGCCACCGACCGCAAGGCCGTGAACCGACTTCTCGAGTCCAACCATTGGGCCCGCAGCCCGAAATACGCCGAATGGATGTTGGAGTTGGCTGAACAAATTGGATGAGGACATGAACGGCACCCCAGAAGAACACGTCGTCTTGGTGAACACGTTGGACCAAGCCCAAGGCACCATGGAAAAGATGTCTGCCCACAAAAAAGGCATTCTGCACCGGGCATTCAGTGTGTTCATTCTCAACAGCAAGGGAGAATTGCTGCTGCAACAACGCGCGCATCACAAATACCACAGCGGAGGACTTTGGACGAACACGTGCTGCAGCCATCCCCGTGATGGAGAAACCGTCATTGAAGCTGGGGTCAGAAGGCTCCAAGAAGAAATGGGCATGAAATGTCAATTGGCCAAAGGGTTTGACTTCATCTACCGATCTGAATTGGATGGAGGCCTGGTTGAACACGAGTTCGACCATGTCCTGTTTGGCAGAAGTGACGTCCCTCCTGTCCCGAACCCAGAGGAGGTGTCCGACTACAAATACGTCTCATTCACGGAGATGAGAAATGAGATGACAGCCCATCCAGACGACTTCACCACTTGGTTTCGAATTTGTTTCGAACGCGCAGCCGAGCACCTGGGGAAGTGAGTGTTGTCGCAGTCATCGGAGCCGGAATCGGAGGACTCTCCACTGCGATTCGAGCCGCGGCAGAAGGCCGAAAGGTGACCCTGCTTGAATCTTCTCCTGAAGTGGGAGGCAAACTCCGCCAATTGAAAATCGGAGCTTACCGCTTCGACTTGGGGCCGAGCCTGTTCACATGGCCTGAACTTCTGGAGGACACTCTGAGGGCCGCAGGCGAACACGCTGCTCCCTTTCACTACACAAAGCTGGATCGATCTTGCCATTATTTCTGGCCCGACGGAACCCGCTTTACAGCTTGGAGCGACAGAGACAAATTGAGCGCAGAGATCCAATCTGCTTTTGGCATCGACCCTGTTCCCGTCCTCAACCATTTAGACAGCAGTCAAAGGGGGTTCAACGCCACCAAAGGCCTGTTTCTGGAGCAATCCCTACACGAGGCCAGCAGCTGGAAGCCCAACTCCGCATTGGGTCATTTGGGCAAGGCCGTCAAATCCTGGAGGGACTTGCCTTTGACGCGAAAATTGAATTCTTGGAACCGCCGTGTGGGTCATCCTCAGATTCAGCAGCTTTTCAACCGATATGCGACTTACAATGGCAGCGACCCCTACCGTGCACCTGCCATGCTCCATGTGATTCCACATTTGGAATTCGGAATGGGAACCTTTGCGCCGAAATCCGGAATGCATGGGATTGTGGAGGCCCTTCATCAAACCGCGTTGAACTTGGGCGTGAACATTCGGACCAATGCTCGCGTCGAGAAAATCAACGTTGAAAACGGCTGCGTGAACGGGGTCACCCTTTTGGGAGGAGAGTTCGTAGAGGCCGATGTGGTGGTTTCTGGGGCCGACGTGACCCCAACCTATCGCAACATGTTGTCGGATCAAAAACAACCCGAACGGATCTTGTCGGCAGAGCCCTCCACATCCGGCGTCATTTTTTATTGGGGCATGCGACACCCTGCCCCGGACTTGCACTTGCACAACATCCTCTGGGCAGAGGATTACCGGGAGGAATTCGCCGCCTTGTTTGAGCGTCAAGAAATTTCGGAAGACCCCACCGTCTACATCAACATTGGCAGCCAAACCTCCCCGAGTGACGCCCCAGAGGGGGCCGGAAACTGGTTTGTCATGGTGAACGCTCCCGCAGGCTGGGACCCGAAAGGGTTGGATGATCTAAGAGAAAAAGTCGAGCAGAAAATTGAGCGGATGACCGGGATCAACGTCCGGAAACACCGCGAATGCGAACATGTACTGACCCCGAACGACATCGAGATCAGAACAGGCAGCCACAGAGGCGCACTCTATGGGCCAGCCAGCAATGCCCCCTTAAGTGCTTTTCTTCGCCACCGAAACCGGGACCGTAGAATCAAAGGGCTTTATTTCGCAGGTGGAAGCGTGCATCCTGGAGGAGGAATTCCTCTGTGCTTGCTCAGCGGCCGCATCACCCATCAACTCATGAAAAAACATGACCCCCTCCCCTGAATCTGGCGCATTCGGCATCCAGAGGTGGTGGGGATCCATGGCCTTCTGCTTGGGTCTGTTGGCTTTCCTGCACCTGGCTGGACTCGCCGGGGTGGTGGTTTACGACGCCAACATCATCCTGAACCTCACCGTGATCAACCTGCTGTTTTCCGCCGTGGTGGTGCTCGGATTTGGGAATCCCGAGGATGCTTGGAGGTGGGCACTCACAGCCTATGTCACCTATTCGGTGGAAGTGATTGGGGTTCAAACGGGCTTCCCTTTCGGAAACTACACCTATGGTTGGCGCTTGGGACCGCACATCTACGACACGCCCCCCATGATTGGAATCCTCTGGCTCATGACCCTGATGGGCGCCATGTATTGGTCCCATAAATGGGTGGGCAACAAAGACACCCCCAAAGCCAGACTTACCAAGGCAGCTTTAACCGCCACGCTCATGGTGGCATTGGACATCATCTTAGAACCTGTGGCCACCCAAGCCGGATTTTGGACTTGGGAAGGCGACCACATCCCCCTCAAGAACTACATCGCTTGGTGGGTCATCGCTTTTGGCTTGGCTTTGGCGTGGCGAAAGGTCCACAGCCTCCGAACCAACCGTGCCGCAGGATTGTTGTTTTTGATCCAAGCCTCCTTCTTCATCGGTTTGCTTTTGTTGCCATGGAAATCTTGATCTCCTCCCTCATCGTCATCGCCACTTTCTGCGCCATGGAAGGCGTGGCTTGGGCTGCACACAAATACCTGATGCATGGCGCCATGTGGTATTTCCACAAAGACCACCACCAGCACGAACCTGGATTCTTTGAGAAGAACGACGCTTTCTTCCTGATTTTTGCCGTACCCAGCGCTTGGTGCTTCATCACCGGAAGCATCTACGCCGACTTTCGTTTTTGGATTGGAACTGGAATCGCCGCCTATGGCCTGTGCTACTTTCTGGTCCACGACGTGTTCATTCACAGAAGGTTCAATTGGTTTCGCAACGCGCGTCACCCCTACTTTGCAGCCATTAGAAAAGCCCACAAAGTGCATCACAAACACCTGAACAAGGAGCACGGAGAGTGTTTTGGAATGCTCTGGGTTCCGGTGCAGTTTTTCCGTGAAGCCAACAAGGCCAAAGCCGCCAAATCCATGAGCAAAGGATGAACCCAAACTACCTCTATCTCGCTGTCGACATCGCCGTCATCGCCCTTCCATTGGCGCTGAGCTTCGATCGCAAGGTGAGGTTTGTGCGTTTCTGGCCTGCATTGCTGCCCGCCATTGCTCTGATGATGGCGGTTTTTATCCCTTGGGACATTGCCTTCACTGAACGTGGAATTTGGGGCTTCAATGACGCTTACCTCTCTGGGATTTGGATCGCTGGAATCCCCTTGGAAGAGTGGATGTTTTTCATCTGCATTCCTTACGCTTGTGTCTTCACGTACGAATCCCTCAAGCACTACATCCCGCATCCTCCTGGAGGTGCATTTGCGATTCCTGCAACGGTACTGTTGGCCACCCTCACGGTGTCATTGGCCTTTTCCAACATGGACCGTGCCTATATTTTCGTGAACTGTGGAATCACTGCTATGCTCACTTTGGGATTGGCGTTGGCGGCTGCGCAAAACCACGAAGCCCGTCGCTGGAACCACCGGCTGTGGTTTGCCTACCTGCCATTGCTCGTTCCATTCATTTTGACCAATGGGGTGCTCACGGGCCTGACCTTTTGGGAGTATCCCTTGTTCAATACCGAGGTGAACCAAATCGCGGATCAAATCGTGTGGTACAACAACGACCACAACCTTCAAATGCGCATCTTCTCGATGCCGGTGGACGACCTGATTTACGGGTTTCTCATGATTGCCATGACCGTCATCGGTTATGAAATCATTGCAAAAAAGATGGGGCTCGCTACAGGCTCGGCACCTTGAGGGTCGCCGAAACATAGCGGTGATCGCTCAGGCCACTTCCTCCCGTGGCATGGGACTTCACCTCCCAAGAAGGGTCCACCAAAATATGGTCGATTCGGACCCCAGGAATGGCCCCCTGCCAAGTGCCGTCCAACCTCAAGCCCCGGATGTCATGCGTGTCTCGCAATCCTGAACGCATGGTCTGAAGGGCCCAGCTGACGGGGATGTCATTGAAGTCTCCGCACAACACCACCGGATGTGGGCTCTCCTCTACGGCTTTCAAAACCTCATTGACTTGACTCACCCGAAGCTGGTAGGCCTGCTTCATTCGTGACCACATTTTCTGACGGGTTGCGGCATCGGGAACCCCTTCTTCGAGGGCTTCATAATCATCGGAGTCAAAGTGAAGGCTGGCAAAGTGAGCATTGAATACACGGATGGTGTCTCCCTTCCTCTCGATGTCCGTGACCGCACAAACGTTGTTGCTGCGTGTGCCAAACCGAATGGCAAACTCCCCCACAATTGGATAAAGAGACCAGGTGGCCACGCCGAACTTGCGCCCTCCCTTTTCTCGCGCCCAGACCACATGCCGATCGAACTCTCTGCCACCATCACTGGCCAATGAAGCTTGCAACGGTTGTGAAACCGGAAAGGCCTTGGAGTCGGCCGCCTTAAAATATTCTTGGAGACAAAGGATGTCAGGTTTTTCGGACCCAATGGACTCCATGATCTGTGGCTTCACGCCCTCGAGCCAACCGTAATGATCAAACAAGCGCACATTCCAAGTCATGCACTTCAGCTCTGTCGATTCACCTTCCACCATGGACATGCCCCACCCCATGCTTCCCCAAGTGCTCTGAAACAATGACCATGAAGCGCTCAACGTTAAAAGCAACACCAAACTGGACTTCCAGCGGCGGAACCAAAGCGCACCGAGGACACCCAACATCAGCATGACACCGAACAAGGGAAACCCCAATCCAGCCAACGCTGGAACAGCCCAAGTGGCCGGTGAAACCCAAGTGGACAGCAACGCCGACCAGGTGCCCACCGCTCCCACGAAACCCGTTGCGAGCGCCAACCTTCCCCCCTTGTCCTTCCTCCCCTTGGCCATGCTTCAGACGTCGCCTCCAAATTTGAACAGGAAATCCTTTTCCTCCTTGGTCAGTTGGTCATACCCCACCTTAGAAATCTTGTCCAAGATGCGGTCTATCCTTTGCTGCCTGGACTGCTTTTGGGCGTTGAACTCCCCATCGGTTTGGGCCCGCTTGGTTCGGCCAGTCACATCGACTGATCTGTGAACCGTCTGTAGCCCCTTTCCCTTTCTTTTGAAAAAGGAATCTCGGCGCTCCGCCTTGTTGCTGCCCCGGTTTGGGGAAGACTGCCCTATGGAAGCCAGCGCGGTGGCCAAGCGGTCCAAGACCTTCTCCAATCCTGCCCCCAAATCCACATTTTTCTGCATGCCCCTCATGTAGGCATATCCGTATATCGCCCCACCGATGTGCCCCAAATGACCTCCGACATTGCTGCCATTGGACAGGGCCACGTAATCCAAAACAACGTAAGCCAGAGCCACCCATTTGAGCTTCACTGGACCAATCAAAAACAGTCGAATCACCGTGTCAGGCATATAAGTCGCTGTGGCGACCATCAAAGCCATGACCGCCGAAGACGCACCCAGTGCGAAGCCCCCTTGCGGAAATGCAGGAACCAAATTGGTGGCCACCACATATAGAAGAACACCAGAGAAGCCCCCCATCAGGTAAGTGCTCAACGTCTTCCTGTCCCCAAAATACGAGCGAAACATCCCACCCATCCACCACAGGATGAGCATGTTCATGACCAAGTGCCAAACCTCCAAATGGGCAAACATGTGGGTCACCAGGCTCCATGGTCGGAATGCCAAACGCCCCAAGTCCGCGGTTGTCGCCAACCCAAAAGCTCCAGGAAGCACGGGAATGGGGAGCCCCAAATTCACCAGCAACTTCAATGTTGCCAAGATCAAAAACACCAGAATGTTGAACATGACCAACCTCACGGCCATGCCACCAGATGCCCAACGCGCCTTCAAATCGTCTTTAATGCTGCCCATGGTCTGTCCTCATCAACGCTGCTTTTTTCAATAAAATACGTCGCGGTCCTTTTGCCACTTCTTCAACAAGAAGTATCCAAAAATCATGCCGCCGAGATGGGCAAAGTGGGCCACATTGTCTCCAGGGCTGTTGTCCAAGGCCAACATCAACTCCAACGCTCCATATCCCATGACAAAATACCGGGCCTTGATGGGCACAGGTGGGAACAACAACTGCAGCCGGGTATTGGGAAACAACATTCCAAAGCCAAGCAGCAAGCCGAACACCGCTCCCGAGGCCCCGACCACAGGTATGAACATCTGCTGAGCCTCGGCCAACCTAGCGCTGTAACCCAAGTTTGGATAAAGCTCCTCCACTTGGGGAAACCAGGCTCCATAGGTGCTAAAAAACCCATACCCCACCACCAATTCATGCAAAAAGAAAGCCCCTAAACCACAAGCCAAGTAATAATTCAGAAACCGTTTTGGCCCCCAAACGCGCTCCAACTGAGAACCAAACATGAACAAGGCGAACATGTTAAAAAACAGATGCCCCAATCCCGCATGCATGAACATGTGGGTGATGACTTGCCAAGGCTGAAATTGAGGTGCACTGGGATAGTAGCCCGCCAAAACACCCCTCAAATCCGGATATAAGAAGTGGGTGACGACATAAAATATGATGTTGATAATCAGAAGATTACGAACAACTGGCGTGGCTTGCTGAAACATTCAGGTTGTGGCGTCAACGAAAGCGAGAGGCAACGGCTTCCTGATCAAAGGTAGCAAGGGTGGACCGGCCCCACGGGTCACGGTCAGGTTCTTGACACGCAAAAAGCCCATCCACCAAATCCATCATTTCTGTGCGGGTCAGTGTTCGACCTGAGGGAATGGCGGCGGCGCGCGCAAGACCGGCCGTTGCTCGGCTGGCCCGCAAATCTGCATCCACTTCACCGCACTCTCTGAGCTCTTCAAGAATGGCGTCGATGAGCAAAGATGGCTGCCCTTCGGCGGCAGCCTGCGGCAGTCCCAAAACCCGGACCTTCCCGTCCCCAGGAAACTCCAAGTCAAAACCCAAGTCTGTGAGGCTTTGGGACGAATCGCGAAGCAGAAGAACATCCCCTGGACCCAAATCCAAATCTGAAGGGAACAGCAACTGCTGCGCCCCTTGTCCCTGCTGGGTGGTTGAGGTAGAAAAACGCTCGTACAAAATCCGCGTGTGTGCCCGATGCTGATCCACCAGCACCAACCCACTTCGCGTGGCGGTCACAATCCATCCTCCGAACAGCTGAAACAGAGGCCTCTGTTCGTCAAATGACCTTGGGCTTTCCACAGTGCCCTGCCCCACGTCATTCTCGGTTTTGGTCTCCGAAAACACCAACCGAGAAGATTCTGTGGCCAAGGAGTCTCCAGCGGGAGGTCTCCCTTCCGACTCAAAAAACCGGCGCGTCGCTTCGATTCTGTCCCTTTGTAGCGCCCCTCCCTGGGGCACACTCGCACCAGAACCCGATCTGCTTCCTGCCCCTTGGGCATGAAATGGGTTGTAATCCGGATTGAGTTGGATTCGCGGCTCCTCTACTTCTTGACCCGGGCGAGGCGGAGCAATGTCAAACGCAGTTTCCGCATCAAAATCCAAGGACGGCGCCACATGGAATCGCCCCAGTGCCCGCTTAACCGCAGCTTGAAGAATGGCCACAATGGGACGCTCCTCTTGGAATTTCGCCTCGACTTTCGTCGGGTGAATGTTCACGTCCACCCGGCTGGCATCCACCTCCAAAAACAGAACATAGAAAGGGAATTGCCCGGGCACGAGCAAGCCGTCCATGGCCCTCATTACAGCCCCGTGAAATGGAGGGTGTTTGATGAATCTTCCGTTGACGAACAGGAATTGCTCCCCTCTGGTGCGGCGGGCAAACTCTGGCTTTCCAACAAACCCGGTCAACGCCACCACATCGGTTCTTTCTTCCACCGGAACCAGCCGCTCATCGTACTTGGCGCCAAATACACGGACCAAACGCTGGCGCAAAGGCCCGGCAGGCAAATCAAACAACTCGCCATCGTTGTGGCTCAATCGGAAGGCACACTCGGGGTTGGCCAATGCGATTCTTTGAAACTCATCGATGGCGTGTCGAAGCTCAACTGGATCGCTCTTCAAAAAATTTCGGCGAGCGGGCACATTGAAAAACAGATGCTTGACCGTCATCCTGGTGCCCACATCACAGTGGACCGGTTCAGCCGGATGTTGCTCCCCCCCTTCGACCACCAAACTGTGGCCCAATTCATCCTCTTCGCGGCGGGTTCTCAACTCGACCCGTGCAATGCTGGCAATGCTGGCCAACGCTTCCCCTCTGAACCCCATGGTGGCCAGGGCCAAAAGGTCATCCGCAGACCGCAACTTGGACGTCGCATGCCGATCAAAGCAAATCGCCGCGTCTTCTGGCCCCATCCCCATTCCATCGTCTTCCACCACAATGCGGTTTCGACCTGCGTCCTTCAGAGACACTGAAATTTTCTTGGCACCAGCATCGAGGGCATTTTCCATCAACTCCTTGACCACAGAGGCGGGGCGTTGCACAACCTCACCTGCTGCAATTTGATTGGCCACGTGCTCGGGCAACCGTTGGATCCGGGTGTCTATGGCCGTGCTCATGAAGGTTCGGTTAGCAGGTAGTCCTTGGCAAAATCGGTGGTCTCCACCCACTTCATGCCCAGCCATGCGCCGTAGAGCAGGGCCAACAAGATGACTGCACTTCTGAGCATGGCCCTGCGCCTCGAGCGCCTGAGCGCATCGTAGCGGTTTTCTCTTTCCTTCTGGGTCGAAGGCCCTCCTCGGAAACGAAGCTTTCTGGGCGCACCTTCACCGGAATCCCCCTGAACTTCTCGCTCAAGGGCTTCCTTTCTCTCCTTCCAATTCAACGCACGCGAATCCACATGCGCCGAGCGGAACTTGAAGCTCCTTGGCGCTTGGCTCACGTTGCGAAATGGACTGGGGAGGCGTGGTGGTTTCATCCGGCCCCCAAATTTGCTCGCTGTTGTTCGAATTGCCGCAAAACATCTTCCACAGCCCGTCCACCACCGGTTCGTTCCAGAATTTTCTGAAGAACGCGATCTACGGCACTGTCCGGGCAAGATGCTCCTGAAGTCAGCAAAATGGTGGGAACGTCCCCATCCACCGTCTGAGTCGGCCACCAATCGCGGGTCACCTTTCTGGACGCGCTGCTCAACTCAAAGTGCCCCAAACTGCCGTCTTCACCGAATTCTTCAGAGCTTCTGACATACCACGTGGGCATGTTTTCCTCGCAGAGCTCCACCAAATGACTCGTGTTGCTGGAATTGTATCCCCCCACGACAATGGCAAAGTCGACTTTGCCCGCCGTGGCCTCCAACGCTCCTGTGGTGGCCGTTTGGTTGTCCAATGTGGCATAACATAGGGTGTCTCTTGTGCTCGCAAACCGCTCAGCATTGCCACCGTCTCGGTGCTCCAATGCCATTTTCAAGTGGTCCGCAATGGCCTGAGTGTCGCTGGCGAGCATGGTGGTTTGGTTCACTACACCAAACCGTTCGAGATCTCGTGGCACTTCAAACCCTTCACTCGCACGGCCTTTGAAATGACCGTCAAATGTGGACCAATCCCTTTCGCCTCGGATGAACTGCGCCAACACCTGTGCTTCCTCCATGTTTTTTACAACAAGAGAACGCGCATTCGCACTGCTGTGGCTGAATGTGGCACGCGTTTCTTCATGCTTGGGCTTGCCGTGAATGATCACCGTGTACTCCTTCTTTCCCAACTGGGCTGCGCGTTTCCAAACCTTCTCCACAAACGGACACGTGGTGTTGTACCTCTGGATGTCTACGCCGATGGCCTTCAACCGATCCTCCAATTCCAAGGTGGTTCCAAAAGCGGGAACAATGACCACATCGTCCGGGTCGAGGGATTCAAATGGAGTCAACACCCCACCTTCTGTGTCCATCAAAAAACCAATGCCCTGGGACTCCAAATCCGCATTGACCTCGGGATTGTGAATCATCTGACTCAACAACCAAAGTCGCTTCCCCGGATTCTCGGCCACGGCTTTGTAGGCAATTTCAATGGCGTTTTCCACGCCAAAACAAAACCCGAAATGCCGAGGCAACACAAAACGCACAGAGCCAAAATCAAGCAAACTCGGTGCGAAGTCCCGCTTTCTGGGGTCCGCCAGTTTTCGCAAAGCCTTCACCTTGCCAATGACCGGTGACCGGTATGCCTCTGGGATGTCAAACGTGCGCATCACAACGAAGGTAAGCGGAGCAATCCTTTGACTTCGCCAAAACCCACGAATGTGAAACCTCAAAACGCACCTTTTCGTTCGGAGTCGGGATGATGATCAAACCCCTTCTGTCATTCTTCGTAATCGCCATGTTCAGCTTTCATCCCATCACCAAGGCTTGTGCCCAAGGGATGCTGGATTCCAAAGCCCCACATCCATTGTCTTTGGAAGAGGTCCAAATGATCAAGGAGACCGCCCCGCATCCGATGCTCAACTTGCGCATAGAACCCATGCTCAGCAGCAGGTCGTTGAGAAAGGGATTTGACATTCTGATTCACCAAGACAATCAACCCTGGATCGAACTCCAGGACCAGGGCAGCCGAAAGATTGACACCTCGGTCCCGATGGGACACCTCTACACCTTGGATGTCCGCCACAAAGACGCACACAGAAAGGTGTTTCAAATCGACACCCGGGGCATTCGCGCCACGCGGTTCCTCTCTAGTGAAGTGGATTTGGTCGTGAGTGGATTTCAATCCTGCATGACCCAGGAACAGGAATTGTGGCTCAGCATGCCATTGTCTGTGACCTATTTCGACAAAGAGCGCAACCTATTCAGCACGAACCCGTATTCACACCACAAATGCATGAAGGAGACCTACGAACGGTTGTCCTTGAAATAAAAAATCTGCGCCCCGCGATGCGGCGGTGCAATGGCCACCTAAGGAAGGTGCTGCGCGCAGCACCGATGAGGTAGATGTGGTGAGAAAGGGCTGCTGGAGGGCGGCCCTTTCAATTTTTACCCCCTCCCCATTTCGACCCTGTGGATTCCACAAAGTTTCGGCGCTGCAACGCCGACCCCTGAGAATCTGACTTTCGGGCCCATTTTGGACGGAAGAAACGGCGTCGTTCGATGCACGCCGTCCAAGCCTCGGCTTTGATTCTCAGCAAGAAGGCACCTTCATTTTGCATCAACCATTGGGTCTCAGTTCCATTGAGGTCGACATGGATTTCAGGATGGGCTTGAAGCCATCGGATCACCAAGATGTCCACCACCTCTTGGACCTCTGAACATGTCTTCCCTTTCAAATCTCTCCGTAAGGCTTTCCTCGCCCAGCGGTCCATCGCCAAGGCTTCATCCGCTGAAGCCACCTCCACCAAGGGATCGAATGGAGGAGGATCACAAGGCCCCGCACCCAATGTGGTCAGTGGATGTACAGCCATCAGCGAAATCAAAAGCGCCAGACCCGCCTTCATGACAGAGGCATTTCCGTTTCGGTGAAAGAAATCCCTTCCTGGGCCAACCCCTTGAGCAAAGGCCCATACAAGTCCCGATGCGTGGGCAACAGAACCCCTGTTGCCGACCATTCTCCCCTCATCCACATGCGCGCAGCCAACGCCAAGGGCAACCCCACTGTCAATGACATGGCGGTGTGAACTTCATCCTCACCCAAGTGAATGAGATGAGAAGTGAGAACCTTGGACTCTCCACCGCTGGTGCGGTAACGGAACCTGTGCCACATGACAATCATGTCCAAATCCCCTTCACCCAACGCCCATTTTTCTTCCAACAAAGCTTGCAAAATGTCTGCAGGCGATCCCGACTTTACTTGGGGAACAGCATCTTCAAACAACCCCAACTGCTCCAAAAGGTCCAGTGATTTTTGACTGGCACCGGTCACCTGGGCCACTGCTGTTCGCACCTCTGCTGCGCTTGCATGCTTGGACACGCCTCCCGCAAAGCCTGCTGTGAAATCGCGCCAAGTGGTTCCCTCTGGCAGGGTCACCACCGCGTCATCTCGGTTCAAACCCAGCTGGAAAATGGCGTCCCAACCTCCGCAAAATCCGTCGCCACGCAAGGTTCCTCGAACCAAAGACTCAATCCCCTCCAAACCATAAATCTGCTCGTAAGCCAAAGAATCTCGGTTGGCATACCCCTCAAAACGACCCGCGCCGGGAACGTCAATCTCTGTGACTTCTTTGAACAAACGGTGGGGAGGCAACACACGAATTCGGCCGTCTTCTTTGAACGTGGCTGAGCCACCTTGGCCCGCCAAAACCACGTTTCTGGGGTTCCACGTGAATTTGTAATGCCACGGATTGTCATCGCTTTCAGGGGCCACCAATCCCCCAGTGTAGCTCTCAAAGCTGGTCAGTGTAGACCCTTCTGATCGCAATCCATCAATCACTTCCATGGCACTCAAGTGATCGATGCCCGGGTCGAGGCCCAATTCATTCAAAATGGGGATGCCCGCCGCTTTGGCCTCGGCATCCATCGCTTTGATTTCTGCCGACAAATAACTCGGGGTGATCAAAGGCGTCCTCGTCGCAATGGCATCCTTCGCCACTTCAGGGTGCAAAAAAGCGGGAAGCATGCTGATGACCAAGTCGGCTTGCTCAATCTCGTTTCGACGGGAATCCGGATTGCCAGCATCCAACCCAAAGGTGGTGGCCCGAGGGTGGTCCTCTGCCTTGCGCGCCGCGAGATCAGGGTCCAAATCGCCAATCCTCACATCATAATTCTCGCCTTCAGCATGCTGAAGTAAATGGCGAATCAAGGACGAACTGGAGCGACCAGCTCCGAGGATGACAATGCGACGTGACATGACACAAATTTGCGCGGTGAAAAAGGGCCGACAATGGCCAAGAGAAAAATACTGGCACGGGACTTGTCCACAGGAAGGCAAACACTCCCGTATTTTCGACCCACTTAAAAGCACACCTGACGTGATTCGCACCTTTCTCTTGCTGACTGGCTTGGCCCTTTTGATTTCGTCTTGCAACGGACCAAAAAGCATGACCAAACGCGCCACTGAGCTGCAAATGGCCGGCATGGACAGACAAGCCGCTGACCTGTTTCGCATGGCCTTGACGAAAAAGCCAGGCTACCTCGATGCCATGGTTGGACTGAAGATGGCGGGTCAAGGTGTGGTGGATGCTCAAGTCGGCGAATTCCAAAGGTTCGCCATGGATGGTCAACGTGCAGACGCCATCGCCACTTATGAACGCATATCGGCTTATGTGGACCAAGTGGCTTTGACCAAAGTTGACCTGATCATCCCTCCTTCTGTCCACACCCAATACGGAAACTTGGTAGACGACCACCTCATCGAATTGGATGCCCAAGCCCATTCAGAGATGGCAGAGGAAGACTTTGCTGCCGCTCAAAAAACGTTGGAGGAAATCCTTCGTCTCGATCCTCAGTATGGAGATGCAGCCGAATTGCTGGTGGTGGCCAAAGCCGAGCCCAAATACCGAGCGGGAAAGCTCGCTTACGAGGCCAGCCTTCATCGAAAGGCCCACGAGAACCTGAACGTTGTGGTGGCGCTCAACAGCGAATACAAGGACGCCTCGGTGCTTTTGGCTGCTGCCCTTGAAGAAGGGCGCTTCAATGTGGCTGTGACATCCTTTGAATCCAATGCCAACCAGAGGGACCTGGCATTGGACATGCGCAGCGGAATCCAAAACGCACTGCTCGAGACCCAAGACCCCTTCATTGGGGTGGTCGACCGCACCCTGAGAGAAGACATCATTGCCGAGCAAGAACTTTCGCTTTCTGGCATTTCCGATGAAAGTGTGGATGTCGGGGGCTTGGCAGGAGCCAAAGCCATTCTGACCGGAGCCATTCTGCAATACTCCACCGAAACGTCCGAACCCATCGTCACCTCTCGCAACGGCTTCCGCAAGTACTTCAAAGAGGTCTTGGACGACGAGGGGAAGACCAAGAAGGTGGCCGCTTATGCCCCAGCCCGATACACCTTGCATTCCCAGAGAAGACAATCTGTCTTGAAGTTTGAAATCAAATTGGTCAGCACAGAAACAGGCGCTGTTTTGATGTCCGAAGTGGAGCAAATCAACGTGGAAGACAACATTGAATTCGCCGTGAGCCAGGTCAACGCCGGCAGCCTCTACCCCGCTCGCTCCAATGGTGAGGTCGACCGAAACGGCAAGCGCCGAATGGATCAACTTTTGTCGGCTTCAAGAGAATTGAGAACCAAAGCTTCCATGCGCACCCAACTTGTCCGGGAAGCCGTTGCCCGGGGCAAAAAAGACATCGAAGGCTTTTTGGCCAGTCACATTCAATGAGCAAGCTGCATCTCCTCTCCTGCCTGGGCATTTCTGCCTTGCTGTTTTTTTCGGGCTGCTCATCCAGCCGCTCGATTCAGGAGGAGCCTGCTCCATCGTGGGTCACAGCGCGGCCCATTTCACCCAGCCATTACATCGGAATTGGCAGCGCGTCTCCAAACTCCGTTCCCGGCGAAGCACTTCGAAGTGCCAAGGAAAGGGCGGCTGCCGATTTGGCTGGAGAAATTTCCTTGCGGGTTGAAAGTGCCTCCTTGCTCGAAAGTGAAGAGAAAAACGGGCACGTGAAAGAGGAATTCACCAGCACCATTACCAGCCGTTCAGAAGAGCGAATCGCAGGGTTCGAAGTGATTGATGTTTGGGAGGGCGTCTCGGGTTGTCATGTCTATTACAGGCTCAACAAAGCCAAGCATGCCGCTGCCAGAAAAGCCCGACAAGCCGAGGCCATTGCTTCCGCCATGGATGAACTTGAAGCTGGAGAGTCAGACTTGAAATCAGGACGCATCCCCAGTGCACTCAACCACTGGAGCACCGGGGTTTTGAATCTGGAAGAGTTTTGGAATGAAGTCAACCAAGCCGAACATCAAGGGAGGACCATCAGCTTGGAGCCTCACTTGATTCGGCGCATGCGCGACGTTCTTCGGACGATCGAACTCGAACCCGCCCTTGAGCAGGTGGTTCTTGAGGCGGACAACCATTTTAAATTCCCCTTGGGCATTCATGCCACACATGAAGGAGAATTCGCCCCATCGATTCCCATCGAATACCAATACCACAATGGGACGTACAGGAAGAAAGCCACGGAATTCACAGATGACGAAGGCGTTCTCGTTGCCTTGATTGAAGGCGTCTCTCCGAACCGACCCAATCCGAACTTCACAGCATCTGTGGATTTGAATCGGCTCTTCAAGTCGGCATCCATCCCCACGATCGTTTCAGAGCTGGTAGGCGACATCAACACCTCCAATGTCCGCCTTCCCATCAGGGTGGAAATGCCCTCCTTTCAATTGGCTCCATCGCCAAACACAGGCCTGAATGAAGGGGATCACGCACCGCTTATTCAAGCGCTGAGAACCGTGCTTTTGGATGAAGGTTTCGCGGTGCATTCCGCAACAGAAACGGCCGATTACCAAATCGAATTTGATCTGCGCGTTGAGCGAAGAACCCCTTCTGGTGACTTTGGCAACTTCCATACGGCCTACATCACAGGTGCCATTTCCCTGAAGACCTTTGAAGGCAGACTTCTGAAAGAAGTTGCCCTGGACAGGGTGAAAGGGGTTCAACTTGACCCTCAAGCCGCCTTTCAGTTGGCCTTGTCCAATGCCGCCGAAGCCATTGAAAAAAATCAAGGATTAGAATTGATTCGTTCCATCCATTGAATAAGTTGGCACGATATTGGCATTTACCCATTTGTACACAAACAACAATCACACCATGACTCGAATTACCACATTTGCTATGACGGGCCTCGTTCTCGGCCTTTCCATCCTCTCCACTGGATGCAAAAAGAACAAGGACATTGCCAAGCCAACAGGTGAGGTAGAAATTGTTGAGTTCTGCACAGGAAGCGCTTACCAAAGCGACAGCAAGCATTTCCGCTCCAGTGCCACTGGCGAGAGCCAAGACCGTGAGATTGCCAAGAAAAAGGCGCGCTCAAATGCCGAGTCTCGTTTGGCCAAAACCGTGAGCACCACGATCAAAGCAGTGACCGACAACTACGTCTCCAGCACGGAATTCAACAACCGCGAAGAGGCCACTGAATCCTTCAATGAACTGTCAAGGTCAGTTGTGGATCAAGAGTTGCGGGGGGCCATCGCGATCTGCGAAAAGCTGACCCAAAAGGAAGATGGAGTCTATGTCTCTTACGTTTCTCTTGAATTGAGCGGCGAGAAGTTCGCTTCGAAATACAACGAGAAGATTTCAGAGGACGAGCGCATCATGGCCGAATACAACTACGAGCGGTTCAAAGAGACGTTCCAAGAAGAAATGGACAAACTCGGCAACTGATTCTTCCCCACAACTGACAAAAAAAGGCGCCAATTGGCGCCTTTTTTTATGGCTGCAAACTGTTCAGCCACGCTTTTAAAATGTGCCTGCCGTCAGGTGTCAATACACTTTCAGGATGAAACTGCACAGCATTCAATGGCAATGAACGGTGGCGCATCGCAAGGACAATGTCCGGCTCACTCTCCACCTCCGCTGTCACCTCCCAATCATCCGGAAGCTGGGATCTGTCGGCGCACCAACTGTGGTAATGACCCACTTGAAAACAGAGACTCAATTCGCCCAACAAAAGGTCGTCATCTGCCAGTCGTTTTGCTGTGCCCGCCATTCCATGTCGGACAGATCCCATCTGCCTGAGACTGCCGCCACTCCATTCCACCAATGCCTGCAGCCCAAGGCAAACCCCCAGCATGGGCATGCGAGGCGCCCAATCCGCCACCAACTTCATCAAGCCCTCACTCTCCGAAGGCAGGCCAGGCCCGGGCGACAGCACAATGCCGTCGAACCCAATGGCATCCCCTTCACTGCAGTCTGCCGCTTGACGCACAGAGACTTCAGCTCCAAAGCGCTCCAGGTCATGTGCCAAATTCCACGTGAATGAATCGCGGTTGTCCACCAAAAGAATCCGAAGCGCACTCATGTCACAAAGGTTCGAAGAACCGACCGATACTTGCACCATGTCAGAGCCCATTGCCAGCTACAGCCCATTTCGTCGTTCTGGAACCACCGTTTATTGCAGTGGTCAGATCCCCCTCGTGGCGGAAACAGGAGAACTTTTAAGTGGCTCCATTGCGGAGGAAGTCCACCAAGCCATTGACAACTTAGAAGCAGTTCTTGGCCAAGCCAACTCCAGCTTAAACCACGTGGTCAAAACCACTGTTTTTATGATTGACCCCAGAGACTACGCAGAAATGGACCTGGCTTATCGCTCTCGATTTGCCGACCCATTGCCGGCACGGGAAGCTGTTTTTGTGGCAGGACTGCCCAAACAAGCTCGGGTCGAAATCAGCGCGGTTGCCTGCGATTGAACCGATTGCCCCCTTCATCTGTCATACACCCAACCCTCCATCATGGCCATTCTACGTAAAATCCTCCACTACGCGAATCCGCTGAACCTGTTTCGGAAATCGGAAGGAGAAGGCGTCAACCTACGGGTGATGCACGGCATCAACAAAGTGTCAATGACGGTGTTCCTGTTGTGCTTGATTTACCTGGCCATACGGACCCTTTCCAAGTAGGGTCAAATGACTCAGGGTCAGCGAATTAAACCTGACCCCTGGAACCGCTTGTCGATCTTCACGTCTTTGAGCATCGACGCTTTAACGGCCAATCGAATCTGAAGGCTTTTTTGGATTCCAAACGGAATCCATCGCGCCGAAAACTCCCAGCAATGCAAGTCCCACATCAGGTTCACTTGGGTGTTGGTGAAGTCCTTGGCTGAAAAGTCATACCCGGACCCCACGGTGAGACGCCAGTCCTCGAACAGGGTCACATTTCCATTGAGCGTCAAGTTCTGAGACAGGATGGTGGTGTCTTGCTGCACATCCGCTCTCCAATTGCGCTGGAGCCTCATGGTGTAACCTGTGCGAAGGCTCCATGGAAACTTTCCCTGTCCTGTCCAGCTGGCATTCACGGAGGCATTGGCCCGCTTTAGGCGCAATGGACTCCCTCCATCTTCCCAAAGGAATCGATCCAGTTTGGCGCCCGAGGAGTCCCGAGCGTAGATGCTGTGCGCAAAACCAATATTGACGGGGAAACGTCCGGCCAATGTGGTAAAGCCCGAGCCCGTGATGTCGCTCCAACGCAATGAATCGGCTTGCAAATTGTGGCTGGCCCGGATAGACAAATTGTCAATCAACCTGACCTTTCTCAGCTCACCATCCTTGTCCCGGACCTTGGCCTCGAGGTTGTTGTTCAAGGTGAAATTCAAAGACCCTTGTGCCCCCAATTCAGAGGGCGTGTACAGTCCCGGTGCCAGTGGGTCATAGACTTCCAGGACGCTGCCATCGATGCCTACAACCGTATCGCGGCGCTGGAATGCAGGGTTGTAGCTGAAGCCCACCTGAGGGGTGATCACGTGTCGAATGGCCCTCAGGTTGCCATCGCCTCGGTTGTTGAATGTCCCGTAAAACTTGGTGTTGGCACTGACCCCCAACCGCCAATCGCCATCGGCATAAAAACCGCGCAAGGTGTCAGTCACCACGCTGTCTGGAACATCCAAACTGACCGCTTTGTCCAAGGCTGCAAAATTCCAGTAGCCATTGTAGGAGACGTTTGGCGTTAAACTCACAAAGCCCGCCTTGATCTGAGTGGATGCCGTGGCGGTGTGCTTGACCCCAGATGTGGCGCGGTCAATGAGCCCTGCAATCCCTTCATCAAAAAGCGTGCTGTCCAAACCGCTGACCCTTTGCTCGGTCTTCAAGGCATAGGTCATTCCTATCCTGTCATACCATTTGCGCGTGACAGCATCTGGAGCGAACAGCTTGGATAACGGCAGCTCAAAGCGACTCACATTGATGCCCACAGAAGGCACAACGAGGTCCACACGGCCTGTGCTGCTGTTTTGGTTGTGGCGAGCTGTTGCGGTCACACTGACCGGTTTTCCCGGGATCGAAGCGTTGTAGTTGATGCTGGAAGAGAACGTATTGGACAGAAAGTCCTCCTGAGAGCTGTTGAGTTGAGACCGGAAGTTTCCGCTTGAACCAAAATTCACGTTGGCATTGAAGCGTCCATTCGGTCGTGCTTTGGGATCTTGACTGTGGCTCCACCGCACGAAAAACTCGGTTCTTCGGGAAGCCCCTGGATCACCTGCCGTCCCTCCTGAAACAATGCTGGAACGGGACAACTGGAAATTGCCATTGAAGCGATATCGGTATCGGTACTGAGCCGTTCCTGCCAAACGCCAAGTCCCTCGGCTGTACAAATCCCCCTGGAGTCTGGCGTCCCAATGCTCTCCCAGAGGCTCATACCAACCCAAGTCCTTGATGAAAAAACCGAGGTCTTGGCCATTTCCAAAACTGGGGAAAATCAAGCCGCGGCTTCTCTCGTCCTTTTGAGGAAACCAGAAAAACGGGAGCCCCACCGGCAGGGGAATGTTCCGCACCTTCACGAACATGGGGCCGCTGACCACTTTCTCGTCGGGAATCAGAAGTCCGCGCGTCAAATGAAAATGAAAGTGCGGATTGGGGGCATCGCACGTGGTGAATTTTCCTCCTTTCAAAAAGATGCGCCCATCCGGAAATCGCTTGGCCCGATCCGCGTGAAAGGTCAACTCCCCTTCTTGCGTGAGCGCATGTTGACTCAAGCCCTTTCGGCTTTCCAAATCATAACGAAGGCCATCTTGGGTGAAGGACTTCCCCCCTTGCGTGAACACCGGCCTGCCCGTCAGGGTGCCTGTGCTGTCAGGTATACCCGCCGCCTCAATCTCTCTATCGCCGGCATAGTAATCGATGCGTGCCGCCTGCAACTCGATGCCAGCTGTTTCGACTTCAGCGTCGCCAAACAAAGCCACTTGCTCGTCCCGAACATGAAAAACAATGCTGTCGTTGGACCGGTACACAATGGACGCCTCCCCAGCGGGCAACAGCGAATCTGAAGGCGGGACCCAAGCCTCCATGAAAACCACCGGCGACGGATGATCATCACGCGGCGGATGCACCTCTTTCGAAGGGCGCAATCTTTCCTCAAAACCAGGCAGATGTGCGGCGTCAGGCGCGCCATCAATTGGGCTTTTGCCCAGGTCAACCAAGTTGGCAAACTCGCCTGCAGGTGCCTTGAGCAAGGTGATGGCATTTAGACCGGTCGTGTCCAAACTCATCCGGATTTCCGTGCACACCGCCCGATTCGCTTGAGGCAAAGGCGCGGGCAAACTGTCTCGAATGGCCTCCGCAATGGCAGCGCTGTCTGGATCGGCGAAATACAAGGTCCTGCCATTGCCCCTCATCACCAAGGACTCAAGCCGCCCTCCCGAGAACGCACCATCCAAGTCTCTGCCGGTCAATTGATGCGGGAAACCCGACGCAGAGGGGCTCACCAAAAACGAATGTCCCCTGACCTCCAGTCTATCCGGCTTTCCATTGGCCAAAAACAGACGGATGGAATCTCCAGTCAGCTGGTCTTCGCCATTCCACATCACGGGGGAGCCATCCAACGTCACCTCTTCGCTGGCTTCCGACCAACTCAACCTTTGCGCAGCTGCGGTGACTTCGTCAAAATGAAGGACCGCACCCTCGTCCGCAACCAGGGTCTTGCCATCCTGATTTTCTCCGATGTCCAAGGCAGGGCCTTTCACTTCCAACGGCGTCTCACCCTCCATCAACCACGCTGTGGCTTTTCCGCGAAGAATCACCGCCGACCCCAAGGTGTCAGTCTGTTCTCCAGCCCTTGAAAACCGGGCTGTGTCGGCGTTCAATGTGTAAGTGCCTAGCGTATCCAGCATGGCCACCCTGCCAAAGGCATAACCCAAGCTGTCGGTCATGACCAAACTGTCTCCTTCCACCCGCAAAGACCCGTCCATGAATACAGCGGGCGTTTCAGTTGTTCCCACAAACCAACCTTGCCCACCATCGAGGTTCCATTCACCCTGCGCGCAATCCACGCCCCCTGAAGGGTGCCTCACCTGCGCCTGGGTTGGAAAGTCCAACTTGCGGTCATCGGGGCGGTACCCCAAACGCTCTGCGGTCACCTCGATTGTGTCCACGGCAAGCTGCACATCCCCTTGGAATTCCATCCTGCGCGCATCGCGATCAAAGGTTCCACCGCGGCTTTCAACCCGCTCTTGGGAAGTGGTCATCACCCCACCACCTGAAAACCGAGCCCTCCCCTTTCTAAAATCATAGGTGACTTGCTCCGTGAGCAAGGTCCGCACATCGTCAGGTTGGGTGTTGTCCAAAAGCTGAACCGTCCTTCCGGTCATGGTGCCCACACCGCTATCGGGATAGAGCACCAATTCATCCCCCAACATGTCCACTGCTCCATCCTGGGCCACGACATGTCCCATGAGGCGAAACAGGCCTTCTGGATACCGCCAAGCGCTGTCGCAGGCCACTTCTGCGGACCCCACGGCCAGCATCACGTGGCCAATCAACCGTTGCCCCTCCACCACATCGGGGTCCCTGCTGACTTCATCGGCTTGAAGAATTCGAACCTCCACCGGCTGAGCCGACGAGCGCCAGCCCAAAATCAAGAAAACAGACAAAAGAAAAGTGCAGCGCACCGCGTTGTGCATGCGTGAGACAACGCGAAAATCGAAGAGACGGTATACTTGGACGCTTTCCAACAACGCAGGGCGCAAATTTGAAGTGCAATTGCACCCAAAGGCCTGTCAAATCTAGATAGATTCCCGTGTTGAAAGACCATGGAAGACAAGAGCATCCAACATTGCAACCCGAAAGCCCTAAAGAAGAGGGCTTTTGCACTGTCCCAAAGTGCGACTGTGGCCTTGGGATGCCTGGCCGTTTTGCTGGTCGGCAGCGCTTTTGAACGCCCCATTGAACCGGCCATGACAGTGGTGATTGATGCTGGCCATGGAGGAAAAGACCCCGGCAACTTGGGTACAGGTCGTTACAAAACCGCCGAAAAGGACATCACTCTGGCCGTAGCCAAAAAGACGGCGGCCTACATCCAAGAGCGGGTTCCCGAAGTCAAGGTGATCATGACACGCACTGGAGACACCTACCCCACCGTTCCAGGTCGGGTCAAAATCGCCAATGAAGCCAATGCCGACCTTCTTCTGTCCATCCATTGCGACAGTTTCAAGAAGTCATCTGCCTCTGGCAGCTCAAGCTTTGTCATGGGCTTGGACATTAGCGAAGAAAGCCTGCGCATTGAGCAAAAAGAAAACGCCGCGCTCTTCGAAGACGCTCCGGAAGACACCAAGGGGTTTGACCCCGATGACCCCGACACCTTCATTGCCCTGGCGTTAAAACAGCAGATTTACTTGGACAAAAGCCTGGAATTGGCCGACCTGGTCCAAACCCAGTTTCGCGATCGTGTGGGTCGGAAAGACCGAGGCGTGCGGCAAGCCCGATACTACGTTACCGCCTATGCCAACATGCCGAGTGTGTTGGTGGAATTGGGGTTTCTGACCAACCCCACTGAAGAAGACTTCCTTCGTTCTGAACAAGGACAAGACTACATGGCCAGCGCCTTGTTCCGGGCATTCAGGTCTTATGCCCAACATTGGTTCAGCCTGAACTCCGCCATGGACACGGACTTCCCTCTCCCTGTAGAAGGAGAGCCTGAAAGCCCATCTCCTGACCCCTCAGTCGAAGTTTCCATCGCCCAAGACGTACCCGCTTGGCACCAAGAGATCACCGGTGACTGCACAGCCTCGGTTTGCTTTTCTGTGCAAGCCGCGAGCAACCGCTCTGGAGAAACCCTCAAAGACGATCAAGGACACGAAATTCCGGAAGTGGTTCAACAAACCATCGGCAACGTTTACAAGTACCGGGTAGGCTCTACGCCTTCTTATGCAAAAGCTTGCCAGATGCGCGATAACTTGCGGGAGAATGGTTTTCCAGACGCCTTTGTCTTGGCTTTTGAAGCAGATCAACGAATCCCCCTTCAAGACGCCCTGAAAAGAGCAGGAAACTGACGAGCGAATCACGCATGCAAAGGGGCAAAGAACTCAAAATCGGCATCCTCGTCCTTCTCGGGGCAGGCATCCTCGTGTTGGGTGTGAATTACCTCAAAGGTTTTAACCCTTTGGGCCGAGGCGAAGACTTCCATGCCATTTATGAGCGTGTAGATGGCCTTGCAGTCAGCAACCCGGTGATTGTCAATGGATTTAAGGTGGGACAAGTGTCGAGTATCGACTTTGACGCCAAAGGAAACGGCTCGCTTCACGTGACCTTCCTCATTGACCAGCCCAACCTGCAATTGACCCGTGGAACGGTTGCGAGAATCGTCTCCAATGACCTCTTCGGGACCAAGGCCATTGACCTGATTGCCGGCCGTGGAAGCGGCATCGTTCAGTCTGGTGACACGCTGACGTCCGAAATCGAAATGGGCATTGCGGAGTCTGTCAAACAAGAGCTTATCCCTTTGAGACAGCGCACCGATCAGCTGATCGCAGGCGTGGATGAAATCCTTCTGAACCTGCAAACTGTATTTCAAGACAGTGCGACGCAAGGGCTGCCCAAAGCCTTTGAAAGCATTCAACGGACAATGGAGAATTTGGAAAGCACATCCAAAACCCTCGACCTCACCATCGCCGAAAACAGGTCCGCCTTGAAGGGCATTGTCGACAACATGGAAAGTTTGACCGGCTTTGTCAACAGCCAGCAAGGGGCCTTGTCCAATGCGCTGGGCAACTTCAGCCAGATTTCTGATTCGCTGGCCGACCTGCAACTGTCCACCACGTTGAAACGAGCAGACGCTTCAGTGGCAGAACTCAATCGCTTGCTACAAGGCTTGAATGCAGGTGAGGGCAGTTTGGGTAAGCTTCTGAAAAGCGACAGCCTTCACGATGGCTTGATGGCCACGAACAAGGAAATGCAATACCTCATCAACGACCTCTATTTGAACCCTCAGAGGTACGTGCGTGTTTCTGTTTTCGGAGGAAAAGAGAAGCGCAACTTGAGCAAAAAAGAACTCGAGCGATTGCAGCGGTTGATCAATGCAGAACTCGATGAACGTGCTGCCCAATAACCTCGACTAAATCTCCCACCCCATCGGAATGCCTCATTTTGTCGGACAATTGATTTTCGCCCTCCTTTTGGGAACCGCTGGATTCCTTTTTGGAAAACGCATCCTTCAGATTCGGCGCAACATCAATCTGGGACGCGACATCGACTTGAGCGACCGCAAAGGTGAACGTTGGGCCACCATGGCCAGGGTCGCCATGGGTCAGTCTAAAATGGTCGTGCGTCCTGTGGCCGGCATCATGCACATAGTCATCTATGCCGGCTTCATCCTCATCAACATCGAGGTTCTTGAAATCCTGGTGGATGGACTTTTCGGTACCCATCGGGTTTTCGCGCCTTTCCTCGGCGGACTTTACGGCTTTTTGATTGGCACCTTCGAATGGTTGGCCCTTGGGGTTTTGGTGGCATGCGTGGTTTTTCTCATTCGCCGAAACATCCTTCCCATCGCACGCTTCAGAAGCCCAGAAATGAAGGGGTGGCCAAAGAATGATGCCAACATCATTCTCGCCGTCGAGGTGTTGCTGATGTTTGCCTTCTTGTCCATGAATGCAGCCGATGGCATTGCCCAAGCCCGCATTCTGGAAGGCGTTTGGACAGATGCCCATCACTACATCAATGCGGGTTCCTTTCCAGTCAGTCAATGGCTAATGCCTCTTTATGCCGGGTTGTCCGATGCAGGAATCGTGGCCGTGGAGCGAGGGGCGTGGTGGTTCCACATCGTGGGCATCCTGGCCTTCCTGGTGTATGTGCCTTACAGCAAGCACTTCCACATTTTCTTGGCCTTCCCCAACACGTGGTACAGCGACTTGACCCCTTCTGGAAGCCTTGACAACATGGCTTCTGTGAAAAAGGAAGTGGACCTGATGATGTCAGGCGACCCCTTTGCTGCGCCCGCTGAACCTGCAGGGGATGTACCCGCTGAGCCAGCGCGATTTGGCGCCAAAGACGCCACAGACTTGACTTGGAAGCAGCTCATGGAGGCTTATAGCTGCACAGAATGCGGGCGGTGCACCTCGGTTTGTCCAGCCAACGCCACAGGGAAATTGCTGAGCCCCAGAAAAATCATGATGGACACCCGTGACCGGATTGAAGAAATCGGAAAAGCCAAAGACGCCAGCACCGACCATGCTGACACTCCCGATGGCAAGGCTTTGCTGGGTGACTACATCAGCGAAGAAGAATTGTGGGCCTGCACCAGTTGCCAGGCATGCGTGGATGCCTGTCCCATCAACATCAGCCCCATGGGCATCATCCTGGACATGCGCAGAAGCTTGATCATGGAAGATTCCAAAGCGCCTGAACCCATCACCGCCATGTTCAACAACGTTGAAAACAACGGCGCCCCTTGGGCTTTCCCCGCCGCAGACCGCGGAAAATGGACCGATGAACTTTCCTCCGAATCCTGACCTCTGAACCATGGCTTTGACTGTCCCCACACTTGCAGAAATGAACGCCCGAGGAGAAAGCACAGAAGTGCTGTTCTGGGTGGGCTGCGCAGGCAGTTTCGACGACCGAGCAAAACGCATCACCAAGGCCATTGCCCGCATCCTTCATGCTGCCGACGTGCCATTTGCCGTGCTTGGCTCAGAAGAAAGTTGCACCGGTGACCCTGCGAAACGCGCAGGAAACGAATTCTTGTTCCAAATGCAAGCGGCCCAGAACATCGCTGTGCTCAATGGATATGGCGTCAAGCGCATCGTCACCGGATGCCCGCACTGTTTCAACACACTGAAAAACGAATACCCTGAACTCGGGGGAGAATATGAAGTGCTGCACCACACGCAGTTCATTCAACAGCTGATCAACGACGGTCGACTTCGGATTTCAGATGGGAATCCTTTCAAGGGCAGACGCATCACGTTTCACGACCCCTGTTACCTGGGCCGAGGAAATGGAGAATATGATGCCCCTCGCGCAGCCCTGGAAGCATTGGACGCCGACTTGGTCGAAATGCGCCGTTGCAAAAAGAACGGATTGTGCTGTGGCGCTGGCGGCGCACAAATGTTCAAGGATGCAGAAAAAGGAGACCGTGAAGTCAACCACGAACGCACAGATGATGTGCTGGCCTCCGGGGCCAAAGTGGTGGCCACAGGTTGTCCCTTTTGCAACACCATGATGACCGATGGCGTGAAAAACGCCGAGCGAGAAAAGGACATCGATGTCAAGGACATCGCAGAATTGATTGCAGAAGCAGCCGATCTGCTTTAATCCCATATTTCACAACCCATCTGTGACACTCAACGTCGCAGTGAACACCACAACATGGCCCTACTAGAAGGAAAAATCGCCTTGATCACAGGCGCATCAAGAGGCATCGGAAAGTCCATAGCACAGCGCTATGTCAAAGAAGGAGCCACCGTGGCATTCACCTACCGCAGCAGCGACGAAAAAGCACGGGAACTTGAGGCCGAGCTCACCGCCTCTGGTGGCACCGCGCGGGGATTTAAATCCGATGCAGGAAGCCTGGCGGAAAGTGAAACCTTGGTCAAAGAGGTCGTTGAAGCTTTTGGAACCGTCGACATTTTGATCAACAACGCAGGCATCACACGAGACACCCTGCTGATGCGCATGTCCGAGGAGCAGTGGGACGACATCATGCAGGTCAACTTGAAGAGCTGCTTCAACCTCACCAAAGCCGTTTTGAGAACGATGCTGAAAGCGAGAGCTGGAAGCATCATCAACATGTCCAGTGTGGTGGGCATTCAAGGCAATGCCGGACAAGCCAATTACGCTGCGTCGAAAGCGGGAATTTTGGGGTTCACCAAAAGCGTGGCTTTGGAATTGGGAAGCCGCAACATTCGCAGCAATGCCATTGCTCCAGGGTTCATCGAGACTGAGATGACCGAGGCTTTAGATGAAGCGACCGTGCAAGGCTGGCGCGAAGCCATTCCATTGAAACGCGGAGGAAAACCAGAAGATGTGGCCGATGCTTGCGTCTTCCTTGGATCAGACATGAGCACCTACATCACCGGACAAACCCTGTCTGTGGATGGGGGCATGCGGATGTAACTTCGCGCCATGCGCGATCTCGTTCTCGACGCCCCTTTTTTCCAAGTCGCGCTGGCGCTCACCATTGTGGTGGCTGCCTCTGCACTGCTGTACCGCATCGACCGAGGAAACCGCCACCTCCACGCAGGGTTGAGGGCAGGTCTTGGTGTACTCCGTGCCATGACCTTGGCCGTGCTCGTGCTCTTGTTGTTCCGCCCCGTGCTCCGCACTGAAGAACGGAACACCACCCAACCTGCTCTGCTCGTCCTACAGGACATAAGCGCTTCCGTCTTGGACGAACATCCCCAATGGAAAGACAGCCTGAATCAATGGTTAACCGAATTGCCCGCCCAAGAAGGCGAGCCGGGTGCAGCCTTCAAAGCCTATTCCTTTGGGGCCGAATTGACCCCGTGGGACGCAGAATCAGAATCCAGCGCCCCCATCACAGACTTGTCGACCCCGCTTGAGCTTCTGCAAGGCCAATGGGCAGGTCGCCCAATCGGCGCCGTGGTCATTGCCACAGATGGGCGATTCAACCGAGGTCGTGATCCTGAAGCAGAAGGGGTTCGCTTTGGCGCACCCGTGCACTTCATACGTCTGGGAGACACCACCTGGCGCAAAGACATTCGGATCGACCAATTGCTCCACAATGATGTCGCCGGACTCGGTAACCAATTCCCCATTGAAGTAGAGGTGGGAAGCAATGGGCACACAGGCTCAGTTGGCGTCACCCTTTCAGGGGCTGGCGTTCGACAACGCAAAGAGGTCGAGGTGCTTCAAAATGGGGTCCCTTCCAAAGTCACCTTCCTCATCGAAGCCACCAAGCCAGGTCTTCAGCGCTACTCAGTGGCCATTGAAGAAGTGGAGGGAGAAGTGAACACAACGAACAACCGACGAACGGTCACCGTCGACATCATTGAACGCCGAAAACGCATTCTTTTGACTGGACCTGCTCCTCACCCAGACCGAGGGGCTTGGGGGAATGCCCTCTCAGAAAACGCCAATTATGAGGTGGTCCAACAATCCATCGACGACTGGAATCCGGCCGACCTTGTGGGCACCAACCCTTGGAATGCCGTTTACTTCTTTGGCTTTGATCCGGGAGACAATGCCGTTCGCAAAGCACACAGCGAAGCCCAAGAAGCGGGTGTACCCATGGGCCTCATCGTGAATCCAGAAGCCGATTTTGCTGCCTTGGCGCAGTTGGGATTGGGGTTGAACTTCTCCCCCACCCGCCAAGGGTTGACCACAGATCCGAAAGGAAGCTTGAATCCGGCTTTTCCCCACTTCGAATTGGATGATGCCTTGGAAACCATGCTGGCTGAAGTCCCCCCCCTTGTTTCACCCTTTGGCGAAGCGGATTGGGGCCCGGGGCACACTCCACTCTTGTACCAGAGAATTGGTGGCATTTCCACTGAGTACCCCCTGCTCACCGTATCTCAGACTTCAAAGGGGCGCATGATGGTCCTTCTGGGAGAAGGGTCATGGCGTTGGCGCCAAGTCGGATACCTGCGCACGGGAAGCCATGAGCGGTTTGACGAGTTGATCGGAAAAGTGACACAGTACTTGACCTCGGACCCAGGGGTGGACCGTTTCCGCATCGATGGCCCCAGGCTTCTCGATGAAGACCAACGGCTCACTTTTCAAGCCCGGGTGTATGACGCCACCTTGCAACCCCTTCAAGGCGCTGACATCTCACTGACCTTAAAAGACAGCTTGGGAAGCTCCTATGACTTCAGGTTTTCTTCTGCTCCATCCGGAGGATATACCCTCGACGCTGGACGGCTACCCAAAGGCAACTACACATGGAGGGCAGAAACAGATGTCGCCGGACAACCTTTCCGCCAATCTGGCAATGTGGACATCCGAGGCATTCAACTGGAGCTCAACGGCCGACCCGCCGAGCATGACCGCCTGAGGCGCATCGCAGAGAGGACCGGTGGGCGGACCTTTTTGCCCGAGCAGATGGAGGAATTGACGGAAACACTCACCCGCTCAACGGGCTTTACCCCTGAACTTTCCTTGTCCCAAAGACTGCAAGATCTGATTGGCTGGAAAACCCTACTCTACATCCTCACTCTCCTGTTGGCCTTGGAGTGGATGGTTCGACGTTGGGCCGGGACTTATTAACGTCCTTTTCCCGTTCGGAGGGTGTAGATTCGAGGCATGAACAACCCCGCACGCATGCGCCTGATTGCCATCGGATCAGGCATATTTATCGCATTTCTGATCAGCTGGTCCTCCATCACCGTCACCATTCCTTCAGGCCACGCTGGCCTCATCTTTAGGACCTTTGGCGGAGGAATTGATGCCACAGAAATCCCCATGGGACAAGGCTTCCACTTTAAGGCACCTTGGGACCGCATTGTCGTTTACGAAGTGCGTCAAAATGAGTCGCAGCAAAAGCTGAGCGTCCTCTCCTCGAATCTGCTCAAGATTGAATTGGACATGACCGTCTTCCACCAGCCCGTTTTCTCTGACTTGGGTGCGCTCGAGGTTGAACGGGGACGCGGATACGAGGAAAACGTAATCGTGCCTTCTGTTCGCTCCGTTTCGCGAGAAGTCATTGCCAAGTATCTCCCAGAGGAGATCAACACTTCGAAAAGGGAGCAAATCCAAGACGAGATCCAAGATCGCCTCAGAGAGAAACTCGCTGCCAACTTTATTCAACTCAACGACGTTTTGATTCGGAACATCCGCTTGCCTCAAACCCTTGAAGCCGCCATTGAGAGAAAACTTCAGCAGGAGCAGGAGTCCTTGGAATACGAGTTCCGTTTGGAAAAAGAGTCCAAAGAGGCCCAGCGGAAGCGAATCGAAGCCGAAGGCATCCGAGACTTCCAGGACATTGTATCCGAGGGAATCTCAGACGAACTCCTTCGCTGGAAAGGAATCGAAGCCACCCAGAATTTGGCAGAAAGCCCCAACACGAAAGTGGTTGTGGTTGGAGGAGGAGATGATGGCCTTCCCATCATTCTCGGCAACAACTGATCTGGTTCCAACGGGTTCCAAAAGACTGAAATGAAAAAGGCCCGCTTGAGCGGGCCTTTTTCACAATGGGACATTCAGATGCACCGGCTTACGCCTCGGTCCAAGTGCCCTTCTCTTTGGCTTTTGAAATCGCCCCCAACACGCCCAAGCGGTTGATGTTGCGCATTCCTGAAGCACTCACACGCAAGGACACCCAACGGTCCTCTTCTGGAATGAAGAAGCGCTTCTTGAACAGGTTAGGAAAAAAGCGACGCTTCGTACGGCGCTTGGAGTGGGAAACGTTGTTTCCGACCATCACCTTTTTACCGGTCAACTGACAAATGCGGCTCATGGGACCTGAATTGAGTGGTTCTTTTGAGTTTCCGAATTTTTCGGGAGTGCAAAGGTGCAATTTTCAGAGCGAATCCGCAACACCTTTTGCCCCCGAATTCGAGACTGCCGAATTATTCCTTCCTTCTTCCAATGCCAATCGGCATGCTGCGCGAATGGTCATGCCCAAATTTCGGGTTCGATCCCGGCCAAATCGATGGGACTCACAATGCGTGCCCGAAGGACCCGAACACGCAATAAAAACAGTTCCTACAGGCTTTTCATCGGACCCTCCGTCAGGGCCCGCGATGCCTGTGATGCCGATTCCAAAGTCTGCATTCAATCGCGCCCTCGCTCCTTCTGCCATGGCACATGCGACGGGGTGAGATACCGCCCCATGGCGCTCAATCATGGCTGCGGGAACCCCCAAAAGGTCCACTTTGGCTGAATTGGAATAGGATTGGACCCCCCCCAGAAAAAATGCACTCGCTCCTGGACGAGACACCAAGGTCGCTCCCAGCCCTCCTCCAGTACAACTTTCGGCCACCGCCAAAGTCCAACCATGGTTTCTCCAAAGTTCAGCCAATGCCTCCTCCACAGTCTCCCCCGTTTCAGAGACCAAAAACTCCGTCAATCTCTCGACCAACAAATGGTGAGCACTGGGCAAATCAGCCACCGCATCGGCCTCCGCTGTCAATCGAATCCGAACGCTTCCAGGACTGGGCAAATACGCCAGCTTGATTCCACGCTTGCTCCAGTCCAATTCCAAGTCCTCTATCCGCGATGCCAATTGACTCTCTCCCGTCCCCATGGTCAATATGGACCGGTGCTCTCGAAGTGGAGCGCGGCCCTCTGTCTTGAGCTGGTCGCGCATGCGAGGCAGCACACCGTGCAACATGATGTGCTCCATCTCATAAGGAACACCGGGCATGGCCACTGTGGCTCCTCCGGGGCGGTCAAACCACATTCCACTGGCGGTCCCCTTTGGATTGTCCAACAGCACACATGCTTCTGGAAGCATGGCTTGATCCTTGTTCACCTGGAGAATCTCTCGCCCCCTTCGCTCAAACCAAGAAACAATGCGCTGCTCCACGGCCTCGTTGCGCACCAGCTGGGTGTTGAAGTGTTCGCACAACACATGCTTGGTGATGTCGTCTCGGGTGGGTCCAAGTCCACCTGTGATGAGGACCAACTCCGCACGCGATTCTGCCTCGCGCAGGGCTTCAAGCATGACCTCTTTTTCATCGGGAATGGTCACACAGCGTCCGACATGCCAGCCCTCAGCTTCGAGGGCCTGGCCCATCCAGGCGGCGTTGGTGTTCACGGTTTGTCCAATCAGCAATTCATCGCCGATGGACAACACCTCCACCTCCAACCGCCTGGATGACACAGGACTCAACGGATGGACAGGCGTTCGATGCTCCGGGCACCTGAACCGCTCACCTCTACGGTATAAACGCCAGGCGTCAATCCAGAAACATCCATGCGGGCCAACTTGCCTTGGACGCGCTCCTGGCGGACCAAACGCCCGCTCATGTCGCGGATGTTGACCTGTGCACCGATGAGCAACTCGTCGAGCACCACTTCCACCACAGCGTCTGCAGGGTTCGGAAAGAGGCCAAAGCCCACTTCCGTGATCTCTCCAACTCCAACGTAGTCCTCAAAGTCAACGTCAGCGCAGTCATCGAGGTCTTCGACACTCATGGTCAAGCCCACAATGTCATTGATGTCAATGGGATCTTCGTCACCACGCACGTGCAAGCCTGGCTCAAAGTCACGCTGGAACGTCAGGGTCAACTGTCCGTCTTGGATCCGAGAAGGAATGCATGGATACACCGCCTCAATCAGATCAAAATCCAGGTCTGGGGTGACGTCACAGGCAGACTCGCTGTTCCATGTCTCACCGAGGTCAGTAGAATGCACCACGTAGCAGTGGCGGTAATTCTGGATGCCCGTGCTGAAGTTCTCCATCAGCGCGCTGTAGGCCACAACAATGGTGTTGGACTCCACCACCAAACCTGCAGAGGCTTGTGAGCTGATGCCCACGAAATACCCCGCAATCTCATCTTCGTAATCCAAAGTTCCGCTTTCGTCAATGTCGTAGGCGAACGCAATCGTCATGCTGCTGTCTGCCCCCATCGCTGGGCGCCAGTACTCCAAACCATTGGTGTAGGGGTAATAGCTGGTGTTGCCGTCGGTGGTGTCGCTGTCTGCGTAAAACATGGCACCGTAGAACACGTGAACACCTCCTGAAGGATCCACCAAAATGTCACCACTGCGGTCGGTGTTGAAGAACATTCCGTTGCCCTCTGCATCGATGTCATCCGCAAGTGTGGTATCGAGCAACGCTCCTGAATCCACGATGTAGTTGTCGACGGGGAAATCCACCATCACCTCATAACTCCATGTTTCTCCATTGTCCGTTGACGTCATGGCAAAAGAGTCGTCGAATCCATTGAAACAGGCAAAAGCCACGGTCTCACCGTCGGCATGAATGGCATAACTGTCGGCCACGAAACCGCCTGCAAAGGAGGCCGTATCGAGTTCTGCAAACGTCTGCATGTCCCAGTTGGCTCCTCCATCTGTTGAACGCATGTAAATCAACGCGCCATCCTGACCGTTCAAAAGCACACCACCATTGCCCTCTGGGGCACTGATACAAATGGCATGAATGGTGTTTCCATCAGCACCCCCTACTGCAGCGCGGGGCCACAGGTGCCAGATGTCGGTTCCGTCTTCGGCACTCATGGCTGGCAGGGTCGATGTGGACCAGTTGCCATATCCGACGGCGTCGCGGGTGGCCAAAACCAATCCTCCAGTGCTGCCGTGGCTCAAAGCGAATTCTGAACCGTTGCCAAGGTGACCCATGGAAGGCCATCCAATTCGCACATCCTCAATTCGGTCGTAGGGAATCTCTCCCCAATCCGAATCAGAACCCGCGTCTTTGTAGTTGTATCCGGTTCCCCGATCGCTGAACGGCGAAGTCTCCAGAGACTGGATCCAACCTGCGCTAACCCCGTTCGATGAACTGTAAACACGATCGTCAACGGCGTAGTTGGACTGCAGGTCATACTGGGTCAGGCCAATGATTTGACGCTGAATCACCAATTCACGAGACTGCAGGTGATCGATGTCACCCACATTGTGGCCTGTCAAAGGCTGATAGGGAATCACCTCCTCTCCGGTCATGTCCTGGGTGGACATTGGAGCCTGAGTTTTGTGGTTGTTCTCGAGTTGAATGTATTGAGCCTGAGTGGCCAACGAGACTGCGAAAAGGGCAGTCAACGATAGAATAACGTTGCGCATGGTGTTCAGTTGTGATTGGACCTTTCAGCAGTCCCTGTGGAGGTGGAAGTTAATGCACCTCAGGCAACCTTGCCATCACGGTGCCTCTGGCCACCACACGATCGCCAGGTTCAACCAAAATCTCTGACCCCAACGGCAGGTAAATGTCGATGCGCGAGCCAAACAAAATGAAGCCGCATTCCTGGGCGTGTTCCACATTCTGACCTTCCTCTACAAACCACCGAATTCTGCGGGCCACCGCCCCTGCGATTTGCCGCCAAACCACCAATCCTGAAGGGGTCCTTTGGGCAAACGTTGTGCGCTCATTCAAGGTCGAAGACTTGGGGTGCCAGGCGACCAGGTATTGGCCGGGATGATACTTGAACGACTCCAAAGTCCCTCCAATGGGTGCCCATTGAGCATGAACATCGAAAATGCTCAGAAATACGCAGATTTTAATGGCCTTGCCTCCGATGACCTCCGGTTCATCGACCTCCTCCACCAAAACAACTTTGCCGTCACTAACCGCAGTTATTTCATTGGGTTGCGCATGGAAAGGACGCTCCGGGATGCGGAAAAACCAAAGGACCAAAAGGCACAAAATCACCAAAGCCGAATCCAGCACAAGGGCCACAGGACGCGGAATGGCAGAAACTTGATGGAACAAAACCATCAACGCAACTGCGATCAAGAAAAAGACGAGAATGACCCGGTAACCTGCGTGGTGGATATACATGCTGCGAAAATCAGAAAATCAACAGAAACAAAGCGGCCACCGGGGCGGAAAAAAGATGGGAATCAAATCGGTCCAGAACACCACCATGGCCAGGAAGCACATGGCCGGAGTCCTTGATTCCAGCCTTGCGCTTCAAAAAACTTTCCGCCAAATCTCCAAGGGGCCCAAGTAAGGAGACGACTGCGGCCAGCATCAACCCCCACTCCAGCCCCATGGAATCTTGAAGAAACCAACCCAAGGCCACTGTGAAAAAGAGGCCTCCTGTCCACCCTTCCCATGTTTTTCCGGGTGAAATCAGGGGCGCCAGTTTGTGCTTTCCGAAAGAACGACCTGCGATGTAAGCGCCAGAGTCATTGGTCCACATCAAGGCAAACCACCCCAAGGGCAATCTGGGATCATAGGCCTCTCCCCAGCCCCCCAATTGAAGCAAAGCCAGTGCTGGAATCCCCACCAATGCCATGGAACCCAACCAACGCTGCAGCACGCCAGATTCAGGATGGATAAGACGCCATGCCGATTCCAACTCTGAGCACCCGAAAAAAAACACCAAGGCGATCAGGAAGGCATAGGTCCAAGCTCCAAACCAGATGGCCGACACGGTGACCGCCACCAGCGCAGTTCCCGTCAAAGCACGGACCCCAATATCTCCTCCTCTCATGGCTGTTCCGGCGGGGAAAAGAGCGATAAAGCTTGCTCTTTTTGCCCATCGGGCACCCACAGCTCAACCGGCCCGAACATGCCATAGCTGCTGTCTCGCTTGTTCAACAACAGCGTTTGAATGCCCTGAGATTCGAGTTGGTTCTTCCTGAGTTCCACCGCAAAGGGCTGCGGGTCAGAAAAGATGAGTGTCCAGCCTTCCATTCAAGCGGCGGATTCGTCTGTGGCCTCTCCCCCTTGTCGGGCAGGGTCTGATGAGGCTTCTTTTTCATCCGGGGTCGGTTTGACCTCCACTTCAGGCCCCTCAGGGGAACCACCTTCTGAGGCGGATGGGGCAACAACAGCTCCTTCTTTGGACTCGGGTTCGTTGGACTCGGGTTCGTTGGACTCGGGTTCGTTGGACTCGGGCTCTTTCACCACAGGCTCTTTGTCCCAAGGTCTCTTGCCCAAAAGCTCCACCAAATCTTCTTTGAACAAAACCTCTCGGTCCAACAACCGCTCGGCCAAAGCCGTCAGTTTGTCTTGGTTGGCCTCCAGAATCTCCCTTGCCTTGGCATAACCGCGCTCAATGATGGCTCCGGCCTCTTCGTCGATGATTCGGGCCGTTTCTTCGCTATATGGCTTGGTGAACGTCGCCTCGGCCCGCGGGTCGTAAAAACTTCGGTTGCCGATTCTCTTATTGAGGCCGTAAACACTCACCATGGCGTAAGCCTGCTTGGTGACTTTCTCCAAGTCACTCAATGCACCGGTCGAAATTTTCCCGAAGGTCAGCTCTTCTGCAGCTCGACCACCCAGCGCCGCACACATCTCATCAAAAATCTGTTCTGTGGTGGTGATGTGACGCTCTTCTGGGAGGTACCATGCAGCCCCTAGCGATTGACCGCGAGGCACAATGGTCACCTTCACCAAAGGCGAAGCGTGTTCCAACATCCAACTGACTGTGGCATGCCCTGCTTCGTGGAAAGCAATGGTGCGCTTCTCCTCGTCGGTGATGAGTTTGTTTTTCTTTTCCAATCCACCCACAACCCGATCTACGGCATCCAAAAAGTCTTGCTTGCCCACCTTGCCCGCATCTCTTCGCGCGGCAATCAAGGCTGCTTCATTGCAAATGTTGGCGATGTCAGCTCCGCTGAAACCAGGAGTCTGACGGGCCAAAAAGTCTACATCAATGCTGTCGTCGGTTTTCAACGGCCCCAGGTGCACGTCAAAAATGGCCTCCCTTTCCTTGAGGTCCGGCATGTCCACATAAATCTGACGGTCAAAACGACCAGCACGCATGAGGGCGCTGTCCAGAATGTCAGCCCGGTTGGTGGCCGCCAAAATGATGACACCACTGTTGGTGCCGAATCCATCCATCTCCGTCAACAGCTGATTGAGGGTGTTTTCGCGCTCGTCATTGGAGCCCATGCTGGCATTCTTGCCCCTGGCACGGCCCACGGCATCGATCTCATCGATGAACACAATGCAAGGACTCTTGTCTTTGGCTTGCTTGAACAAATCGCGGACACGGCTTGCCCCGACACCCACAAACATTTCAACGAAATCTGAGCCACTCAGCGAGAAAAAAGGCACCTGCGCTTCTCCAGCCACCGCTTTGGCCAATAAGGTCTTTCCTGTTCCAGGAGGTCCCACCAGCAATGCGCCCTTGGGAATCTTTGCCCCCAAGTCTGTGTATTTGCTCGGGTTTTTCAAGAACTCCACAATCTCACCCAGTTCTTCTTTGGCCCCTTCCAAGCCAGCAACATCCTTAAAATTTACTTGTGTGGCATTCTCCTTGTCGAACAGCTGGGCCTTGGATTTGCCGATGTTGAAAATCTGACCACCACCACCGCCACCACCACCAAGCCGGCGCATGAGCACCATCCACACACCAATCATCACAGCGAGAACAATGATGTAGAACAACAACTGCTGACCCCATTCATTGGTCCGTTCATACGTAACCGCGACTTTGCCGTCCGCCGAAAGCTGGTCCAAACGATCAATGTTCTTTTCAGATGGAGGAATCTCCACCGTCAAGTCTGCCCCTTGCAAAAATCCTCCTCCCAGGGGGCCTCTTTCGTTGCCCTCCATGATGGAGTCTCTCGCCGCATCGGTGTACCAGGCTTCGACCACCATGCCATTGTGGGTGAGTTTCCTGAACTCTCCAGCTTCGGCTTTGGTGATGAGCTTCTGAAAGCTCACATTCCCCGAGTTGGCCGAAGACCCTGACAAAATCATGGCAATCAGCAAAGCCCCAATGCCCGCATAGACCCAATAGAAATTGAAATTGGGACGCGAAGTCTTTTTTGGCTCGTTGTTTTTTCCTTCCATCTTCAGTTCAACCGATTAAATCAGCTGCTGTTCAGTTCCCTCTTCTAAAAAAAAGGCAACCGCAGCGGTAAAGCGAAACTACAACCCAAGCCCGCCCATCGGCATGCAAAGCATTCAATTGAGCCTTTCTTCACACTTGCCTGTCTCGTGGCTAGGAAATGCCCCTCCTTTTTGCTTCCTGTTAAAAGGTGAATTGTGCCGATATTTCGAGAGTGTGGTCCTCTGTAACCCTTCACCGCAGGCACAAAGTCACCTCGGATTCCACTGAAGTCGCCATCCTCCCCAGGATGGGGAGAATCAGATTTACGCCCGGTCAATTCATCGTGCTCGAAATCCAATTCGAGAACACCACTCGAAGGAGCGCTTTTTCCATTGTCCGACAAGAAGGGCATGGCATCATCATCGGAGTCAAAATCAACGGTACCCAGGGCATTTCATTCCTGCTCAATCAAACCGAGACCCCAATCAAAGCGCACATCGCAGGTCCATTCGGCGATTTTGCACTCTTTGAAGACCTGAACAGCCATGTCTTCGTAGCAGGAGGAAGCGGCATTACTCCTGTCCGCAGCTTGCTCGACACCCTCTTTGAGCGGGGCATTGTACCGACCATCATTTATGCCAACACCGATCGAGAAAACGTCATGTATGGCCGGTCCCTTCGGCTCTTAAACGAGAAGGGGTACATCAAACTGACCGAGGTGTTTGACCGGAACATTCAAGCCGCCTTGGTTGGCATCCAAACAAAAGACACCGCCTTTTATGCTTGCGGGTCGTCCGGATTGGTGCAAAGCTGTGTCGATGTCCTCAACACCATGGGGGTTTCACCAGACCGCATCCGGACGGAGAAGTACGGACTGGCCATGGGAGGAGGAGATCAAGAATCCAAAGGCTTTCGATGGAAAGGCCGATTGAGAAAGGTCCAAGATGTCACCCAATTACCGGGAGAAAGCATCCTGACCTCTGCACTCAAAGCAGAAGTCGCGATTCCTCATGCCTGCGAAGTCGGTGCTTGCGGCGCTTGCTTGGTGCACCTCCAAGAAGGCCAGGTCTTTTGCGGAAAAGAACTAAAAAACGAAGGAGAAGAGATTCTAGCGTGCGTGAGTATTCCAACCGGGACCACTCCTCCTTTGATTCAAGCCAAGAGAGGAGGTCGGGCAGAATTGGTGAGCATCGCCATGGTCATCGCCGCCATTGCCATTGGGTTTTGGAGCCTACCTCCTGGCTTGGGTTTGAGAGCTAAAGGCCCCATGAATGTTTCCCACAATTCATTGCAATGCGAGGCTTGCCACAAAGAAGCTCAAGGAAGCATCCGCCAACAAATGGGACACAACACCCGTGGTTTTTTCGGTCTGCATGACATGGACATGGTCTCCGTGGGGTTTGAAGAGGTCGACAATAACGCCTGCCTCGATTGTCATGACAGGCCCAACGATTTGCACCCCACATCACGGTTCATGGAGCCTCAGTTTGCTGATTTAAGGACAGCCTTGAACGTTCACAAATGCAATGGATGCCATGGCGAACACCAAGGAAAACGAGTCGCCAACATCGGCATTCAATTGTGCAAGAATTGTCACCAAGACATGGAGGTACCCTACGACAAAACGGTGCCTACCCACGCTCAACTGAAAGAGGAAGAGGCTTGGGAAACCTGCATGTCTTGTCACGACTTTCATGGCAACCACATGACCGACATCCCCAATCGACTGCAAGACGGCATCTCCACAGAAGCCCTTCTCGATTACATGGATGGCGGACCGGACCCCTATTCTGAAGAAAAACACCACACCGCCCAAGTCCAACCATGAATCTCGCCTCCAGACCCACTCGTTTTTGGACACTTTCCGTTTTCTCGGGAGCGGCAGTGCTGATTTACTTGTTTGCCACTGCTCCGACTGAGCTGTCCAACAAAAACCCCGTCAAACCCACCTTGTCTGCTGAAGAAGCCTTGACTTTCATGGCCTTCGAGAATGACGTCACCCGAACCCTGTTCACCAAAGCCATTGTCGGGCAAGGCAAAAAGCAGGGGCTTGCATTTGATGAAAATTGGGCCCAACCTGATGTTCATGCAGGTCCCCTCCCCGCTTTGTTTTTGCGCGGGGTCTCCGATGAGCTGTCTCGAAGTCCTGTCCCTTTGAATTTGTTCTTGGGATCAGATTTTCCCATTGAAGGCACCAACAAGCTGAACAAACAACAAGGCGAAGTCTTCATCCAAATGAAAGAAGACGATCGGCCTCGGTTTTTTGAGGACCTCACTTCTGGAGAATTCGTGGGCATGTTTCCAGACTATGCATCAGCGGCTCCATGCGTCACGTGTCACAACCAACATCCCAATTCAACCAAAACCGACTGGGAAATGGGCGACATGATGGGTGCCACAACATGGTCATACCCCAAGGACTCCTTGACCACAGATGAGTTCATTGCCATGTTGAGCGCCTATCGAACAGGGGTGTCCGTGGTTTGGGACGCGTACCTGGATGAACTGAATCATTTGGAGGCCCAAAAACAACCCGGCATCGGAGAGCAGTGGCCGAAAGACGGGCTTTTCATTCCCAATCATCAGACACTCAGAGACAGCATTGATGACTTGGTCGGACCACACTTGCTTGCCGAATTCATCTCCAGCGCAAGCACCCCATGAAACCCGCCATTCGATACATCGGGGCATTGGTTGTCATTTGGTTCGGCGTGGCCTGGCATTTCGATGCTGCGCTTTGGAGCGTTTTTGAATTCCAGTTGAATCCCCGTTACAGAAACTGGAGCGGGGCCATTGTGATGGCCATGCTTGTCTTTCAATGGGGGCTGACCTTGGGAAGGTCCATTTTTCAAAAGTCGGGAAGCCAATGGGGGCGATGGATCGACTGGCATTTGCGCATTGCCCTGCTCCTTCCATTCGCGGTGCTTGCCCACAGCGTACAATTGGGCTGGGGTATGCTGGGAGTTTTGCCCCTGACTTTGCTGGTATCGGGCCATTTCGGCACCCTTCTGGAGGGCGAAAACCTCACCAAAAGATACTTGCCTTTCCACATCATCCTGTCCGCTTTGACCATGGCGATGGCCTTGGTTCACGCCTATTCAGTGGTCATGTACAACTGAGTCAGTACTCCGGGTAATCCTCTGGGTCTGGACCTTTGGATGTGGGCTCTGGCAAAAACTGCTGTTCAGCATCGGCCCAAAGCTCTTCAAGGCCGTAATGGGCCCGATAGTCCTTGTGAAAGATGTGGACCACCACATCGGCATAATCCAACAGGGCCCATTGACTGTTCCTGAGTCCCTGTTTGGACCAAGGCGACTCATCGTGCTGCTTCTCGGTGAATTCCTCCACGCTTCGCGCAATGGCGTCCACTTGGGTATTGGACTGCCCTTCACAAATCACAAACCGCGCCGCGACACTGTTGGGAATCTGACTAAAATCTACCAAACAAATGTTGGCTCCCTTCACCTCCTGTATGCCCTCAACAATGGAGGTCACCAGCACATCGGTGGTCGGGCCGGCTAGGCGCTCGCGCCCCTCTCGAGGGGCCATCGCGTATGTACGCGGATCAATCGGTTTATTCGTATCCTTCAAGGCGCGCTAAAATAGCCACCGTGGAGCATCTGAACACACCCTCTTCTTGGTCAGACCCCTTTGGAGGTGATGGAAGGATGAATGACTTGCCTCCTTGGCGGGTCGTTGAGTGGCCGGAACTGGACAGCACCAATGCTGCCGCGCACCGCTGGCTCAACAAACCCGGTGAAAATTCAGCTTCCAATGGACACCGCTTGGTGTTCACCACACCGCACCAAACTGCTGGCCGAGGCCAACAATCGCGTCCATGGCATGGCCAAAAGGGAATGGATCTGGCCATGAGCGTGGTCTTGACCGACTCCCTTCCATCAGCCTGCCCATTTGCTTTGAACCTCGCAGTGAGCTTAGCCGTTTTGGAGGGCGTTGAGAAGGCCATCCCCAAAATAGAAGGGGGCCCATGGGAAATCAAATGGCCCAATGACCTTATGCTTCGCGGAAAAAAAGCAGGGGGAATCCTGATCGAAAACAGTTGGAGAGGTCACCATTGGGCTTCCTCGGTGGTTGGCATTGGCTTGAACATGGGAGGCCGCCCTCCCTACCCCAATGCCACATCGCTTTTGGACGACACCCACAACCTCGAATCCCAGTTGGACATCACCCGGACCCACGTCTTGAACCAATTGAATCTGCGCCTAGCTGAACTCAATTCTCCTAAAATCCTGTTGCAGCAATACCATGAACGCCTCCTCGGCTGGGGTCAGGCACAACGCTGGCAATTGGATGGTCAAGAGATCCGAGGCATCCTCGAGTCCATCGATTTACAAGGGAAAATATGTGTTTTGGACGCCTCTGGCCAGCAGTGCTATGCCCCTGGGGAAGTGGGCTGGTTGGGAATGGAGCCTTCTTAACACTCCAAGGAAGTCGATCCTGACGTCAGCCTTGGCCGAACTTCTCCTCCACTTGACCCGCAATGTGTCTGAACAAAGACTCCAATGGCTTTTGTGCCATCATCCGCATGAAGGGATTCAAGTCCGCCTGACAGACCACAGAAGCCTCCGCTCCGTCTCCATCCTCTTTGACTTGAAGGTCCAAATGAAACTCAAACGGGGCACCTCCTCCCTTTAGGCGCAGAACACCGTCTTGAAAGGCGGAAGCTGTTCTGGTCAATCGGATCTCGAGACCGCCTTGAATTTTAAAAGAAACCTGTTCAGACGTTCCCGCAAACCCTTTGACTTTGTCTTGGGGCAGCAAAGGCTCTAGGTTCTTCAGGTCCAACAAGTGCATCCGCAATTCATCGGCCGATGCTCCCACTTGAACCGTTTGGCTGCGGATTTCTGTCATGTCAGCTGGCACTGGTGACTCCTGCAGTGAAGCGCTCACTCCAGGCCGCAGTGTCTTCCCTCCAAGAAATCAAAGCCTCGGCTTGAGGGCCCGTCAAGTATTCGCGCTGCTCCGCCTCGGCGATTAGCGTTGAATAGTCGCTGAGCGTGACCAAATCGCAGGACGACTTCTTGAAATTTTCAGTGGCCAAGTCAAAACCATAGGTGAAAATCGCCACCATTCCTTTGACCTCTAGCCCCCTCTTCTCGCAACGCATCCACGGCCGACAAGCTGGACTTGCCTGTGCTCACCAAGTCCTCGATGACCACCACATTTCTGGCTTTGCCCAGGTCACCTTCGACCCGGTTGCCCTTTCCGTGGCCTTTCACTTCTCCGCGAACGTAACAAAAAGGAAGTCCCAATTCATGCGCCACGTATGCGCCCCAAGCAATGCCTCCAGTCGCCACGCCAGCAATCATGTCTGGCTTGCCGAAGCGCTCCTCGACCACCGCGCAAAGCTGCTGGCGAATGTGGGTTCGGACAGCAGGATGGCTCAACGCCATTCGGTTGTCACAATAAATGGGAGACCGCAAACCTGAAGCCCAAGTGAAGGGCGATTCGGGAGCCAATTGAATCGCCTTGATGCGAAGCAGCGATTCAGCTACTTTTCGGCGCTCATCCAGAGACAGAGACATGGCACGAAGGTATGACGTGGATTACGGCGCACAGCGTTTGACATTGGCCGATTCTCAATGCAAGCCAGATCCGGGCGCAACCGTCCTCCAGAGGGCTCCAAATCAGGACATGCCCAGTGTGCCTGAATGCATTGGAAATGCCGCTCACGCTTGGTGGGTTTGCGACCAAATCGAAGAGGCCTGGACCCTTTTGTGCGCACACACCACCGATGTGCATGCGGCCGGAGGGCTCCTCACCCATCCCAATGGCAGCCTGCTTTGCATCCATCGGCTCGGACATTGGGACCTACCGAAGGGAAAAGTAGAGGCCGGAGAGTCACTCGATGAAGCCGCAGCGCGCGAGGTCCATGAAGAATGTGGCATTCCCATGCCCTTAGTGGGCCAGCCCTTTGCAAAGACTCAGCACATTTATGGCCCTGGAGACAGCCTGATGAAGGTCACCCACTGGTACAGCATGACGGTGAAGCCCGGTTCTGAAAACACAGCGCTCATTCCTCAGACCGAAGAGGGCATCACCCAAGTCCGATGGGCATCCAAAGAAGAAGTGAAGGGCATGGAGCCCCAAGCTTTTGGCAACATTGCCCGGCTCATGGCCCTTTGGAGAGCCATCGCATGAGGTCGGGCCCTGGCAAAGGGACCCTGCCCGAAATGGGCGTCAAGTCCCTTCCGTGATGACGCATGGCTGGAAGTGAATGCACGTCAAAGGCTCTGGTCCACTGCGCATCGCCACCGGCAAAAACCATATCAAACGGCATTTTCGAAAGGCCTCCGCTCCGATCGGCAACCGCTTTGAACAGGGCCTCAAAAGCTTCAAAATCGGACCCCGCATCTGCGACGATCCACTGCCAATTCCGGCTGAGCTTGCGCCCGTCACGGCTGGCCAGCATCTGCTCCAACACCCGGAGCTGAATGGTCGTCGAGGGTGCACTGGCATCCAACCACATCCAAACGGCAGGTCCAGAACCCACGACGTCTTTCAGGTGCACCAATTCCTCGCGGACATTGAACAACCTCCATTCGCCAGGCAATGACGGTTCGCGTATTTCATTGGCCCACCACAGCTCGAACTCTTCTCCATAAGTGGGGTGTTCTTGAAGCCGGTCCAAACCGTAGGTCCATCCGGAAGGCCATTGGCGCAAGGCAAAGGGCTGACCTGAGGATTTGACACCAAAAGCATCTCCACCCAGACGGTTCAAAAACCAAGCCGCTGTTTTATCGGCATCGGGCCCACCCCACCATGCGCCTGTGGTTTCAATCAAAGCCTCAAAATCTGCTTCATTCAACGCTTTTTTATGGGACAGAAGTTGGTCATCAGAAAACGCCTCTGTGCGGGCAAACAGACTGGCCCCCAACTTAAACCTTTCCAATGCCGCTGCATCGGAAGGGCGGGGCGCCGGGCCTGTTGCCCAGGACTCTTTGAATGCAGCCAAACTGTCTGGGTCGAGCTCGATTTGCAACGAAAGACCCACCGCCCTCAAATGAGATTGCACGGACTCAGGCATTCCCTTCGAATGCTGCTCAAGGGCCAACGTCAATTCAGTTTGCAGAACAGCCATGATGGAATCCACCTCGGAAGACACTTCCCCAGAACCATCAATAGGCCCACCCAACACCAACGCCACGTGTTCCCTATCGTGACCTGTATCCATGAGCCTAGAACGCTGAAACTCCACCCCCCATCGGACTCGAAGGCCTTCCAAATCTCTCATGAACGCATCCACGCTCGTGGCCACGCGGGGCTCATCATTTGGTCCATTTTTGATGGCTCCACGGCGCGAGGAAAACGGACCTCCGCCCCGCTCAGGGACCAACAATGTGTCGCCTGATGGGGATTCACCGCAAACAGGAATGGACCACACTGCACCTCCGCACTCCAAGGTCAAAAGGTGCAGTTGACCATCGTCAGACCAGGCCATTTCAATGGTCTCATCCTCGCCAACGCGTCCCACCATGAGTGGAACCCTCGTGCCTGAAAGGGGCCATTCTTCGCTCAAAACGAACGACATGCCTGCTAGAGACGGTGACTCGAATTGCACCCGAACGAGATCCGCCTCCTGACCAGAACAGGTCACGACAAATCCTTGCAACACCCAACCAGCGAGCAAACAAACCCAATTAAAGGCCAAGCTTCCGCTTTCCTTATCCATTTTTTGAAGCCCGGAGGTCCACCGCATCAGGAACAAAACGGGCAACGTCCCCACCGTGGTGTACGATGTCTCGAACCACGCTGCTCGAGATTGGCGCATGCTCTGGATCCGTGAAAAGAATCATGGTCTCCAATTCGTCGTCGAGGTATTTGGTCATTTGCGCAATCGTGCGCTCATATTCGAAGTCGCCACCATTGCGGACGCCTCGAATCAACCAACCCGCCTGGATCTCGGCGCAAAAATGAGCGGTAAGTCCTTCAAAGCTCGCCACCCTCACATTGGGCAAATCCGCGAAAGTGTCCTCACACCAAGCCATTCTTTGCTCCAAAGGAAACATGGATTTCTTGTCGTGGTTGATGCCGATGGCCACCACAACTTCATCGAACAAACCGGCCGCCCGACGGAGGATGTTCTCGTGCCCCCGTGTAATGGGGTCGAATGATCCGGGGAAAACAGCCCGGCGCTTTCCGTCAAGATTCAGGTTCTGCATGAAAATCAAAGAAACTGAAATGCACGTGACCGTACTTCCTCATTTCCACAAATCCTTCTATTTCACTGAAATCGGATTTGTCTCCGTGCTCCAACACAAACAATCCACCCTTGGCCACAAGGCCCGATTCGCGAATCAATGCGGGCAAAGTTTCCAAACGAGGGTCGGTGTAAGGTGGGTCTGCAAACACCAGTTCAAATTGGGTCATCGCCCGAGACAAGAACGCATAAGCATCGGCACGGACCACCCGAATGGCATCCAATTCAAAGTCTTTGGCTTGATGCATCATGTATTTGCATGAGCCCCCGTCCTGTTCGATGGAGGTCACGCTCACCGCACCTCGGCTCGCCAATTCAAAAGACACCGCGCCTGAGCCTGCAAATAAATCCAACGCTTCCAAACCATCCAGCTCCAATCTTGAGCGCAACAAATTGAACAGGCCCTCCCGACCAAAATCGGTGGTTGGCCGTCCTTTAAAATGACGGGGTGGCGAAAACCGTCGCCCCTTTAAGCTGCCTCCAATTATGCGCAACGGATGAGTTGAATCAAGGGCAGAAACTGCTGCCGGTGAAGGCCCGTCACCTCCCCCAATGCGGGGATGAACCGACCATAGTGCAAATCCACCTTCTCAAAATGACGTTGGAAAGATTGATGGACAGGCCCTGAGGGCTTGACCCAACCGCTGATTTGAATTGGAATCTTTGCATCCAAGCCCATGGCGTGAAGCAAATGAACCGACCGGTACACGGCGTCCTCTGGCGAGGTTACGGAGTGGTGAACCGAGGCCTGCAACTGGCCTTTCACAGACAGGACCAAATCCACGCCTGATCGGCCCAAATGGACCCCCAAGGCCGAGCGGTCTCTGCCCCTTTCTTCCCGCAAAAACCCCTCGGCCAAAACCGCACGGGGGTGGCGAAACACCACCCTGGGCACTTGCTTAGAAATGCGTTGCCTAAGGCCGTGATCTGGAGCGTGAACCACCACATAGGGCGATCCCGAAACAGCCTCGGACACCGTTCCCAGATGCCTGAGACCCGTTTCTGCCTCCAACCAATCCACATCGTCCGCCTTGTCTCTCAATGGCTCAGGAACCAAAGTGGCGGCTCCTTCTGTCATCCAAGCCAGTTGGCCAGCAGCTTCGTTTTGAAGGCGGTCTTTGAGCCAAGCGTCTTGTTCGTCCAACCGGGCCGAACCGGGCAGAGACTTCCAAGTGTAAATCCCGGCTTCCACCAAGGCTGATCCATCCTCTGTCGTGCGCAGCCAGCGCACCATTGGGCCTTCATCGTAAACCCAAAGGGGGTGTGCACCAGGAGGAAGGTCTTGCCCTCCTTCCAATGCCGTCAACGTAAAGTCGAGCTGGCCCTTATTGGCGCCAGTTTCCATCGGTATGGGCTTCGTCCAGCGAACCAAATCGGAGCGTGTCCTTTTTGACGTTGGGTTTGCCAAACGGAGTGGGATCCTGAACCTTGATCGCACTCACGCGCAGACCACTTTGATTCACGTACGTTGTGTCAATCGCAAACCTCACTCCCGTGGCAGGGCTGAACGTCAAAGAGTCCAGGTTCACAGGCGGAAGTTTTTTGGACACTCGCTTCTCATCCGCAAAATTCTCGGCATAAAAAGAAGTGTACAAGGTGTCTCTGACTTTATAACTCAGTGCGTCAGCTGTGATGCTATCGAGCATGGCCTCTTCAGTCCAACCATACTCGGCGGCCAAACCAGGCACATCAGAACGCTTCACGACGAAACCCTCTTCGTAAGACTGGGCCTCAGGGAGCGTGTCGTGAAAAGAGCCGATGCTGAAGTTCAATGGCACCAATGGAGCTCCGATGAAAGCCAGCAGCGTATCAAAGCTGTCCGTGAATTCCCCCTTGACCTCTTTGTACGCCACTTCCGCATCTCGGATGTCGGTCAAGCGTTGAATGGTCACTGCATTGATTTTGGCTTGATCAAATTGAAACTTCTCTTCGTCGAGCACCGAATTGGTGGAGGCGAAGAAGAAATAGGCGGCGGCGGTGACCCCGAACACCAGCATCAACCGGTAGGCCGATTGAGGGATGCGGTCCAAGACCACAGGCATGGCCAAAATGCCACTGAATATCAGAGCCAGTCCAGCATACAACATGTCTGTTGGCTGACTCAAGTCTGCGGTGTCCGTGGAGGCCATCACAGAGCGGATGTACATCACGGTCCATGCGAGGCCAGCGCCCAAAAGGATGAGGCTAAAGCTGTGGCTGCGGACCAAGAACAGCAGCTTCTGGTAAGTTTCGTTCGAATCGTTCATGCTCGTGGGCGCGGATAGGTGCGAATCAAGCTTGGCGAAACTAAGGAATACCTCCCGTACCGCCACCCCGAAGGCCGTTACTTTGCCGTCTCGCGTGAACAACTCTCCACTGTCCGACGATATAGAAGACCGACTGAGGGCGGCCTTCCCCCACGCCCCTACCGCGAGTCAAACTGCGCTGCTCCATGCTTTGGGGCGATTTCTAGTGAGCCCGCAGCCCAAATGCTGCCTGGTGGTTCGCGGTTATGCCGGAACAGGAAAAACGACCACCATGGCCGCCTTGGTTCAAGTCCTGAGAGACCTCAGGCGACCTGTTGAATTGCTGGCTCCAACGGGTCGTGCCGCACAAGTGATGGGGCGTTATGCCGGCGTACAAGCGAGCACCATTCACCGCCGCATCTACCTCCGAAAGGCCACCGCTGATGGTGGCACTTCGGCCAGCATTGCCCCCTACACACGAAAGGGCGCGGTTTTTATCGTGGATGAGGCGTCCATGATCGGACGCGACAGCGGACTTCGGCAGTCCGGTGCTGCTGGGGCAGGATTTCATTACCGAGACCTCTTGGCCGACCTTTTCTCTTTCTGTCTGCAGGCCCCGGGCAGCCGGATCATCTTGGTGGGAGACGACGCCCAGCTTCCCCCGGTTGGCAGCCCCATCTCCCCAGCCCTCGACGGGCCCAAACTCGCGCGGGAATTCGACCTTACCCTCGCAGAGCGTGCGCTCGACGACGTGGTGCGTCAAGAACTCGACAGCGGCATCCTCGCCAACGCACACGCCCTGCGGCAAGACATTGCTCTGGCCAAGGACCTTCCCGAAGACGTCAAAGCCCCCCTTCCCCAGTTCAGCACCGAAGCCTACCCCGACCTGCACATCGCCACGGGAAATGACCTCGCCGAACTCTTGGACGATTTGCACCACCGGCATGGAGAGCAAAACGTGGTCGTGATCACCCGAAGCAACCGCAGGGCCAACGATTTCAATGAGCAAATCCGGAGGCGCATCCTCTGGCGCGAAGAAGAACTCGATGCCGGCGACCGCCTCATGGTTGTCCGCAACAACTACCATTGGCTCAAAGACGAGGACGCCTACCCCACCGACCTCATCGCCAACGGTGACACCCTTGTGGTGCAAAAAATCGTGCGCCGATTCGAACGTTACGGATTGCGCTACGCCACGGCCGACCTGAAAATGGAGGATTTCCCCAATGCGCCGAGTTTCGAGGCCAGCATCATGCTGGATGCGCTGCACGTGGACGGTCCCAGCCTGCCCGGCGCCCGCATGAAGACGCTGTTCGAAGACGTCATGCTCGACTACAGCCACCTCGGCAGCAAGCGCAAAATCGCCGAGGCCGCCAAGCAAGATCCTTGCACCCAGGCCCTCCAAGTCAAATTCGCTTACGCCGTTACCGCCCACAAGAGCCAGGGCGGCCAATGGCCCGCCATCGTCGTGGACCAAGGCTACCTCACCGAAGAGATGGTCGACCTGGACTGGCTTCGCTGGCTCTACACCTCGCTCACCCGCGCCCAAGAGGAGGCCCACCTCCTCAACTTCCACCCCCGCTTCCTCGCACCTTCCAACGACGACACGACCCGTTCACACTCAACTCCAAGTGGTGCGTGAAGGACTGAAGGGGACTGCTGTGGACCGCAGGCAACAAGGTGTGAACGTGCGGTGTAGATTGGTGGCATGAGTTTGGAGGAGTTCCTTTCGTTTTTTGAGGCGATGCCGGCCTGGCAGAAGCTGGGGTGGATCGTCGTGTGCATGTCGGCCAACCTCATCGTGGAGTCGGTGCGGCCCCTGTTTCGCGGCGGGTTCCGCAGTTGGAAGCACACGCGCACCAACTTGACTTTCCTGGCGACCACCATGGTGATCAATGTGGCCTTTGGGGCGGCGGCCGTGGGGCTGTTCGAGTGGACGGCGGCGACCGGGTTTGGGCTGCTGAACTGGGTGGCCATGCCGCTCTGGCTGCAGCTGCTGGTGACGGTGATGGCGCTGGACCTCATTGCCCAGTACACCGTCCACTACCTGCTGCACAACTGGAAGTGGATGTGGCGGCTGCACATGGTGCACCACAGCGACACCCACGTGGACGTGACGACCGGGACGCGCCACCACCCCATCGACTTCGTGTGCCGCGAGACCTTTGCACTCATCGGCGTGATCGTGACTGGGGCGCCGGTGGCGTTCTACGGGTTCTACCGCATCGTGACCGTCTTCTTCACCTACTGGAACCACAGCAACGTGGCGTTGCCATTGGGGCTGGACAAGGCGCTGAGCTGGATCGTGGTGACGCCCAACCTCCACAAGTTCCACCACCACCACGAGGTGCCGTGGACGGACCGCAACTACGGCAACGTGCTGAGCATCTGGGACCGGCTGTTCGGGACGTTCGTGTATGGCGACACCGCCGATGTGGTCTACGGGCTCGACATCACCGACCCGGCGCAGAGCGACAACATCCGGTACCAAATGGGGCTGCCGTTCAACCGCAACGTGGGCTCCTCCTCTGATTCAGACTAAAAAAGGGCTTGGGGATCTGGCACGACTCAACCTCGAGAAGGATTGTGCCGTTAGGGCAAGGGTCGCTTGGACACCCACCTGACTGCGAAGAAAAAACCAAAAACTCCAGCGGACTCCGACCAAGAAGGCAGTCCGCTAAACCCAAGTGTTCCTGTCAACAAAAGCAAGAAAAGCACGGCATAAAACAGAGCTGTGCCCAATAAAGCCCCCCAAATGTTGGAGAGCCAAGTTCGCCTGCGTAGTTCAGCCATGGGAACCGCAAACTATCAGGACAATTTGAAAGAGGAAGTGACGATTGTCACCATACCAACATGACTTTGGTCAACCACCCTCAAGGAGTCCACGATTCGAAGAAAGGGTTCGGAACTTTCCCACACCGCTATCACGTACCTTTAATACATGTCAAACCTTGGCTTTTTGAGGTGGCCCCCTTTGGTCATTCTTACCCTTTACTCGGCATGTTCCTTGGCTCAGGAGCAACCGGTCACACAGATGCAGCTGTTTGGACACATGACCTCCAACATCTCGCTTCAAGACAAAAATCCAAGCAGCGAATTCAGTTTGGGAGAACACGATTTTTTTGTTCAAAGTAAAATCGCTCCCCGCTTCGCTTTTTTGAGTGAAACTGTGGTCGGCCCGTCCGACGGAATGGGACACTCTGGTGCCGCCTATAAAGTGAGCATTGAACGTGCCCGTATCAAGTATGAGCACCGCGAGTGGCTCAGCATCATCGTGGGAAAAATGCACACTCCAGTCAACTACTGGAATGATGTCTATCACCATGGACGGTTGTTCTTCCCCACCATTGATCGCCCACAATCCTTTGGCATCAGCATTCCCATTCACACCCTCGGACTTCGGTTGCAAGGGCAGAACATTGGCAAACTCAACTTTGGCTACGACTTGGTCATTGGAAATGGGGGTGACATCCAATGACCTCAAAGACGAGAATTTCCAGAAATCAATCACTGCAGCCATTCACATCAGGCCAGCCAAGCGGACTCGAATTAGCCTCAGTGCGTACCGCGATGTGTTGTTCGAAAACGAAGCTGGATCTCACGCAGGACATTCAGGCCCCTTCCATTACAGCGTTGGTGAAGCCAACTGGCATCCCGTGGACTTGGACTTTGAATTTTACAATTTCAGCGTCTACCACAACAAGAAGAAATGGGAAGTTTTATTCGAGGCCACCCTCAACAGCACTGAACTTCGTGAAGGCAATGATCCTGAGCTCACAGCAGGGTTGGACACCTTGGGCAAGTCAGCGAACACCACCTTGTTTGTTTACGCGGGATACAAGATCAGCAAGCGCGACCGGCTTTACGTCATCTACGACCGAACGGACTATGAAGAGAGAGACTTGCACATCAAATCCAATCAGCTCACGCGCGCTGGACTGGGCTGGCAGCACGAGTTCAGCCCACTGCTGAAAACCCAAGTACAAATTGAACGCAATTCAAGTGCGCCAGGACGAGAAATTTCGTCAGGCGAAAACACAGAATTGAAGTTGCGCATTGCCTATTGCCTTTTCTGATGCGCAACTGGCTCCTCCCTTTCTTTCTATTTGGCGCGCTTTCTGTAAGTGGCCAAGAACCCATTGTCATCGCCAATTCAACCGGCGCAGATGAGTGGCAAACCGAGCAAATCCAGGACATCTTCATCGGAGAGCGCTCTTTTTGGGACAACGACAAACCGGTGACCGTGGTCTTGCCTTTCAACAAGACCGAATCCTTCGAAAAAACGGCCAATTGGGCCTTGGACTCCGATGGATTTGATTATCAAAAACACTGGCTTTCTCTGGTGTTTCAAGGCAGGGCGAACGCACCTGTTTTCGTGGCCAATGAGATAGAAATCATTCGTTATGTCACAAACCACGAGGGGGCCGTTGGAATCCTGCACTTTACCGAAGGCCCAGAAGAATTCCGGATGCAAATCCAATGAAGCTCAGCAACTCATTGGCACCCAGAATTTGGGGGCCGTTTCTGATTATGGCGGCATTGCTAACTGGTGTAGTGGGCCTGTACACGCCCAAACAGCAGGAAAACAGCCTGATCACTTTTCAGAAAGAGGAACTTCAATTGATTGCGGAGACGGTGGCTTTGGCCATTGAAATTGCACTTTCCAACAACGATATCGCCTCTGCAGACCGCTATTTCGAGCTCATCAGAGACCGAGAGAATTTGGAGTTTGGGGGGATTTTATTTGATGGCGACTCAAACCTGGTGAGCATTCCCATCGGGTTGACAACCGAAGAATTACTCCGGTCGCAAGAAAGTCCCCTGATGGTGGAGGCTCCGTTCTCATCAGAAGGGCTCAAAGGGAAGGTCTTAATCAAAGGATCAGAGGACTTCATCATTGAAGAATTGTTCAAGCTCAACTTGCCGCTCTACTTGGGCTTGGTGGTGGTCATGGCGGGAGTGCTTCTCCTCAATTTCTTCTTGCGGGTTCAAGTAGCCAAACCCTTGATAAAACTTGAATCTACAGCTGAAAACTTGGGCCAAGGCGCATTGGACTTCCCCATCATAAACAAGTCCAACATTCGAGAAATTCGTTCACTCAACATCGCCTTGGAACAACTGCGAAAAGGCCTGTTGGAACAGAGAACAACCAATGCCGAACTGACCCGCGGCATGGAAAAAGAGATTCAGCGGCAAACCCAAGACTTGAGGAAGACGTTTGAAGATCTCCAAGACAGCCAAAACCTGTTTGGAAGCGTGATTGAATCGGCCCTAGACGCCATGATTTTGGCAGACGGTCAATCCAAAATCATGGAGTGGAACCGGAAGGCTGAGAGCATCTTTGGCTGGTCTCGCGAAGAGGCCGTCGGACAAAAGCTCTCGGACCTCATCATTCCGCACAAACACAGGGACGCCCACAACAACGGAATGGACAATTACCATTCAACAGGGCATGGTCCAGTGATGAATCAAACCTTTGAAACTCAAGGCTTGAGAAAAAACGGTGAAGTCTTTGACATCGCTTTGTACATCACCCAGGTCCAAATCAACAATGAGGTCGTGTTCTCCAGCTTCATTCGAGACATCACCGAATCCAAACAGCTCACTGTAGCTCTGGAAAGAGAGCGAGAACTCAACGCCACCCTGCTCAACGGTTTGCCCATGATGGCCAGCTTGAAGAACGAAAAACTACAATTTACGTTCATCAATGATTACGCCTGTGAAGTCCTTGGACAAGTCCGAGAAGAGGTAATCGGCAAAAACGAGCACGAGGTGTTCACCGCAGACTGGGTTCAAGAGAGCATCACACTGGACCGGGCAGGCTACAACGGCGAACAGGTCAAAAAAGTGGAACGCATCTTCGAGGTCAACGGGAAGCCCGAAAAATTCCTCATTGGAAGGCACAAATTTTCCGTGGGCACAGAAAACCTCCTGCTGACTTACGGATTCAACATTTCCCAGCTCAAGGACATTCAATTAGAGTTGGAGGCTGCACTCAAAGCCAAAGATGAATTCCTGGCCACCATCAGCCACGAAATCAGAACGCCCTTGCACAGCATCATCGTTCTGGCAGAATTGCTCAACAATGACAAAGATTTAAACGAGCAGTTCGAATACGCGGCCAACATTCGCTCGTCGTCTAGGCATTTGCTCAGCTTGGTCAATGACTTGTTGGATTTCGCCAAAGCCGAAGCTGGAAAACTGACATTGGACCCCGTCCCTACTGACCTCGCTCAATATTTAGACGGCCTGACTCGGGTGGACCAAGAAAAAAGGAACCCCAACGTTGAATTCATCAAAACGATCAAAGGTTGCAATGGCACAGCCGTGATGTTGGACACGGTGCGCTTGAATCAAGTCATTTCCAATTTGTTGTCCAACGCGTTCAAATTCACCGAAAAAGGCGAGGTCGAACTCATTGTTGAGTCCGAAACCCAAGACAATCGGGCCCTGATCCGATTCGAAGTCCGGGATACTGGAATTGGCATTTCCCAGGAGAACCTCATTCACATTCTGCAGCCATTTCACCAGGCGCACACAGGAATTTCGAGGCAATTTGGCGGGACAGGGTTGGGCCTTGGAATTGTTGGGAATCTGCTGACCTTGATGGACTCAGAATTGCAAATCTCAAGCGAACCCAACCGAGGTTCGTCCTTCAAATTTGAGATCTATGTCCCCATCACTTCTCAAGAGAAGACTGCCCCCGCGAAACACTCGAATGACGACCCTTCAAAAATATCCGAGATTCGATTGCTCTATGTCGAAGACATGATGCCCAACCAAATGGTGATGAAAGCCATGTGCAAAACGTGGGACGTCCAGTTGACGATGGCCAACGGTGGCATGGAAGCGATTCAATTGGTACAGAAGCAAAAATTTGACATCATCCTCATGGACATTCAAATGCCCAACATGGATGGAATTGAAGCCTTTCATAAAATCCAAGCGTTGGACTTGGAACCCGTCCCCATTCATGCCTTTACCGCAAATGGCAGCGAAGGTGACCAGGCATCGTATTTGGAATTGGGGTTCAAAGGGGTTCTCACCAAGCCCATCACCCCCCAGCAAATGAAGGCTTTTTTGATTGAATACATCCATGAGCAAGACTGAAACAGAATTTGACCCCACTTACTTCAAAGGTCTATTTGGAGAAGCTTCTGAAGACTGGAAGGAGTTTGTCGCCATCACCATTCGCACATTTGAAACGGGTCAAGAAAAACTCACAAAAGCCGTTTCGTCTGGAGACATGGACACCATTTCAGACACCCGACATGCACTGGGTCCGTCATTGCAACAATGGGGTGCACTCAGTTTGGAATACGCATTGCGAACATTGGACCAAGATGGTCTCCAAGCCAAGTGGGACGCCCTCGACTTGGAGTTTGAAGACCTTATGCTTTGCTTGAAAAAACTAGAAGCATAAAAAAGAGGCCCCGAAGGGCCTCTTTTCGTTTGATTTGCTGATCGCCCTTAAGCCATGCGGCCTTTGAGCTCTCCATCAATGGCATCGAGGAATTCCTCGGTGGTGAGCCAATGTTCTTGCGTCATGTCCTTGCCGTGAATCAACAAAGCCAGGTCCTTGGTCATGCGACCACCCTCGACCACATCAATGCACACTTGCTCCAGCGTTTGAGCAAAGTTGCGAAGGGCATCGTTGCCATCGAGCTTGCCCCGGAAATCCAAACCACGGGTCCAAGCAAAAATGCTGGCGATGGGATTGGTGGAGGTTTTGTTGCCCTGTTGGTGCTGGCGGTAGTGGCGGGTAACCGTTCCATGAGCGGCTTCGGCCTCCATGGTTTTGCCATCGGGCGTGACCAGGGTTGAGGTCATCAAACCGAGCGAGCCAAAGCCCTGCGCCACGGTGTCGGACTGCACATCGCCGTCATAGTTCTTGCACGCCCAGACGAAGCCGCCGTTCCACTTCATGGCCGCAGCGACCATGTCGTCGATCAAGCGGTGCTCATAGGTGATGCCCGCTGCATCAAACTGGCTTTAAACTCCGCATCGAACACCTCCTGAACATGTCCTTGAACCGGCCGTCATAGGCCTTGAGGATGGTGTTCTTGGTGGAGAGGTACAAGGGCCAGCCCTTGGACAAGGCCTGATTCATGCAGCTCCGGGCAAACCCTAGATGCTCTCATCGGTGTTGTACATGCTCATGGCCACGCCCCGCACCTTCAAACTTGTAGACCTCCCATTCGGTGGCTCCCCTCCCCCGTCTGGGCTGAACGTCATGGTCAGCTTGCCATTGCCTTTGATCACCGGCATCGGTGGCCTTGTACTGGTCGCCAAACGCGTGGCGGCCAATGCAATCGGCTGGGTCCAACCCGGCACCAGTCGTGGCACGTTCTTCATGATGATGGGCTCGCGGAAAACCGTACCGCCCGATGATGTTGCGGAGCGTACCGTTGGGACTGCGCCACATCTTTTTGAGGTCAAACTCCTCCACGCGCTGTTCGTCGGGCGTGATGGTGGCGCACTTGATGCCCACGCTGTGCTTCTTGATGGCCTTCGGCTGCGTCGACCGTGATCTGGTCGTTGGTCTCATCGCGCTTCTCGATGCCGAGATCGTAATAAAGAAGCTCGACGTCGAGGTAAGGCAGGATGAGGCGATCCTTGATGAATTGCCAGATGATGCGGGTCATCTCATCGCCGTCGAGCTCGACGACCGGGTTGTGGACCTTGATCTTTTCCATGGTCATTCTTGGGTTTGCCCTCCTCTCACTGTCAAGAGGTTGGGGCGCGAAAGTACTGCCGACCAGAGGGGTCGGTCAAATCGTGTCAAACTGACACGAAGTCAAGGAGGCAAATGGGGCCGAAATTACGCGAGCTCGCGCTCGCTGAAGTAGAAGCTGCCCTCGATGGCGGCATTCTCATCGGAATCGCTTCCATGCACTGCATTGGCTGCAATGCTCTCTGCAAAGTCCGCACGGATGGTTCCTGGCGCAGCCTCTGCGGGGTTGGTGGCACCAATGAGGGTGCGGAAATCCGCCATGGCATTGTCCTTCTCAAGGATGGCTGCCACAATGGGGCCGCTGCTCATGTACTCGGTGAGCTCACCAAAGAAGGGGCGCTCGCTGTGCACGGCATAAAAGGCTTGGGCTTCTGCGAGGGTCAACTGGGTCCACTTCATCGCCTTGATGGTGAATCCGTTCTCGATGATGCGGTCAATGATCTTGCCGGTGTGTCCAGCGCCGGTAGCATCCGGCTTGATCATGGTGAAGGTGCGGTTTGTGGCCATGGTCTTCTAATGTAAAGTGGAGTTTCGCCGTGCAAAAATAGGGGTTTCCTTAAAGCCAAATCACCAGTCCACGAAAGGCCCTGTTTTGGGCGTGTTGTGGTAACATATCAACGGCCCTCCTTTGTTTCAAAAAAACCCACTTCAGTGACCGTTAACATCGCCTCATTGATCCTGGTCGCTTGAACATGAAGAATACCAGTACACAACCTGAAAAACAGGGAAAATTCGGTGTAATAATCGACCATAAAGGGAGCTTAAGTATTACCCGCAGAAATTTTGCAAACGTCCTCAATAAACCTATAAGACCATTGGTAATAATATTACATGCGGTATGTCACACTAATGACGTTTTTGAGGAAAAGTGAAAGGGGGCGCAACTCCGGAAAACACCATGAACAACAATGATTTGTTCATCACGCGAACGAAGAAATTAATTTAGGGGCAACCGAATCGTCATGCGCTTACTTGCCTGTCTCCTCAAGCTCACCGCGAGCTGCTCGCTGTTTTTTTTCAGTGCGATCCTCTCCCATGGTCAAGATGTAGTTTATGTCCCCCCCATGGAAGTCGGTGGGCAAGAATCGGGCACCTTCACCATACCGTGGAGCTTGACATACCCGCTTTCTCCTGAAGTGTCCTTCACATTGTTGAGCGACAACGCAGGCGCACTCGATAGCCTCATGTGCTGTCAATTCAGTTTTACTTACGAATCCTTTGACATGGCCATGGACGGTGATGGCCTTGCTACCGGGGGATACACGGAACTGAATTGGTCATTAAACGGCTTGCAATTTCCAGAGGAGACATTCTGGGTGGAATACAACCGTGGCGGAGTACCCATGGGCTCGATTCAATTTACCATGGCCCCTTTCATCACTCCGGAAATGCCGGCCATCAGCATCGCAACAGAAGAAGAGACTCCTGGAAGTGGGTCGGGCTACATCGGTTTTTATGGCGGCAACGCCATGCCTTACATCGCCACGAACAACTGCCCCTCTTGGCTCAACCTCTCCGGAAGTGTAGAGGCGAATGAAGTCACCTTTCAAGCCTCGCCGAGTTACAACCAATACGGTTCGGGGTCTTGCCAATACCAGGCCAATTTCGCAGGGCTCACCACACCCCTCCTCGGCACCTTGGAGTATGACGTCGCCCCTGTCGATGACCCCGCTTACATCTCTGTTTACAGCAGCACGAGCGGACTCTCATACTCTTCCGAAGACACGACCGCGCAGAGCACAGCGCAAGTGGCCTCCACGAGCCTCGGCCCAAATGAACCCTGCGCGTTCAACCTGTATATCAGCGACAGTGACACCATCGACTTCATCAACATCAGCTCCCCACTTTCGGGTTCCTTAACCGGTGGCATCAGTTACGATCACCCCCAATACCCAAACTACAACTACACCTTCACCCCCGATGCTGGATATACAGGCTCGGTCTCTATGGAAGTCTCCTACTCGGACATCCTCGGAAACGACGGTGTGCTCCTCATCGAACTCACGTACGTGCCGAGCCATGTTTTCCAGCCCGCGGAAGGCACCGACCTCGACATCGTCATCAACGAGGACGAGAGCGACACATTGGAGTTCATCGCCCGGGATGAGCAGGGCCTGCTGCCTCCGCTCGCAGGGGAGGACATCAAGCAAGGGCAATTGCTGTTCCAGTACCAATACCTCTCGACGGCCATGACCGGCTGGAACCCCGAAGATTATCTACAACGCGGACAACGAAGGCATCTCCGCACCCTACCCCTACACCCACACCTATGACTTCACCAACAACCTTTTCGCCAACAACTACTCGAGCAATTCCGCCGCTCAGGTCTACGGTTACTTCCGGCCTCAGGAAACAGGTGAGAGTACACTTTCAGCGTCACCTCAGGGTGGGGTTGCAACCTCTTGATCGGCGGCGACACCGTTCTGACCAGTGCCACGGGCATGGGAGTGCATGGCGAATTGACCGGCACCGTGAACATGACCGCGGGAGAAATCTACCCCATCCGCTTGCGCTCATGGAGGTTCAGCTCGGCAGGGACCCTCTCGTTGAATTGGAAAAAGCCCTCGGATACGGAATGGGGCATGGATGCGGACGAGGTCTCCGCCGGGCGGCATTTCCCCACCCCAAGCGGCGCCGGTTACTGCTACATCTCGAACTTCCAGATGGGCAACCAATACCTGATGGACTTCACCTTGAATTGCACGAGCGAAGCCAACACGCACACCGCCGGTCAGCCCGAACCCTTCGAGGTCGACATCATGAACAGGGCCACCCAATGGATCGGCACCAGCCAACCCACCGCGAGTCTCCATGAATGGAGCCCTTGTCCGCATTGGGAGCAGACACCGGACTTTTCTCCGCAGAGGGAACCACACCAATCGGTGACCGTGGAAATGGATTGGGAAGGGTCTGCCAATGTCCCCTGCCCTTACCAGGAAAATGACCCCTTTTTGTGCGAACTCTGTAATATGGCCAACCCCTCTGGCTATTACAACGCATCCGAATGCACGTTTTCAGGAGGAACACCCTTTGATCCATCTGGGAATCCCAGCTACCCCAGTGACATTGAATTGAAATTGTGTTCTCCCGATGGAACATGCCACACAGTGGGAGGACATGTCAGCAGGGGCCAGCTCGTGAGAACCAGCTACCCTGCAGACGACCCCACTTCCGGCGGAGACACAGGTACGGAATGCCCCTTCTCCTATGACCCCTACCTCTGTGATCTCTGCGACATGTCCATTG